>NZ_JBIVBI010000025.1:0-58197 GCF_044746005.1 Streptomyces sp. NPDC086766 | reverse complement strand
GCTACGAACGCAAGGCCGAACACTTCCTGGCCTTCACCGCCATCGCCTGCAGCCTCATCTGTTACCGCAGGCTCACCAAATGAGACGACGTCTAACAAGGGGGAACCCATGGGTATACGGATGCGTCGAACTGCCATCGCGTCCAGCACGGCACTGCTGCTCTGCCTCGGAGTAGGCGGGACCGCGAATGCAGACTCCAACCCCACAGAGAACCCGGTAGAGATCAACACCGCGCCGCCGCAGGAACCCGAGGAACAGGTCACCGATGTTCCCGATGACGCGGTCAACGATGAACCCACGGGCAAGCCGGACCCCGACGCAGTACCTGCCGGCCGAGACTGCGGTCAGACTGAATTCGTGTACAAGCCCAAGTCGCAGGGCAAGCAGTACCACCAGGGCGTGGGGGCCACGAACGCGAACTACAACGGCACCTCCAGAACCGCCAAGTCGACCTTCACCTCTGAGGTGACGGGCGAGGTAGGTGTCTCCGTCAGCGGCGATCTGCAAACGTCGGTCAACACGATGCTCGTGAAGATCAAGGCCAAGTTCAACGTCACCGTGTCGGCGAAGCTCACCGCCAAGCTCGGCAACCAAATCGCCGTGGACACCCCGCCCCACAAGACCACGCACGCCAAATACGGTGTCTACCGGCTCAAGCACACCGGGGTCAGCTACGTGATTCACACGAATTGCACGGTCTCCCCCGAGAAGACCGTTGTCAGCTACTCCCCCTACCGGGTTGGGTGGTATTTGTGGGAAAGCTGAGGAAATTGACGGCCGCCGGGGGACTCGCAGCGGTGGTTGCGTTGGCGGGCTGCACCAGCGATCAGGACCGGGCCACGCCTTCTCCTCATACGTCGCCGCCCCGGTCCACAACCTCTCCGACCAGCTCGCCGACGTCAGAGCGCGCTGAGAACGTTCCTGGGGAGACTGTGACCAAAGCGCCGGTGCTTCCCGAGGGGAAGGTTGTGGCGCAGGCCGTGAACGCCACGGGCAATCGAGAGCTGGAGATCCGAGGCGGAATCAAGGCCGGGCCGCTGTCAGTCCTCGTGAATTGCCAGGGTAAGGGAACCCTGACCGTCTCCGTGGAACCGGTCGGGCTGAGCTTCGCCCTCGAATGCGTGGATGGAGAGGTCAGCAGTACCTTCAACCAACTCGCCCTGAAGCGCGCCCGCGATCACGGCACCGTGAGCGTGACAGCCCCACCTAAGGTTCACTGGGCACTCACCGTCGGACGGTGAACCGGAAGGGGTTCGGCACTCACCCCGATTGCCGAACCCATTTCGTGACGGTCGGCGCTGGGCCGTCTGTGGGCCGTCCAAGGGCGGCCGACACGACCCCGGCCCCAGCCACAATCGCCCTCAGTAGGGCTCAAGCCCCTCTCCGGCACTGCCGGAGAGGGGCTTAGTCGTGCTCCAGGGCGCTCACGGCGATGATCAGTGACCAAAGTTGCGGCCGCCATCCGGGTGATTAGAGTGAAAGTTGAGGAAAAGCGCGAAATCACCTAGAGGGGGCGAGTATGCCCATGACTCATAGGAAGCGTGCAGGCGTCCTGGGTTCGGCCTTCATCGCCGCGGCGGTCGTCCTCGCCCCGGTGGGCTTCGAGCAGGCCGCCTCTGCCGCACCGAGCGCGACGCACGTCGGTGCCGCCGTCAAGGCGCCACATTCGAACAAGGACTACCAGCGGGGCTTCCGGGACGGCTTCAAGGCCGGGTGGCGCCAGGCGCAGCGGTACTGCAACCGGCACGACCACTGGAACAACCACTGGAACGACAACTGGAACGACCACCGGCGGGCCCCCGCCCTCCACCACGGCAAGAAGTACTCGAACTGGGACTACCAGCGAGGCTTCAGGGACGGCTTCAAGGCAGGGTTCCGCCAGGGGCAGCGGCACTGCTGACCCCCCTCGCCGACTCCTCGCGTCGCGGTCGACGCCCGAAGGCCCCGTCCGGCAGGACGGGGCCTTCGCCCTGCTTGGCAGTGTTCCCGGACGGCGCTACGTTCTGCCTGGTCGGCGTGGCGCCGAGAGAGCCGGGGGGCACCATGAGCAGAGACGAAGCACGAGCCATTCGGGACGTCGAGCTGGAGAAGGACCGGGCCAGGTACGGGCTGCTGGCCGTGGTCCTCAGCAATCTCGCGATCGCGGGCGTCGCCGTCTTCGGGGTGTGGCGCCTCGACGGGGACCGCGCGGTGATCGTCGGCGTGCTGACCGCCGCCTTCACCGCGGTGAGCAGCATGACCACCGCCTACCTCGGCATCAAGGCCGTCTCCAACACCGCGCGCTCCATCGCCCTGGGCGACCGCCCGGCGGCACGCCACGAGCAGCCGCCGACGGCTCCCTAGGAGCTCTCCGGCCGCCCGGCCGATCACACCGCGGACGCGGCTCCGGCCCGGACGGGGCCCGGCGGCGGGTGCGCCCGTGACGGCCCTGGTCACGGGCCCGCGTCAAATCGTTGGCGCGCGATTTCCCCGGGATGAGATCCTGGGGGGCGTATGTCTACGCATCCCGCCCCCGCCTTCGGCACTCTCGCCCCCCGCCTGACCGAGCTCTCGCTGCGCGACGCGCACCGGATCGGCCGCAGGCTCGAAGGCGCGCGCAAGATCCGCAAGCCGGACGCCCACGCCGCCGTCCTCGCCGAGATCGACGCCGAGATCACCACGGCCGAGGCGCGGATGGACAAGCGGCGGGCCCGCGTGCCCGCCGTCACCTACCCCGAGCAGCTCCCGGTCAGCCGGCGCAAGGACGTCATCGCCGACGCCATCCGCGACCACCAGGTCGTGATCGTGGCGGGCGAGACAGGCTCCGGCAAGACGACCCAGATCCCCAAGATCTGCCTCGAACTCGGCCGGGGCGTCCGCGGCATGATCGGGCACACCCAGCCGCGCCGCATCGCCGCCCGCACCGTCGCCGAGCGCGTGGCCGAGGAGCTGGCCACTCCCCTCGGCGAGGCCGTCGGCTGGAAGGTCCGCTTCACCGACCAGGTGGACCCGGACGGCACCTTCGTGAAGCTGATGACGGACGGCATCCTCCTCGCGGAGATCCAGACCGACCGCGAGCTGCGCGCCTACGACACGATCATCATCGACGAGGCCCACGAGCGGTCCCTCAACATCGACTTCCTGCTCGGCTACCTCGCCCAGCTCCTGCCCCGGCGCCCCGACCTCAAGGTCGTCATCACCTCGGCCACCATCGACCCCGAGCGGTTCTCCCGCCATTTCGACGACGCGCCGATCATCGAGGTCAGCGGGCGGACGTACCCCGTGGAGGTCCGCTACCGGCCGTTGCTCGAGGAGGACTCCGACGACGCCGACCGCGATCAGATCACCGCGATCACCGACGCCGTCGAGGAGCTGATGGCCGAGGGGCAGGGCGACATCCTGGTCTTCCTCTCCGGTGAGCGCGAGATCCGGGACACGGCGGACGCGCTGCTGAAGAAGAAGTACCGGTTCACCGAGGTCCTGCCGCTGTACGCGCGGCTCTCGCACGCCGAGCAGCACCGCGTCTTCCAGCCGCACACCGGACGCCGGATCGTGCTGGCCACCAACGTCGCCGAGACCTCCCTCACGGTCCCCGGCATCAAGTACGTCGTCGACCCCGGCTTCGCCCGCATCTCCCGCTACAGCCACCGCACCAAGGTCCAGCGGCTGCCCATCGAGCCGATCTCGCAGGCCAGCGCCAACCAGCGCAAGGGTCGCTGCGGCCGCACGTCCGACGGCATCTGCATCCGCCTGTACAGCGAGGACGACTTCGTCGCGCGGCCGGAGTTCACCGACGCCGAGATCCTGCGCACCAACCTCGCCTCCGTCATCCTGCAGATGACCGCGGCCGGCCTCGGCGACATCGAGAAGTTCCCCTTCATCGACCCGCCGGACCACCGCAACATCCGCGACGGCGTCCAGCTGCTCCAGGAACTGGGCGCCCTCGACCCGGCCCAGAAGGACCCGCGCAAGCGGCTGACGCAGACCGGCCGCAAGCTCGCCCAGCTGCCCGTCGACCCGCGTCTGGCCCGCATGGTCCTGGAGGCGGACCGGAACGGCTGCGTGCGCGAGGTCATGGTCATCGCCGCCGCGCTGTCCATCCAGGACCCGCGCGAGCGCCCCGCCGACAAGCAGGCCCAGGCGGACCAGCAGCACGCCCGCTTCCGGGACGAGACCAGCGACTTCCTCGCCTTCCTCAACCTCTGGCGGTACGTCCGCGAGCAGCAGAAGGAGCGCGGCTCCTCCTCCTTCCGCCGGATGTGCAAGCAGGAGTTCCTCAACTTCCTGCGCATCCGCGAGTGGCAGGACATCTACACGCAGCTGCGCACGGTCGCCAAGCAGATGGGCATCCACCTCAACGACGAGGACGCCCCCGACGACCGCGTCCACGTCTCCCTCCTCGCCGGTCTGCTCTCGCACATCGGCATGAAGGACGTGAAGGAGTCCAAGGACTCCGGCCCGGGCGCCCGCAGGGACGGCGGCCGCAACGAGTACGTGGGCGCCCGCAACGCCAAGTTCGCGATCTTCCCGGGCTCGGCCCTGTTCAAGAAGCCCCCGCGCTTCGTGATGTCCGCCGAACTCGTCGAGACCTCCCGCCTGTGGGCCCGGGTCAACGCGAAGATCGAGCCCGAGTGGGTCGAGCCGCTCGCCGGCCACCTGGTGAAGCGGATCTACAGCGAGCCGCACTGGGAGAAGGACCAGGCCGCGGTGATGGCGTACGAGAAGGTCACGCTGTACGGCGTCCCGATCGTCGCCCAGCGCAAGATCAACTACGGGCGGATCGACCCGGAGGTCAGCCGGGAGCTGTTCATCCGCAACGCCCTGGTCGAGGGCGACTGGCGCACGCACCACAAGTTCTTCGCCGACAACCGCAGGCTGCTGACCGAGGTCGAGGAGCTGGAGCACCGCGCCCGGCGCCGGAACATCCTGGTCGACGACGAGACCCTCTTCGACTTCTACGACCAGCGGGTTCCCGAACACGTCGTCTCCGGCGCGCACTTCGACTCCTGGTGGAAGCGGAAGCGGCACGAGCAGCCCGACTTCCTGGACTTCGAGCGGGAGATGCTCATCCGGGAGTCGGCGGAGGCGGTCACCAAGGCCGACTACCCGGACTCCTGGCGCCAGGGCGGCCTGAAGTTCCGGGTCACGTACCAGTTCGAGCCGGGCGCGGACGCCGACGGCGTCACCGTCCACATCCCGCTCCAGGTGCTCAACCAGGTCACCGGCGAGGGCTTCGACTGGCAGATCCCCGGCCTGCGCGAGGAGCTGGTCACCGAGCTGATCCGCTCCCTGCCCAAGCCGATCCGCCGCAACTACGTGCCCGCGCCGAACTACGCGAAGGCGTTCCTGGACAAGGCGGAGCCGCTCCAGGAACCGCTCGTCACGACCATGGCCCGCGAGCTGAAGCGCATGGTCGGCGTCCCCTTCGAGGCCGACGACTTCGACTGGGCGAAGGTCCCCGACCATCTGAAGATCACTTTCAGGATCGTCGACGAGCGGCGGCGCAAGCTGGCCGAGGACAAGGACCTGGAGTCCCTCAAGCTCCGCCTGAAGCCGAAGGCGCGCCAGGCCCTGTCCCAGGCCGCCGCCGCGACGGCCGTCCGGCAGGGCGGCGAGTCGCTGGAACGCAGGGGCCTGACCGACTGGAGCATCGGCACGCTCACCCGCGTCTTCGAGACCCGCCGGGCCGGCCAGCCGGTGAAGGCGTACCCCGCTCTCGTCGACGACGGCGACACGGTCTCCGTACGCCTCTTCGACACCGAGGCGGAACAGGCCGAGGCCATGTGGAAGGGCACCCGGCGGCTGATCCTGCGCAACATCCCGGTGAACCCCGCGAAGTTCGCGTCCGAAAAGCTCACCAACCAGCAGAAGCTCGCCCTCTCGGCGAACCCCCACGGCTCCATGCAGGCCCTGTTCGACGACTGCGCGACGGCCGCGGCCGACAGGCTGATCGCGGACTTCGGGGGACCGGTGTGGGACGAGGAGTCGTACCGGAAGCTGTACGACAAGGTGCGGGCCGAGATCGTCGACGTGACCGTGCGGACGGTCGGGCAGGTGCAGCAGGTGCTGGCCGCCTGGCAGGCCTGCGAGCGCCGCCTGAAGGCCGTACGGAGCCCCGCGCTGCTGCCGAACCTGGCGGACGTACGGGCACAGCTGGACCGGCTCGTGGGACCGGGCTTCGTGACCGCGGCGGGCCTGCGCCGGCTGCCGGACCTGATGCGCTATCTGATCGCCGCGGACCGCCGGCTCCAGCAGATGCCGACGAACGTCCAGCGGGACACCACCCGCATGGAGAAGGTCCAGGAGATGCAGGACGAGTACGCCTGGCTGCTGGAGCAGATGCCGCAGGGCCGCCCGGTGCCGTCGTCGGTGCGGGACATCCGCTGGATGATCGAGGAGCTGCGGGTCAGCTACTTCGCCCACGCGCTGGGCACGGCGTACCCCGTCTCCGACAAGCGCATCGTGAAGGCGATCGACGCCGCCGCACCGTGACCGTTGGCGCACGGAGGGTGAGTTCGACCAGGCGGGCCGCCGTCCTGTACAGTCCTTCTCGCAGCGCACCGCAAGGAAAGCGCAGCGAAACCTGGTCCTGTGGAGCAGTTTGGAGTGCTCGCCACCCTGTCAAGGTGGAGGCCGCGGGTTCAAATCCCGTCAGGACCGCAGTAAGGAAGGCCCGCATCCCTCGGGGGGACGCGGGCCTTCCTCGCGTCCGCGGCACCCTGCCGACGCCCACCGGCGCCCCCTGCCGCTCCCCCCGGCGCCTGTCGGCGTCCTCCCGCCGCTCCGACACCCTCCCGACTCCCCCTGGCGCCCTCACGCCGTCTTGACGGCGTCACATTCCGCCGGTACCCAGAGGACAGGGCCCCGTTCCCTTACGGCCCGCCGGAGGTGGCGTATGGCGGCATCGGCCAGGCACAGGACACGGGCGCTGCTCCGTGCGCACCTCGCAGCCGCCTCGTCGCACCGCCACCTCACCCGCCACTGCCCGGTCTGCCACCTGTTGCTGCGCCAGGCGTGGGACGGCGCCCCGCCGGCCGAGGCGGTACCGGCCGCGACGGTCCCGGCCGCGACGGTCCAGAACGAGGCGGTCCAGAACGAGACCTCGTCCACCGCGTGAGCGCGTCCGGTCCCGAACTCCCGCCGCACGATGGGGCGATGGGAACGGCGACCCTCTTTAGCGCACGCGGGGCGGGAGCAACAAGCCGCCCGAGGTGTGACGGGAGTCACCGCATGAGTTTCTGAAACCGCGGTACTTACCCCTCTCCTACAACGGGTCAATTTAATATGTGCAATTGCACTGGCCGCCGACCCGCTCCGCAGGTGACCCCACACCGCTCCCCAGACTCCGACAAGCCCGCTCACCGAGCGGTCACGGACCGTCGGACAGCGCACAAAAAAGATCGCGCTGGACCCGGCGGAGTCCAGCGCGATCGACGACGCACCCTTGTTCACATGCCTGTGGAGCTCTGATCGGCTTGGGCGTGGGGCCTGTTGGGGCAGGACCCGCGTCGCTTGGAGCTGTGGGTTCCGGGCGGTTCGGCGGGATGGGGGCCAGCCGGACGACCCGGGGTTATTCGGTTGTTCAGGCCTCGCTGCGCTGCTGCGGGATGCCCGCGAGCAGAGCGCGGACCTCGGCTTCGCGGTAGCGGCGGTGCCCGCCGAGCGTGCGGATCGACGTGAGCTTGCCGGCCTTCGCCCAGCGCGTGACCGTCTTGGGGTCGACGCGGAACATGGTGGCGACCTCAGCCGGGGTCAGCAGCGGCTCGGCATCAGGGGTGCGAGCGGTCATGAGCGGCCTCCTCGGGAGAACCGAACCTTCTCGGTTCTTTCCTCTAAATTCTGCACCTTGACCCGCGTTGCCCGAAATGGCGGACGCGAGTCGAGTCGGTTAT
Source organism: Streptomyces sp. NPDC086766 (assembly GCF_044746005.1). NCBI lineage: Bacteria > Bacillati > Actinomycetota > Actinomycetes > Kitasatosporales > Streptomycetaceae > Streptomyces > Streptomyces sp. NPDC086766. Next base: position 50,326 of record NZ_JBIVBI010000025.1, on the reverse strand, counting down.
AGGACGAACGGCTTGTCCTCGGCACTACAACTACACCATCTGTCCAGCCGCGTCGGCCAAACCGATGGAATTGCCCTCCCAGGTGTTCATCACCGACGGAAGCCGATGGACCATGCCATAGCGGACAGTCACGCCGCTGTGACGATCAGTCACAGGGCGATCAGGAGTCACCAGACCCCCCAAAGCGTGCAATGCTGAGATTCCGCCCATAGTGGAGCACATCAGGGCGGACGGAGTCCTCCCCGGACTCCTTGTCCTATTTTGGCATGAGGAGAGGCAAGCGGCGCAAGGGCCGGGTAAGTGCCGTCCGTCACCCTTGGGGACAAAAGCCCGGATCGGGGTCTACATCCCGTCAGTTCCCCGAAATGCCCATGACCGTACGCTGTTCGAAACGGTTTAGTCCGTGATCCACGTCACACCTGCTGTGATGTCAGTTCGCGGAGCGCCGGTCGCGCACCGACCGCCACCGCTCCACCAGCCGCGCGTACGCCTCCCCCGCGGCGGCCCCGTCGCCCCGGCGCAGCGCCTCGATGCCCTCGGCCACGTCCGCCGCCGAGTGATCACCCTCCAGCTCGCCGGCCGGCAGCACGTGCACCAGCCCGCCGTAGTCGAGCTCGACCAGCGAGCGCGGATGGAATTCCTCCAGCCATCGCCCGACGTCCACCAGGCCGTCGATCAGCGGTCCCTCGTCGACGGTCTCCTTGAGTGTCCGCAGTGCCCGCGCGACCCGGCGCCGGGCCTGCACCATGGGCGTCCGGTAGCGCAGCGCCGGCGTCTCGTCCCCGGAGTCGCCTGTGCCCTTGACGTACTCCCGCTCCTCGTCGGAGACCAGCACGAACCAGTTCAGCGGCACCTGCCAGGTCGCCGTGCGGATCCACGGCCGGGCGTCGGGGTTGCCGGCCAGCCAGCGCTCGTAGTCCTGGGCGGCCTGGCGCCGGACGACCGGGGGGAGCACCGCGTCCTGGACCACCGCCGGGAGCTCCTCGGCGAGCTCGCCCAGCGCCTGCCAGCCGCGCAGCCGGGTGCGCCAGGGGCAGACGCGGACCACGCCGTCGACGTCGGCCACGAACGCGTCCGGGCTCTCGTGCACCGGCACCGGGACCGGCGGGGTGGGCAGCAGGTCCGCCAGCGAGCGGCGCAGTTCGTCCTGGTAGGAGGGGCGGTCCGGGCGGCGCGCGTAGCGGGCCCAGTGGCTGCGCTCCGGCTCCGGGAAGGCGGCCAGCGGCTCGTAGACGCGCAGATAGGTCGCGTAGGGGACGACCACCGAGGACACCTTGGGCACGCCTGCTCCCTCCCCATCGGACCAGACCCGAAACCCGTCGCGGCCCGGCACCGGGCCACACGGAAAACCACTGCAAATCGTCCCACGTCCGGACGGGAACGTACTCCGGGGGAGGGTGATCCGGACCACTGCGCCCATGGCGGGCGGGGTCAGGCTCTACGCTCATGCCACGGCCCCCGCCACCCTTACGGAGGCCCTCCCCACTCGCCGCTATGTACCCGGGAGTCACCACCGTGACCGACGTAACCGGCGCGCCTGCTGATGTACTGCACACCCTGTTCCGCTCGGAGCAGGGGGGTCATGAGCAAGTCGTGCTCTGCCAGGACCGTGCCAGCGGTCTGAAGGCCGTCATCGCCATCCACTCCACCGCCCTGGGCCCCGCGCTCGGCGGTACGCGCTTCTACCCCTACGCGTCCGAGGCGGAGGCCGTCGCCGACGCGCTGAACCTCGCCCGCGGCATGTCGTACAAGAACGCCATGGCCGGGCTCGACCACGGCGGCGGCAAGGCCGTGATCATCGGGGACCCGGAGCGGGACAAGACCGAGGAGCTGCTGCTCGCCTACGGGCGCATGGTGGCCTCGCTCGGCGGGCGCTACGTCACCGCCTGCGACGTCGGCACCTACGTCGCCGACATGGACGTCGTGGCGCGCGAGTGCCGCTGGACCACCGGGCGTTCCCCGGAGAACGGCGGCGCGGGCGACTCCTCCGTGCTCACCGCCTTCGGCGTCTACCAGGGCATGCGGGCGTCCGCCCAGCACCTGTGGGGCGACCCCTCGCTGCGCGGCCGCACGGTCGGCGTCGCCGGCGTCGGCAAGGTCGGGCACCACCTCGTGCGGCACCTGCTGGACGAGGGCGCCGAGGTCGTGGTCACGGACGTGCGCGAGGAGGCCGTCGCGCGCATCGTGGCCGAGCACCCGTCCGTCCGCGTGGTCGCGGACACCGAGGCGCTGATCCGGTTGGAGGGGCTCGACATCTACGCCCCCTGCGCGCTGGGCGGCGCCCTGAACGACGACTCCGTGCCGGTGCTGACCGCGCGGGTGGTGTGCGGCGCGGCCAACAACCAGCTCGCCCACCCGGGCGTGGAGAAGGACCTCGCCGACCGCGGCATCCTCTACGCGCCGGACTACGTGGTGAACGCGGGCGGCGTCATCCAGGTCGCCGACGAGCTGCACGGCTTCGACTTCGAGCGGTGCCGGGCGAAGGCCGCGCGCATCTTCGACACCACGCTGGCCATATTCGCTCGTGCGAAGGAAGACGGGATTCCGCCGGCTGCCGCGGCCGACCGGATCGCCGAGCAGCGGATGGCGGAGGCACGGGCCGCGGGCGCCCGCTGACACCCGGGACACACACCCTGAAGTCCCGGACGTCCGACGTTTGAGCGGTACCTGCCGGTGGGCAGTTGGAGAGAACTCTCACTTCCCCCGGCGGGTCGCCCGCCGATAAGTGGTTAAAATCGCCACTGACCAGCGAGGACGGGGCGCCTCAATGGTTCTGCGCACACGCGCGTCCTGCGGGCGACGTACCGTATGGCCGCGGGCTCAGGTACCGTGGAAGCCCTACGGACCGGTCTCTCCACGGAGAGCCCGTTCCGGATCATGAACGCGTGTCAAGACTCTGGGGCCGTCGAGCCCCGTCGTTGAGGGGGTCGAGCCATGGGGCGCGGCCGGGCCAAGGCCAAGCAGACGAAGGTCGCCCGCCAGCTGAAGTACAACAGCGGTGGGACGGATCTCTCACGCCTGGCCGAGGAGCTGGGCGCATCGACATCGAACGCATCGCCGAACGGCGAACCGTTCGAGGACGATGAGCAGGACGACGAGCTGTACAGCCGGTACGCCGACCTGTACGACGACGACGATGAGGACGAGGACGAGCAGTCCCCGCACCAGCGTCGCCGCGGCGCTTGACCTTGCACTGACCATTGCCCGGTCCGTGGGATTCCACGGACCGGGTTCTGTGCTGTCCGCGGCCGGTCAGCCGGCGTAGTCCCCGACCAGGTCCGCCCCGGTGGTGTGCTCGCCCCGGTCCGTGATCTCACCGGCCACCCAGGCGTCGACCCCGCGGTCGGCCAGGGTGGCGAGCGCCACGTCCACCGACTCCTCGGGCACGATCGCGATCATGCCGACGCCCATGTTCAGGGTCTTCTCCAGCTCCAGCCGCTCGACGTCGCCGGTCCTGCCGACCAGGTCGAAGACGGGGGCCGGGGTCCAGGTGGAGCGGTCGACCACGGCGTGCAGCCCGTCCGGGATCACCCGGGCCAGGTTGGCGGCGAGTCCTCCGCCGGTGATGTGGCTGAAGGCGTGCACGTCGGTGGTGCGGGTCAGCGCCAGGCAGTCCAGCGAGTAGATCTTGGTGGGCTCCAGGAGCTCCTCGCCGAGCGTGCGGCCGAACTCCTCGATCCGCGCGTCGAGCGCCAGCCCGGCGCGGTCCAGCAGGACGTGCCGGACCAGGGAGTACCCGTTGGAGTGAAGACCGGAGGCCGCCATGGCGATCACCGCGTCACCCGTACGGATGCGATCGGCGCCGAGCAGCCGGTCGGCCTCCACGACGCCCGTACCGGCGCCGGCGACGTCGAAGTCGTCCGCACCGAGCAGGCCCGGGTGCTCGGCCGTCTCGCCGCCCACGAGGGCGCAGCCGGCCAGCACACAGCCCTCCGCGATGCCCTTGACGATGGCGGCGACCCGCTCGGGGTGGACCTTGCCGACGCAGATGTAGTCGGTCATGAACAGCGGCTCGGCACCGCACACCACGATGTCGTCCATGACCATGGCGACCAGGTCGTGGCCGATGGTGTCGTAGACGCCCATCTGCCGCGCGATGTCGACCTTGGTGCCGACGCCGTCCGTGGCGGAGGCGAGCAGGGGACGCTCGTAGCGCTTGAGGGCGGAGGCGTCGAAGAGGCCGGCGAAGCCGCCGAGGCCGCCGAGGACCTCGGGGCGCTGCGTCTTCTTCACCCACTCCTTCATCAGCTCGACGGCGCGGTCGCCCGCCTCGATGTCGACGCCCGCGGCTGCGTAGCTGGCACCGGTTGTCTCAGACATGACGATGAGAACTTTCGTGTCGTACGGCAGGTGTTACGGGCGACGGATCGCGTCGGCGGCGGCCGTGGCGGCGGGCCCGGCGGCCAGCTCGGTCTCCAGCAGCTGCTTGCCCAGCAGTTCGGGGTCCGGGAGCTCCATCGGGTACTCGCCGTCGAAGCAGGCGCGGCACAGGTTCGGCTTGGCGATGGTGGTCGCCTCGATCATGCCGTCGATGGAGATGTACGCCAGGGAGTCGGCGCCCAGCGAGGTGCCGATCTCGTCGATGGTCATGCCGTTGGCGATGAGCTCGGCGCGGGTGGCGAAGTCGATGCCGAAGAAGCAGGGCCACTTCACCGGCGGCGAGGAGATCCGGATGTGGACCTCGGCGGCGCCCGCCTCACGGAGCATCCGGACCAGGGCGCGCTGGGTGTTGCCGCGGACGATCGAGTCGTCCACGACCACCAGGCGCTTGCCCTTGATGACCTCCCGCAGCGGGTTCAGCTTCAGGCGGATGCCGAGCTGGCGGATGGTCTGCGAGGGCTGGATGAAGGTGCGCCCGACGTAGGCGTTCTTCACCAGGCCGGAGCCGAAGGGGATGCCGCTGGCCTCCGCGTAGCCGATGGCGGCCGGGGTGCCGGACTCCGGGGTCGCTATCACCAGGTCGGCCTCGGCGGGGGCCTCCTTGGCGAGGCGGCGGCCCATCTCGACGCGGGAGAGGTAGACGTTGCGGCCGGCGATGTCGGTGTCCGGGCGGGCCAGGTACACGTACTCGAAGACGCAGCCCTTGGGCTTCGCTTCCGCGAACCGGGAGGTGCGCAGACCGTTCTCGTCGATCGCCACGAACTCGCCCGGCTCGATCTCGCGGACGAAGCTCGCGCCGCAGATGTCGAGGGCGGCGGACTCGGAGGCGACGACCCAGCCGCGCTCCAGGCGGCCGAGGACCAGCGGGCGGATGCCCTGCGGGTCACGGGCGGCGTAGAGGGTGTGCTCGTCCATGAAGACGAGGCTGAAGGCACCCTTGACCTGCGGGAGGACGGTGTGCGCGGCCTCCTCGATGGTCAGCGGCTTGCCGTCCTCGTCCACCTGGGCCGCGAGCAGCGCCGTCAGCAGATCGGTGTCGTTGGTCGCGGCGACGCGGGTGGAACGCCCGTTGGTGTCCTTCGGCAGGCCGGCGACCATCTCGGCGAGCTGGGCGGTGTTGACCAGGTTGCCGTTGTGGCCGAGCGCGATCGAACCGTGCGCGGTGGCGCGGAACGTCGGCTGGGCGTTCTCCCACACGGAGGCGCCGGTGGTCGAGTAGCGGGCGTGTCCGACCGCGATGTGACCCTGGAGCGAACCGAGCGAGGTCTCGTCGAAGACCTGGGAGACGAGGCCCATGTCCTTGAAGACGAGGATCTGGGAGCCGTTGCTGACCGCGATTCCCGCGGATTCCTGGCCCCGATGCTGGAGGGCGTAGAGCCCGAAGTACGTGAGCTTTGCGACCTCTTCGCCCGGAGCCCAGACACCGAAGACGCCACACGCGTCCTGGGGGCCTTTCTCGCCGGGGAGCAGATCGTGATTGAGTCGACCGTCACCACGTGGCACGGCACCGAGTGTAGGCGAGGTCGACCACTGGTCCGAATTGGGGATGCGCGGCCGTTGTGGATCACTGGGCCGCCACGGCCGTGACGCGCACGCCGTTTTCGCTGGTCAGCGTCAGGGTGCGGTGATCGATGCGCCAGCTCACGGTGGAGTCGAAGAGCCGCAGCAGCCGCTTCTCGACGTCCATGAGTGAGGCGTCGCACATCATTCGGGTGGTGGACGCGCGCCCCAGGGCGATACGTCCGCCGCGGACCGTGGCCCCGGCGGTGACGCGGTTGCAGCCGAGGCTGCCGGTGACCTTGCCGGAGGCGCGGCCGAGGACGAGGTACGCCCGGGCGCCCTGGGGCGGGGAGACCACCGCGTGGCCGGCGCCCAGTGCCGTGACGTTCCAGCGGGTGCTGCGGAGGGGGGCGTCCTGCTCCCGGGCGTGGGACGCCCGGTCACCGTCCGCGGTGGTGCGCGTGAGCCGTTCACCGGTGAGGTCGTCGGCGCTCAGGTGCACGCCGGTCACGGCCTTCACGTCCGGGGCCGCGGAGTCGCCGCCGGGCCCGGCGCCGCCCGTCCCGCTGCCGCAGGCCACCGCGAGGGGCAGCACGGTCAGGACGGCGAGGGTCAGTCGCTGAGTGTCCATACGGATGGGACGGGAGGGAGGTGCGACCGGTTCCACCCGATCTGTCCCTTTCGGCGTACGGCCGCTTCGGCCAGAGCCGCTCAGCGCATCAGCGGCAGCAGTCCCGCGAGGTCGGACCGCTCCCCGCTGGCCCTGACCTCGGCCGCCTCCACCGCGTCCCGCCACGCCGTGCGCCCGGTCGCCAGCCGGACCCAGGTCAGCGGGTCGGTCTCGACGACGCTGGGCGGGGTGCCGCGGGTGTGCCGGGGGCCCTCGACGCACTGGACGACGGCGTACGGCGGAATGCGCACCTCGGTCGACCCGCCGGGTGCCCGGGCGGCGAGCGTGTCGGCCAGCAGCCGGGTGCAGGCGGCGAGGGCCTGGCGGTCGTGGGGCACGGCGAGCCCCGGCACGGCGGCGTTCAGGTCGTCGGTGTGGACGACGAGCTCGACGGCGCGGGTGACCAGGTAGTCCGTGAGCGGAAGGGCGCCCGCGGGGGTGGCGAGCAGCCGGGTGCCGGGGTGCTCGTCGAGGCGGGTCCGCAACCGCTCCTCGACCGCGCCGAGGTAGGCGTCGAGGTCCGGGTTCTCCTCGGCGAGCCGGTGGGCGTGCTCGGCGAGGGCCGCGGAGGCCGCGCCGGTGGTGGAGGGCCAGTCCAGCAGCGTCACGTCCTGCCGGAGGGGCTCCGGACGGCCGAGGGCCCGGTCGACCGCCGAGAGCGCGGCCCCGATGTGCGCGACCAGCTCCCGTACGGTCCAGTCGCCGAGCCGGGTGGGCAGGGCGAGCTGCTCGGCCGTCAGCCCGCCGACCGCCTCCCGCACCCGCGCGAACTGGGCGCACACCGCCTCCCGCGTCCTGACGGGGTCGTACGTCCTGGTGCGCTTCTTGGCCGGGGGCATGGCGGTGAGCCTAGTCGGCGCGCCGGCCGCTCCGTGCTCTGCGCGGGGCCGGGGTGCCGGTCACGGGGAGCCGGCCACGGCGGTGGCCGGACGGCACGACGGGCAGGGCCCCGCCCGTGCGCCGGGTGGGGCCCTGCCCGTGCGCCGGGTGGGGCCCTGCCCGTCGTACGACCGCCTACTTGAGCAGCGCCGGGATGGTGTTCTCGTGGGCCTCGCGCAGCGCGGCCAGGGGGAGCGCGAACTCGCCCTGGACCTCCACCGCGTCACCGTCCACGACACCGACACGGGTGGCGGGCAGACCGCGCGCGCCGCACATGTCGTTGAAGCGGACCTCCTCCGAGCGCGGCACGGCGACGATGGCGCGCCCCGCCGACTCGGAGAAGAGGAAGGTGAAGGCGTCCAGCCCGTCGGGCACGACCAGGCGCGCGCCCTTGCCGCCGAGCAGCGCCGACTCGACCACGGCCTGGACCAGCCCGCCGTCGGACAGGTCGTGCGCCGAGTCGATCATGCCGTCGCGGGAGGCGGAGATCAGGATCTCGGCGAGCAGCCGCTCCCGTTCCAGGTCGACCTTGGGCGGCAGACCGCCGAGGTGGTCGTGGATCACCTGCGACCAGGCCGAGCCGCCGAACTCCTCGCGGGTGTCGCCGAGGAGGTAGAGCAGCTGCCCCTCCTCCTGGAAGGCGACCGGGGTGCGCCGTGCCACGTCGTCGATGACGCCGAGGACGGCGACCACGGGGGTCGGGTGGATGGCGGCCTCGCCGGTCTGGTTGTAGAGCGAGACGTTGCCGCCGGTCACCGGGGTGCCCAGCTGCAGACAGCCGTCGGCCAGGCCGCGCACGGCCTCCGCGAACTGCCACATCACCGCCGGGTCCTCGGGCGAGCCGAAGTTCAGGCAGTCGGAGACGGCGAGCGGCTTGGCGCCGGTCGTCGCCACGTTCCGGTAGGCCTCGGCGAGGGCCAGCTGCGCGCCCGTGTACGGGTCGAGCTTGGCGTACCGGCCGTTGCCGTCGGTGGCGAGGGCGACACCGAGGCCGGTCTCCTCGTCGATGCGGATCATGCCGGAGTCCTCGGGCTGGGCGAGGACGGTGTTGCCCTGCACGAAGTGGTCGTACTGCGAGGTGATCCACTTCTTGGAGGCCTGGTTGGGGGAGGCCACCAGCTTCAGGACCTGGTCCCTGAGCTCCTCGCCCGAGGCCGGCCGGGGCAGCTTGTTCGCGTCGTCGGCCTGGAGCGCGTCCTGCCAGGACGGGCGGGCGTAGGGGCGCTCGTAGACCGGGCCCTCGTGCGCCACCGTGCGCGGGTCGACGTCGACGATCTTGCCGCCGTGCCAGTAGATCTCCAGGCGGTCGCCGTCGGTCACCTCACCGATGACGGTGGCGATGACGTCCCACTTCTCGCAGATCTCCAGGAAGCGGTCGACCTTGCCCGGCTCGACGACCGCGCACATGCGTTCCTGCGACTCGCTCATGAGGATCTCCTCCGGCGAGAGCGTGGAGTCGCGCAGCGGTACGTCGTCCAGGGTGACGCGCATGCCGCCTGAGCCGTTGGAGGCCAGCTCCGAGGTGGCGCAGGACAGACCGGCCGCGCCGAGGTCCTGGATGCCGACGACCAGCTTCTCCTTGAAGGCCTCCAGGGTGCACTCGATGAGGAGCTTCTCCTGGAAGGGGTCGCCGACCTGGACGGCCGGGCGCTTGGAGGGCTTGGCGTCGTCGAAGGTCTCGCTCGCCAGGATCGACGCGCCGCCGATGCCGTCGCCGCCGGTCCGGGCGCCGTACAGGATGACCTTGTTGCCCGCGCCGGAGGCCTTGGCGAGGTGGATGTCCTCGTGCCGCATCACCCCGACGCAGCCCGCGTTGACCAGCGGGTTGCCCTGGTAGCAGGCGTCGAAGACGACCTCGCCGCCGATGTTCGGCAGGCCGAGGCAGTTGCCGTAGCCACCGATGCCCGCGACCACGCCCGGCAGGACGCGCTTGGTGTCGGGGTGGTCGGCGGCGCCGAAGCGCAGCGGGTCCACGACCGCGACCGGGCGGGCGCCCATCGCGATGATGTCGCGGACGATGCCGCCGACTCCGGTGGCCGCGCCCTGGTAGGGCTCGACGTAGGAGGGGTGGTTGTGCGACTCCACCTTGAAGGTGACCGCGTAGCCCTGGCCGACGTCGACGACGCCGGCGTTCTCGCCGATGCCGACGAGGAGGGCGTCGTTCTCCGGGGCCTTCTCGCCGAACTGGCGCAGGTGGACCTTGGAGGACTTGTACGAGCAGTGCTCGGACCACATCACCGAGTACATGGCGAGCTCGGCGCCGGTCGGGCGGCGGCCCAGGATCTCCACGACCCGCTCGTACTCGTCCTTCTTCAGGCCGAGTTCGGCCCAGGGCAGCTCGACGTCGGGGGTCGCGGCCGCGTGCTCGACCGTGTCCAGAGGCGTCCGGCTCATGCGTTGACCAGCTTCTTGAGGATCGAGGTGAAGAAGGGGAGACCGTCGGTACGACCCGTACCGATCAGCGGCTCGACGGCGTGCTCGGGGTGCGGCATCAGGCCGACGACGTTGCCGGCCTCGTTGGTGATGCCGGCGATGTCCCGGAGGCTGCCGTTGGGGTTGCCGTATCCGTCGGCGGCGTCGCCGTGGACCATGTACCGGAAGGCCACCCGCCCCTCGGCCTCCAGCTTGTCCAGCGTGTACGCGTCGGCGACGTACCGGCCGTCCATGTTCTTCAGCGGGATGCGGATCTCCTGGCCGGCGGTGTAGTCGCTGGTCCAGGCGGTCTCCGCGTTCTCCACCCGAAGCTTCTGGTCGCGGCAGACGAAGTGGAGGTGGTCGTTGCCGAGCATCGCGCCCGGGAGGAGGTGGGCCTCGGTGAGGACCTGGAACCCGTTGCAGATGCCGAGGACCGGCAGTCCGGCCCTCGCCTGCTCGATGACCGTCTCCATCACCGGCGAGAAGCGGGAGATGGCGCCGGCCCGCAGATAGTCGCCGTAGGAGAAACCGCCGGGCAGGACCACGGCGTCGACCTGCTTGAGGTCCTTGTCCTTGTGCCAGAGAGCGACCGGTTCGGCTCCCGCGAGACGGATAGCGCGCTGGGTGTCCCGGTCGTCGAGGCTGCCCGGGAAAGTGACGACGCCGATACGAGCGGTCACTTCGCGGCCTCCGCGACTTCCTCCACCTTGACGGTGAAGTCCTCGATCACGGTGTTGGCGAGGAAGGATTCGGCAAGATCGTGAATGCGGGCGAGCACGGCCTCGTCGACCGGCCCGTCAACTTCCAGTTCGAATCGCTTTCCCTGGCGGACGTCGGAGATGCCTTCGAAACCCAGGCGCGGCAGTGCGCGCTGCACCGCCTGGCCCTGGGGGTCGAGGATCTCCGGCTTGAGCATGACGTCGACTACGACGCGTGCCACTGGCACTCCCGGTGTGTGGTGCTGAGCAGGTCCCTTCAGACTACCCGCACAAAATTTCTACGCGGGTAGATTCGTAGGAATCTACGTGATGGCCATCACGATCCGGCATCGGAGCGCGGACTTCGTGAAAAGTTCTGGGAAAGTTCAGCGTTCGGTGCGGGACGCCGTATTGCCCCCGGACACGCGGACAGATTTAGTCGGACTTCACTTTGCAATGCCCGGCACTGTACAAATGAATTGGCAACAGCCGATACTTTTCCCGATAACAGGCGGACAGCCGACATCTCCGAACGTCTTCGCACGTCATCGCGGAGCGCGTGGCAGCAGAGGTGTCGCACGAAGGGACCGATATTCGTGGCGCAGCGTGTCGTGGTCACTCTCTTTGACGACATCGACGGCTCGGAAGCGGCGGAAACGATCGCCTTCGGACTCGACGGCAAGTTCTACGAGATCGACCTGAACCAAACCAATGCCAAGAAACTGCGTAAGGCGCTCGAGCCGTACGTGGAGGCCGGCCGCAAGCGGTCGAAGTCGGGCAAGGCCTACCGGCAGACGGAGGTCGCCCCGGACCCCGCGGCCGTCCGGGCCTGGGCCCAGGCCAACAAGATGGAGGTGCCGGCGCGCGGCCGGATCCCCAAGCGGGTCTACGAGGCGTTCTCCGCGGCCCGGTGACGGAGCCGCCCCTCGCGCCCGCCCTCCCGGAGCGCCGGGAGCCCCTCACGGCGCGTGCTCAGGGCCCGTCAGCGGGCCCTGGCGTCAACCGACTTGCGCTACCCCCCTGCTGATCAGCTAATGTCTGGAGCACGCCGAGGGGCGAGGCCGAAAGGCCGGAACCCACGGAGTACATGCGGGTGTAGTTCAGTAGTAGAACATCCCCCTTCCAGGGGGAAGGCGCAGTGTGCGATTCCTGTCACCCGCTCTGCACCGCCGGTCCCGACCACTGATGTGGATCAGGTAGGCTGGTGCTCGCGCCGATCGGTGGGAGCCGGTCGGAGGCAATGCGGACGTAGCTCAGTTGGTAGAGCGCAACCTTGCCAAGGTTGAGGTCGCGAGTTCGAGCCTCGTCGTCCGCTCGGGATGAAGACCCCGGTCCATGGGATCGGGGTCTTTTTCGTTTTCGAGCCGGGGGCATTTCCCTGCCACCGAGTGAGTACCCACGAAGGCGACGCGCGCGATGTGAACGTCGCCACATCCCCGCCCGCGGGGCGACGGGCTGAGGCACCCGCCGGCGCCCCTCATCCTCCGTCAGCTCGCCGGGATCGTCCGCGCGGACTCCCGGGAAAAGCGCCGCCTCGTTCGGGAGTTGGCCGGCCGCCCCCCGTCCTCGGAACCCGCCGCGCCGACCGCGCGCCACCGCGGACCGCGCCGGACGACCGGCCGCCTGCCGCGACCGGACCGAGGGCCGGGAAGCGGCGCACGGCGATGCGGCTCGCACGTGCCTGAGGTTGGGTATAGTTGGCCTCGCGCCACGGCGCACTGCGGACGTAGCTCAGTTGGTAGAGCGCAACCTTGCCAAGGTTGAGGTCGCGAGTTCGAGCCTCGTCGTCCGCTCCACAGCGAAGGCCCCGGTCATCCCGACCGGGGCCTTCGGCGTTCCCGGGCCCGGCGGTGACCGGGCCGCCCACGGGCCCGGTCACGCGGAGGCCGCTAGGACCAGCTCATCCCCGTCAGCCGCTCGTACGCCTCCACGTACTTCGCGCGCGTCGCCTCGACGACGTCCCGCGGGAGCGGCGGCGGGGGCTGCTCGCTCGCGCGGTCCCAGCCGGACTCGGGCGAGGTGAGCCAGTCGCGGACGAACTGCTTGTCGTACGACGGCTGCGCACGGCCCGGCTGCCACTGGTCGGCCGGCCAGAAACGGGAGGAGTCCGGGGTGAGCACCTCGTCGGCGAGGACGAGGGTGTCCCCGTCGAAGCCGAACTCGAACTTGGTGTCCGCGAGGATGATCCCGCGGTCGCGGGCGATGTCCCGGGCCCGGCTGTAGACGGCGAGGGTCGTCTGGCGCAGCTGGGCGGCGGTCTCCGCGCCGACCCGGCGGGCCACCTCCTCGTAGGAGACGTTCTCGTCGTGCTCGCCGACCGCGGCCTTGGTGGCCGGGGTGAAGATCGGCGCGGGAAGCTCGGACCCGTCCTCCAGGCCCTCGGGCAGGGCGAGGCCGCAGACCGTGCGGGACTCGGCGTACTCGGCCAGGCCCGAGCCGGTGAGGTAGCCGCGGGCCACGCACTCCACGGGGACCATCCGCAGCGACTTGCAGACCAGGGTGCGGCCCGCCCAGTCGGCCGGGGCGCCCTCGGGCAGCTCCGAGCTCAGGACGTGGTGCGGGACCAGGTCGGTGAGCCGTTCGAACCACCACAGGGAGAGCTGCGTGAGGATGCGGCCCTTGTCGGGGATCTCGGTGGGCAGCACCCAGTCGTAGGCGGACATGCGGTCGCTGGCGACCATCACGAGGTCGCCCGCCTCGTTCCGGTACAGCTCGCGCACCTTGCCGGTGTGCAGATGCACCAGGCCCGGAACCTGGATCGGCTCGGGCTTTTCGACGAATCCGGACACGGTTCCTCCCCGTGGTTCTGTCCAAGTGGCTCGATTCTCCCGTATGGGGAGGATCGGACTCGGGCTGGGGTGGGTCGGACGGGGGCGGACGAGACCCGGAGGGCTCGCTCAGTCCCGTTTGCAGATGCGGTCCAGCAGATTGGCGGTGGCCCGCTGGATCCGCGCGTCGACGTGCCCGGGACGGTCCAGCGACGGCGACCAGGCGAACGTCCCGGAGGCGAAGACCAGGGCGCCGGAGGGGGCCCGGTAGAGGGACGTCTCCTGGTGGCGCAGGACGCCCTCGCCGTCGGTGTACGGGGAGTGGGCGAGCAGGATGCGGTCCTGGTGCGCGGGGAGCGGGGTGCGCGGGAAGTAGCGGTCGGCCTCGCCCGCGACCAGGCCCTCGATGCCGTCGCCCTCGTGCGCTCCGGTCGACTCCCACAGCCAGTGGTCCGCGTTCCGCACGATCAGGGGGCGCGGCTCGGGGACGCGGCCGGCGTACTGGATGCCGACGAGCTGCTGCTCGGGCCGGTCGATCTCCCGCCACAGCACGGGCCGGCCGGGTCCCTTGCGCTTGCGGCAGGTGAGCAGGCGGTCCAGGACCCCGGACGGGGAGGGGCCCAGCTCCACCTGCCAGTACATGGTGTTGGCGGAGAGGAACACCAGGGACGTGCCGTGGTCGCGGGCGCGCTCGACGGTACGGCGCATGGCGACCGACCAGTACTCGTCGTGCCCGGGGAAGACGAGGCCTCGGTAGCGGGCGGGGTCGATCCGGCCGGAGTGCAGGTCGCGGGCGTCGGCGTAGGCGAGGTCGTAGCCGTAGCGCTCGGCCCAGCGGATGAAGTCGTAGGCGTGGCCCACGTGCAGCGGCAGGCCCGCGCCCGCGTACGGGCGGTCGAAGGAGACCGTGGTCGCGGCGTCGGCCTCGCCGAGCAGCCGGCCCTTGCCGTCCCAGGCGTGGTAGAGGCTGGCGCCGGTGCGGCCGTCCTCCGGGTAGAGGTTGTAGGCCTGCCAGGTGATGTCGGGCAGGAGCAGGAGCAGGTCCGCCGGGCGCTCGTCCCGGACGGTGAAGGGCACGTGCGAGCGGTATCCGTCGGCCGTGGTCAGGACGGCGACGTACGCGCCGATGCTCCAGTACGAGGGGACCTGTAGGCGCCAGGACAGCCACCAGTGGTGGCAGGAGACCGTGCGGTCGGCGGCCAGCGGCGGGGGCTGGACGATGCCGGACAGACGCGGGCTGGTGGTGATCTTGGCCGCGCCGTCGCCGCCGTAGTGGCCGATGCGGTAGACGTCCACGCCGAACTGCTGGGGCGGGTCGACCGTGACGTGGAAGTCGATCGCCTCGCCGGGCGCGACGGCGCCGGTGGAGGTGAAACCTTTGATCTGGCGGTGCACGTCGTCGGCCGAGCGGGGGTCGCCGGAGGCCCGGGGGGCCGGAACGCGCGGGGCGCCGGCCGCGGACTGCGGCGCCGGGTCGACGTACCAGGGGACGACGTGGCCGGTGTCGTCGAAGTAGGTCTCGCTGCCGCGCAGCCAGGGGACCGGCCCCTGGCCGAAGGGGTCCGTCACGGCGTGCGCGAGTGCTCCCGACTCCCAGCGGCGGATGTGCTCCGACCCCATGGCGTCCCCTCCCTCGTGCCCCCGTGGTCAGTCGTCGTGTACCGGTGGGTACCCGTCGGTGCCTGCGGGTGTCCGCTCGTGCCCTGCGGTTCCGCCGGCTCTTGCCTGCGGTTCTGTCGGCGTCCGGCGGCGCGCCCCCGCTCGTCCGTCGTCGGTGCTCGCCGTCGTCCGTCGTCCGTGGCCGTCGGTGGTCGCCGTCCGACGGCACGGGACGTCGTCTGTCGGTTCGTGTCGGCGTCTGCCACTGTCTGTCTGTCGGCGGATGCCGCGTGTCGTATGTCGCGCGCGTTTGCCAGGCGCGTGTTCGGTTCCAGCACATCACATGACGCACGCATGTTGTCACTATTCGTTGCGTATTGGCCGAAAGTGGAAGCGGGGGGTCCGGTAGGCGGGGCGTCGGCTCCGCCGTCGTCCCAGCTCAGCCGAGCCGGACGGGCTTCTCCGGGCGTATGCCGAGATCGCTCAGCCAGGTCCGCAACGGGCCCGGATCGCCGTCCTCGACCAGGGCGAGGACCTTGGAGCCGAGGTCGGCGGCCCGCTCGCCGCCCAGCATCAGGGCGGGGCCGTCCAGCCAGTCGAGGCCCGGAGTCGCGCCGGCGGTGTCCATCGCGGCACAGCACACCATCGCGGTGACGTGGTCGGCGAGCAGGTCGCGGCCGGTGCGCGGGGGCTGGAGCGGGAACAGCGGCAGGGCTCCGTCGTCCCAGGGCGTGAGGTCGGGAGCCGGGCTTTGGCCCGCGCCTTGGGGCGAGGCCGCCGCGCGGGGCGGAGCGGCCGCCTCCTCGCGGGCCAGCTCGGCGCTGAGCCCCGCCGCGAGCGCCGCGCTCCGCTCGCTGCCGAACTCCGCCGTGTCCTCCTCCTCGGTCCCGCGCGTCCCCGCCGCGGGCGCGGTGCCCGACGCGGCGCCCGGCTGGACGGCGGGGGCGGCGCCCGGCGTGGCAACGGGCCCCGGAGCGGCGGCGCCGGGCCGGCGCGCCTCCGCGTCGGACGGGGCGGCGGGCCCGAGCCCGTGAGCGCCGGCCGCGAGAGCGCGGGCGTCGCGGCCGGGACGGTGAGCGGGGGCCTCTGTCGCGAGCCCGTGGTCACGGGGGCCGGGCCCGTGAACGTCGGGGCCGAGTCCGTGGTCGTCGGGGCCGTGCGGGGCGGCCGCCAGATGGTCCAGGACGCGGTCCAGGGTCGGGCCGTGCGGATTCGCGGCCGGGGGCACCGGGGCACGGCGTACGCCCAGGCTGTCCAGCACCCGGTGCAGCCGGGCCGCGTCGGCGCGCCACTTGCGGTCGACGACCTCCTCCGGGTACGCCTCCCAGTCGACCGGCGACCAGTCCGGCCCGCGCTCGGCCGGGCCGCCGTGGAAGAGGCGGGCGGCCAGCAGCGAGGCGGCCTCGTCCACCGTCCCGGGCTCCTCGAGCAGGTCGCAGGCGGGGCGCTCGCCGAGCCGGGAGGCGAAGCCCTCGGCCAGGCGGTCCCGGCGGGACAGTTCGGTGAGGGCCGCGACCACGCCCGCGTCCAGCCGCGCGGGCCAGCGGCCCATGCGCCAGGCGGGCAGCGCGACCCGGGTCAGCAGCCGGTCCCAGCCCGCGTACGCAAGGCCCACCTGTTCCTGCGCGACGATCCGCAGCCCGTAGTCGACGGTCTGGGCGCGCTCGGCGGCGGCGGAGGCCACCCCGCGCTCCATCTCGGTGGCGTGCTCCCGGCAGCCGCGCAGCAGCAGCCGGGCGACGCGGCCGAGCGCCGCGCACACCCCGCGGGACAGCCGACAGCGGCCGGGCGTGGCGGCGACGGCCACCGCGGCGTCCAGACCGCGGACGAAGCGCCGGGCGGCGGCTATGTCCGGGTGCGCCGAGGGTCCCGTACCGGCGACGACCGGGGCGAGGACGGCCCGCAGCTCGCCGACCCGCATCCACCACAGGAACGGGGAGCCGATCACCAGGACCGGCGCGGCGGTACGGCGCGGCCGGGCCAGGGACAGACCGCGTATGCCGTCCGGCTCGTCGTGGACCTCGCGCGGGGGAGGGCCGTGGGCCGGGTGGGTGCGGTCCTCCAACCAGCTGTCGCAGTCCGGCGTGAGCGCTATGGCGGAGGGGGCGGGGACGTCGAGGCGGTCGGCGAGGTCGCGCACCAGCCGGTACAGGTCCGGGGCGGCCTCCTCGGGGATCGGGACCGTCGGAGTGGTGGCCGGGCGGGCCCGGGCGACCACCAGGCCGACGCCGGCGGCGGCGAGCAGGACGACGACCGCCACCGCGCCCACGATCCAGCGGGCCACGTCCCAGCCCCGGCCCACGAAATGGCCGGTGGAGTCGCCCGCGAGCAGCACCACGGCGACCGCGGCGGGCAGCAGGGCGACGGCCAGCGCCCGGCTGCGGACGCGCAGCACGGCCAGGGCACGCGAGCGCGCGGCCTGCGCACCGATCTCCACACCCGTACCGGTCACGGCCGGACGTCACCCCCTCCCGACTGTCCTGGTGTTGCTCACTCCCCCACTGTGGCACCCGCCACCGACATCGCAATGCCGGTGGGCCAAGTGCCGGAACGCTTGCGCCGCACCCTAGTTGGGGCTGCGGCCCACGTCAGCCGGATAGAACATCGGTCACTCGATGGAATGGCTTTGGTCAGAGCTGGGCGACCGAAAGCAACGGTCAGGCCCCGGATCTCGTCCGGGGCCTGAGGGCGCGTGCGGTGTGCGTATGTGGTGCCGGTTGCTGGTGCGGTGCCGGGTGGGGCGCCGGGGTGCGGTGGCGCTACGCGCCCGCCGCCGCCTTCGCCGCGATGTCGGTACGGTGCTGGGAACCGTCGAGGCCGATGCGGGCCACGGCGGTGTACGCGCGGTCGCGGGCCTGGGTCAGGTCCTCGCCGGTCGCGGTGACGGACAGCACGCGGCCGCCCGCGCTCACGACGGTGTCGCCGTCGCGCCGGGTGCCGGCGTGCAGGACGTACGCGTGCGGGGCGTCCTGGGCGGCCACCTCGTCCAGCCCGGTGATCGGGTCGCCGGTGCGCGGGGTGCCGGGGTAGTTGTGCGAGGCGACGACCACGGTGACGGCCGCGTCGTCGCTCCAGCGCAGCGGCTCCAGGTGCGCGAGGGTGCCGGTGGCGGCGGCCATCAGGACACCGGCGAGCGGGGTCCGCAGGCGGGCCAGGACGACCTGGGTCTCGGGGTCGCCGAAACGGGCGTTGAACTCGATCACGCGGATCCCGCGGGCGGTGATCGCCAGTCCGGCGTAGAGCAGGCCGGAGAACGGCGTGCCCCGGCGGCGCATCTCGTCGACGGTGGGCTGCAGCACGCTGTGCAGCACGTCGTCCACGAGCTTGGGGTCGGCCCAGGGCAGCGGGGAGTACGCGCCCATGCCGCCGGTGTTCGGGCCCTCGTCGCCGTTCAGGGCGCGCTTGAAGTCCTGCGCGGGCTGCAGCGGCACCACCGTCTCGCCGTCGGTGACGGCGAACAGGGACACCTCCGGGCCGTCGAGGTACTCCTCGACGACGACGCTTCCCCGCTGCCCGGCCGGCTGTCCGGGGGTCCCGGAGGCCGTTCCCATGCAGGCTGCCGCGTGCGCCTTGGCGTCGTCGAGGTCACCGGTGACGACGACGCCCTTGCCCGCGGCGAGCCCGTCGTCCTTGACGACGTACGGGGCGCCGAAGGCGTCGAGGGCCGCGGCGGCCTCCTCCGGCGTGGCGCAGACGTACGAACGGGCCGTGGGGACGCCCGCCGCGGCCATCACGTCCTTGGCGAAGGCCTTGGAGCCCTCGAGCTGCGCGGCCTCCTTGGACGGTCCGAAGACCGGGATGCCCGCCGCGCGCACGGCGTCGGCGACCCCCGCGACCAGCGGGGCCTCCGGGCCGACGACCACGAGGTCGGCGCCCAGCCGCGAGGCCAGCGCGGCGACGGCGGCGCCGTCCAGGGCGTCGACCTGGTGCAGCTCGGCGACCTCGGCGATGCCGGCATTGCCGGGGGCGCAGTGCAGCGCCGTGACGTCGGGGTCGAGGGACAGAGAACGGCACAGGGCGTGCTCGCGGGCGCCGCTACCGATGACGAGGACCTTCACGGGGTCAGCCTAACGGGAGGCGGCGGGCACCGGTTGTGCGGGCCGCCGAGGAGCGGGCGACCGGGCCTTCGTACGTTCCTACGAAGGCCCGGTCCCGTGTTCCCTGCCCGCGGCCGCTGCCAGGCACCGCCGCTCGTGCCGCCGCTCGTGTCACTGCCCTGTGCCGCCGCTTCGTCGCCGCGTCACTCCGTCGAGTACTCCTCGACCACGGTCGCGCCCAGTTCGCGCACGATCAGGTCGTGTCCGGAGAGGGCGGACTCGTCGAGGTCGGGGTCGTCGTCCTCGGGGATGTCGTCCTCGGGGGCGACCGGGGTGGGCTCGGGAGCGGAGGGCCGGGGGGCGGCCGGGGCCGACGGGGACGCGGAGGGCGACCGCTCCGCCCGTCCCGTGGACGCACCCGCCGAGGCGGACGGACGGCCGGACGCGGGAGCGTGAGGCGGGGCCTGGGGAGCCGCCGTGCGCGACGCCGCCGCCACACCGCCCCCGCCGCCGTAGCCGCCACCGGGACCGCCGAAGCCCGGTCCGGAGCCCCCGAAGCCGGAGCCGCCGCCCCCACCGAAGCCGCCGGGCGCGGGGGGTGCGGAGCCGCCGCCCGTCGGGTCGACGATCGCCTCGATCTTCCAGTGGACGTTGAACTGCTCGGCCAGCGCCTGCCGGAGCACGTCCTCGCTGCCACTGCCGGCGAAGTTGTCCCGGGCTCCGGCGTTGACGAAGCCGATCTGGAGGGTGGTGCCGTCGAAGCCGGTGACCTGGGCGTTCTGGCTGAGCAGGATCCATGTGAAGCGGCGGCGGTTCTTCACCGCCTCGAGGATGTTCGGCCAGAGCGAGCGGGGGTCGATCCCGCCGCCCGGCGGAGACGATGCGGGTGCGGAGGCGGGCGGCGCCTGGTGCGGGGGCGCCGGTTGCGCGGGTGCGGCATGGGCCGGCGGCTGCTGCCCCTGGGCCGGCGCGCCCGGACCGGCGGGGGGCCGTCCGCCGCCGCCCGGGGCCGTCGCCGTGGGCCAGCCGCCGGGCCGCCGGCCGCCGCCCGCGGGGGCCGCGGTGGGCCAGGCGCCGGGCGCGGCGGGCCCCGAGGGCGGAGCCTGCGGGGACGCGGGAGCGGGGGCGGACGGGGCCGCCGCCGCGGCAGGCGTGTGCGGCTCCTCGTGACGGTCACCGGCGGCGGGCCCGGAGGGCGCCGGTCCGGTGGGCGCCGGTCCACCGGAGCCCGCGCCGGGACCGCCCCCGGGGTGGCCCGATGCGGCCGCTCCATGGCCCTGCGCGGCCCCCGCGGGCCCGGCAAAGGCACCTGGACCACCCGGAGCACCCGGAGCACCCGGCACCTGAGAAGCCGCCGGAGCGTGAGGGGTCGCCGGAGCGCCCGGCGCCGCCGCGGGAGCCCCCGGCGCACCCGACCCCCGTACGGCCGCGCGTGCCGCCGCCGGGCCGCCCCCCGGCGACACCGGAGCGCCCTGAGGACCCCCCGCGCCGCCGTGCGCCTCCGGTCCCGGCACGTAACCCATGGCGGGCGCGCCCGTGCCCGCACCCGCACCCGGGCCCGCGGCGAAGCTCACACCCCGCTCCAGCCGGTCGATCCGGGCCATCACCGACCGCTCGTCGCCGTACGCGGCCGGCAGCAGCACGCGCGCGCAGATCAGTTCGAGCTGGAGGCGCGGCGAGGTGGCGCCGCGCATCTCGGTCAGTCCCTCGTTGACCAGGTCGGCCGCACGGCTCAGCTCGGCCGCGCCGAAGACCCCGGCCTGGGCCCGCATGCGCTCGATGACGTCGGCCGGGGCGTCGATGAGCCCCTTCTCCGCCGCGTCCGGGACGGCGGCGAGGATCACGAGGTCCCGCAGCCGCTCCAGCAGGTCGGCTACGAACCGCCGCGGGTCGTTGCCGCCCTCGATCACCCGGTCCACGACCTCGAAGGCCGCTGCGCCGTCCCCGGTGGCGAACGACTCGACGACGGAGTCGAGCAGCGAGCCCTCCGTGTAGCCGAGCAGAGCGGTGGCCGTGGCGTACGTCACACCCTCGTCGCCCGCGCCGGCGAGCAACTGGTCCATGACGGACATGGAGTCACGCACCGAACCCGCGCCCGCGCGCACGACGAGCGGCAGGACGCCGTCCTCGACCGGGATCCGCTCCTTGCCGCACACCTCGCCGAGGTAGTCCCGCAGGGTCCCCGGGGGCACGAGCCGGAACGGGTAGTGGTGGGTCCGCGAGCGGATGGTGCCGATGACCTTCTCGGGCTCGGTGGTCGCGAAGATGAACTTCAGATGCTCCGGCGGCTCCTCGACGACCTTCAGCAGGGCGTTGAAGCCCTGCGGGGAGACCATGTGGGCCTCGTCGATGATGTAGATCTTGTAGCGGCTGCTCGCGGGCCCGAAGAACGCCTTCTCGCGCAGCTCGCGGGCGTCGTCCACACCACCGTGCGAAGCGGCGTCGATCTCGATGACGTCGATGGAGCCCGGCCCGTTCCTCGCCAGGTCCCGGCAGGACTGGCACTCACCGCACGGCGTCGGCGTCGGCCCCTGCTCGCAGTTCAGACAGCGGGCCAGGATGCGGGCGCTGGTCGTCTTGCCGCAGCCGCGCGGACCGCTGAACAGGTACGCGTGGTTGACCCGGTTGTTCCGCAGCGCCTGCTGCAGCGGGTCGGTGACATGCTCCTGCCCGATGACCTCGGCAAAGGACTCCGGGCGGTAGCGGCGGTAGAGCGCGAGAGACGACACGCTTACGAGGTTATAGGCGCCCACCGACAATGGTCCCGGCCCACGGAACGCAAGCGCCCCCCACGCACCCGCCAGAGCCGACCTACCCTTGCTGCCTTCCGGCCCTGGGGGAGTTCAGTCAGTTAGCGCCGCGTGAGGGGCTGCGCACAGACTACCCGATGCGGAGGGGGCGGAACGAGTTCGCGAGCACTCCTCTCGGTCATGTAATGTTTCCGGCGGAGGATTCGCCTAGAGGCCTAGGGCGCACGCTTGGAAAGCGTGTTGGGGGCAACCCCTCACGAGTTCGAATCTCGTATCCTCCGCCAGTGCCTCACCGGGCACGATGTCGAAGGGCCCCACCGTTCGCGGTGGGGCCCTTCGACGTTGTCCGTCTCAGTTTCCGTCTCAGTTCGTTTTTTCCTCGGAGCCAGGAGGCGTCCAAAGCGCGTCGCCGACCTGCTGGGCGACCTTGCGGAGCATGACTCCCGTCACATGCATGTACCGCGCGCGCATGCGGGCCGCTCCCCCGGGCTCCCAGCCCATGAAGTCGATCACGACGTCCGTGTACCCCGCGGATCAGGAGGACGGTCGCGGCGGTGTCGCGAGCGTCGTCGACACCGCGCCTGACGGCCTGGCGGTCAAGATGCCATGAACACGCCCGCTCCACGGTGTCGGATCGAGCTGGTACACCCCGCCGGCAGCGTGCAGCGCATCGCGAGCACGAGGCGATGAGAAGCGTGCCCCTGCCGTGTCCGGGCGCGTGGGAGACGACGGTGGAGTCGGGCCCGGCGGCGCAGGGCGGAGTACGGCCGACGATGTCGGCGAACTGTCAAACCCGCTGAGTATTTTGGTCCAGACGGCGGCGCCTGGACGGCGCCCGCGGGCGTGACCACCTTGCCGCACCAACTCGGGAAACAGGCGATTCGATCACCATGAAGAACGGCCAGACAGCGCTGACCATGCAGGATGCCATCCTCACCCTGCAGAAATACTGGAGCGACAACGGCTGCATGATCACGCAGCCGTTGAACACAGAGGTGGGAGCCGGTACGGCCAACCCGTCCACGGCGCTGCGGGTGATCGGCCCCGAGCCCTGGAGCGTCGCCTACGTGGAGCCGAGCGTGCGGCCGGACGACTCGCGCTACGGCGAGAACCCGAACCGGCTCCAGACCCACACGCAGTTCCAGGTGATCCTCAAGCCCGACCCGGGCAACCCGCAGGAGCTGTACCTGGGCAGCCTCCAGGCACTCGGCATCGACCTCGGCGCGCACGACGTGCGGTTCGTGGAGGACAACTGGGCCTCCCCGGCACTGGGCGCCTGGGGGCTGGGCTGGGAGGTCTGGCTGGACGGCATGGAGATCACCCAGTTCACCTACTTCCAGCAGGTCGGCGGGGTCACTCTGTCCCCCGTGTCGGTGGAGATCACCTACGGTCTCGAACGCATCCTGATGAACCTTCAGGGCGTGTCCCACTTCAAGGACATCGCCTACGCGCCGGGCATCACCTACGGCGAGGTGTTCGGCCAGAACGAGTACGAGATGAGCCGCCACTACCTCGACGACGCCGACGTCGAGACCAACCACCGGCTCTTCGAGTCGTACGCGTCCGAGGCGCGGCGCATGCTCGACCTGGAGCTGCCCATCCCGGCCTACACGTACGTGCTCAAGTGCAGCCACACCTTCAACGTGCTCGACGCGCGCGGCGCCCTCAGCACCACCGAGCGTGCCAAGGCGTTCTCCCTGATGCGCGGCCTCACGCACGAGTCGGCCAAGCTGTGGGGGCAGCGCCGCGCCGCCCTGGAGTACCCGCTCGGAACGGCCGCCGCGCCGGCCCCCGCCGTGCGGGCCGCGCTGCCCACGGTGCTCAATACCGAGACGCTGCTCTTCGAGATCGGTGTGGAGGAGCTGCCGTACGCCGACGTCCGCGCCGCCTCCGACGCGGTGCGCGAGGCGATCACGAGCAAGCTGGCCGCCACCCGGCTGGGCCACGGCGCGATCACCGCGATGGCCACCCCGCGCCGCATGGTCATCACGGTCGAGAAGGTGGAGCCGCGGGAGCCGGACACCGTCAAGACCGTGCGCGGCCCCAAGGCCGCCGCCGCCTACCGGGACGGCGCCCCCACGCCCGCCCTGCTGGGCTTCGCCCGCAGCCAGGGGGCCGACCCGTCGGACGTGCGGGTCCTCGACGTCAACGGCGTCGACTACGTCGCGCTCACCCGCGAGGCGCCCGGCCGCACGGCGGTCGAGGTGCTCAGCGAGCTGCTGGCCGAGGTCGTGAGCGAACTGCGCTCCAGCCGCAACATGCGGTGGAACGATCCGTCCCTGTCGTTCTCCCGGCCAGTCCGCTGGCTGCTCGCCCTGCTCGGCAGCACGCCCCTGCCGATCGCCGTCTCCGCGCTCGCCTCGGGCACCACCACACGCGTCCACCGCACGGCCCCCGACCCGGCCGTCCAGGTGACCTCCGCCGTCGGCTACGCCCACTTCCTCCAGATGCACGGCATCATGCTGGACCGGCAGTCCCGGCGCGACGCGGTGGTGCGCGGCGCCCACGAGGCGGCGGCGGAGGTCGGCGGATTCATCGACGTGGCCGGCGAGGCCGGACTGATCGACGAGATCACCGACATCGTGGAGTACCCGCACCCGGTGCGGGGGTCCTTCGACGAGGGCTATCTCGACCTGCCCTCGAGCGTTCTGACCACCGTGATGCGCAAGCACCAGCGCTATCTGCCGGTGCTGGACGGCGAGGGGCGCCTCATGCCGTACTTCATCACGTTCGCCAACGGCACCTGCGACGACGACGTGGTGCGGTCGGGCAACGAGGGGGTGCTGCGGGCCCGTTACGAGGACGCCGCCTTCTTCTGGCGCACCGACCTGAAGGTGTCCCCGCAGGACTTCCGCGGCCGACTCGACAAGCTGACCTTCGAGGACCGGCTCGGCACGGTCGCCGACCGCGCCGACCGCATCGCCGCGCTCGCCCGCGACCTGGCCGAACGTGCGGGGCTCCCGCAGGACGCCGCCGCCACGGTGCGTCGCGCGGGTGAGCTCGCCAAGTTCGATCTGGCGTCGCAGATGGTGGTCGAGTTCTCCAGCCTGGCCGGAGTGATGGCCGAGGAGTACGCACGCCGCGCCGGTGAGTCCGCGGAGGTCGCGCGGGCCCTGGCCGAGATGGAGTTGCCGCGCTCCTCCGGTGGCGCCCTGCCCGCCGGCGAAGCGGGCGCCGTGCTGTCGCTCGCCGACCGGTTCGACCTGGTGACGGGCATGTTCGTGATCGGCGCCGTGCCGACCGGAAGCTCCGACCCGTACGGGGTGCGCCGGGCCGCCATCGGTCTCCTCAACGTCCTGCGGAGCGTGCCCGGGCTGGCCGGGCTCCGCGTGGCGGACGGGCTGCGTGCGGCGGCCGAGCGCTACGCCGCCCAGGGCGTCGACGTGCCCGCCGAGCGGCTCCCGGAGGCCGCCGAACTGATCACCCGCCGCTACGAGCAGCAGCTCACCGAGGCGGGGCACGAGCACCGGCTCGTGCAGGCCGTCCTGGTGTGGGCCGACCGCCCCGCGCACGGCGACCGCACCCTGGCAGCGCTGGAGCGCCACGTCGGCACCGAGGCGTTCGAGGGGCTCACCGCCGCGCTCCAGCGCGTGCTGCGCATTCTCCCCGGGGACGGTGCGGAAGGCGGCGCCGAGGCGGTGGACCGCACCCGGCTGACCGCTCCCGCCGAGCTGCGCCTCGCCGAGAGCGCCGAGGCCGTCCGCCAGGCCCTGCGCGGTCGCGAGGACGACCTCACCGCGCTGGTCGAGGTCTCCGCCCCGCTGGTCGCCGCCGTCAACGCCTTCTTCGACGAGGTCCTGGTGATGGACCCCGACCTCGCGGTCCGTGCGGCCCGGCTGGCCCTGCTGGAGGACGTGGCACGTTTGGCCCGCACCACGCTGGACTGGAGCGCGCTGTAGGCCGTACCCCGCACTGGTGAACGCCCGCCGCGCCCCCCTCGCCCATCCGGCCCGGGGGGCGCGGCGCTTCGTCCGGAACCCGTCCCGCCGCCGGCCGCGGCTCCCCGGCGGGGCTCCGGGCGCGCGGCGCGCGCCACCGGGGCGCCGACCGCCGAGCGGCCGGGACCCGGCCGGGTTTCCGGGTCAGGCGCCGACGTAGGCCGCCAGGTGCTCGCCGGTGAGGGTGGAGCGGGCGGCGACCAGGTCGGCGGGGGTGCCCTCGAAGACGACGCGGCCGCCGTCGTGGCCGGCGCCGGGGCCGAGGTCGATGATCCAGTCGGCGTGCGCCATGACCGCCTGGTGGTGCTCGACCACGACGACCGACTTGCCGGAGTCGACGATGCGGTCCAGCAGGCCGAGGAGTTGCTCCACGTCGGCGAGGTGGAGCCCGGCGGTCGGCTCGTCGAGGACGTAGACGCCGCCCTTCTCGGCCATGTGCGTGGCCAGCTTGAGCCGCTGCCGCTCGCCGCCGGACAGCGTGGTGAGCGGCTGGCCGAGGGTGAGGTAGCCGAGTCCGACGTCGGCGAGCCGCACGAGGACGCGGTGCGCGGCCGGCGTGTGCGCCTCGCCCGCGCCGAAGAACTCCTCGGCCTCGGCCACCGACATGGCCAGCACCTCGCTGATGTCGCGGCCGCCGAGGTGGTGGTCGAGCACCGACGCCTCGAACCGCTTCCCCTCGCAGTCCTCGCAGGTGGTGGCGACGCCGGCCATCATCGCCAGGTCGGTGTAGACGACGCCGGCGCCGTTGCAGGTGGGGCAGGCGCCCTCGGAGTTGGCGCTGAACAGGGACGGCTTCACGCCGTTGGCCTTGGCGAAGGCCTTGCGGATCGGGTCGAGCAGCCCGGTGTACGTCGCCGGGTTGCTCCGCCTGGAGCCGCGGATCGCGCCCTGGCCGACCGCCACCACGCCCTCGCCGGCCGGGATCGACCCGTGCACCAGCGAGCTCTTGCCGGAACCGGCGACCCCGGTGACGACGGTCAGTACTCCGAGCGGGATGTCGACGTCGACGTCGCGCAGGTTGTGCGCCGTCGCGCCGCGGATCTCCAGCGTGCCGCTGGGCTTGCGCACCGTCTCCTTGAGGGCGGCCCGGTCGTCGAGATGGCGGCCGGTGACGGTGTCGGCGGCCCGCAGCCCCTCGACGGTGCCCTCGAAGCAGACGCTGCCGCCCGCCGTGCCGGCGCCGGGGCCGAGGTCGACGACGTGGTCGGCGATCGCGATGACCTCCGGCTTGTGCTCCACGACGAGCACCGTGTTGCCCTTGTCCCGCAGCCGCAGCAGCAGGGAGTTCATCCGCTGGATGTCGTGGGGGTGCAGGCCCGTGGTGGGCTCGTCGAAGACGTAGGTGACGTCGGTGAGCGAGGAGCCGAGGTGGCGGACCATCTTCACGCGCTGCGCCTCGCCGCCCGACAGCGTGCCCGACGGCCGGTCGAGCGAGAGGTAGCCGAGCCCGATCTCCACGAACGAGTCGAGAGCGTGCCGCAGTTTGGCGAGCAGCGGCGCCACGGACGGTTCGTCGAGCCCTCGGACCCACTCGGCCAGGTCGCTGATCTGCATCGCGCAGGCGTCGGCGATGCTGCTCCCCCTGATCTTCGACGACCGGGCGCCCGCGCTGAGCCGGGTGCCGTCGCACTCGGGGCAGGCGGTGAACGTCATCGCCCGCTCCACGAACGCGCGCACGTGCGGCTGGAGCGCGTCGACGTCCTTGGACAGCATCGACTTCTGGATCTTCGGGATCAGCCCTTCGTACGTCAGGTTGACGCCCTCGACCTTGATCTTGGTCGGTTCCTTGTGGAGGAGGTCGTGCAGCTCCTTCTCCGTGTACTCGCGGATCGGCTTGTCGGGGTCGAAGAAGCCGCAGCCGGTGAAGATGCGGCCGTACCAGCCGTCCATGCTGTAGCCGGGGATCGTGAGCGCGCCCTCGCTGAGGGACTTGGAGTCGTCGTAGAGCTGGGTGAGGTCGATGTCGGAGACCGAGCCCCGGCCCTCGCAGGTCGGGCACATGCCGCCGGTGCGGGAGTAGGTCGCCTTCACCGCCTTCTTCGCACCGCGCTCGACCGTGATCGCCCCGCTCGCCCGGACCGAGGCCACGTTGAACGCGTACGCGCTGGGCGGGCCGATGTGCGGGGTGCCGAGCCGGCTGAAGAGGATGCGCAGCATCGCGTTGGCGTCGGTGGCGGTGCCGACCGTGGAACGGGGGTCGCCCCCCATACGCTGCTGGTCGACGATGATCGCGGTCGTCAGCCCGTCGAGCACGTCGACCTCGGGCCGCGCCAGGTTCGGCATGAAGCCCTGGACGAAGGCGCTGTACGTCTCGTTGATCAGCCGTTGCGACTCCGCGGCGATGGTGTCGAACACCAGCGAGCTCTTGCCCGATCCGGAGACGCCGGTGAACACCGTCAGCCGGCGCTTCGGGATCTCGATGCTGACGTCCTTGAGATTGTTCTCGCGGGCGCCGTGCACGCGGATCAGATCGTGGCTGTCTGCCACGTGCGACGCGGGCGACCGCGGGTCGGTCCTCGTGGCCATGCTCATCGTGTCTCCGTCCGCTCCGTCCGCTCCGTCCGCCCGGCCCGTGGCGCCGCCGGTGATGTCCACGGCAGACACGCTAGGCGGGAAGCGGGGCCCGGCGCTTCTCGATTCCTGAGGGAAGCGGTACGGATTCCCCGCGCGCGCCTGAGTCGGCGCATCCCACTCCATGAACGGGCGAGGCCCCGAGCGCTTCGCCGCCCGGGGCCTTCGTCGTCACCAGCGGGTGCCCGGGCCCCTGGCCTTCCCGTTGGACGGCTGCGACCGGCCCGCGGCGGGACCGGCCTTGCCGCGGGCGGGACTGGTCCTGGCCGTGGCCGGCCTGGTCCTGCCCGCGGCGGGAGCTGTCCGGCCCGAGGCGGGGGCCGACGTCGGGCCGTCCGCGGGGAGTTCGGACTGGGGGGCGCGCCGCTGCCGGTGGCGGGGGGCGACGCGCCGGGGCGGGCGGGTCAAGGTGATCTGGCGGACGAGCTGCTGGAAGCAGGTCAGGGACGCCAGGCCCGGCAGCGCGGCCGCCGCGACGTCGACGAGCGTCCTGGGCGCCTGGACGACGCACAGGAACATCGCGATGGCCGAGAAGAGCAGCACCGCGCACCAGGAGTGGACGGCGCGGCGCCGGTGCAGGGCGGCGCGCAGGACGGACAGCGACGCCACCAGCCAGGGGCCGAAGACGAGCAGCGGCCACCAGGACGCGATGCCCGCCTGCATACGGGACACGGCCACGATGCGGAGGGGGTCGTAGGCAACCATTCCACCGAAGAGACTCACCGCGGAGGCGGTCACCGCGGCCAGCGCGGCGATGAACTGACTGACGGCCCGCAGGCCGGGCGGCCACTTGCGCTTGCGGACCTTGCGATGCCCGCGGGACACCCTTCTCAGCGGAGGCAGTTCCGCGGTGATTTCCTGGAGATTCTCCAAAGGGGTGCCGGACCCGGTCGGAGTGACCGGGTCCGGCATCTCAGTCCGAGCGGTCGGAATTCTCGGCCGATTCTGCTCCAACATCGCGTCCTGGAGCATGAAGGCCAATTCCTCGGCCGGGTCCCAGGCCGAGTCCGGCGGCACCAGGGGAGTCGAGAAATACGCCTCCGGCGCCGGATCCGGAGTCGGAGGCGGAGTCGGAGCGCGGTGCCGGCCGGTGCCGGTCTGCTGATATCCGTCAAGATAATCCGGATAATCTGCCGAGCGTCCGGGATGACCGTCGATTCGTTCGTCGTACATCGCGCGACCTTGGTTATTCCACCACCGAAAAGGGGAATCTGCCCTCCGGGCCCACCCATCGGCGGGCGAGATCGGCTTCCAGCGCACTCATCGCGTCCAGGAAATCCCGCAGCAGGGGCTCGGTCACCTGCAGCGCCACCGGGAAACCGCCTCTGCTCAGCGTGCCGTTGGCGGGCCCCGCCTCGTGCACCGGGGCGGGATCGTAGGTGTAAGGGCCCAGGGCGACCGCACGTCCGGCAGCCGTCCCCTCCCGCTCGCGTCCCACGAACAGACGCAGGTACTGCCCTTCCCTGGTTGCCTTAGTCATATCCCGACTAACGCCGCCCCACTCCACCGGATGCGGGGCATTTGGGTGAACGGATTCCCACGACAAGACGTATATGTGCGATGGGATGTCTCGTCCGTCCAGCCGAAGAGATGGACGGCGGCGCGGGGCGCGGAGCCACCCTACTCGGCACCGGTGGAGACCTCGTCGGACATCGGATCGGCGCCGAACGGGCGGGCGTTGCTCTGCAGCACGTCGACCATACGCCGCCGCCGATTCAATTCCATTGAATCGATCCGCCACATTCGACATTGGTAGGGCGGTACGAAAATGGAGCCGGCGGTGCACGCGGAAGCACACACGATCAGCATCCATAGGGTGACATTCCACATGACTTTCTCCGGTAAGTCCTGTCGGCTGTGTCGCACGACACCGGCATAACGCGGACGCATATGCGAAGTTACGGAATAGAAACGCATATGCACGGCCATGGGGCTAGCCGGAGATCCGGACCTTCCGGGACTCGCTCACCTGGTCCAGTTCCGAGACCCGCACCGTCGCCTTCATCGTCCAGGTGCCGGCGATCGGCAGGGTGAGGTGGTCGGTGCCCCAGTAGCCGCCCTTGTCGGTGAGCCCGGCGTCGATCGGGCCGATGTCCCGGGCCGGGAGGGAGAGGGAGAGCCGGAGTTCGGGCACGGTGGACACTCCGCCGTCGGGACCGAGGACCACGGCCTCGACCGTGTTCTCGCCCACGCGGCCCGGCAGCAGGGTGATCTGCACCTTGCCGCGGGCGCCCGAGGTGCCGAGGTCGAACGGGATCCACGTGACGCTTGCGCTCGGCCCCGCGGCGGCGGGCGAGGCCTCGGCCGCCGCGCGCCCCGGCACGGTTCCGGTCAGCACGGTGCTGATCACCAACACCGCCGCCCCCAAGCCGACTTCGGCCAGAACCGCGCGACGCAGGCCGCGACGGTACGTGTCGGACGCCGGGGCGTCGGCCACGGAGTCGTGGGTCGGCGAGGCGCCGGCGGAGGCGGCGGAGGCGTCGTCGGCCGCGGTGGCACCTGCGGTCGCGGAGGCGTCGTCGGCGGCGACGTCCGCGTCCGCCGTCAGCAGGCGTGCCGTCCAGTTCCGGGACTGG
Organism: Streptomyces sp. NPDC086766; assembly: GCF_044746005.1. Taxonomy (NCBI): domain Bacteria; kingdom Bacillati; phylum Actinomycetota; class Actinomycetes; order Kitasatosporales; family Streptomycetaceae; genus Streptomyces; species Streptomyces sp. NPDC086766. The sequence goes on along the minus strand of NZ_JBIVBI010000025.1, from coordinate 19,545 downwards.
CCGGCCGCCGTCAGCAGCAGGGTCACGGCCGCGAGCTTCAGCAGCAGGAGCCGCCCGTACGAGGTGTCCGTGAACGCGGTCCAGGAGCCGAGGCCGCGCCAGGACTGGTAGACGCCGGTGGCCACCAGCACGCCGACGGCGGCGAAGGCGATGCGGGAGAAGCGGGCGACGGTGGCGGCCAGGGCGGGGTGGGGGACGCGGGCGGGCTCGGGGCCGCGGGACGTGGTCGCCGTCGCTGCCGGTACGGTCTTCGTCGCCGTGCCGGCCGCCGTCGCCGGCGCCGGTGAGGGGGTGTCACCACCCGTCCGGTACGTCTCGCCCGTCTCACCCTCCCCCGGGGCCGGGTCCGGGTCCGGGTTCGGCTCCGGATCGGCGGGCCGCGTCCGGCGGAGCGTCATGAGCAGGGCCGTCAGGCCGCCCAGCCAGACCGACATCGCCAGCAGGTGCAGGATCGAGGAGGCCATCGCGACGGGCACCTGGAGGCCCGCCGACGCGTGCTCGGCCGCGGCCCAGGTCAGGGCCAGGGCGAGGGCCAGGGCAGCGCCCACCGCGCTCGCCGCCGGGGTCGGGCGCGCCGGGCTCCCGTCCCTGCCGCGCCGGGACAGCCGGACGAGGAAGGCCGCGGCCGGCAGGAGCAGGGCCAGGCGGGCCAGCAGGACCACGCCCGGGCGGCTGGTCAGGGTGCGGGACAGGGCCGAGGGGTCGAACGCCGCCGCCGGGCCCGCGCCCGTCTCGTACGGGGCGCGCAGCACCAGCAGGACCACCGTGGACGCCAGCAGCGCCCACCAGCCCGCCACGAGCGGCCTGCGCAGCGGGCCGGGGTCCGGCGGACGGCAGGCCGCGGCGAAGACCGCCGTGCCGATGACCAGGGCCGCGGCGGCGTAGGCGGCCCAGCGGGCGAGGTCGTAGAGGCTGCCGGTGACGGGGTCCTCCGCCGGGCCTGAGCCGACCGTGGCGGCCGCCGGGGACGGGCGGCCCACGGAGAAGGTGTAGGCGCCCGACACCGGGTGGCTGTCCGCCGACACCACCCGCCAGGCGAGGACGAAGGTGCCCTGGTCCAGCTTGCGCGGCACGGTCGCCCGGACGGTGTCGGACCGGCCCGGAGCGTGCCGGGCCTCGCCCGTGCGCACCCGGCGCCCGTCGGGGCCGAGGAGGCGGAAGGAGCCGTCGAGCAGGCCGACGGACTCGGTGAAGGTCAGCGTGATCGCGTGCGGAGGCGACTTGAGGACGGAGCCGTCGGCCGGGTCGGCGCCGCGCAGGGCGGCGTGCGCCGCGGCGGGCCCGGCGCCCCCGAGGAGCAGCAGGACCACTACGGCGCCCAGCAGCGCCACCACCGGAAGCCGTCGCCGCCCCTCCCGGACCCGCGCTTCCAGCCCCTGCCTTCTCAAGCCGCGCGCCTCCCGGTCGCCCCGCCCCGGCCGTCCGGGGGACGCGCCGTCGTCATGGCCTTCGCTCCGCCGTCGGGTCACGTCGCCTCTCCGTGGTGGGACTTGCCGGCTTCCGGATACGTACGGACGCGCGCCGCGCATCACTCACCCCCCTCGCGGACCATCCCCGCACCTTCACACATCCGGCGGCGTCCGGACCCGCGGCCCCCTCACCACGACAGCCGCAGGCGGACCGCGCCGCGCGGCCCGAGGCGTCGCCCGGCGAGTCCGGCGGAGGCGTGCCATGCTGCGTTCCGCCGCCCGGCGGGCGATCATCGGGGCATGGACGTCACTCTTCACCTCGCCCAGGATCCCGAGGCCGACGCGCTCCTCGGGCGCAGTCCGCTCGCCGCGCTGATCGGGATGCTGCTGGACCAGCAGATCCCGATGGAGTGGGCGTTCAAGGGACCGGCGACGATCGCCCGGCGCATGGGCACCGACGACCTGGACGCGCACGAGATCGTGACGTTCGAGCCGGAGACCTTCGGCACGCTCCTGTCGGACAAGCCCGCCGTGCACCGCTACCCGGGGTCGATGGCCAAGCGGATCCAGCAGCTGTGCCAGTACATCGTGGAGCACTACGACGGCGATCCCGAGGCGATCTGGCGGGACGCCGGCGACGGACGCGAGCTGCTGCGGCGGCTGGAGGACCTGCCCGGGTTCGGCAAGCAGAAGGCGCAGATCTTCCTCGCGCTGCTCGGCAAGCAGCTCGGCGTCCGGCCCGAGGGGTGGCGGGAGGCCGCGGGGCCGTACGGGGAGGCGGAGTCCTTCCGTTCCGTCGCCGACATCACCGGGCCGGAGTCGCTGGAGCGGGTACGGGCGTACAAGCAGGAGGCGAAGGCGGCGGCCAAGTCGGCGAAGGGCACGAAGCCCTCCGCCGACTGAACCGGCCCCTCGCGGTCCGGGGCGGGCCGCCCCGGACCCGACCCGGCCGGGCGGTCCGGGGCGTGGCCGTACGCCGAGCGGGCGATTCTCGGGCGCGCCGCGTTGAACGGCGTACGTCCCGTGGAGACATGACCCGGCGTGAGCACCGCACCGCACGCCCGCCGCGCCGCGCGCCGAGGCCGTCCGCAACACCCGAGACGAGCAAGACGCACCCGAAGGCCCCCGGTCGGCCGGCGTCACGCGACCGGCGGCCGGCCAGGGCGGAGGAGGGGAAGCGCGGCTGAACCGTGGCCGGGCGCCGGCACGGGCGCCCGGCCGACCACCGCCCGCGGGCCGTGCCCAGGAGGGAGCCGACATCTCCCTGCCGGTCCGGATGCCCGGCCGGGCCCGGCGAGGCCCGCGAGACCGGCGGCGCACGGCGGTGCCCGGCGAGCGGGCGGACGACGCGGTCTCGCCGTCGCCCGTCTCAGGCCCCCGTTCCGGATTCGCCCCGCTTTGCTGCGGCATTTCCCGCGTCGCACTCCGTCGTCATGGCTGCGCCCGGAACGTCTTGGCCGGTAGGCTTTCCGTGTGATCTTCAAGCGCATCGGAAACGGCCGGCCGTACCCCGACCACGGCCGGGAAAGCACCCGGCAGTGGGCCGACGTCGCGCCGCGCCCGGTCCGCCTCGATCAGCTCGTCACCACCAAGCAGCAGCTCGACCTGGAGACCCTGCTCGCCGAGGACTCGACCTTCTACGGCGACCTCTTCGCGCACGTGGTGAAGTGGCAGGGCGACCTGTACCTGGAGGACGGGCTCCACCGCGCGGTGCGGGCGGCGCTCCAGCAGCGCCAGGTGCTGCACGCGCGCGTACTCGAACTGGACTGAGCACCTCCGGTCCGATCCGGGAGCCACCGATCCGGTCCGCCGGTCCGATCCGGGAGCCGCGCGGGCCGACACGAGACCGGCGAACCCGGATCCGACGAGTCCGGCGCGAGAGCCGCGGAGCCGGCCCGACAGCCTTCCGGCCGTATCCGTCAGGGGACGGCTTGGACCTTTCGGGTTCTGCTGGACGGATCCGATGATCATCTAGTAGGAATCACCGCCCCGGAGCACTACGCTGCGCCCATGAGCATGCTGACTCCCCCCGGCATGGGTGGGCAGTACCGGATCAAGGGCAACAAGTATCCGCGGATGCGCCGGCCCCGGCGGCGCGGCAGGCTCGCGTTCCTGGCCGTCGCCTCCGCCACCGTGCTCGGCGTGATCGGCTGGGGCACGCTGCAGCTCATCGACGTCTTCACCGGGGGTGGCGGAAAAGCGTCGGCCGCCGGCGTCAGGGCGGGCTGCGCGACCGCGGCCGAGCCCAAGGCGAGCCCCTCCCCGGTCCGTGCGGAGCGGGCGCTGCCCAAGCCGGGCCGGATCACCGTCAACGTCCTCAACGCCACAGCCCGCAAGGGCCTGGCCAAGCAGACCGCGGACGAGCTGAAGAAGCGCGGCTTCCACATCGGCCAGGTGGGCAACGCCACCAAGGAGTTCGACAAGAAGGTCAAGGGCACCGGACTGCTGCTCGGCGCGACCTCGGCCATGAACACCTCGCTGCCGGTGCTCGCCACCCAGCTCACCGGCGCCGAGACCCGCGCCGACACCCGCAAGGGCGCCGACGTCGACCTCGTCATCGGCGACGGCTTCAAGGAACTGGCGAAGCAGCCGGACGCCACCAAGGCGCTGGCCGCCCTCAGCGCACCGCGGCCGGCCGCCGACGCGGCGAAGAAGGGCTGCTGAGCGGGACGCGGCGACAAAGCCGTACGCCCTGGGGAAAGACCGTACGCCCCGTGGAAAGACCGAGGCCGCCGCACGCCTTGCGGCGAACGGCGGCCCGGGAGCCCGGGGGCCCAGCGGCAGGAACGAAGCGCTACTCGGCCGCGCCGTACATCCGGTCGCCCGCGTCGCCGAGGCCCGGGACGATGTAGCCGTGCTCGTTGAGGCGCTCGTCGACCGAGGCCGTCACGACCGTCACCGGGGTGCCCGCGAGGTCCCGCTCCATGACCTCGACGCCCTCGGGGGCGGCGAGCAGCACGACCGCGGTCACGTCGTCGGCGCCGCGCTTGATCAGCTCCCGGATCGCGGCGACCAGCGTGCCGCCGGTGGCGAGCATCGGGTCGAGGACGTACACCTGACGGCCGGAGAGGTCCTCCGGCATACGGGTGGCGTACGTGGAGGCCTGCAGCGTCTCCTCGTTGCGGATCATGCCGAGGAAGCCGACCTCGGCGGTGGGCAGCAGCCGCACCATGCCGTCCAGCATGCCGAGGCCGGCGCGCAGGATCGGCACCACCAGCGGACGCGGGCGGGCGAGCTTGACGCCGGTGGTCTGCGCGACAGGCGTGTGGACGTCGACCTGTTCGGTGCGCACGTCCCGCGTGGCCTCGTAGGCGAGCAGGGTGACGAGTTCGTCGGCGAGCCGGCGGAACGTCGCGGAATCCGTGCGCCGGTCGCGCAGCGTGGTGAGCTTGTGGGCGACCAGGGGGTGGTCGACGACGTGGAGACGCATGTGCCAACAGTAACCGGGCGCCTCGGCCGCCCGCCCGCCTCCCTCCAAGGCCCCGTCCGAACGGCCGCCGCCCACGTCACGGCACATTCCCCCGGCATGCAACCCCCCGGCCGGGGGAATGCGGGAGGACGAAGTGGGGTGGTGAGCCGATGCCCGAGCGGGAATCCCGTGACGAAGCGGCGCCGCGCGAGGAGCGCCGGACGCCGGACACACCGGAGGCCGAGGCCGAGCGGCGGCGGCGCCGGGCCCGGTTCCTGCGCGAACTCGCCGAGGCCAGGGCGCTGCGCGACCGCGTCCAGCCCCGCCGCGCCAAGGCCGCCCGGCTGCGTCACGCGATGCGCATGCGCACGTTCCGCTGGTAGGCACCTCTCCGGCTGCCGCGCCGCCACCGCCCGGGCATCCCGGCTGCCGCCCGTGACGACCGCCCGGGCCCCCCGGCCGCCACCCGACACTCCGACCCGGCACACCGATGGCCCGACACTCCGAGCGCCCGGCACTTCGACGTTGCTCCGACAGGCGGTCCCACGTTCGGCAGGCAGGGACGACGGGCGGTCGCGGGGGCGCGGCGACACCCCGGGCGGGCGTTTCGGGCGGTGGGCGTGCTGCACGCCGGGCAAAGCCGCGTACGATCCGCAGGTGGCGGCAACGAGTGCGCCGGTGAGTCCTTGACGGACGTGCGGTCAAAACTGCCGGACACAGGGAGCCGAAGACGTCCCCTGAACGCCTTGTTTCTGCCACGATTCCGAGTGGGTGGGGCTCGGAGCCCAGCTCTCCCCACCCAGAACCTCCGCCGGGGGGACCCCCAACCGGCACGCCTATGACCAGTGGGAGAGTCACGGTGTACTTCGCCGCACTGCTCGCGCGCACCGAAGACGGGTGGGAAGCGAGCGACACAGAGCTCGATGATGTGGAGACGCTGTCCGACCTGGCCGATCTGGCCCGGGAAGCCTCGGCCGACGACGACACGGTGCTCGTCCTGATCGAGCAGGAGGACGCGTGGTTCGGCGTCGTCCGCGTGGACGGCGAGGACGACCCTCGCATCTACGTCTCCGACGCCGCGGCCGCCGCCCGCAGTTCGTACGGCGAGATCCTGCTCACCGACGAACTGCTCGGACGGGAGCCCGGCGACGACGGCACCGACCTGGACTCCCTCGACCTCGACGGCACGGAGGACGGCGAGCCCGCCTCCGCCGAGGACGACGGGGAGGAGGAGGGCGGTGCCGCCGACGCCATCACGCACGGCCCCCTCGGTGACGCCGAGATCCTCGACGACCTCGGGGTCGGCGAGAAGGAGCTGCGCGCCCTGGACGCGGACGACGCGCTGAACGCGATCGCCGAGGCCCTCGGTGCCTCGGAAGTGCTGGAGACCGTCCGCTGACCGCGCCGCGGACCCACGGGCCCCCGGACCCGGTACGCGACCGCTGGCGGGCCGCGATGCGGCTTGCCCTGGGCGAGGCCGAACAGGCCGCCCGGGGCGGGGACGTCCCCGTCGGCGCCGTCGTGCTGGCCGCCGACGGCACGACCGTGCTCGGCGCGGGTCACAACGAGCGGGAGGCCACCGGCGATCCGACCGCGCACGCGGAGGTCCTCGCTCTTCGGCGCGCCGCCGCGGCGGCCGGGGAGTGGCGGCTGTCCGGCTGCACGCTCGTGGTGACACTGGAGCCGTGCACGATGTGCGCGGGCGCGCTCGTGCAGTCCCGGGTGGACCGGGTGGTGTACGGCGCCCGCGACGAGAAGGCGGGGGCCGCCGGCTCCCTGTGGGACGTCGTACGGGACCGGCGTCTCAACCACCGCCCCGAGGTGATCGAGGGCGTGCTCGCGGGCGAGTGCGCCCAGTTGCTCACCGACTTCTTCCGCGCCCGCTGAGCGGTCCCCGGCCCTCGCGGCCGGCGACCCCCGAGCCGTCCCGGAGCGCGGCGCCCGGGTCGCCGGGAAGGCGCAGGCAAACGGATTTCAAACCACGGCCCCCCGTGCTGTAAGGTCTCCCTCGGTAGCGTGTCCGAGCGGCCGAAGGAGCTCGCCTCGAAAGCGAGTGTGGCGCAAGTCACCGAGGGTTCAAATCCCTCCGCTACCGCAGGTAGACGAAGGGGCGGTCCCGAGTGGGCCGCCCCTTCGTCATGCGTGGTCTCAGTTTTGGTCTCAGTTGGCTGGGACAGGCACCCCGGCGGAGCCGTCATCGCCGTTGTCATCGGTCCGCTTCCAAATGAGTCCGTCGACCTGGTCCGCCACGGCGGTCCGAACGCTGTCGACCATGTGCTGATAGCGCGCCGCCATCGCGGTCGTGGACCACCCCATGAGACCCATGACGGCCCGCTCCGAGACGCCGAGGATCAGGAGCACAGTCGCCGCAGTATGCCGGGCGTCGTGCAGCCGTCCGTCTCGGACCCCGGCGACCCGAAGGAGTTCCTTCCAATCGTCGTAGTCCGTTCGGGGGGAAATCCCTCGCCCATTTTCGGTGGCGAACAGCCAGCCCTCATCCTTCCAGCGATCACCGGCGGCTGCCCGTTCTTCGTCCTGTCGCTTCCGGTGAGTCCGGAGGAGATCCACGAGCTGCGGAGGCAGGCCAACAGCCCGGCGACCGGCACGCGACTTGGTGTCAGCAGTCTCAGGATTCGTACGCGTCCGCATGGGGCAGTACCCAGCCTTACGCTCACATGTTCCGCCACAGCCGTGCGCGTACTGCGGCCGGTGCCGACTGCGGCGGACCACGAGGAACCGCGCCTCCAGGTCGAGATCCGACCACTTCAGTCCCAGGGCCTCCCCCTGACGCAGGCCGAGGGCAAGGGCCACCGCCCAGCGCGCCGAGTTCCGCTGCCTCTCGGCAGCCTTGAGGAGCCGCCTCACCTCCTCAACGGTGTACGGCTCCACCTCCTCCTCCCGGAGCCGGGGGGCCTTGGCCAGACGTACAGGGTTCTGCGTGAGCTCTCCGCGCCGCACGGCCTCATTCAGCGCCACACGGAAGGTGCGATGGATCTGGTGAATCGTGGCGGGCTTGCGACCAGCGGCCCGCATCTTTCCGTAGAGGTGCTCGACGTGCTCGGGACGGAGCCTGTCCAGGCGGTGAGCACCGAGGCCGGGGATCAGGTGCTTCCGGACCGCGACGCCGTACCCCACCATCGTGTTCTCGTTCACCCCGAGTGGGGCGATCTTCTCGACCCAGTGCGTCAGCCAGCTCTCGACTGTCCAGGCCTGGCCGACCTTCCGGACGGTCCCGGCTTCCCGCTCCTTCTCCAGCGCCTTGACCGCTTTGACGACCTCGGTCCGTGTCTTGCGTCCGACATGCCGCCGGTCCGGCGTACCGTCCGGGCGAATGCCCACAGTTACCCGTCCATGCCACCGGCCGTCCTTGCCCTGGTAAATCGAAGATCGGCCGTTCGGCTGCCGGTTACGCCGCTTCTCGTTCTCCTCTGCCACTGGATTCCCCTTCTTAGGCGGCGGTTCGGTGGGACTGGCGCAGGCGCGTGACGTACTCGGCGACGGCGTCGGCGGGGACCTTGCGCAGCCTGCCCACGGTCACGGATTCCAGCTCGCCGGAGCCGATGAGCTGGTAGCACACGGTGCGGCCGATACCGAGGCGACGGGCAGCCTCTTCGACTGTGAGGAGCAGGAGCGTCGGATCACCGGTCGTCGGGGCGGGGGTGGCTACGGCTGTGGTCACTTCTCCTCCTTGAGATCCAGGCCGAGCAAGATCGAAACGGGGCGAGCCGGCACAAGCGTGGATCCAGCGCAGACGGGGCACGGGAAGCGCGGTTCGGTTGAGTGACGCCCGGAGCCGCCGCACTCAAGGCAGGCCGTCCACTCGTCGGCTGCGAAGGCGGCCCGGCAGGCGGCACCGTCGGCACAATGCAGTTCGTGGCAGACCGGGCAGTCCGAGCCCGGCACTCGCCGCAAGCGTTCATGCATGGTCGGCTCCTCCCAAGGCGGCCAGTTCTTCACGGGCGGTTTGGCGGTTGAGCTGGAGATCACGGGCGATGGAAGCGGCGAGGGCCGACTCGCCGGGGGTGTGGCCGTGTCCGGCGTACTGCCAGGAGGCGAGGACGAGGACGGTGTCCGGTTCGGTGTCGTCCAGGCCGAGTGCCTCGTGTTCCTGGCGGGCGCGGTAGTCGGCGCGTGCCTCGCGCAAGGCGCTGAGGGTGGTGGAGTAGCGGCGCGACTTGGTCGAGAAGTGGCCCCGGAAGCCGAGCATGTGCGCCCAGGCCCTGAGTCGGCGGTCGGGGTAGAGCGGGTCGAGATCGAAGCAGGCATCGAGCAGGCGCCGGGTGTGGTCGGGGACGCCGAGGAGGACGGCGGCCTCACGGTTACCAACCGGGCGATCCAGGGTCCCCGTCGTCTCGGCGGCTTTGGTGGCGTACTTGGCCACGTAGGAGGCGACTGCCTGCTCGGTAATGGCAGAGCCGTCGCCGAAGGCGCGGACGGGGCGGATATCGAACTGTCGGCCCCACTGGAAGGTGCGTTCGGGTTGGTCCCCCGCGGCAGGCACCGTCACCGTGGCATACCGGTGCACCACGGCGGCCCGAATCGCATCGGTGAGCAGTTCCGTACTGGCCCAGGAAGGTGGTGGATCTTCCGGACCATCCGGACCGTCGAGGCGGATCACGGCATGGAAGTGGACGGCGCCGCGTTTCTGGAACTCCGCAACCTTGCCGTAAGAGACACGGCAGACCTCTTTCAGCACCCGTTGGGTCAGGCCCGCGCGGGCAGCGATCTCGCGGTGCAGCCGCTTGATGAAGCGGTGCCAGAGCTCTCCGGCGTGGTTGTTGAAGAGCACGGCGCCCACGTAGTCGTACGACTCAGGATCGAGGGCGGTGCCCAGGGCAGGGTCATCCGGGACGTGGTGGGTACCGCAGCGGCAGCGGCCAGTGTCGGGGCGGTTGTGGACCGGGCCGAACGAGGGGGCGGTGAAGGTGGCGAACACTCGGGGGTGCTCGCGGACGCGGGCAGGAATGGCCCGGGCATCGTCCCCGGCAAGCCCGGCCCGGATCAGGTGATAGGTGTCCCCGGCATACAGCCAGGCGCAGGCGGGGCAGCGTGAGGCACGTCGGTTACCGCAGGCGATCCGCAGCCGCCCGCCGGGTTCCTGCTCGGTGGAGTAACGGTGCAGGGTCTCACCGGTGGTCTTGTCCTTGGTCAAGGTCCATCCGGTGATGTGGACGGGGTTGGAGCAGCCACCGGTGCGGCGGATTTGCTCTTCCCAGCGGCGGAAGCGAGGCGAGGCAGCCACCCTCAGCGCGTCGGCAAGGGTGGCGGCATCGAGGCCCGCAGCGCTAGCGGGGGTGGTCATGTGAAGCACCGCCCGGAGTCGCACAGAGCGGTTTCGTCCCACTCGTCGAACGGGAGCGTGTCCCAACCGTCCGGGATGGCCTCGGCGAGCGATTTCCCGAACCGGGTCAGGTAGACCGGGTCTTTGCCGAGCAGGGCGCGTCGCTCGTTGAGGGTGTCCTCCAGCTGGCATGACTTGGCGAACAGATCGGGGGCGGTGCGGCGCATCTCTCGCCAGGTCTCCGGCCGGTGGAAGGGGCAGAAGAAGCACGCCGACTTGGGCGGGACGGGCAGACCGGCCCCACGGATGACGCGGTAGCAGTCGGTGCGCCGCAGCCCGAGGTCCAGCAGCGGATACGTGATCCGCTCGTAGGACTCGCTGCGACGGCTGTTGGCACGCTGGATCTCATCCACGCTGATGCCGACGCCCACTGTCGCAGGGTGCTCTTTCGTCGCGCCCAGTTCCTTAAGGCGTTTGCCGATGACTCGGATCTTGAAGTCAGCGGTGCAGCTGCGGGTACCAGGCGCCCCGTTGGACATCCGAACCGGGATCGGAAGGGAGCGTGAGCCGTCCTTGTTAAGGCGGCCCCACAGGGTTTCGGTGCTGCCATCGCGCCGGACGCGGTGCACCTCTTCCAGCCGCAACCCCTGAGCCTGCGCGAAGGGAAGGGCGTACTCGCGGAAGTAGGCGAGGGTGCGGGGGTCTTCGGAGTCCTCCCCAACGTTGGCGAATATGAACGTGTCGAACTCGATACGTCCCTGAGAGGCAAGGACGAGGCAGGCAACGGATTGGACACCGCCGCCGAAGCTGAAGGCTCGGAGCTGGCCCACGAAGTCACCTCCCCGCCGAAATGGAGGTGAGTCGACGAGCAGGGACCAGGCCGAGTCCCTGGCAGGCGGGGCAGTGCACGGTAAGAATGCGCAGGTGACCGTGTGCATCCCGACCGGTGCCGAGAGACACAGCGACGGAGGCGAAGCCGTCGCAGTCCGGGCAGACGCGGGTGTCTGAGTCGCGCTGGGGCATGATGAGTCTTCCCTTTCGGGTCCATCGGATCTGGAAGGTGGGAAGGCGCCCGGAGCGGCGGAAACTTGGCGGTTGAGGCCGCTCCGGGGCCGGTCAGCGCTGCTTGCGCTCCGCGTTGAGTAGCGAGCGCAGGACGACCGCGCACACGGCGACCGAGGCGCCAGTGATGGCGACGGCCAGGAGCATCGAGACCAGGACGGCCCCGACGACCAGGACCACAGCCGTGCCGCCGCCAACCAGGGCGAGGACCGCACCGGGGGTGAGCTGCACAGCCGACCGGGCTGGGGCAGGAGCCACCGAGGCCGGGGGCGGGGTCTGGTTGCTGGGGACGATCGCGGTCGGCTCGACGACGGTCGGGCGGACCACTGCACCGGTCGGGGCAGGGTTGGTGGGGATCTTCGGGCGGAGCATGACGGTGTTCTCCCTTCCGGGGGCGGGTTACTTCGTGATGGCGGTGTCGATGGCGGGGGCGAGGATGCTGTCGGCGAGGAGATAGCCGCCGATCAGGAGCACGGCCACGAGCCACCAGGGCGGGCGCCAGAGCTTGACGCCGAGCCATCCGACGACGATCAGGGCGAGCCAGAGCGGGACGTCCATGGCGGAGGTTCCTTTGGTTAGTCGGGGATGCGACAGCGGTGGGTACGGGCGGCGAGCTGTGCGGCGGACTGGCTGGAGTAGTCCGCAGACCAGCCGCACCGGTCGGAGGTGCACACCGCGGCGTGTTTGGTGCGGCCCCGCCGGTCGCGGTGGGTGCCGATCTGCACGGGGCCGATCCGCATCACGGAGTGGAAGAGGTCACGGGCAGGCATGAGCTGTTCTCCTTGTCGGTCAGGTGAGCTGGGCTGCGATGGCGTCGGCCAGGGGTGCGGGGACGCTGAGGCGGGCGCGCAGGGTGTCGGTGTCGATCGGGGAACCTGTTCGGGCACGGTGGGCGTCGGCGACTTTGCGGGCGTGGTCGACCAGCGCGGCCGGAACACTCGGCAGGGAAGCCGAGGCCGGGGCAGGACCGGCGGGGGCCGGTTCAGGAGCACGGGCGGGCTCGACAGCCGGGCGGGCAGAGGCGGTATCGACAGCAGCAGGCGCTTCGGCTGCCGGTGTTGGCGTGCGGTCGACCTCGGCGCGGACGGAGTCCGCCGGAGCGTCGACAGTCGCCGGGGCCTCCTGCTCGGTGGCATTGCTGGTGTGCGGTCCGTGAGCCAGGAGGGTGCCGCCCAGGAAGGCGAGGGCGGGCCAGCCAGCGACCAGGATGCGCAGCCAGGCCGGCACATGATCAAGGTCGAGGAGTCCGGCGGTGGCGATGTTGGCGCCGAGCGAGGCGATAAGGGCAGTCAGGAACCAGCACCACACCGGACGCGAGGGGCCGTGCGAGCGCAGGCGTCGCCACGCAGCGACGAGGAGCAGGTCCACGCTGATCGGGTAGGCCCACGCCTTCCAACCGCCCTGTCCGGCAGCGTCGGCCAGGTCATGCAGGTGGGAGAAGGACAGCGCACCGGCGATCACAGCTTGCACGAGCACGGCGTCGAAGCGGATCGAGCGGGACATGGTGGTCACCTCCTTGACGGAGATTGGGCCAGGGCGGAGCGGGCGGGGAGCGTGTCCGGCCGTCCCGCCCCGGCGGTCAGGTGGTCGGGACGTTGCCGGTGCCGAGGCAGGTAAGGCACACGGCGGTCTGCCGGTCCTCAGTCGTGCGCTTCTTGCGGGAGCCGACCTGGACGGTTTCGGCAATGTCGCCGCTGCCCTGGCAGTCCGGGCACTTCGGCGGTGCTGCCGGAGCGGTCTTCCGGCGGGACGGGCGCTTGGTGGTGGCCATGGTCACCACCCGCCGGGGTAGTCGGGACCCGCGTTGGGGTCGTAGCCGGGCGGGAAGAGGCCGGGGGGCGGTTCGGGCAGGGACGCGGCCAGGCTGGGACCGATGGCGTCCACGAAGGTGGTGTCAGCGCCCAGGGTGTCGGCGTACAGGGCCAGGGAGCCGAGCAGGATCACGGTGCGGTGGAAGTCCTCGCAGTGCTCACACATGGATCTCTGCCTCCTTTCAGGCATGGCTCGGGTAGGGACACGGCGCGAGAGCGGTCACGCCAGCCGTCGAGTTCGAGCGATCAGGCAGCGACGGGAGCCGGGTCCTTGACCGTGGCCAGGTGCGAGTGAGCGGGTCGGAACGGTTCCAGGGCGGGCAGGTCCGGGGCGCGGTCGGCGTGCCGGTTGCAGATGTTCACGGCCTGCCGCAGCGAGGTGTGCGGGGCACGGATGCGACTCCAACCGCCCGTGGAGTCACCAGCGATGGCCACACCGGGCATGTCGGAGGGAATCTGAATCGCTGCGAGGACGGCATCCGGGGCGATGTCACCGAAGGCCATGTTCGCCGACGTCTCGTCGTTGACCCGGTGCGCAGTGCGCCCGGTGAGCTGAGCGCGCAGCATCGTGATGCCCTTACCCAACTCGGAGCCGAAGCGCTGCCCACACACCTCCAGATAGATCCCAGCCGCACGGCCCAGCTGAGCCAGGCGGACCAGGGCAGTGACGATGCGGTCCCGCCGCCTCTCCTGCTCCTTGTTCGCGAAGAGCGCGAGTTCGGCAACCTCGTCGATCAAGACGACAATCGGAGTCGGGCGCAGGCCAGCGGGCAGGTCCCAGATGTCAGCGGCGATTTCCGCATCACGCACGGCGGAGACGATGCCCTGATGTGTGCGAATGGTGCGGTAGACGCCTTCCATATGGTCGACCAGGGCATCGAGGAGTTCGGCGGCGGTGTCGGGGTTGTCGGCCAGGGCGGAGAAGCGGCGCGCGAGCGGGAACAGCTCCACACCCTGCTTGCAGTCGATCCCGACCACGGCGACATCCAGCGGAGCGAGTGCGGCCACCAGATTGCGCTGGTAGACCGACTTACCCGACTCCGTCGCACCGAGCGTGAGCGCATGCGGCACGGCCCGATAGTCGCGGTAGTGGACCGAGCCGTCTTCCCTCAGGGCAACAGGCACCCTAAAGGCACCCGTGGCGGTCTTGGCGGCGGGCATCTGCACCCGCTTGAGCACGTCGTAGCCGGTCATTCGCAGCTCAACGACACCCGCGCGCAGCTCACGGGAGGTCACGCCGTACATTGCGAACGAGTGACGCAGCCGGTCTGTAGCGGCGGCGAAGTCGAAGGCATCCTGTCCGGCCCGGAGCTTGAGCCGCAGGACCAGGCCGGTACGGGTCGGGCGGATACGGCAGATGCGCGGGGCGCGAGGCTCCGGCACCGGCCGGTTAGTCGCCCGGGCCAGGGCCAGGCGCCAGCGTGAGGGCGGAACGGTCAGCCCGCACGCGTCCATCACCGAGTGGTAGCGGATGCGGACCCGCAGCGCGGCGAGGACGACACCGAAGCTCATCCAGTACCAAGCAGGGCGCCACCACTTCAACAGCAGCGCCAGACCGACAACGAGCGCGAGCGCGAACGTTAACCGCTCCATGCTCAGGCCGCCTCCGGCTTCGAGGCACTGGCCGCCAGCGAGGTGACCGCGACCGCGCGGAAGGCGATCCCGTGCCGCTTCTGACCGTTGAACTCGTTCTCCCACGGCCGGGCAATCAGACCGGTCAGCGCCACCGGGGTGCCCATGGTCAGCTCACCGGAGACACCGGTCTCCGGCACGGTGATGCTCAGGATCTCGGCGTTGCCGTCCAGGACGAACATCACGTCCAAGGTCATCAGGCTGGCACCGGTTTCGGCATCCGTGGCGACCTCACCGGTACGCCGGTCACGGACCTTGGGCTGCGGGGGCTGCGCCACCATCACGGAGGCGTCGGAGGTGTTCACGGGGATCTGACGCATCGTGCGTACTCCTTGAACGAAGTTGACTTGACGTCACGGATCAACTGGCTCAAGCCAGTTGAAGTGGCTTGCACCAGTAGAACTGGCTCAGGCCAGTCGCGTCAACCCCTTTACCCCAACTGGCTTGAGCCAGGAGCTAGACTGACGTCGGCCACCTAGGAGACCCGATGACCGACCAGAGCGGCGGCAGCAAGCCGCCCAGCCAGCGGATTGCCGACGAACTGCGCGACGCGATCCAGGGCGGGCAGTACCCGACCGGACAGAAGCTGCCGTCCCAGCGCGCGCTTGCCGAGCAGTACGGCGTAGCGCGGAACACCGTGGACGAAGCGCTCAAGATCCTCGGACGCGAAGGCCTCGTCACCTCGGAGTGGGGGCGTGGCGTGTTTGTCCGCGAGAAGCAGGCACTCATTCGCTTGGGGAGCGACAGGTACTCGCCGAAGTACCGAGAGACCGGCCTCTCTCCGTTCCTGATCGAGTGCGCGAAGCAGGGGAAGACCGGCCGGTTCGAAGTGCTCAGCATCGAGCGAGTGAAGCCGGACGCCGAGGTCGCCAAGCAGCTCAAGGTGCCCGAAAAGACGAAGTCGGTGCTGCGCCGGGAGAACGTGTTCTACGCGGACGAAGATCCCGTG
Organism: Streptomyces sp. NPDC086766; assembly: GCF_044746005.1. Classification (NCBI taxonomy): domain Bacteria; kingdom Bacillati; phylum Actinomycetota; class Actinomycetes; order Kitasatosporales; family Streptomycetaceae; genus Streptomyces; species Streptomyces sp. NPDC086766. The sequence continues at coordinate 3,992 of NZ_JBIVBI010000025.1, read as the reverse complement.
TACCGGGTCACGACATGGATCCCGTGGAGCATCGCGCAGGGCACCGGACTACTTCAGGAGGAAGTGCCCCACCAGTACGGCATTCACGGCGTCCTCGAAGAGAAGGGCCACGTGATGACCCGGATAAACGATGAGGTCACGGCACGTATGCCCAGCCCTGAAGAGGTTCGATACCTCAGCCTCCCGTCCGGAGTTCCTGTTATCGAGGTAGCCCATACGAGCCTTGACCAGGACGGCGAGCCGTACGAGCTGACCAAGTTCGTGATGCGAGCCGACATGAACGGGCTCAGCTACAACGTTCCTGTCGAGTAGAAGCAAGGCGAGGAGCAGCATGCACCCCGACACGGTGGGCCAGGTCACGGCCATCCGCCCACGCACCGAAGCAGACCTGCCAGGAGCGGCGGCGGCACTCGTCGCCGTTCACGCCGCCGACGGATACCCGGTGGAAGGGGTCGACGCCCCACAGGAATGGCTGAGTCCGGCGGGAATCCTTCAAGCTTGGGTCGCGGACAAGGGCGGCAAGATCGTCGGGCATGCCATGATCAGCCGGCCTCAGGGCGAGGACGCCGTCAAGATGTGGCTCGAGCAGAGCCACGACACCGCAGACCACGTAGCTGTCGGCGCCCGCCTGTTCGTCGCACCCGAGGCACGCAGCGAAGGGCTCGGTGAGCGGCTGATCCGAGCTGCGTTCGATTACGCCCAGGACCACGGGCTACGGGTCGTCCTCGACGTGATGGCCAAGGACAAGGCAGCCATCCGGCTCTACGAACGCATGGGGATGCAACGCATCGGAACCGCCAAGCACACCTATGGCGCAGGGCAGGAGATCGACGCCGTCTGCTTCGTGTCGCCGACTTCCTGATAGGCCAGTAGCCCAGCAAGGCTGTGCGGCCAAACTTTCCCTACTTCATCAAGCCCCGGCTGCGCTCCGCTCCGCCGGGCGCGCTTTCCGGCTCCGCTACGGGCGCCGCTCCTGCCTCCGGCCCGCTCCGCCCGCGCTGCGCCGACGCGCGCCCACACGTGGATAGGACCGGTGGTCATGAGTCGATCACCTCATCGAGCGACCCTCGGTCAAGGCAATGCCTCCGGCGGGGGATCGGCCGACACCGGGATGGAGAGGGCGCCATCGCCGACCGCGGGCCCGTAGTGGCGTGCGCAGGGAGCTCCCATCCCGCACACCATCGACCCAGGCAAAGCCGAGCAGACGCGGCCCCTGGCGTCCAGGTCGTTCGTACAGTGGCGCGCTCCACCTGGACGCCAGGAACCACGCCCGCTCCACGGTGTGTGGGTCGACGGCGTACGGGATGGGAGCTGGGGTGAGTGGTCGGCTGAGATATGCCGTCACAGCGACAGACGCGTGCGGGTGATCAGCACGCCAGGGGCGGTCTAGTCATCGAACGGTAGGAGTTCTCCTGGGTGATCGGCCAGCGGGTAAACGCCACCGACGCAACCGTCTGTCAGAGCTTCCTCATGTCCTTCGTGCTCAACCCACAACTCATCGGGCAGGTTGCCCTTGCACCACTTCTCCGCTTCATCGCTGTTGGCCATGTAGGTGTCCGAGGTGACGCCTTCGCTTGGGTCGACATTCAGGGTGGGCAGCCCCTCAGCCTGGTGCTTCCCCCCGAACGTCCTGCCGTCCTTGTACGCGTCCCACGCCGGACCGGAGAACGTCTCGGAGGACTCCGGAGAAGAGGTACCTGACTCGCACCCGACCAGCAGAGTTGCAGCGAGGAGAAGTCCAGGCAGAGCACGTAAATGTGTCATGAGCACAGCGTAGATGCCCACGCCGCAGAGCGACGCAGCACGGCCATGTACGGAGGTGAAGGAGGGCGTACCGCCCTACGCCCGACTCTTCACTTCTCCGGGCACTGATCGCACCCCCACGGCGATCGACACGATCATTGAGACTCCGCCGACCGGAGTCCGCTAGAACACCGACGGCGCCATCTTTGCGGCGACTGAGTAGCTGATCGACTAGCATCGCTACACTCAGCTAGGGGGGTGGGTTATGACAACTGACGTCTGGCAGACGGTGATCACCGGGGTGGCGACAGCCCTCGCAGCGGTCGTAACTTTTCGGCACTTAAGGCAGTTCCCCAAGGACTTCGACCAGGAGCTAAAGGAGGAGCGCGAGCGTCTACGAGAACAGTTGAGTGCCCGGGAGTGGCGAGTAGGCGGCGAGCTGTTCCATAGCGCTTCAACCTCTAGTGACACGGGTGGTCAAGACGGCAGCCAACTGGCCGACATCCGCGACATTCTGCAACGCGCTGATGATGACCGCTTTGCCGAGTTGCTCACTGACTATTACGCCTACGGTCTCACACAAGCGCGAAGTAGTTTCCACACGAGCCAGCGGTTCGCTGGTCTAGGGACTCTGATCCTCCTTTTTGGAATCGCACTTGCGATCTGGCGATCTGAGACGACAGGCGACCTATACCTTGGAATCGTCACCAGTTCGGTAGGCGCGGTCATCGCGGTCATTGGTCAGTTGTTCCATCGTCGCGCCGACATCGCTCTGCGCCACATGTCAGACCAGACGGATGCGCTTCGCGACGACATGCGAACCGAGCGATCAACCGAGCAAGCGATCAGGCTCCTAGCGGACGTCGTCGATCCTGAGGTGAAGGCACGGCTTCAAGCGGGATTGATCATGAAGTTGGCAGGAGCCGAGTTGCCCACTCTGACCGAGGGCATGTACCTACCTCCGCAGCAGAACACTGGTCAGCGGGAGGCTCCAACACCCTCCGGCGGCTAGAGAAGCGCGCCGCTTACAGCAGTACAGCAACCTAAGCAACCGCACCGTGAACTGGGGGGGGCCTTGGCTACGTGGCTTCTGACCTGTAACCCTCGCGTCTTCGATCTTCCGCGCTTTCGGGACGACGGACACGCCCTCACTTCGTGGACCATCTCTCAGTACAAGAGAAACGTGGCTGCTGATGATCAGTTCGTGCTGTGGGTATCTGGGACCAACGCTGGCATCGTCGCTTACGGTCACTTCACTGACGGAGCAAGTCACGGCACGGCAGACGCGGCTTACTGGGCAGACGAACCAGGCGAGAAGGATTACGTTCCGCTGGAAGTCGATCAGTGGCTTGAACGGCCAGTCCTCAAGAGTCAGCTCGCCGCTGATCCGCGAATGGCTGGCGCGACCATCCTCACCATGCCTGGAGGGCGCAATCCTCACAAGCTGACTGATGTGCAATGGGAGGCCATCAGCGAAGCCATCGGCCTCGTGCAGGGCGGGGATGTAGGACGGGACCGCATGCCTGGCGGTGGCAGCCCTTCCCAGGCAACGGACAGCCTCATCCGTGCGGCAGCCGCCCCTGTCTCGGTTGAGACGATCCGCACGGTGCGTGGGGCCATCGGGCAGACCTATGTAGCGCCCGATGAGGGCATGACACCAACGTCAGGGGCACCGAGTGTGCCAGACCCCGATCTAGTGGGCCGCAATCTGTCGGCACACCGGCGGCTGCAAAACCGGCTTGCAGAGGCGGCACGGGCACACGGATACATCGCGCTCTCGCCCGGCACTCTCGATCCTGACTTCGACCTTGCGTTACTCAGCGCTGATGGGCGTGTCACTGTCTGTGAGGTTAAGTCGTTGACATCGGCCAATGAGACTCGCCAACTGCGTACGGGGCTCGGCCAGATCCTCGATTATCAGGATCAACTCACGGCCCGAGCACCGCAGGTGTCGGCGGTGCTGTGGGTCGAACGCGAGCCGTCTGAACGAAGGTGGGTTGACCTCTGCCGACGAGTCGGTGTGACGCTTGCCTGGCCGGGGCAAGAAGACTCGGTGCTCTGTGGATGACCTCAACTGGCATTCACAGCGGCCCGCCGCGTGCGCCGTCCGGTGCCGCCCTCGGGCGAAAGTCGACATTACTGACACACCAACTACTAACCTCGCGCTTTCGCGAGCGGCCCTGTCCGGGTCTTGATCAAATAAGTGGAGAGTGCTGCTGACCTGCAACGATGGGACTTGTCGAGGGTCC
>NZ_JBIVBI010000024.1:0-82617 GCF_044746005.1 Streptomyces sp. NPDC086766 | reverse complement strand
AGCCGGCCGACATTTCATCAACAAGACAGCCTCTGCGTCGGTCAGTCGGCGGGTCAGACCGCCTCGGGTGACACCACCGACATCCTCACAGTCAGCCGTGGATGTCAGAGCTTTCTGATGCCGTACTTCGCTGCCGCCGACGCCAGCGTCTGGGCGGAAGTCCGGCGCGCACCTCAGTGAGAGCCTGCGATCGCCGCGGTCACCACTGCGGCCATGCACAATCCAACAATCACCAGGTATCCCTCTTGGGTCTTCCATATCGACTTCTTCAGGATCGTTTCAGTCGTCGCCCTGTTCGGCTTGAGAGGGTCGTAAACAACTCGGACGATGGATTCATCCCCCACGAGTCCAAGATCCTCGGGTGCGATCGTGACATAGTGCCGTTCCCCGCTTTTGTCCCGATAAATTACATCGATCGAGGCAATGTTCGCGTTCCAGCTCGTACCGCCGCATCGACCTTCGGTTCGGACTCCTCTTCTCCTGAGGATCCGCACGTCACGCAGCCCGAAAATTCCCGCGCCCAAGGCCGCCAGTGCTGGCAAATAAACAAAGAAGATGCCCAAATCGGTACCTTTCGCCTTCCGGTGTCAGTGACAGCAGATCAAGGAATGGCGTATCGCGTGTCGTCGCGCGGTTCAAGTGGTCGGTGAAACCTTCGTGGGCGAGTCAAACTCGATCGAGCGCGATGGGTAGTCGAAGAAGGGACGCGGCGGTTCTCTGACCTGCGGCTGTCACAGGCGCGCGATCGGCGTAGCGACTTTGGCCTGGAGTTTCAATGACCGAGTCAGTCGCCGCTTGACGCTCTGACCAGTCAAGCTCGCGGCCACGGAGCGTCACGGAGTCCACGTAGGTTTCCGAAGCTCGATCGCCGCTTACCGGAAAGTCATATTCGGTACGGCTCCGTCCTGCCAGCGGTAGAGGTCGCGCAGCAGGGAAATCTCGGCGCCGTGATGGATCAGCTCCCTGTTGACGTGCAGGACTCTGTTCTCCATGGGAAACCGCTCGGGACCCACCGTGGGCGGATTCTCCAGGTCAGCGTCCGAAAGTTCGCGGACCCCCGCGTTCCATCTCCCATACATCTCATCGAGCTGTTTCAGCGCCTCGTCGGCGGTCCCCGCGTAAGCGAATGTCTCGGAGTCGACGTCTTGGCCGCCGAAGTACCATCCGACCCGATAGCCCAGGCACGAGACGATGATGTGCGCCAGCCGCCAGGCAATCGTGGTCACCGGCGCCGGATCCGGGCCAGGGGACGCGAAGTCCATCGTCCATTCCCCCGAACCTTCCGCCATCGGTGCGGCCGACGTGCCGCGGGGTTGGCGAATACTCCAGCAGCCGCGCACCGGCTCCCAGAAGTACTCCTCATCGGTAAGGCCGTCCAGCCGCGGCCGTAGGTTCTTGTGCCAGTACCAGTCCAGCTGCTCCGCGAGCCGCTCGCTTCTTGTCATTTCCGCACACTACATACAACGGAGACCTGGCTGCGCTCTATCCACTGAGCTACAAGTATTCAAGTGGTAGTCCAGAAAGGGGATTTGAGATGAATCGGGAATCCAACCGATCACGACACAGACTCCCGCAACCAGCCACTTCCCCCAGCTCCCGTCCCGTCCGCCGTCGACCCACACGCCACGACGGACCCGCGGTCGAGGACGGCGCCCGGCCCTGACCCGCATCCTTCGGCAGCACATCGAGGACGAGCAGCTCCAGCCGGGTGATTTGCTCTTCCGGGGTGAGACCGACGGCATCCTCGCCGGTTCCGTCATCCGACGGGCGTGGCGCAGCGCGCGTGAGGCCGCACTGCCCCCGCACGTCTTCGAGTCGCCCACCGGACGGCGCGTGTACGACAATCGGAACACGCGCCTGACGGAGTGCCTCAACGACGGCATCCCGGCCGCGCAAGTGGCGGAGTGGGCTGGCAACAGCGTCGCCGTCCTCCTGGCCACATATGCCCGCTGCATCGACGGCCAGCTGCCGGATCTGGAACGGCGACCGGAAGCCGCGGGCGACCTGCCAGAGGTGCCGGGCGTCGGCTGAACCCCGCCCGAGGACTTCGACACGTATTCGACACAGCCACCCGCGAAAACCCGGTGACAGCCGGACAGCCCCGGAGTCCACCCTTGATCGTCAAGGGGGTGTCCGGGGCTTCGCCGTGTCGAATGTCACCCGTTCTGACCAGCGAAAAAGCCCTCCCGAGGGGAGGGCTCCCAGTGGCGCCCCCGGCAGGACTCGAACCTGCGGCCAAGCGCTTAGAAGGCGCCTGCTCTATCCACTGAGCTACGGGGGCCGGTGCGGTGGCCTCTGTCGTGGTGCCCGGGTACGGGCTGATCCGTGACGTCGCCGGGGACAAGGATAGGGCTCCCGGCTCCTTGTCCCTGTTGCTTCGCCTCCGTGGCTCAATGTGGAGGTTCGGTGAAGCGGTCCTGATAATCGCAGGCAGGTACGAATCGTGCACCGCTTTTGGCCTCCGGCGCACCGGGTGTTGTGCACTCGTTATGCCTGGACTGGACCGACGTCCCAGTCATCCCTTCCGTCCGTTGTGTCCGGTCGGCGCGCAGACATGCTCATATGCTTCAGAATTCCCCTAAAATTGGGCATTCTTCCCATGTGGTGACCTTGGACGTACGGCCTCAGCTGCTCGACGCACTCTCCGCCCTGCGCGACCGTGTCGCCGCCGCACGCTTTCCGCTGCCCCTCCCCGGGGCTCCCCGCGCGCGTGCCAACCGCGACGAACTGCTCGCCCAGCTCGACGACTACTTGGTGCCCCGGTTGAGACATCCCGAAGCGCCCTTGCTGGCGGTTGTCGGGGGTTCCACCGGCGCCGGCAAGTCGACCCTCGTCAACTCCCTCGTGGGCAGACGGGTCACGGAGGCCGGAGTGCTTCGCCCGACGACCCGGACCCCGGTGCTCGTCTGCCATCCGGTGGATCACCACTGGTTCAGTGGAGTGAGGATCCTGCCCGACCTCGCGCGCGTGTGGCTGCCCCGGCAGGACCCCGGGGAGGACCCGCCGACGGCGGCGGAGGACGACACCCCCCGCGTCCTGCGCGTGGAGACCGTCGACACCCTGCCGCCGGGCCTCGCGCTCCTCGACGCCCCCGACATCGACTCGCTGCTGGCCGAGAACCGCGTCCTCGCCGCGGAGCTCGTCTGCGCCGCCGACATCTGGGTCATGGTCACCACGGCCGCCCGGTACGCCGACGCCGTCCCCTGGCATCTGCTGCGCACGGCCAAGGAGTACGACGCCACGCTCGTCACCGTGCTGGACCGGGTGCCGCACCAGGTCGTCGCCGAGGTCTCCCGGCAGTACGCGGCGCTGCTCACCAAGGCCGGGCTCGGGGACGTACCGCGGTTCACCGTGCCCGAGCTGCCCGAGTCGGTCTGGGGCGGGGGACTGCTGCCCGCCACCGCCGTGGCGCCGCTGCGCACCTGGCTGGTCCACCAGGCCCAGGACCCCGTGGCCCGGCAGCACACCATGGACCGCACCGCCCACGGACTCCTGAACTCGCTGAAGGCCCGCCTGCCCGAGCTGGCCGGTGCGTCCGCCGCCCAGTACGCGGCCGCCCTGCGGCTCACCGCCGCCGTCGACAGCGCGTACGACGCCGAGTACGCGCGTGTGCGGGGGCGGTTGCGGGCCGGGGCCGTACTCGCCGGGGACGCCCTGAAGCGGTGGCGCGCCTTCCCCCTCGACTGCACCGCGAGCGAACTGCTCGACGCCCTCGTGGAGAGCCTCAGCTCCCTCCTGCTGTGCGCCGTCACCGGTGCCGACGAACGCGTCGACGACGCCTGGCGCCGCGAGCCGGCGGCGGGTGCGCCCGGCCTCTCCGACCTCGACTCCTCCCTGCAGGACGCCGAACACCGCATCGGGATGGCCGTACGGCGGTGGCGGCGGGAGCTCGAGGAGGTCGCCGAGGACGAGGTGCGCGGGCTCGACCGGAGCCCCGCACCGGATCCCGAGGCCGTCGCCGCCCTCGTCGCCGCCGGACTCCTGGGCGGCCGCCGGGCGCGCACCGCCGGCGAGGGGCTCGCCGAGCGGATCGGCGCCCACGGCGCGCTGCGGCTGCGCGAGCGCGCCGCACGGCTGCTCACCGACCACCTGGACCGCGTGATGCACACCGAACGCGAGCGGCGGCTGGCCCCGCTCGACGTCCTGGAGGTGCACCCGGAACCCCAGGCCGAACTCATTGCCGCGCTGTCCGTACTGCTGAAGGAGAGATGACCGGTGGCCGCCGTCACTGACCAGGACCGCAGGGAGCACCCCGACCGGACGGAGGGCTCGGTTTCCGAGGCCACGAAGGGCGCCGGGGACGTCAGGGACACCGGAGGCGCCGGTGGTGCCAGTGGTGTTACTGGCGCCGGTGGGGCCGGGGGCATCGGAAGCGGGCCGCCCGGGCCGCGGGCCCCGGGCGCGCACGACCTGAAGGTCGGCGACGGACACGCCCGTGCGCGGAGCGAGGCGGTCGACGCACCAGGACCCGCCCGTCCCGCGTGCGAGCCGCCGGGCCGTGCCGGGCTCTCCCGTACGACGGGCGCCTCGGCGGGGGGCGGCGAGCACACGCGCGCGGGGCAGGACGAGCACACGCGCGCGAGACAGCACGGGCCGCACGCCGACGTCCACGCGCGCGTGCAGGACGACGCCTCCGCCTCCGGAGGTGACGACGCTTCCGCCTCCGGCTGTACGGAGTCCACCGACGTCTGGGACGACGGCCTCATCGCGCGGCGCGTGACGGAGAGCCACGCCCCCGAGCACGTGCCCGCCGTGGAGACCCGGGTTCCCGGACCGCTGCCGGTGCCTCCGCTCGCGTACGACGGCCCGTTGCGGTCGCGGCTGGACGCGCTGCGCGAACTGGTGGGCCTGTCCCGCACCCGGCTCGACAGCCGCACGCTGTCCGAGGCCGGCCGCGTCCTCGACGAGGCGGCGGCGCGGCGGCGGCTGTCCGGGCAGCACACCGTCGTGGCCATCGCGGGCGCCACCGGCAGCGGCAAGTCGCAGCTGTTCAACGCGCTCGCCGGGGTGGCCATCTCGGAGACCGGCGTACGGCGGCCGACCACCGCCGCCCCCATCGTGTGCAGCTGGAGCGACGGCGCGGCGACCCTGATCGACCGGCTCGGCATCCCGGGGCGGCTGCGCAGACGCCCGGTGCAGAGCCCGGACGCCGACCCGCAGCTGCGCGGTCTCGTCCTGGTCGACCTGCCCGACCACGACTCCGCCGCCGTGCAGCACCGTGAGCACGTGGACCGCATCCTCGGGCTCGTCGACGCCGTGATCTGGGTCGTCGACCCGGAGAAGTACGCCGACGCCGTCCTGCACGAGCGCTACCTGCGGCCCATGGCGGGCCACGCGGAGATCATGTTCGTCGTCCTCAACCAGATCGACCGGCTGCCCGGGGAGGCCGCCGACCAGGTCCTCGACGATCTGCGGCGCCTCCTGGACGAGGACGGGATCGCCCTCGGGGAGTACGACGAGCCGGGCGCGACGGTGCTGGCGCTGTCCGCGCTCACCGGGGACGGAGTCGGGGAACTGCGTGAGGCGCTCGGCCAGTTCGTGGCGGAGCGCGGGGCCGCGGCACGGCGGATCTCCGCCGATGTGGACGCGGCGGCTGAGCGGTTGCGGCCCGTCTACGCCGCGCGGCGGCGCGCCGGGCTCAGCGAGGAGGCACGCGAGGAGTTCGCGGCGCGGCTGGCGGACGCCGTCGGCGCCACCGCCGCGGGTGACGCCGCCGAACGGGCCTGGCTGCGCAACGCCAACCGCGCCTGCGGCACCCCCTGGCTCCGGCTGTGGCGCTGGTGCCACGCCCTGCGTGAACCCGCCACCGGACGCCACGCGGTGCGCACGCAGCCGGACGAGGAGGCCACGGCCCGGCAGCGCGTCGAACAGGCGGTGCGCACGGTGGCCGACCAGGCCGCGACCGGCCTGCCGGCGCCCTGGGCACAGGCGGTGCGGGAGGCCGCCGTACGCGGGGCACAGGGGCTGCCCGAGGCGCTGGACGAGCTGGCGAATCGGGCCGGGCTGCCCCCGGGGCGGCCGCCCCGGCCGGGCTGGTGGCCGGCGGCGGTGCTCGGGCAGGCGGCCATGACGCTCCTTCAGATCCTCGGCGGCCTCTGGCTGGTGGGCCAGATCGCCGGTGTCATGGCACCGAACCTGGGCGTGCCGGTGCTGCTCATGCTCGCGGGCATCGTCGGCGGTCCGATCGTCGAGTGGAGCTGCCGGATGGCGGCACGCGGACCGGCTCGGCGGTACGGCCAGGAGGCGGAACGCCGGTTGCGCGAGGCGGCGGCGGGATGCGGACGGGCCCGGGTGCTGGACCCCGTGGCGGCGGAGCTGCTGCGGTACCGGGAAGTGCGGGAGCAGTACGTACGGGTGCTGGGGCCGGGGGCGGGATGAGCTAGCCGGGGCGGTCCACGTACGGGGTCCTCGGCGTACGAGGTCCGCGACTTACGAGGTCTTCGGCGTACGAGTTCTCCGGCGTACGAGGTCCGCGACGTACGAGGTCTTCCGCGCACGAGGTGTTCCGCGGACGAGGTGACGACGCACGAGGTCGGCGAAGTACGGAGGGGACGGGACGACGCACGCGTACGGGGACGGGGGGCGTGGGCCGTGGGCCGATCGTCCCCCGTACGGGTGGCGGAGTTTTCCACAGGCAGGTGACGGTCCACAGGGCTCAGCGGGCTCGTCCCGGCGGAGGCAGTCTGGTGGCGCGGCGATCGCGACGGACGCGGTCGGCGCGACGGACGCAGCCGTACGGGACGGGCCCGTACGCGTGTCGGCCCGGCGTGCGGCCGGGCGAGGGAGGGATGCAGGATGAACGAGACGATGGTCTGCGCGGTGGGAAACGTGGCCACACAGCCGGTGTACCGGGAGCCGGCGTCGGGCGCGGCGACGAGGTTCCGGCTCGCGGTGACCTCGCGCTACTGGGACCGCGAGAAGAGCACATGGACGGACGGGCACACCAATTTCTTCACGGTGTGGGCCAACCGCCAGCTCGCCACGAACGTGATGGCCTCGCTGAACGTGGGCGACCCGGTCGTCGTGCAGGGCCGGCTCAAGGTGCGCGTGGAGACCCGGGACGGTCAGAGCCGGACCTCGGCCGACATCGACGCCGTGTCGATCGGCCACGACCTCGCGCGCGGCACGTCCGCCTTCCGCCGCTCGGGCAGGCCCGAGCCGGGACCGGCGGCCTCGCCCCAGCAACCGCCCGAGCCGGTATGGGAGTCACCGGCGGCCGTCGAGGACCGGCCGCAGGCGGAACCGGCGGCCGTGACGTGACGTCGGAGAGGTGTCGAGGCTTCCCGGCCGTACCGCGGTTCGTCGACGAGCGCGCTCGGGAAAGCTCCGGCGAATCGGCCGATGTGCCCTGCTGGCAAAGGGTGTTGGCGATAACGATTCCGATTCGGATCAGTCATCGGACCATATGACGGGGGGTGGCGCTGCGGGTGATCTCTAGGATGCCGGACATGGCCCTCGGGGCCTGAAGATTCTGCTGGTGGGACCGTGCCCCCCCACGTCAACGGGTCCTGCTCGAAGGGGAATTCTGTGTGTGCTTCGTTCTCTGCGCCGCCCGCGCGCAGGAGGGGGGCGGCGCGTCTCGCCGCCGCGACCCTGATGTCCGGGCTCGTCGCCGCCGGCGTGCTGACCGCCGCCGGCCCGGCCGCCGCGGACACGGCACCGCAGAGCCAGGGCGGCGCGACCGCCACCATGGGCGGCCTGAAGACCTACGGCACCGCGGTCGTCCATGACGACGGCGGCGACTACCAGGTCTCCGCGGGCCTGTTCGAGATGTTCGTCGACGGCGGCGGCATGCTGCAGACGTACTGCGTCGACCTGCACAACCCCACGCAGCGGGACGCCAAGTACCACGAGACGCCGTGGAGCGGCTCCTCGCTCGGCACCAACAAGGGCGCCGGGAAGATCCGCTGGATCCTGCAGCACTCCTACCCGCAGGTGAACGACCTCGCGGCGCTCGCCGCCAAGGCGGGCGTCACCAACCTCACCGAGCAGGACGCGGCGGCCGGCACCCAGGTGGCGATCTGGCGCTACTCCGACGGCGCGCGCGTCGACGCGCTCGATCCGCAGGCCGAGAAGCTCGCGGACTACCTGGACAAGAGCGCACGCGACCTGCCCGAACCCGCGGCCTCGCTGACGCTCGACCCGCCCGCCGTCTCCGGACACCCCGGCGGCCGGCTCGGCCCGGTGACGGTCCGCACCAACGCGAGCGCCGTCACGGTCACGCCTCCGGCGGACGCCGCCGCCAGTGGCGTGCGGATCGTCGGCAAGGACGGCAGGCCGGTCACCTCCGCCACGAACGGCAGCCAGATCTTCTTCGACGTGCCCGAGGAGGCGCCCGGGGACCCCGACCACGGCTCGGGCGACGCGGCGGGGTCCGCGGAGGTGACCGTGCAGGCCTCGACGACCGTGCCGGTCGGCCGGGTCCTCACCTCCGACAGCCGCAGCCAGACCCAGATCCTGGCCGGCTCCAGCGAGTCGACGGTGGCGGCCACCGCGAGCGCCACGTGGGCAGGCGGGGGCGCGATACCCGCGCTGTCCGCGGCGAAGGACTGCGTCAAGGGCGGCGTGGACATCACCGCGGCCAACAGGGGCGACGAGGCGTTCGCCTTCGAGCTGATGGGCGTCGAGCACAGCATCGCCGCGGGCGCGTCGCAGAGGGTCCTGATCCCGTTGCAGGAGGACCAGGCCTACGACTTCACGATCAAGGGACCCCACGGGTTCGGACAGCGCTTCACGGGCGTCCTCGACTGCCGCACCCAGGGCGGGGCGGGCGGCACGGCCACCCAGACGCTCAGCGAACCGAGCCCCGCGACCGTGGGCGGCACCGCCGGCGGCACCGCCGGCGGCACCGACCTCGCCGACACGGGCGGCACCAGCACCACACCCGTGATCGCCGCCTTCGGCCTCAGCCTGCTGGTCCTGGGGGCCACGGCCCTGAGCATCGTCCGCAAGAAGAAGGCCCCGGCCCAGGACTGAGCGGCGCCCGCCGCGTCACCGGCCGTGGCGCGACGGGCCTTGGCGGGGACGACCGGGAACGGAGTGTCACTGACGACGGGACGCCCCCCGCCTCCCCGCCACGGCCACCCGGGGGACGGCGCTGCGCCCGGCCGACACGATTCACAGTGCCCAGGAAGGCCGGTCAACGCCCCTGCACTCCGTGTCCGTAGCTGGTGTGGCGGTGCGCGAGGACGGCCGACTCCTGGCGATGCGCCGCGCCGACAAAGGCACTTGGGAGCTCCCCGGCGGCGTGATCGAACTCGACGAAACGCCAGAGGCGGGCGTCGCCCGCGAGATTCTGGAGGAGACCGGCATCCACGTCGACGAACTCACCAGGGCTCGCGTTCCTCGTTTTGACTGCCCGGCGATCCGGCCTTAGCTTTGAGGAAAGCCACTTATGTCGGTTTTGTACCGCAAGTGGTGACCCGCCGCCGGACGCGTGCGGCGGGTGAGCGCCGGGCTGCGCGCAGGGTCCGAGCGCGATCGGGCGGCCCGCGGAGGCCGCCGGGAAAACCACACACCCTCCGGAGAGGGGCGTATCATGCGCGCGCACACCACCCGTATGAAGAGAGTGGCCATCGCAATCTGCTCTGCGCCGATCCTGGCCCTCGCGGCCGGGGCGGGAGCCGCCCACGCGGCCACCACCACCGCTGCTCCGCAGAACGTCGTCTCCTACCACCACGGCGGCTGGGGCTGGGGATGGGGCTGGGGCGACGGCTGGGGATGGGGCTGGGGCGACGGCTGGGGCTGGGGCTGGGGCGACGGCTGGGGCTGGGGCGGCGGCTGGGGGTGGGACTGAACCTCAGCAGCAGTGAGCCAATCCCCTGACAAGGACAAGCGATGGGTGGATCCGGGTGCTCGACCCCACGGGCACCCGGATCCATGTGCCGGCAGGCAGGAGGGGCCCAAGCCCGCCAGTAGGCAAGGGACTTTGGGTTCGGTGGCGTCCAAGGGTGCCCATGTCTCCAGACCCGAAGAGCTGGAGGCGCTCGAGGGCCGGCTGTGCGAGGGCGCGCGCGGTCACTCGACGACAACCGACAGTGAACCACGGCGCTCCGCCCAAGAACGTGCAGGTCAGCGTCTCGCCAGACCAGGCCGCATCCGCATACGCGATCTTCCGAACTGGTGCTCCGGGATGCGAGTGCGGCGCTTGACTGGGTCATTGAAACTCCAGGCCAAAGTCGCTACGCCGACCTCAGCGCGTGCCATCTGGGCAAGTCCGCGGACACCCAGGCCCTCCATATCAGCGGTCCGGGAAGCTGGCCACGCCGCGTAGGACGGTCCCGATCAAGAAGAGGACTGCCCCCACCGCAAGCACTACGAGCAACTTCGGCGAGACATCTCCCGACGACTCGAAGAGGAAGAACACGCAAAAGCAGAAGAAGCCACACCCCGAAAAGATGTGGCTGAACCCGTGGGCCGCTGGGCGCAGGACCCGGCCTCGCTCCCATGGGTGGATCCAGCCGGTGGTGAGCCCCGCCACGCCCAACCCCACCATGCCCAGAGCGAAGGCCGTAAACGCCAACAGGGCCACGTAGTTCATCGCACCTCCCAGCAAAGATCGTGGCACGCGAACGTCCCTCCGGGTGACCTCACCTCACATGGCCACAGGTCAGAGATCCGGCCCTTCACTTCTTCGGCAACTCAGGCCCTGTGTCAGCCATTGTCAGAAGGTATCGACGAGGATCTGATAGGTCAGGAACCCCAAAGCGATCGCCGCAACACAATGCGCGAGGATCTCACCTACCTTGAGCCTGCCCGGTAGAAGAGAGGGAAGGACGATGCTGGTCGGTACCGCCGGGTCATAGACGACCTCGGTGCGGTCCCCCTCGTGCGTGCCGTGAGGCGGGTGGGACACACCTTCCCCCTCCGCTTCGATCTCCACGCCGTTCGGCAGAGTGAAGGCCACTACCGGGTAATACAGCAAGTCGCCGTCCTCCGCCACCGCGGTGCGGAACCTGACCAACTCGGCTGTAGTGCTGACACCGCGCAGCCTCAGGATGCAACGGCGCAGAGCCTCGAAAGCCAAAACCAGGCACAGGACGCCCGTTACTACGGCGACGAAGCCGCCCCCCAACTGTTCGCCCGTCATGGCCAGACGGTAGCGGACTGCCCGCGCAGGCGAACCCCCAAGTGCGGGATGCACGTCGACCTCGTGGCGCGGGGTCCCTGGGTGCAAACGACCGGTGATCGCGACGAAGTCAGCGTCTGTGAGGCCTTTGGACGGGTCGACGCGATGAAGGAGCGACGGCTCAGGGTGTTGGGCAGCGCCCCAGAGGCGGTCCATGGCGCTGATCTCGTCGTCGACCCAGATGAACGGCCGGCGGTTGGCCCACTCGACAAGGTGGCGGGTCTTCCAGTGAAGGCCGCGGAGACCTTCATCAGCGCCGGTGTCGGGCCACTCCACCACGGGCAACCGTGGCAGCCCGAGGGGTGGGGCCACAGCCTCGTTCGCGTCCTCCATCCACGTCGTGGCCCACACGAGCTGACAGCCCAGGGCCACGAGGCGCGGCCCCATCGCCGGGTCGAGCCGCTCAAGCAGCGGGTTTCCGTGATCGACGGGCGCCCCTGAGTCGGAGACGGTGGCATGTATGCGGCCGGGCGATGACCCGAACGGGATGAGGGGACCGTCGATGTCGAGGAAGAGGATGGGGCGCTCCGCTGCGCTTGTCACGGCGGCACGACAGCCCGGCGTGGCGGGGGAGTGACACTCTCTGCTCTGGGCCGTCTGTGGGCCGCGCGAGGGTGCCCGAGGCCGACCAACGGCGACCGACAGTGACAGTCGAGCCATCGCCGCCAGCGACGAACCCCCAGGTCAGAGCCCTTCGGCCATACGGGTTTCCCCCGAGGGGTGGCGGTCGGGCAAGATGGGGTGTATCTGCCCACTGCCAGATTTCAAGCTGCCGGACGGTTTCTCTTGGCTGAGTTCATTTACACCATGCGCAAGGCGCGCAAGGCGCACGGCGACAAGGTGATCCTCGACGACGTCACCCTGAACTTCCTTCCGGGTGCGAAGATCGGCGTCGTCGGCCCGAACGGTGCCGGTAAGTCGACCGTGCTGAAGATCATGGCGGGGCTGGAGCAGCCCTCCAACGGTGACGCCTTCCTCTCGCCCGGGTACAGCGTCGGCATCCTGCTGCAGGAGCCCCCGCTGAACGAGGAGAAGACGGTCCTGGAGAACGTCCAGGACGGCGTCGCCGGGATCAAGGGCAAGCTCGACCGGTTCAACGAGATCGCCGAGCTGATGGCGACCGACTACTCGGACGCGCTGCTCGACGAGATGGGCAAGCTCCAGGAGGAGCTCGACCACGCCAACGCCTGGGACCTCGACGCGCAGCTCGAGCAGGCCATGGACGCCCTCGGCTGCCCGCCCGGCGACTGGCCCGTCACCAACCTCTCCGGTGGCGAGAAGCGCCGCGTCGCGCTGTGCAAGCTGCTGCTCGAGCAGCCCGACCTGCTGCTCCTCGACGAGCCCACCAACCACCTCGACGCCGAGTCGGTGAACTGGCTGGAGCAGCACCTGGCCAAGTACGAGGGCACCGTCGTGGCGATCACCCACGACCGGTACTTCCTGGACAACGTCGCCGAGTGGATCCTGGAGCTCGACCGCGGCCGCGCCTACCCGTACGAGGGCAACTACTCCACGTACCTGGAGACCAAGGCCACCCGCCTCAAGGTCGAGGGCGCGAAGGACGCCAAGCGGCAGAAGCGCCTGAAGGAAGAGCTCGAGTGGGTGCGGTCCAACGCCAAGGGGCGTCAGGCCAAGTCCAAGGCGCGTCTGGCCCGCTACGAGGAGATGGCGGCCGAGGCCGAGAAGATGCGGAAGCTGGACTTCGAGGAGATCCAGATCCCGCCGGGCCCGCGGCTCGGAAGCGTCGTCGTCGAGGTCAACAACCTCAACAAGGCCTTCGGCGAGAAGGTCCTCATCGACGACCTCAGCTTCACCCTGCCGCGCAACGGCATCGTCGGTGTCATCGGCCCGAACGGCGCAGGCAAGACCACCCTGTTCAAGATGATCCAGGGCCTGGAGACGCCCGACTCGGGCAGCATCAAGGTCGGCGAGACCGTCAAGATCTCCTACGTCGACCAGAGCCGCGAGAACATCGACCCGAAGAAGACGCTGTGGGCCGTCGTCTCGGACGAGCTGGACTACATCAACGTCGGCCAGGTCGAGATGCCCTCGCGGGCGTACGTCTCCGCCTTCGGCTTCAAGGGCCCGGACCAGCAGAAGCCGGCCGGTGTCCTCTCCGGCGGTGAGCGCAACCGCCTGAACCTGGCGCTCACCCTGAAGCAGGGCGGCAACCTGCTGCTCCTCGACGAGCCCACCAACGACCTCGACGTCGAGACCCTGTCGAGCCTGGAGAACGCGCTGCTGGAGTTCCCCGGCTGCGCCGTGGTGGTCTCCCACGACCGCTGGTTCCTGGACCGCGTGGCGACGCACATCCTCGCCTACGAGGGCGACTCCAAGTGGTTCTGGTTCGAGGGCAACTTCGAGTCGTACGAGAAGAACAAGATCGAGCGGCTCGGCCCCGACGCGGCCCGCCCGCACCGCGCCACCTACAAGAAGCTGACCCGGGGCTGATCTTGCGCCACATCTACCGCTGCCCCCTGCGCTGGGCGGACATGGACGCGTACGGCCACGTCAACAACGTGGTGTTCCTCCGCTACCTGGAGGAGGCCCGTATCGACTTCCTGTTCCGCCCGGACAAGGAGTTCAAGCAGGGGTCCGTGGTGGCGCGTCACGAGAT
The DNA here is from genome assembly GCF_044746005.1 of Streptomyces sp. NPDC086766. Lineage (NCBI taxonomy): Bacteria > Bacillati > Actinomycetota > Actinomycetes > Kitasatosporales > Streptomycetaceae > Streptomyces > Streptomyces sp. NPDC086766. Next base: position 68,872 of record NZ_JBIVBI010000024.1, on the reverse strand, counting down.
CGACTACAAGCGCCAGCTCGTCCACCGGCACGCGCCGGTGGACATCGAGCTGTGGGTCACGGAGATCAGGGCGGCGTCCTTCACCCTCACCTACGAGGTCAAGGACGGCGACCAGGTCTACGTACGGGCCTCGACGGTGATCGTCCCGTTCGACTTCGAGGCGCAGCGGCCGCGCCGGATCACCGCGGAGGAACGGGAGTTCCTCGAGGAGTACCGGGACGACGCCGGCGCGGACGGCGCCGCGGGCGAGGACGACGAGGAGGGGGCCGTCGCCGCATGACGGTCCTCCACCTCGCCGACGAGAGGGAGGCGGCGGACCTCGCGGCCTTCCTCTCCCGGCTGCTCCACTACGACCGTTCCGCCGCCGTGCGCCTGCAGGCGGCGGGCACGGCGCTCGCGGTGTTCGGGCGGCCCGCCTCCTTCGAGGTCCTGGCGGTGCGCGCGGTCCGGCTCGCCAAACCCTACGAGAACGGGCTCGACGTCACGCTCGACCGGACCGTCTCCGCGGGCGAGTTCCTGGAGTCGGTGGACGAGCCGTCGGCGACCGCCGATGTGCCGGGCGCGGTGACCGGGCCGCCGTGGGCGGGCGTGCTTCCGCCGCGCGGCGGCTGGCGGCCGGAGCCGGGGCTGCCGCAGGCGGACTCCCTGCGCGCGACGGTCGCCGTCGCCGTCGCCGAGTTCCGTTCCCGGACACAGGAGTTGGCGCCCGAGGGGCGGACGCGGGCCGAACTCGACCGGATCGGGCGGGAGATCTGGTCCCGGCCGGTCGGAGAGACCCCTCTGCCCGTGCGGGCCGTGCACGCGGCCCAGTCCCTGGGGTTCCTGAGGTCAGCGCGGGCCGACGGGGGCAAGGAGGCCCCGGCGGAGCTGTTCGCGTCGGGCGCGTGGCTCCGGCTGCGCACCCCGTACGGGTCGATCGCGGTCCGGCGAGCGGGTCTCGGCCCCCTGGGCGTCAGCGTGCGCTGAGCCCCCCCGGCACCGCGTCGCGCGGTGCGCGGAGGGAGGGACGCGGCGCGCCCCGGCACCATCGGTGCGGGGAGCGGGTCACTCGGGGGTGTTCACCATCGACGCTGCCGCGTAGGTCAGGTAGCTCCACAGCGTCTGCTCGTGCTCCGGCGACAGGCCGAGCTCGTCGACGGCGGTCCGCATGTGCCTCAGCCAGGCGTCGTGCGCCGCCCGGTCGACGGTGAAGGGCGCGTGCCGCATCCGCAGCCGGGGATGACCGCGCCGCTCGCTGTAGGTCGTCGGGCCGCCCCAGTACTGCATCAGGAACAGCCGCAGACGCTCCTCGGCCGGGCCCAGGTCCTCCTCCGGGTACATGGCCCGCAGTTCCGGATCCCCGGCGACTCCCTCGTAGAAACGGTGGACGAGCCGGCGGAAGGTCTCCTCCCCGCCGACCTGCTCGTAGAAGGTCTGCTCCTGAAGCGTGCCGCGCGGAATCTCTTTCACCCGTCCATGGTCTCAGACCGCCGGGCGGAGGACTCAAGCCCCAGGTCCCTCCGGCCGTGGGAGGCCCGGCCCGGGGCGTCGGCCCGCGAGAGGCGTAGCCCCGGGGGAGCGGGAGGGGCGGCCGGCGCGCGAACGGTACGGGATCCCGGTGCGCGGCCGGTCCGACGGCGGGCAGGGCCGGACGACCCGGAGGGGCCGGGTGCGTGGCCCCTCCGGGTCCGAGGTCCCTGGTCGGGACGGGTCCTAGCCGCGCCGGACGGTGATCGTCGTCCAGGCGCCGACGTGGACCCGGTCGCCGTCCTGCAGCGGTACCGGGACGAACGGCTGGATCGGCTCCTCCGAGCCGTTGACCGTGGTGCCGTTCGTCGAGTTCTGGTCGACGACCGCCCAGCCGCCGTCCGGCTGCTGGACCAGCACCGCGTGCTGGTGCGAGACGCCCGGGTCCTCCGGCGGCACCGACAGGTCGATGTCGGGGGTGTCGCCGGTGGAGTGCCGGCGGCGGCCGATGGTGACCTGGTTGCCGGTGAGCGTGCGCTGCTGCTCGGGCGAGTACGCGGGCAGGTTCAGGCCCGCGGCCTCGGGGCCGGAGCGCTGCATCATCGCCATGAAGTACTCGCGGTCCGGACCGATGGTCGCCGTCCAGGTCGCCGGCTGCTGCGGCTGGTGCGGGAAGCCGGACGTGGGCGGGGCCTGCGTGGAGCCGGGCTGCGGATAGCCGTACCCGCCCTGGCCGCCGGGACCGCCCGGGGCGGTGGACGACGGCGGCGAGATCACCCAGTCGTCGTCACCGCCGAAGGACGGAGCGCCCGGCTGCGGCCGGTTCGTCTCCTGCGGGAAGCCGGGCGGGGCCGGCGGACCGGACGGCTGGAACGCCTGCGGGGCGCCTCCCGGGGCCCCCGGACCGGCGGGCGGCGTCGGGCCGGGCGGCGGAACCGGCCGCGAGGGGTCGGGGCCGAAGTGGGAGGGGCCGGACGGGCCGGGGAAACCGGAGTCCCGGCCGAAGCCCGAGGGCCCGGGGCCGCCAGGGCCACCAGAACCCCCGGGACCGCCCGGACCACCGGGACGTCCCGGTGGCTCGGTGCCGAAGGGCGGGCCCGGCGGGATCGGCTCGGCGGGCCGGTTCACCTGCGAGGGCCGGGAGCTCTGGTAGTCGAACGCGTCGCCGCCACCGCCGAAGGCGGGGCCGGGCGGCTGCGGGAAGCGGGCGCCCGGGCCGGGCGCCGGCGGGCGCGGCGCGGCCGGGGTGTACGAGGTCGCCGTGTTCGTCAGGAAGTTCCACCGGCACTCCTCGCAGAACGGCGCGCCGCCCTCGCGGGGCGTGCGGCACTGCGGGCAGAGCTCCGGCTCGGCGTCCGGCACGGCGGACAGGTGCGAACGCCCCGCGGGCCCACCGGGCTGACCGGGGCCGCCGGGGCCCGGCGCGGGCGGGAAGCCGTAGCCGCCGACCGGGGGCGGCGGGGGAGGCGGAGGCACGGCACCGGCCATGCGGTGACCGCAGACCTCGCACCAGTCGTCGGAACCCGACTGGTGTCCGTTCGGGCAGGTCGGCATGTCGGCGCTTCCCCCTTTCCTCTTCCGGCCGCTGGGGCCGGATTTCTCCCACCCCGCGGGGCCGGGCTCGCTGGTGCCGGAGTCTCCTCCGGCTCACTTCTTCACGCGAACGGTCTTGGTGGACCGAGTCTCGAGAGTCATCTCGTCGGCCTCCGCGACCTTCGCCTTCAGTCGCACAGTACCTGTCGCCGCATCGACCACGTCCACCACCTTCGCAAGGAGTTTCGCAGTATCCGCGTTCCCGGAGGCGCCGGCGAGCTGCACGGCCCGGCCCAGTTTGGCGGTCGCTCCGTCGAAATCGCCCGCTTTGCGGAGTTCGAGGCCCTGCTGGATGGCCTGGGCCAGTTCGGCCTGACCGGTGTAGTGGGCCACCTGCGGGTTGATCGAGGTGGAGGCGGCCATGTCGTCGGTCCACACCGCCCTTACCAGGCCCTGCGCGCCGAGATTCTGCACCGTTCCGTCCGGCTGCGGCACGACCAGGGAGATGCGCGCCGCGAGCATCTCCTGGCCGACCTGGGCCTCGGGGACCCGCACGCAGAGGTGGTAGTCGCGGGACTCGTCGCCCCACGACCCGGTGGGGTAGTCGCCCGCGCGCGGTCCGGCCTCGGTGCGGCGTTCGGTCAACTCCTCGACTGTGGGGGCGACTTGCTTGACGAACCGGATGGTGCTGCCGACCGGCGTCCACACCCGCAGGGCGACGTCCGCGACTTCCTTGCCCATCGCGGTCTCCATCATGTGCGTGAAGTCGGCGGCGAGGGCGGCCGGATCGGCGACGATGTCGGCGGTGCCGAGGAGCGCCGAGGCGATCCCTGTGACTTCTTTCACTTCCCAGTCGGTGCCCACGCCCCGGGCATCACAGGTGAACCGTCCGGCGCAGGCCTCCAGCGAGGCCTTGAGGTCCTGGGGCGACTCGTGCTCGTTGCGGCCGTCGGTGAGCAGGATGCCGTGCCGGATGGCGACGTCCGCCGACGCCAGCAGCCGGTCGGCCAGCCGCAGCCAGGTGCCGATGGCCGTGCCACCGCCCGCGGCGAGCTTGCGCAGCGCCTGCTTGGCCTGGTCGCGGGTGGTGGCGTCGGCGACCGCGAGGCGGCCGGCGCCCGGGTAGATCTCCTTGGCGACGTGCGTGCCGCCGATCACCGCGAAGTGCACGCCGTCGCGCAGGGTGTCGATCGCGGCGGCCGTGGCGTCGCGGGCGTTGCGCATCTTCGTCGGCGGATAGTCCATCGAGCCCGAGCAGTCGACCATGAGCGCGACGGCCGCGGACGGGCCCTGGCCGGGCGGGTACAGGTGCGGTGCCGTGACCGCGCTCCCGATCGTGCCGCCCCCGGTCGCCGACACCGTGACGATCGCGTTGACCTCGCGGCCGCCCTCCGGCAGGTACTCGTTCTGGTACACGTCGACCGAGAACTGCGGCACGTTCGACTTCGAGAAATTGGCCATGCCTAATCGGATCCCCCTCATGACCCCCGCGGGCGGGGGCGACGACAGTGAGCGGGCCGGTCCCCTCCGGCCCGCAGGAGCTTCCCCGTGCCGAGGGGTGCGCCGGGATTGCCGTCGTCCCTCCCGGCGTACGCCCTCAGGCCGATCCTGCCCCCTGCGGCGGCGCCGGGAACGGCAGGACGGCCACTGTTACGTTGTCGTGGCCCCCGCCGTCCAGGGCGTGGCCGACCAGCACCCGCGCGCTGTGCAGAGGGCGCGCGGCGGCGTCGGGCGGGAGCGCCTCGGCCATCTCCTCGGCCGCCTCCGCGTAGTTCCACAGCCCGTCGGTGCAGACCACGACCACACCCGGCCGGTCCGGCTTGAAGGAGGCGGTGTGCGGCTCCAGTTCGTAGGCGTCCGCACCGAGCCAGCCGGTGATCGCGTGGGCGCGCTCGTCGGCGTACGCCTCCGACTCGCTCATCAGGCCCGCGGCGACCATCTGCGCCGCCCAGGAGTCGTCCTCGGTGAGCCGGGCCGGGGGTGCGTCGCGGTCCACCGGGACCCAGTAGACGCGGGAGTCGCCGACCCAGCCGACGACCAGCAGGCCCGTGGTGACCACCGCGCCGACGAACGTGCAGGCCGGCGCGTTCTGGTGGGGGGCGTGCTCGCGGGCCGTCGCGGGCTCCTCGGCGAGTGCCTCGACCGCCTGCGCGGCGGCGACGATCGCCTCGTGCATGGCCTGCTGCGGGTGGGTGCCGCGGGGCAGCGCGGCCAGCAGGGACTCGCTCGCCGCCCGTGAGGCGGCCAGCGAGGCGTCGTCCGGGCGGGTCGCCGAGGAGACGCCGTCGCAGACGACCGCGAGGAGCGCGGGGGAGCCGTCGGGCAGCGCGGTGCCGCCGACGGCGAACGCGTCCTCGTTGCGGTGGTGCCGCAGGCCCCGGTCGCTGACCGCGGCCACCGGACCCGACTCCTGCTCCATGTGGTCCCGCTCGCGCGGCTGGGCGTGCCCGCAGTTCTCGCAGTAGCCGTCGCTGTCGACGCGGCCCGCCCGGCAGGCCACGCACACGGCGGCGCCCTCGGCCGGCGTCCCGTCCCCGGCCGGCGCGGCCCGGCCGGCCGCCTGACGCGGGTCCGGCGCCTGCAGCGGGTACTCCTCGGGCTCGGCCGGGCGGTCGAAGCGGACGCCGGAGGCCGGGGACGCGGCGGACGGGGAGGCCGGTGAACCGGTGGCCGGCGGCTGCTGCCGGGCCGCGCCCGGCGACAGCGGCGAGCCGCCCGAGTCCGTGCCCGGCAGGTCCGACGGCAGATGCACGGCGGCCGGGGCGCCGGAGGCGTCCGGCGCCCCGGCGGCGCGCCACCCGGCGCCGTCGTCGCCGGGAGCGGCGGGGTGCGGCAGCGCCGACCCGTCGCGCATGGTCAGCGTCGGCGTGTCGGGCGAGGGCGCGGCGGCGGACAGGTCGTATCCGCACGCGCCGCAGAAACGGTCACCCGACTCGAGGGGCTCCCTGCAGCTCGGGCAGGCGGACAACTGGTGCGTCTGCGACATCGATTACACCCACGTCCGGGGGCGGTAACGGTTGGCACGTTCCACCAGGTCGATCCTCTCCTCGCCGCCGGGCGCCAGCCGGGCCAGCGTGCGGTACGAACGCTCCAGGCCGAAGCGGAGGCCCCGCTCGTCCAGGTCGCTGCCGAGCAGCACCCGCCGGGAGGCCGGGCCGGAAGCCCCACCTCCGGAGAGTATCCAGTCCAGGGCGCAGCCGAGGACTTCCGCCGACAACTGCTCACGTCGCGCCGGGTCCAGACCGTACGTCTCCAGCGCCTCCACCTGCCGCGCGGCGGCCGTGAGATCCTCCAGGAACGGCGTGTCGGACGCGACGGCCGTCCGGTGCCGCAGCCGCGCCCTTACGGCCGCCACGCGCGCGGCGGTGCAGTGGACGGACGCCTCCGGCACCGACTCCAGGGTCCGGACGGCGGCCCGCCGGTCACCGGCGGCCAGCTGGACCCGGGCCAGGCCGAACGCGGCGCTGACATGGCTGGGGTCGGTCGCCCACACCAGCCGGTAGTACTCGGCGGCGTTGTCGAGCTGGCCGAGCACCTCCGCGCACAGGCCGAGCGCCAGCTTCGGCGCGACCTCGCCCGGGAAGGCGTCGTAGATCGCGTCGAAGGCGAGGGCCGCCTCCTCGTGGTCGCCGGTGACGAGGGAGGCCACGCCCCGGTACCAGACGATCCGCCAGTCGTCGGGGTCCTGTTCCTCCAACGCGCGCAGCCCTCGCAGCGCGGTGGCCGACTCGCCGGTCTCCAGCCAGGCGCGGACCTGGCGCAGCCGGGTCTCGGGCGAGGGGGCCGGCGCCGCCGCGAGGGCCTGGACCAGATCCCCGGGCGAGGACGTCGGCAGACCGGCGAGGAAACCCGCGTTGGGGTCAGACGCGGCGACGTGCGGAACCGGCAGGGCGAGGGCCGCGGCCGGGGTGTGCACGGGCTTCACCAGGCTCACGGTGCCGGGCGCGCCCTCACCGGGCGCGCCTCCGGCCGCCCCGCCCGGCCCCCCGGCGCCGGCGGCCGTGACGGCGGGCGCGCCCGCCCGGCGGCGCGCGGGCAGCGCCCGGGCCCCCAGCCGTGACACGTCCCCGTCCAGCTTCGGGAACAACTCGGTGTCGGTCACCTTCAGTTCGGGGCCGAACAGGGTGGACAGCGCGGGCCGGGCGTGTCCCGTCTGCAGGGAGACGACCTCCCGCAGGACGCCTGTGAGCTGCTCCGCCATCTCCTGCGCGGAGGAGAACCGGCGGCCCGGGTCCGGGTCCGTGGCGCGGACCAGCAGCCGGTAGAAGGACTCGTAGTGGCGGAAGACCTCGATGTGGTCGGGGTCGGGCAGGGAGTCCACGAAGACGTTCGTGTAGCCCTGGAAGTCGAAGGTGAGCACGGCGAGCGTACGGCCGACCGTGTACAGGTCGCTCGCCACCGACGGGCCCGCCTCCGCGACCTCCGGCGCCTGGTAGCCGATCGTGCCGTAGATGGCCGACTCCTCGTCGTCCATCCGGCGCACCGCGCCCATGTCGATCAGCTTGAGCTGGTCCTCGGTCTGGATGGCGTTGTCGACCTTGAAGTCGCAGTAGAGCAGGTTGCGGCCGTGCAGGTGGCCGAGGGCCTCCAGGGCCTCGATGCCGTACGCGCAGGCCTGCTCCACCGGCAGCGGCTCGCGCCTGCCGTCCGGGGTGCGGCGGGAGTTGGCGATCTCCTTCAGCGACTTGCCGCCGACGTACTCCATCACGATGTAGCCGTCGAGGGAGCCGGTGCGCTGGTCCAGGTGCTCCACGAAGTTGTAGATCCGCACGATGTTGGCGTGCTCGATCTCCGCGAGGAAGCGCCGCTCGGAGATCGCCGCCGCCATCGCGTCCTGGTCCCCGGTGTCCAGCAGGCCCTTGAGCACCACCCAGCGGTCCGCCACCGCGCGGTCCACCGCGAGATAGATCCAGCCGAGGCCGCCGTGCGCCAGACAGCCCGCGACCTCGTACTGGCCGTGCACGATGTCACCGGCCCGCAGCTTCGGCACGAACGAGTACGGGTGGCCGCACTTGGTGCAGAAGCCCTCCGTCCGGCCCGGCCGGTCCCCGCGGGAGCGCCCCACCGGCGCCCCGCAGTCCGAGCGCGAGCAGAACCGCTTCCGCTCCGGCACCTCGGGGTGCTCCAGCACCACCGAACGCGGATCGGGCCGCGGCACCTGCGGCACCTGCACCAGCCCGGCGCCCAGCCGGCCGCGGCCGCTGCTGCCCGAGCCCGTGCCGGAGCCGCGCACCGACACCGAGCGGCCGCCGGTACGCCCCGAGAGGGAACGCGAGAGCCGGCCCGACACCGAGCGGCGCGACCGGGAGGACTGCGAGGAGGTCCGGGCGCTGCGGGCGCTGGAGGGCGAACTCCCGCTGCCCGGACCGCCCGAGTCCCCGCCGCCGGTGACGCCGGTCGGCGGCGAGCTCACCGAGCCGTTCGCCGAGACCACCGGCGCCAGACCGCAGGTGTCGCAGTACAGCTCGCCGCCGCCCACGTCCTCGTAGGCGCCGCCGCAGCCCGGCCGCTGACAGGTCTGCCCCGCCTGGCTCATGACTCCCCCCTCCCGTCCTCGGGCCCGCCCTGCTCCGGCACCCGCGGGGCGCCCAGCAGTTCGGCGGCCGCCCGCTGGTAGCGCAGCACGGCCTGCTCGGCGACCCGCAGGTCGCACGGCGCGCTCCACAGCATGCGGCGCGCCGCGTCGTACCGCTCCACCAGCAGCGGGTCCTCCGCCAGCCCGTGCCGCGCCACCTTCGCCCGGTACGCGTCGAGACGGCCGCGCAGCTCGGCGCGCACCGCCAGCGGAGCGGTCACCGCGGTCAACGACTCGCGCGCCCGCAGCAGTTCGTCCTCCGCCTTCTGCTCCAGCGACTCCAGGAGCGGGGACAGCCGGTGCCACTGGGCCTGCCTGCGGTACTCGGCGGCCGTCGCCAGCTGCTCCTGCAGCACGGTCGGCGGGCCGCCGACCACCGGCACCTCCGTCGCGGCGATCTTCGCCAGGACCTCGCCGCGCGCGGCGCGCGCCTCGGCGAGCGTCCGGTCCGCTCGGGAGAGCAGGTCCCGCAGCTTGATCAGCCGCTGCTCGGCGTCCTGGCGGACGGAGAGCACGGCGTCGATCTCCCGGCGCACCTCCTCCAGCGCCCGCGCCTCACCGTCGTACACCGTGGTGTCCGGGCGGCCGCCGCCCGGTGCCGAACTGCCCTGCGCCGGGACCCAGAAGGCGAGCGGGTCGGAGACGACCTCCGCGCGCAGCTTCGTCAGGGTGCGCGTGATGCGCTCCAGGTCGTCGCCGGCCGGGTGCTCGCCCGGGCGCACGCCGACGGAGTGCGCGAGCTTGCGGGTGCGCTGGAGCTCCGCGGCCAGTAAATCTATCCGGGCGGGCAGCGCCGACCACACGGCGTCGGCGGCGACCACCATGTCGAGGCTCGTCGCGTACAGGTCGTTCATCCGGTCCACGAGCGCCGCCAGGGAGAACCGCTCGCTGAGCCGGGCCGCGCCGCCGTGCGGCGCCGGCCCGTTCGCGGTGGCGGCGGCGGTGGCCGCGCCGGCGACGGTGACCGACTCGCCGCGCAGCAGCTCGGTCAGCTCCACCAGGTCCTCACGGCTGGACCAGCGGCGCCGGGCGCGGATCTCGCGGGCGGTGCGCAGCGCGCCGGTGTAGGCGTCGAAGTACGCCCACAGCAGCGTGATCGACGCCTCCGCGCCCGCCCAGCGCTCCTTGGTGCGGCCGGTCAGCTCGGCGCCCTCGAGAAGCCTGCGGCCCGCGTGGTCCTGCAGGGCGAGGAGCGAGGTCTCGATCGCCTCGTGCTCCGCGCCGAGCCGCGCCAGCGCACGGTCCACCTCGTCCCGGTCCATCACCGGCCCGGCGGGGTCCGTGACGCCCATCGATCACCTCTCGCTGCTCGTGCGGTCCGTCGTACAGGGGTGCGGCCGGCGGTCACCGGTAGCTCGCCGCCGGCGGAGTCGCCGACTCCGACTCCCTACCCAGCGTGGGGGAAAGCCACTTGTCGTACGACGCCTTCCAGCCCCCGTCCTTGCGGTAGTCCTCCAGCACGCGGTTGACCCGGCGTACCAGATCCTCGGCGCGCAGATTCATCGCCACGCCGTAGTACTCCTTGGTGAAGGTGTCGCCCTTCAGGTCCACCGCCGGGTCCTGCGCGGCCAGGCTGGCGGCGAGCGCGCCGTCGGTCACCACCGCGTCCACCTCGCCGAGTTGCAGCCGCACCAGGCAGTCCAGCTGGTTGGGCACGGTGGTGGAGATGTCGGCGGAGGCGGGGATCCGGCCGGACGCGCGGTCCTCGGCCAGGTGGTCGTGGGCCGTGGAGCCGCTGGCCGAGCAGATCCTGTGGCCGGCGAGCGACGCGTCGTACCCCGTGATCGTCGACGTCTTCGGGGCGAGGACCTGCTGCCCGGTGAGGAAGTAGGGGGCGGAGAAGGCCACCTCGTCCAGGCGGTCGCAGGTGATCGTCATGGTGCGGACCACCATGTCGACCCGGCCGTTGCGGATCGCGGGGATCCGCTCGTTGGTGGGGATGGCCTTGAACTGGACCTTCGTCTCGTCGCCGAGGATGTCCTTGGCGATGCGGTGGGCGAGGTCGATGTCGAAACCCTCCAGCTCGCCCGAGGAGTTGTTCGGGTTGCGGTAGCCCCAGCGGTAGCTGTTCTGGTCGACGCCGACCGAGAGGTAGCCGCGCTCCTTGATGGCCCGCACCGTCGCGCCCTCGGCGCCCGACGGGGACGGGCTGCGGTTCTGCGCGTCGCCGTCCTTGCAGTCGCCGGCCCTGGCCTGGGTGGCGTGGGCCGTCCGCCCGCCGGCGGACGGGACGCCGCCGGGGCGGTCGTGCGGGCGGGTGAGCGGCAGCAGCAGGACGAGCGCCAGCGCGAGGGCGCAGACGGCCGCCATCGCCCCGACCCCGCCCCAGCCCTTCAGGCCGGCCCGCAGACGTCGTGCTCGCATGGTCACGCCCCCTTTCACCGGTACTCCGAGAGCCGTCGCCCGATGCCGAGCAGGGCGCCGGCCGCGCCGAGGACCGCGAGCGCCGCGGAGCCCGCGGTCAGGCCGGTCATCGCGGCCCGGCCGTCGCCGGCGGCCTGCTGGAACTCGCCGGTCTCGTGGTCGAGCGCCGACTTCAGCGACTTGTCCACGTTGTCGAAGCACTCGCCGGTCGACTGGTCGGCGGCGGCGGTCCCGATGACCCTGTCGCGCGCCTTCTGGTAGTCGCCCGAGTCGTTGGCCTGGCGGGCCAGCGCGTGCCGGGACTTCCACACCTTCATCGACTGGCCGGCGACCTTCACCGGCTCCGTCCCGGCCGAGTCGTCCGCGAGAGCGCCGGCCCGCGCGAGGGTTCTGCCCAGGGCGGCGATCTCCTGGTCGTACGCGTAGTCGTAGGCGTCCATGACCGTCTTGTCCGGCAGCGTCTTCGTCTCCGCGCCGCGGCTGACCAGGGTCAGGTTCTCGTCGCTGCGGGCCTTCAGGGAGGCGATGCGGGCGTCGTGCAGCACGCTGAGCGAGCGGACGCCGTGCGCGTAGGAGCCGTTGAGGCCGGCCCGGGCGACGGTGTGGCCGACGACGACCCACAGCAGCACCACGGCCGTGGCGGCGGAGGCGGCGACCAGGCCGTGGTTCAGCACCCGGTTGGTGCGCCGGTAGTTGCGGTGCTGGGCCCAGGCCAGCGCGGCGAGGGCGAGGACACCGAGCGCGATCGCGGCCCACGGGTAGGGGGTCGCGTCCGCGTAGTCGGCGCTCAGGCGCTGGTTCTCCTTCTGGTAGAGGTCCTCGGCCGCCGGGAGCATCTGATTCTGCATCGTGTCGTTCGCGGTCCGCAGGTAGGCGCCGCCGACCGGGAAGCCCTGCCGGTTGTTGGCGCGGGCGGACTCCACCAGGCCCTTGTAGCGCGGCAGGAGCTCGTTGAGCCGGGTGATGGTGGCCGCGGACGGCGAGCCCGGGTCGGAGTTGGCGGCGGCCGTGACGAGCTTCGCGGCCGCCGTGCGCACGTCGTTCTCGTAGCGCTCGCGGGTGGCGGTGGTCTCCTGCAGGCCCGCGAGATAGCCGCTGGTCGCCATGGTGTTGGCGTCGGCGAGCGAGCGGTAGATGTCCGCGGCGTCGGAGCTGAGCGGCTGGCTGCTGTGCAGCACGTCGTCGGCGGCGGTGGCCCGGTCCGTCGTCTGCCAGGCGGTGACGGCCCCGAAGGCGACCACGAGGAGGGCGAGGACGGCGCCGATGACGCGCAGCCGTCCGGGCTCGGTGGTGGCGGCCGCGCGCAGCCGGTCGACGCCCTCGGCGAACGCGGTGCGCCGCGGCGGCCCGGGCGGACCCGGCGGCACGGGTGCCGGGGGAACGGGCGACGGGCCGGGCTGCGGTGGAACGGCGGGCATCGTGGGCAGGACGGAACCCGCGGGCGCCGCACCGCTGTTCGGCGGGTGTGTCACTGCTGACCTCCCCCATGGTCATCCGTCGCCGCAAGTATCGCTGCCGGGGCCGGCATCCGCACCGGCCTTCGCCCGATGTTGATCCGATCGCAGCGCAGTCGCCTCGCGGAGGGCGCACGGCACGCCACTGCGCACCACCCCCTGCCCATGAATACGCCGGGGAGATCGGTTCGGTTCCCACGGCGGGGCGGCGGTCGGACGCTCACCGCTCGAAGTGCGCCCGCAGCCTCGACCGCGCCCCGGCGGGCGCGCCCGCGTGGTCCAGGCCCAGCAGCGCCGCGCCCAGCACCGGAGGCGCGGCGACCACGTGCGGCACCGCCTTCGGGACGCGCTCCGCCAGCAGCGCGCGGACGCGGCCGTCCAGTTGCGGGTGCCGCGCGGCCAGGACGCTCCCGCCGAGCAGCACCGGCGTCTCCTCGTCCAGCAGGTCCAGCCTGGTCAGCGCCACCGCCGCCATCAGCACGACCTCCTCGGCGAGCCGGTCCACGAGGGCGCGGGCCACCGCGTCACCGGCCGCCGCCGTGGCGAACAGGACCGGGGACAGCTCGTGCCGGCGGTGGGCGGCGACGTGGCCCAGGTGCAGTGCCTCGACCAGGGCGTACATCGAGCCGAGCCCGAAGTGGGCCGGGAGCGTGCGCGCCAGCGCCGTGGGCGCCCCGCGGCCGTCCTCCGCGCGGGCCGCGTGCCACAGCGCCTCCTCCGCCAGTGCCCAGCCGCCGCCCCAGTCCCCGGAGAGGCGGCCGAGCGCCGGGAAGCGGGCGGTGCGGCCGTCGGGGCACATCCCGACACAGTTGATGCCGGCGCCGCAGACCACCGCGACCCCGCGCGGCTCGGCCACGCCCGCGCGCAGGATCGCGAACGTGTCGTTGCGCACCTCGACCGTCGCGCCCCAGGCGCGCGCGTGCAGGGCCGCCGCCAGCCGCCCCTCCTCCACCGGGAGGTCCGCGTTGGCCAGACAGGCCGAGACATGGGAGACGGCGGTGACGCCGGCCGCCGCGCGGGCCCGCCCCATCGCCTGCTCCACGGCCTCCTCCAGCGCGTCCACCGCCGCCTCGACGCCCACGGCCGGCGGCCGGAAGCCGCCGCCGCGGGCCGTGCCGAGGACGGTTCCGTCGGCCGCGACGACGGCGACGTCGGTCTTGCTGTTGCCCGCGTCGACGGCGAGGACGCTCGCGGTCACGCCCACGCGAGATGCTCCCGGTTGTGCGCGATCAGCCGGTCGGTCAGGGCCTCGGCGAGGGCGTACTGGCCGATCAGCGGGTGGGCGAGCAGGGCGCGGAACACCCGGTCGCGGCCGCCGCGCAGCGCCGCCTCCAGGGCGAGGTCCTCGTACGCCGTCACGTGCGCCATCAGGCCCGCGTGCAGCGGGTCCACGGCGGGCACCGGCAGCGGGGCCGCCCCCTCGGGGCCCACCGCCGCCTGCACCTCGATCACCGCGTCGTCGGGGAGGAAGGGCAGCGTGCCCCGGTTGGGCGCGTTCACCACCTGGTACGGGCCGCCTCCCCCGCCGAGCAGGGCGGCGGCCAGGTCCACCGCCGCCTCCGAGTAGTAGGCCCCGCCCCGCCGGGCGAGCAGGGCCGGCTTCTCGTCGAGCGCCGGGTCGCCGTACATCTCCAGCAGTTGCCGCTCCATCGCGGCCACTTCGGCGGCCCGGGACGGTTTCGTGCGCAGTTCGTCGACGACCCGGTCGTGCGCGTAGTAGTAGCGCAGGTAGTAGGAGGGGACCACGCCGAGGCGGTCCAGGAGCGTGCGGGGCAGACGGAGGTCCTCGGCGATGCGGTCGCCGTGCCCGGCCAGCAGCGCGGGCAGGACGTCCTCGCCCTCGGGGCCGCCCAGGCGTACCCCGGTCTCCCAGGTGAGGTGGTTCAGGCCCACGTGGTCGAGGTGGACGTCCCCGGGGGAGAGGTCCATCAGGGCGGCGAACTTCCGCTGCAGGCCGATCGCCACGTTGCACAGGCCGACCGCCCGGTGCCCCGCTCGGAGCAGGGCGCGGGTGACGATGCCGACCGGGTTGGTGAAGTCGATGATCCAGGCCCGCGGGTTGGTGCGGCGGACCCGTTCGGCGATGTCCAGCACCACCGGGACCGTGCGCAGAGCCTTGGCGAGGCCGCCCGCGCCCGTCGTCTCCTGGCCGACGCAGCCGCACTCCAGCGGCCAGGTCTCGTCCCGCTCGCGGGCGGCCTGCCCGCCGACGCGGAGCTGGAGCAGGACCGCGTCCGCGCCCTCGACGCCCGCGTCCAGGTCGGAGGTGGTGACGATCCGGGCGGCGTGCCCCTGCCGGGCGAGGATGCGCCGGGCCAGGCCGCCCACCGGCTCCAGGCGGTCCGCGGCCGGGTCGACGAGCACCAGCTCCTCGACGGGCAGAGTGTCCCGCAGACGGGCGAAGCCGTCGACGAGTTCGGGGGTGTAGGTCGAGCCTCCGCCGACCACGGTGAGTTTCACAGACGGTCCAACCCTTCACTCCGGTGAGCGTGACGCCCTCGGCGAGCCTTCTGGACGAAGAGGGAACGAGAGGTCTACGACGCTCAGCGCGCGGTGTCGAAGACCTCGTCGCGGGTGGTGGCGAGCGCGCTCTCCAACGCCCCGCGCAGTACGGGCTGTTCGCGGACCTCGCCCACGACGAGCCGCGGGCGGGAGGCGGCCAGCTCCGCCAGCTCGGCCTGGACGAGCGCGCGCAGCACCTCGCCGCCGGAGGTGAGCGCGGCGCCGCCGAGGACGACGAGCTCGGGGTCGAGGACGGAGACGAGGGAGGCGAGACCGGTGGCGAGCCGGGTCGCGTACGCGAGCAGCAGCTCGTGGTGGGGGCCGGTGGCGTGGCCGGCGGCGCGCGCGAGCAGCGCGGCGGCGGCCTGCGCGTGCGGGCCGGCGGGCACGTCCTCGACGCCGCACCGCCGGGCCAGCTCCGGCAGCGCCCGGGAGCCGGCCAGCTCCTGGAAGCCGCCGCTGTTGGCCCTGGTCACCCGGCGGACCAGCGGCACGCCCGGCACCGGCAGGAAGCCGACCTCGCCCGCGCCGCCGGTCCAGCCGCGGTGCAGCCGGCCGCCGAGGACGAGCGCGGCGCCGAGGCCCTCCTGGTTCCACAGCAGGACGAAGTCCTGGTGGCCGCGGGCCGCGCCGAGCCGCTGCTCGGCCAGGGCGACGAGGTTGACGTCGTTCTCGTACTCCACCGGCATCGGCAGCGCGGCGGCCAGTTCCTCCAGCAGGGTGGGGGAGTGCCAGCCCGGCAGGTGGGAGGCGTAGCGCAGACGGCCGGTGCGGGGATCGAAGGCGCCCGGGGTGCCGATGACCAGCCGGTGGACGTCGGCCCGGGAGAGGCCGGCCGCCTTCACCGCGCCGTCGAGGGCGTCGGTGACCTGCCGGACGACGGGCCGGCCCGGGCCCCGGCCGGGGGTGGGCAGCTCGTACGCGCCGACCGTGCGGCCGGTGACGTCGGCGACGGCGGCACGGATCCGCCCGGACGTCACGTCCAGCCCGGCGGCGTACGCGGCGGCCGGGTTGACCGCGTACAGCCGGGCGCCGGGTCCGGGGCGGCCCTCGGTGGTGCCGGTGGCCAGGACCAGCCCCGCGGCCTCCAGGCGGGCCAGGAGCTGCGAGGCGGTCGGCTTGGACAGGCCGGTGAGCCTGCCGATCCGGGTCCGGGACAGCGGCCCGTGCTCCAGGAGCAGGTCGAGGGCGGCGCGGTCGTTCATGGCGCGCAGGACACGCGGGGTGCCCGGCGTACCGGCGGTTCCGGCCATGCGTCGTGCCACCTCCCCCTCCGGCTGCCCGATCCGCGTGTGCACGGGTGATGGGCAGCGCGCTCACCGTCCGGCACTGTTAGGAAAGTTTCCTGTTCCGGTCGGAGGACCGTATGCCCGGCGTGCGGGGGCGTCAAGGGACGACGCCCCCGCGGCGACGGAAGCCGTCGCCTGCGGGGGCGTCTGCCGCCTGCGGGGGTGCGGCCTACTTCGGGGTCGGCCGCGGCGCGGTGAGGGGGGTGGCCGCCTCCGCCTGCGGGGACGCCGAGTTGGAGTACACCGAGGGCGCGGCCACCGTCGCCGCGGGGTCGGCGGGCTCCTCCTCCGCCGGGGCGGTCGCGCCGCCGACGATGCGGATGTCGGCCGCGTCGAACGCGCGCTTGACGCGCCAGCGCAGCTCGCGCTCGACCGAGAGGGCCTTGCCGGGCATGGTCTTCGCCGAGACGCGGACCACCATCGAGTCCAGCAGGACGCTGGTCAGGCCGAGGACCTCGATCGGGCTCCACAGGAGCTCGTTCCAGGGCTCCTCCTTGGTCATCTTCTCGGCCACCTCGTCGAGCGTGGCCTTGACCCGGTCCAGGTCCTCGTCCGCCTTGACGGTCACGTCCACCCCGGCCGTGGCCCAGCCCTGCGAGAGGTTGCCGATCCGCTTCACCTCGCCGTTGCGCACGTACCAGATCTCGCCGTTGTCGCCGCGCAGCTTGGTCACGCGCAGGCCGACCTCTATCACCTCACCGGAGGCGACGCCCGCGTCGATCGTGTCGCCGACGCCGTACTGGTCCTCCAGGATCATGAAGACGCCGGAGAGGAAGTCCGTGACCAGGTTGCGGGCACCGAAACCGACCGCCACACCGGCGACACCGGCCGACGCCAGCAGCGGGGCCAGGTTGATCTGGAAGGTGGACAGCACCATCAGCGCCGCGGTGCCGACGATCACGAAGCTCGCCACCGAGCGCAGCACCGAGCCGATCGCCGCGGAGCGCTGCCGGCGGCGCTCGGCGTTCACCAGCAGGCCGCCCAGCGCCGTCCCGCCCGCCCCCTGTACGGCGGTGCGGTTCATCCGCTCGATGAGCTTGGTGATCGCCCGCCGCACCGCGACTCTCAGCACCGCCGCGATCACCAGGATCAGCAGGACCCGCAGACCGATCGCCAGCCAGGTCGACCAGTTCTGCTCGACCCAGCCGGCGGCGTTCGTCGCGCTCTGCTGGGCGTCCTGGAGCGTGGGGACCGCCGGGTCCGTCGTCCCGGACCGGGACGGCGACGGCGACGGGCCGACGGCCAGCAGGGCGGCGGGCAAGGACACGGCAGGTACCTCCAGATGCGTCCGCCCTCCGGCGCGGCGGTCAACGTCGTTTGGGTCACGATCGGGTCACCGGACGGGCGGAGCCCCCACATTATCGGGGCGTGGTGTGCCGATTCCCGTGAACTTCCGAGGAGGTGCCGCGCCCACCGCCTCTGAACTGGCCGTGTGAACGGGCCGCCTTGCGGGGGATGCATACCGATGTGGTCGAAAACACTCCCAGCCCGTTACCGGGACATGGTGGCGCCTCCACCAGGTATGAGGGGAGACTGGCTGCAGATCGTCCCGGCGCGAGCCACGCGCCGCCGACGCCCAAGGAGGCATCCGTGCCGCATGTCCTGGTCCTCAACGCGTCGTACGAGCCACTCGGCGTCGTACCGCTCCGCCGCGCGCTGGTCCTTGTCCTCGAGAACAAGGCAGTCTGCCTCGAGGAGTCCGGCGCCTTCCTGCACAGCACGACCGTCACCGTCCCCGCACCCAGCGTGGTCCGGCTCAAGCGATTCGTGCGGGTTCCCTACCGGGGGCCCGTTCCGCTGACCCGGCGTGCGCTCTTCGCGCGCGACGGCGGCCGGTGCATGTACTGCGGTGGCGTCGCAACCAGCGTCGACCACGTCATCCCGCGCTCACGCGGGGGCAAGCACGTCTGGGACAACGTGGTGGCCTCCTGCCGCCGCTGCAACCACGTCAAGGCCGACCGCCACCTCGTCGAACTGGGCTGGCGGCTGCGTCACAAGCCCGCGCCGCCCACCGGTCTGGCCTGGCGCATCATCGGCACCGGTCATAGGGACCCGCGCTGGCTGCCCTACTTGCAGCCGTTCGGCGCGGACGACGCCCTGGCCCGGATCGACGGCATTTCCGCCTGACGATCCGGGCCTTCGCATTGCCGCGCCCGGGCGGCGGGGTGCGCTCGGGCACGGGGGCGCGCCCCGGCACGGTGATGCGCTCGGGCACGGGGATGCGCCCCGGTACGGGGACGCGCTCAGGCGTAGCGCAGTTCCGCCGGGTGCGTGGAGCGGTGGAGCAGGGGCAGGGAGGCGGCCGCGGCCAGCAGGCAGACGGCGTACACGCCGAGTGGGACGAGCAGTGCCGCGTACGGGACCGGCAGTTCGAAACGTCCCTCGGCGACGACCGGCCCGTACAGGGTGCCCGCCGTCATCCCTCCGGCGCCCGCCACCAGGACGGCGGGGGCCAGCGGCAGCGCGGTCTCCAGCAGCAGGGCCCGCGCGAGCACCGTCCGCGGCACTCCGGCGGCGACCTGGGCGGCCAGGCCCCGGCGGCGGGTGGTCAGGGACTCCGCGGTGCCCACGGCGAGCCCGGCCGCGGTGATGACGAGGGCGACGAGGATGGCGGCGGCGGCCAGGTTCAGCCCCGTCGTGTAGAAGGACGGCGGTATTCCGGTCGCCCCCCGGCGGCGGGACGCGTCCAGGTCCGCGACCAGCGCCTGCCGGACGCCCACGAAGCAGGTTCCGACGACCGTCACCAGCAGCACCGCCGCGTGCGTGCGGGCCGCCGCCCACGGGTCGTCGCGCAGCCGCTCCGCCGCGATCAGCACGGACGCCGACCCGGTGCGGGCCGCGAGCAGCCGCCCGGTCAGCCGGGAGACGGCACCCGCCAGGAGCACCGCGCCCGCGCCGACCACGAGCACCGTCCCGAACAGGACCAGCGGCACGGTACCGGTCGGCCGGCCGGACTCACCGGAGGACGTGCCGGCGACGGCCACCGGCGCCGCCACGGCCACGACCAGCAGCGCGCCCAGGAACAGCAGCCCCGGACCCCGGCCCGTCCCGGGCCGCGTCCGGCGGGCCCAGCCGAGCGGCGAGGCCACCACCCGTCGCAGCGCCAGCACCCCGGCGGCCGTGCCCAGCACCGGCACCCCGGCCGCCACCAGCGCCACCCCGGCCCAGGCGAGCGCGGGCGGGCTCTGCCACGCGCCCAGCAGCACCGTCACCGCGACAGCGGTGGCGAGCGCCGAGCCCAGCAGGCAGGCCAGTCCGGTCTCCAGCGCGGCGATCCGCCGGACCTGGCCGGGCCCCGCGCCGGCGAGCAGCAGCGCAGCCGCCCGCCGGTCGCGGCGCACCGCCCCGATCCGGGCGCACTGGCCGAGGAAGCCGAGTACCGGGACCAGTAGGAGCAGCAGTACGACGATCACCCCGGACCGCTCGCCCGGGTTGTCCAGCAGGCCGTCGCCCACGGACACACTGAAGTGGCCGCGGAGCGAGGCGAGCGCCGCCGCCGCGAGGCCGAGCCCCGTCGCACACAGGGCCCCCACCGCCGTGAGCGCGATCCGCCACCACTCGTGCCGGTCGGACCCCCGGATCAGCAGCCAGGCCAGCCGTAGGTCGGCCCTCATGCGGCCACCCCCACGGGAACCGTCGCGCCGTCCCGCAGCCGCACCTCGCGGTCGGCGTACGCCGCGACCTGGGCGTCGTGGGTGATCAGCAGCACCGCGGTGCCCGACGCGCGGGCCGTGTGCACGAGCGACGTCATCACCTCCTCGCTCGCCAGCGAGTCCAGCGCCCCGGTCGGCTCGTCCGCGAAGACCACCTGCGGACCGGTCGCCAGCGCCCGCGCCAGCGCCACCCGCTGGGCCTCGCCGCCGCTCAGCTCCCCGGGACGGGCGTCGCGCCGTGCCCCGGCGCCGAACCGCTCCAGCCACGCGCCCGCCTCCTGCCGGGCCCGCGCCCGCGCGGTGCCGGCGAGCATCAGCGGCAGCGCCACGTTGTCGAGGGCGGTCAGCTCGGGTATCAGCTGGCCGAACTGGAAGACCACGCCGAAGTCGGTGCGGCGCAGTTCGCCGAGGCGCCGCTCCGGCAGCGTGTCGAGGCGCTCCCCGCGGTACGTCACCGAGCCCTCGTCCGGGCGGACGATCCCGGCCAGGCAGTGCAGCAGCGTGGACTTGCCGCTCCCGCTGGCCCCGGTCACGGCGACGATCTCGCCGCCGCCCAGCTCCAGTCCGGCGCCGCGCAGGGCCGGGTTCCGGCCATGGGTCTTGACGAGGTCTCGGGCCACCAGAAGGGGCACCGGTGGGGTGGTCATGCTCGGTCGACCTCCGTGGTCAGATGGGTGAGGCGGGCCTGCGTGGTGGTCATCCAGCGCAGGTCGGCGTCGAGGTGGTTGAGGGCGTAGTCCGCGGAGAGGACGGTCGCCAGGGCGGCGCCGGGAGCGGTCTTGACCGCCGTCAGCTCCCGCATCCGCGCCATGTGGGCGGCCCGCTGGGCCGCCAGGTGCGCGGCCGGGTCGCCGTCGGTGAGGATGGCGACCACGACCTTGGCGAAGATCTCGTTCGTCACGAACGGCGCGGGAGCCGTGACCCGCGCCGCCCAGGCGGCGACCTCCCGGGCGCCCTCGGCGGTGACGCGGTACAGGGTCCGCTCCGGACCGCCGTCGGAGTCGGTGCCCTCCACCTCGGCGAGTCCGTCGCGCACCAGGCGCTGCAGGGTCGTGTAGACCTGCCCGTAGGCCAGCGGACGGGCCTCGGGGAAGTGGTCGTCGTGGCGTCGCTTGAGGTCGTAGCCATGGCTCGGCCCTCCGGCGAGCAGCCCCAGCAGGATGTGGCGGGTGCTCATGGCGATCATTATGCACTCAAGATATGTACTGAGTGAATAGTGGCGCGCGGAAATCTCCGGGAGAGGGCTCCGGGAGGAACTCCTGCCGGAGCAGCCGCGGGAGAGACCCGCCGGTGCGGCCCCGGACGGAAACCTCCCGGGGAAGTCTCCGGGAGGCCGTCCGGGGGCGGGGAGGCTAGTGGGCGGCGACCGCGTAGGCCTCCACCGACCACAGGGAGTACCCGAACCGCGTGGCCCGCTTGTCGCCCTGCATGCGCACGTACCGCACGTCCCGCTCGTCCATCCGCAGGACCTCGCGGCCGCCCCGGCCGTCCCGGACGGTCGTGGCGGTGCGCCAGCGGCGGCCGTCCGCGGAGACCTGGACCCGGTACGCGGCGGCGTACGCGTCCTGCCAGCGCAGCGCCACCTGGCCGAGCCGCACCGGGGCGGCCAGCTCCACCTGCCACCAGGCGCCGTCGTCGACCGGTGAGGACCAGCGGGTCCCCGGGTCCCCGTCGTTCGCCGCGGACGCCGGGAAGTCGGGGGTCTCGTCGCCGGACGAGCTCGCGGTGCCGGTGCGGGCCACGTCGGGGCCCGCGGTGCGCGGGAAGGTGCGGACCGTGAGGGTGCGGGTCACCCCGGCGAAGGAGACCCGGACCTCGTACGGCCGGGACGGCGCGTCCTTCGGCACGGTCACCTCGACGGGCACGGTCACCGTCGTGCCGCGCGGCACCGTCAGCGGCCCGGCCGGGGCGTGGACCGTGATGCCCTTGGGCGCCTCGACCGTCACCCGGCCGGTGGCGTCGGCCGGGCGCAGGGCGGTCAGTTCGGCCGTCACCCGCTGGGTGCCGCCGATCTGCGCGTCCACCTCCGTGCGGGCGGGCTCCAGCCGCACCGCCGGGGAGTCGGCGAACCACGGCACCAGATGGCGCACCCGGGACGGGGCGGCCCCGGTCACCCGGACCGCGTCGACGAGCGTGCCGGCGGCCGGCGGCTGCACCACGGCCGGGGGCCGCGTCCAGGCGCCGGACGTCGTCGGCGAGGGCGGCGCGACGGCCGGCGGGCGGGTCCGTGCACCGGTCGCCGGGAGCTGTCCGGCCCCGAGTTCCGTCGCCCCGCTCCGCGCCAGTGTCCCGACCCGGCGCCAGCCCTGCCCGGGGAGGTGGACCTCGACGTCCCCGCCGGTGCCGGGATCCGCCAGCACCGTCACGGCGGCCAGCGGGCGCGCGTGCGGGAGGCGGACCGTGCGCCCGTCCGCCGCGGCGCCCGGAGCGGCGGCCGGCTCGTGCGCCAGGCCCGCCCAGGTCTCGTACGCCGTCTGCGCCCGGTCGAGGAAGGGGTCCAGCACGCCCTTGCCGACGGTCGCCCCGCCGCGCTTCACCTCCGCCCGCAGCCGGCCCAGCGTGCGGTACGCCGTCCACGCCGCCGCCGCGTCACCGGCGCGCTGGGCGCGCAGCATGTCGAGCGCCGCCGTCCCGGCCTCGCCGTAGCGCGCCGACTGCGCCGACCACGGGGCGACCTCCGCCGCCAGCCCGGCGTCCGGGGCCAGGCGCCGCGGCATCTCGCGCAGCACCGCGAAGGCGGCGCGCAGCCGCTGCTCGGCGGTGTCGTTCGCGGCCCGGTCCGTGCTCGTACGGGCCTGCCACAGGGCCGCGATCAGCGGGCGCAGATACGCCGACTCGGTGCCGCCGAGCACCGACGAGGCGTCGTTCCCGGCCAGCGCCGACAGCGCCTCGGCACGCCGTCCGTCGCCCCCCGCCAGATCGGCGATCGCCGCCCGCCAGGAGGCGTCGGGGCGGTAGTCGCGCGGGTTCCAGGCGTAGTCGGCCGCCGTGAACAGCGGGATGCGGGAGGCCTCCGCCTGCTCCATCGCGTTGGCCAGCAGCGCCGCCGAGCCGCCGGCGACGGCCGGTTCGCGGCCCGTGTAGGGGCCGAGGAAGATGCGGTCCTCGGCGTAGTCGTTGACCGGGTAGTTGTCCATGGTCACCAGCGGGTGCCCGAAGGCCTCCCGGGCCCCGGCCAGTTCCTGTCCGGTGATGGTCCGGGGCACCACGCCCACACCCGTCCACGCGACCTGGACCTCCTGGTCCAGAGCGGTGGCCAGCGCCGTCCGGTAGGGCGTGGCGCCGTCCTCGTAGTACTCGGTCGGCATCAGGGAGAGCTGGGCCGCGCCGGGATGGCGCGCGGCCAGGTGGCGGGCGACCGCGTTCGCCACCCGCGCCTGCGCCCGCGCCGCCGCCCCGGGCCCGGAGCCGAACCGCCCGGCGTCCGCGCCGCAGTGCCACTCGCTGTAGCTGACGTTCTGGAACTGCAGCTGGAAGGCCCGGAAGCCGAGCGCCCACATCGCGTCCAGCTTCCGCGTCAGCGCCCGGACGTCGGCGTCCGAGGCGAAGCACAGGGACTGCCCCGGGGCCACCGCCCAGGCGAGCGTGACGTGGGTGCGCCGGGCCCGCTGAGCCAGCTCGCGGAACTGCGCGCGCTGCCCGGCCGGATACGGCTCGCGCCAGCGCTCCTGCCGGTAGAGGTCGTCGCCGGGGGCGTAGAGGTACCGGTTCTGCTTGGTCCGGCCCATGAAGTCGAGCTGTCCGAGCCGCTGCTCCTGCGTCCAGGGGGTGCCGTAGAAGCCCTCGGCGGTGCCGCGCACGGCGGTGCCGGGCCAGTCGCGGACGGTGACCCGGGGGATCGTCCCGTCCGGGCGCACGAGCTGCCGCAGCGTCTGCACGGCGTGGAAGAGGCCGTCCTCGCCGGCTCCGGTGAGGGCGACGGTGGCCGGGGCGGCGGTGGCTCCCCGGCCGGTGACGCCGGGACCGAGGACGGCCCCGCCGGCGGTGGCCTGTCCGGGGGTGGCCCGGCCGGGGGCGCCCCGGTCCACGGTGAGGAGGTAGCCGCCGGAGGGCAGGGCGTGGCGCGGGTCGCCGTGCGGGCGCTCGCCGTCCACCCGCACCACCATCGCGCCCGCCGGGACCGGCTCACCGGCGCCGACCTCCGTGATCGTCCGCGCCCCGGCCCCGCGCAGCAGCGCGCGCAGCGCGTCGAGAGCGTACGGGTCCGCCGTCGCGTCGGCGACCAGCGCGACCTGGTCGGTGACCCTGACCGTGCCGCCGGCCGTCCGCAGCGACTGCGGGCGCGGCCACACGGCGACGTCGGAGGCGGACGTTGCGGGCTGTTCCGGGTTCGTGGTCTCCGTGCCGGGCGCCGGCGGAGCCGCGACGGCGGCCGGAGCGGCCCCCAGAGTGCCTGCGACGACGGCGAACGCGAGGGCGGCCGCCCCCTTCCCGCGCCGAAGCTGCACGGTCCCCCTCCTCCTCGTCGGCCTTCCCCAAGGCGGTGTCGAAGAGCTTCGAGCCCACCATCCGGGCGCCGGGGTGTCAATGAGAGTGGCCGTTGTGTCGCTTTTGCCCCAGCCTGAAGAAAGTGGAATGTGAGCAGTGGCACGGTCTTCGCGTTCTACGTCTGCGATCGCGCGCACTGGGTAGGGCTGCGGTAATCCGCTGATGTCGTTTCGACAAGGAGGCCCACCCGTGGCGCACCTTCTGCTCCCGGCCCCGTCCAAACCCATCGCGGAGCCGCTCACCGCGGACTCCGCCGCCGACCCCTACCTGTCCGTCTACAGCGCGGAGAGCGCCTCCATCGAGGCTCCCCTGACCAGCGAGCCGCCGCTGCCCGACGCCGAGCCCCTGACCAGCGAACCGCCGCTCGCCGAGACCACCCCCCTGACCAGCGAGACCGCCGCCGAACCGGACCCCTGCTGCGCGGAGATGTAGATGACGTCGTTACGGCCGGCCGAACCCCCCGACGCGGAACTGACCCGCCTCGCCGACCTGCACGGCGTCGCGACCTCCTACAGCCCCTCGCCGGACCGTAGGGTCGCGGCCTCCGCCGCCGCGGTCGTCGCCGCCCTGGCCGCCCTCGACGTCGACGCGAGCACCCCCGAGGCCGCCCGCGCCGCGCTCACCGCCCGCGAACGGGAACTGGGGGCACGGCTGCTGCCCCCGACGGTGGTGTGGTGGGGCGATGCCGGGGCGGGTGCGGGGGGTGCGGGGCCCGCCGTCGGCGCACTTGGCGCACTGGGCGCACGTAATGCGCGCGGGGCGCGCGGAGCCGGAGACGCGCCGGCGCCTGACGCGCCCGGGGCGGGCGGCACGCCCGGGACCCCGGGCTCGCCCGAGGCCCTCCTCGCCGCGCTGCCCGCCGGCACCCGAGTACGGGTCGAGACCGAGCAGGGCGAGGTCCGCGACCGCGTCGACGGGCTCCCGTACGGAGTGCACCGGCTGACCGTCACCGCGCCGGACGGGCGCACACAACTGACGCACCTCGTCGTCGCCCCGGCCCGGCTGCCCACCCCGTCGGGCCGCTCGTACGGCCTGCTCGTCCAGCTCTACTCGCTCCTCTCCCGGCACTCCTGGGGCATGGGCGACCTCGGTGACCTGGCCGAGCTGAGCGCCTGGGCCGGGCGGGCCCTGGGTGCCGGATTCGTGCAGGTCAACCCGCTGCACGCGGCCGTGCCCGGCGCGCCGACCGACCCCTCCCCGTACCGCCCCTCCTCGCGCCGCTTCCCCGACCCCGTGCACCTGCGCGTCGAGAACATCCCCGAGTTCGCGTACGTCGAGGACCGCGAACGGGTGCGGACCCTGCTGGAGCGGGCCGAACGGCTGCGCGCGGGCGTCCTCGACAAGGGCGCCCTGATCGACCGGGACGCGGTGTGGGACCTCAAGCGGCAGGCGCTGGAACTGGTCCGCCGGGTCCCGCTCGGCCCCGGCCGCCGCGCCGCCTACGCCGACTTCCTCGCGCGCGAGGGCCAGGCCCTGGAGGACCACGCCACCTGGTGCGCCCTGGCCGAGGTGCACGGCTCCGACTGGCACGGCTGGCCCGAGGGGCTGCGGAACCCGAGGTCCGCCGAGACCGCCCGCGCCCGCGCCGAGCTGATGGACCGCGTCGACTTCCACTCCCGCCTCGCCTGGCTCACCGACACCCAGCTCACCGCCGCCCAGAGCACGGCGCGCGAGGCGGGGATGCCGATCGGGATCGTGCACGACCTCGCGGTGGGCGTGCACCCCGAGGGCGCCGACGCCTGGGCCCAGCAGGACCACTTCGCGGCCGGCATGTCGGTCGGCGCCCCGCCGGACGCCTTCAACGCCCGCGGCCAGGACTGGGGCCTGCCCCCGTGGCGCCCCGACCGGCTGGCCGAGTCCGGGCACGCCCCGTTCCGCCGCCTGCTGCGCGCCCTGTTCGGCTACGCCGGAGCGCTGCGCATCGACCACGTCATGGGCCTGTTCCGGCTGTGGTGGGTCCCGCAGGGACGACCGCCGACCGAGGGCACCTACGTCCGCTACGACGCCGAGGCCATGCTGGCCCTCCTGGTCCTGGAGGCCTCGCGGGCCGGGGCCGTGGTGATCGGCGAGGACCTCGGCACCGTGGAGCCCGGGGTGCGCGAGGCCCTGGACCGGCGCGGGGTGCTCGGCACCTCCGTCCTGTGGTTCGAACGGGACTGGGAAGGCGACGGCCGCCCCCTGCCCCCGGAGCGGTGGCGCGCCGACTGCCTGGCCACCGCCACCACCCACGACCTGCCGTCCACCGCCGCCCGGCTCACCGGCGAGCACGTCGAACTGCGCCACCGCCTGGGCCTGCTCACCCGGCCCCTGGAGGAGGAGCGCGCGGAGGCGGCGGCGGACACCGGGGAGTGGCTCGCGCTGCTGTCGGAGCTGGGGCTGCTGCACGGTACGAGCGGCGGCCGCGGCACGCCCTCGGAGGAGGCGGAGATCCAGGCCGTGCACCGCTTCCTGCTGCGCACCCCCGCCCGCATGATCGGCCTCTGGCTCCCGGACACCGTCGGTGACCGCCGCCCGCAGAACCTCCCCGGCACCTGGGACCAGTACCCGAACTGGCGGCTGCCGGTCGCCGACGCCGAGGGCCGTCCAGTGACCTTGGAGGAACTGTCGTCCTCCCCCCGGCTGCACGCGCTGACGGACGTACTGCGGGAGGGAGTGCCCGGCGAGCGCCGGCAGGGCTGAAGGGCGGCGCGGACCCCACGCCTCGCCGCGTGACGCTCCGGCGCCCGGCCACGTGGGACCCCGGCGCCCGGCCCCCTGCCGGTCGCGCGCCCTGCCGCACGACGGCGCCGCTCCGGCCCGTACGCGACCCCGGGCGCGCGGCCCGTTCCGGCGTTCGCTACTTTGGCACCGTGGACAAGAAGAACGCCCTGCGCGCCGGCGCCCTGGCCGCCGGTACGACGCTGATGATGCTGCTCATGTCGTCCCCCGCGCTCGCGGTGACCCGCGACGACGGCGACGACCCCGGCTCGAGCCTGAGCGTCGTCCAGACGCTGGGTCTCTACGTCGTCCTCCCGATCGCGCTGTTCGCGGTCATCGCCGGCCTGGTCATGGTGCTGAGCAAGTCCGGCGACAGGAACCAGGACACCGGCCGCCGCGCCGACGCCAAGGCCTGACGCCGCCGGCCTCCGCCGGACCGGAGCGCCCGCCGCGCACACCGCCCCGAGGGCGCCGACCCCGCCGTACGTACACGCACCGCCGTACGACGCCGAGGCCGGCGCCCTCGGCGTTTTCACCGCCGCGTCCGCAAGGGCCCCGGCGGGCCGGCCCTGGTGGGGCCGGGGCCCGCGTGGACGGCCCGGGTCAGGGGCTCGGCGCGGTCAGGTACCGCTGCAGCGTGGGCGCCAGCCAGGCCACGATCTCCGGGCCGGACAGCTCCACGGCCGGCCCGAAGCGCAGGACGTAGCGGGTGAGCGCGAGTCCCAGCAGCTGCGAGGCGCACAGCGCGGCCCGCCCGGACACCTGCTCGGGGTCGGGGCACACCTGCTGGGCGACCGGCAGCAACTGGTCCCGGAACACCGACTGCATCCGCTCGGCCCCGGCGGGGTTGGTGACACCGACCCGCAGGATCGCGGTCAGCTCGCCGTTCCCCTCCCACAGCGAGAGGAAGTGCGACACCAGCGCCCGCCCGATCTCGTCGCGCGGCAGCGCGGTCAGGTCGGGCAGCCGCAGATCCAGGGAGACGGCCGCGGCGAAAAGACTCTCCTTGTTGCCGAAGTAGCGCATGACCATCGACGGATCGATGCGCGCGTCCTTGGCGATGGCCCGGATGGTGGCCCGGTCGTACCCGTCGGCGGCGAAGCGCCGGCGCGCCGCGTCGAGGATGGCACCGCGGGTGGCGTCGGAACGGCGTGCGGGGGAGGGCGGGGAGCCCTGGCTGGCGTCGACCATGTCAACAACCGTAGGCCAACGTACGTAGGCAAACAAGCGTAGGTGTCAACGAGCGTAGGCCAACAAGCGTTGACAAGCCCACTCGGGGCGATTTACGCTTGCCAACAAGCGTTGACCAACGGTCGTTTGCCAACGACCGCTGGCAAACGACCGTTGGCACCCCAGGAGGTCGTCATGACCGGCACCACGGGCAACACAGGCACCACGGGAACCACCGACACCAACGCTTCGGCCCCCACCCCCACCCCCACGTTCACCACCGCCCCGGTGATCGTCGTCGGCGCGGGCCCCACCGGCCTCCTTCTCGCCGGCGACCTCGCCGCCGCCGGCGTCCCCGTCACCCTCGTCGAGAAGCGGCCGCACCGGATCAGCAACCTCTCGCGCGCCTTCGTCCTGCACGCCCGCGCCCTGGAGCAACTCGACGCGCGGGGCCTCGCCGACGGCCTGGAGGCCGTGGGCCGCCCCCTCGACCGGCTCCAGCTCTTCGGGCGGCTCGGCGTCGACCTCACCGACCTGCCCTCCCGGTTCCGCCACGTGCTCGTGCTCCCGCAGTACGAGGTGGAGGAGGTGCTGGAGCGGCGCGCGGTCGAGGCCGGCGTGGACTTCCGCTACGAGACCGAGGTGACCGGCCTGGCCCAGGACGGCGACGGCGTGACCGTCGAGGTCCGCGGGCCCGGCGGGCGGGCGGAGTCGCTGCGGGGCGTGTACGCCGTCGGCGCCGACGGGATGCGCAGCAAGGTGCGGGAGGCGATCGGGGTGCCGTTCCCCGGGCGGTCGGTGATCCGGTCCGTCGTGCTCGCGGACGTGCGGCTCGCCGAGCCGCCCGGGACGCTGCTCACCGTCAACGCCGTCCGGGACGCCTTCGCCTTCCTGGCGCCCTTCGGGGACGGCTACTACCGGGTCATCGGCTGGCGGCGCGGCCACGAGGTCTCCGACCGTGAGCCCCTGGACCTCGACGAGGTCAGGGAGATCACCCGGCTCGCCCTCGGCCGTGACTACGGGATGCACGAGGCCCGCTGGATGTCCCGCTTCCACAGCGACGAGCGGCAGGCGCCCGCCTACCGGGTCGGCCGGGTCTTCCTCGCCGGCGACGCCGCCCACGTCCACACCCCGGCCGGCGGCCAGGGCATGAACACCGGCCTGCAGGACGCGGCCAACCTCGGCTGGAAGCTCGCCCAGGTCGTCTCCGGCCACGCTCCCGAAGCGCTCCTCGACACCTACCAGGCCGAACGCCACCCCGTCGGCCGGTCCGTGCTCCGCAGCAGCGGCGGCATCATCCGCCTCGCCATGGCGCACCGCCCCTGGACCCTCGCCCTGCGTGCCGCGCTGGTCACCGTCCTCGACGGGGTCGCACCCGTCCGCCGCAGGGCCGCCGGCCGGATCACCGGTATCGGCTACCGCTACGCCGCTCCGCGCGGTGCCCACCCTCTCGTGGGCACCCGTGTCCCCGACGTGGCTCTCGCGGGCGGCGGCCGTCTCTACGAGGCGCTGCGCGGCGGCCGCTTCGTGCTGATCGCCCCCCGCTCCCACGACGTCGGCCCCGGCCGCGCCGGCCGGCTCAGCGCCGCCCGCTGGGCGAGCGACCGCCGTACGGCCGTGCTGGTGCGCCCCGACGGGCACGTGGCCTGGGCCGCCGACAGCGCCGACACCGCCGCGATCGAGTCCGCGCTCGCCGCGCACGTGGGCTGATCGACCCACCCGTCCCAGTCGTCTTCGTCCCTGCCCGGCCGGGCCCGCGAAGTCCGCGCCTCGGTCAGCGACTGTCGCAGCATGTAAGCCAGTTGGGGCGCCCGGGCCGGCGGGACCGCTGCCCACGCGCTGACGGCGAAGGGGCACCCGGCGATCCGCCGGGTGCCCCTTCGCGCGTACGTGCGAGGCGGTTACGATCCGGCCGCCGCAGCGTCGGCCGCCTGGGCCTTCAGAGCCCGTTCGACGCCCGCGCGGGACTCCGAGACCAGCCGGCGCAGGGCCGCGCTCGGCTCGGCGGAGGCCAGCCACGCGTCCGTCCGGCGCAGGGTGTCCTCGGACACCTGGATCGCCGGGTACAGGCCGACGGCGATCTGCTGGGCCATCTCGTGGGAACGCGAGTCCCAGATGCCCTTGACGGCCTCGAAGTAGGTGTCCGTGTACGGCGCCAGCAGCTCGCGCTGGTCGGTCTGGACGAAGCCCCCGATGACCGCCTCCTGCACGGCGTTCGGCAGCTTGTCGGACTCGACGACCGACGCCCACGCCTCCGCCTTGGCCTCCGGGGTCGGCCGGGCGGCCCGGGCGGTGGCCGCGTGCCGCTCGCCGGCGGCCGTCCGGTCACGCTCGTACTCGCTCGCGATCTCCGCCTCGTCGAAGCGGCCCACGGCCGCCAGCCGCTCCACGAACGCCCAGCGCAGCTCCGTGTCGACGACCAGGCCCTCCACCGTCTGCGAGCCGTCCAGCAGCGCGTCCAGCAGGTCGAGCTGCTCCGGCGTCCGGGCCGTCGCCGCGAAGGCGCGCGCCCAGGCCAGCTGGTGGTCGCTGCCCGCCTCGGCGGCGCGCAGATGGGCCAGGGTGGCGTCGGTCCAGCGGGTGAGCAGGGTCTCGCGGGCGGCCGGGTCGGCGTACAGGTCGATCGCCAGCTTCACCTGGCGGTGCAGCGACTGCACGACACCGATGTCGGACTCCTTGCCGATGCCGGACAGCGCCAGGGACAGGTAGTCGCGGGTGGCGAGTTCGCCGTCGCGGGTCATGTCCCAGGCGGAGGCCCAGCACAGGGCGCGCGGCAGCGAGTCGGCGAAGTCGCCCAGGTGCTCGGTGACGAACGCGAGCGACCGCTCGTCCAGGCGGACCTTCGCGTACGACAGGTCGTCGTCGTTGAGCAGGACCACGTCCGGACGGCGCCGGCCGGCCAGCTGCGGTACGGCGGTCAGCTCGCCGTCGACGTCCAGTTCCACGCGCTCGACGCGCACCAGCCTGCCGCTCGCATCGTCGCGCTCGTAGCAGCCGACGGCGATGCGGTGCGGGCGCAGGGTGGGCTCGCCCTTCGCGCCGGCCGGGAGCGCCGGGGCCTCCTGGCGGACGGCGAAGGAGGTGATGACCCCGTCGGCGTCCGTCTCGATCTCCGGGCGGAGGATGTTGATGCCCGCCGTCTCCAGCCACTGCTTCGACCAGGTCTTCAGGTCGCGGCCGGAGGTCTCCTCCAGGGCGCCCAGCAGGTCGGACAGGCGCGTGTTGCCGAAGGCGTGGCGCTTGAAGTACGCCTGCACGCCCCGGAAGAACTCGTCCTGGCCGACGTAGGCGACGAGCTGCTTGAGGACGGAGGCGCCCTTGGCGTAGGTGATGCCGTCGAAGTTGACGAGGACGTCGTCCAGGTCGCTGATCTCCGCCATGATCGGGTGGGTGGAGGGCAGCTGGTCCTGGCGGTAGGCCCACGTCTTCATCGAGTTCGCGAACGTGGTCCACGCCTGCGGCCAACGGGAGTCCGGCGCGTACGCCTGGCAGGCGATGGAGGTGTAGGTGGCGAACGACTCGTTCAGCCACAGGTCGTTCCACCACTCCATGGTGACCAGGTCGCCGAACCACATGTGCGCCAGCTCGTGCAGGATGGTCTCGGCGCGCACCTCGTAGGCCGCGTCGGTCACCTTGGAGCGGAAGACGTACTGGTCGCGGATGGTCACCGCACCCGCGTTCTCCATCGCGCCCGCGTTGAACTCGGGGACGAAGAGCTGGTCGTACTTCCCGAACGGGTAGGCGCAGTCGAACTTCTCCTGGAACCACTCGAAGCCCTGACGGGTCACCTCGAAGATCGCGTCGGAGTCGAGGTACTCGGCGAGGGAGGGCCGGCAGTAGATGCCGAGCGGCACGCTCTGCCCGTCCTTCTCGTACACGCTGTGCACCGAGTGGTAGGGGCCGACGATCAGGGCCGTGATGTACGTCGAGATGCGCGGCGTCGGCTCGAAGACCCAGACGTTGTCCTGGGGTTCGGGGGTGGGCGAGTTGGACACGACGGTCCAGCCCTCGGGTGCGCGCACGGTGAACTGGAAGGTGGCCTTGAGGTCCGGCTGCTCGAAGGAGGCGAAGACGCGGCGGGCGTCCGGCACCTCGAACTGGGTGTAGAGGTAGGCCTGGTCGTCGACCGGGTCGACGAAACGGTGCAGGCCCTCGCCGGTGTTGGTGTACGCGCAGTCGGCCACGACCCGCAGGATGTTGCGGCCCTGGAGCAGGCCCGGCAGCGCGATCCGCGAGTCCTTGAAGACCTCGGCGGGGTCGAGCGGGTCACCGTTGAGGGTGACCTCGTGGACGGCCGGGGCCACCAGGTCGATGAAGGACTCGGCGCCGTCCTGGGCGGTGTCGAAGCGCACCGTGGTCACGGACCGGTAGGTGCCGCCCTCCTGTGCTCCGGAGAGGTCGAGATCGATCTCGTACGAGTCAACGGTGAGCAGCTGCGCCCTCTGCTGCGCCTCTTCGCGAGTCAGGTTTGTGCCAGGCACGCGGTCATCTCCTCGTGATGTGTGGGTGTGGTCATCCTTCCACGTCACATCTCCGGCGGATGCCTCCTGGGCGATCCCCGAGGCCGCGGCGCGCCCCTCCGAACGCGTCCGACGGCCCGTCCGTGGCGCACGTCCACGTCCGGGCCGTCGAATGCGGCTGCCCGCTGTGCGGGGCGGAACGCGCTAGCCGCGCAGCTCCGCCGCCACCAGCTCCGCGATCTGGACGGCGTTCAGCGCCGCGCCCTTGCGGAGGTTGTCGTTGGAGAGGAACAGGGCCAGGCCGTTGTCCACGGTCTCGTCGCGGCGGATGCGGCCCACGTACGACGGGTCCTTGCCGGCCGCCTGGAGCGGGGTGGGGATGTCGGAGAGGGCCACGCCCGGGGCGCCGGACAGGAGCTCGGTCGCGCGCTCCGGCGACAGCGGCCGGGCGAAACGGGCGTTGACCTGGAGGGAGTGGCCGGAGAAGACGGGGACGCGCACGCAGGTGCCGGAGACCTTGAGCTCGGGGATCTCCAGGATCTTGCGGGACTCGTTGCGGAGCTTCTGCTCCTCGTCGGTCTCGTTCAGGCCGTCGTCGACCAGGTTCCCGGCGAAGGGGAGCACGTTGAAGGCGATCGGGCGCTGGTAGACGGCCGGCTCGGGGAAGTCCACCGCCGCGCCGTCGTGGGTGAGCTTGTCGGCGTCGGCGATCACCTTCTGCGCCTGGCCGTGCAGCTCCGCCACGCCCGCGAGGCCCGAACCGGACACCGCCTGGTAGGTGGCGACGACCAGCGCCTCCAGGCCGGCCTCCTCGTGCAGCGGCTTCAGCACCGGCATCGCGGCCATCGTCGTGCAGTTCGGGTTGGCGATGATGCCCTTGGGCCGGTTCACCGCCGCGTGCGGGTTCACCTCGGACACGACCAGCGGCACGTCGGGGTCCCGGCGCCAGGCCGAGGAGTTGTCGATCACCACGGCGCCCTGCGAGGCGACCTTCTCGGCCAGCGCCTTGGAGGTCGCGCCGCCCGCGGAGAACAGCACGATGTCCAGGCCGCTGTAGTCCGCCGTCGACGCGTCCTCCACCGTCACGCCGTCGAGGACCGTCCCCGCCGAGCGGGCCGAGGCGAACAGGCGCAGCTCGGTGACCGGGAAGTCGCGTTCCGTGAGGATTCTGCGCATGACCGTGCCGACCTGACCGGTGGCTCCGACGATTCCGACCCTCACCATGACTCCCTACGTACGTGTGCTGTGCGTGCGTGTGCGCTCGGCCGAGCCTTTCCATCATGCGGCCGACCCCGACCCACGTGTCCAGTTCTTTGCGCGGCGTGCCCGAGGAGTGGGACGGGCGGGCCCGTCCCGCGGGTGCGTTCCTTCGGGCCGCACCCGCGTTGAGCTGCAGGAATTCGCCCGGCGGGGCCCGCGGGCCGCAAGCTGTGCTGCCCCGCCCCTGCCCGGTCCGGCCCGGCGCATACGGCGATGTGACGTACGCCTCTGCTCCGCGGCGTGGAGTCGCGGGGCCGCGGGCCGAACGTTCCGGGCGGCCGCGGCGTCGTAGTGGGGACACGGTGAGGGGGTGGCTTGTGCTGCGCGGAAGGGCGCGCCGCGGGCGCGGGACGGACCGGAGTGCGGACGATCCGCTGGACGCGGCGCAGGAGCGGCGGGTGCGGGCGGTGCTCGCGCTCGGCGGGGTGCCGCAGGCGGACCTGCCGGACGGGGTGCAGCAGGTCCGCCTGCGGCTGCTGGAGCGCGCCGCGAGCGGGCAGGAGGCGCCGCGGGACGTGTCGGCGTGGGCCGCGGTGGTCGCCTCCCGCCTGGCGATGGACTGGCACCGGGCCAAGCGGCGGCAGGAGCGGCTGGGGGAGCGCCTGGCGGCGCAGCGGCCGGCCGAGCACGCCGCGGGCGAGGAGGCCCGGCTGCTCTCCCTCGCCGTCGTCCAGGGCCTGGACGAGCTGCCGGACGCCCAGCGGCAGGTCCTGGTGCTGCGCTTCTACGCCGACCTGGCGGTCCGCTCGATCGCCGAGCAGCTCGGCCTTCCCGAGGGCACGGTCAAGAGCAGGCTGCACACGGCGGTCCGGGCGCTGCGCGACCGGCTGCACGAGAACGAGGTGGTGTGACATGGCCGCCGCAGACGGGCGCCACGACGGCGTCGACCCGCTGCTGGCCGCGCTCACGGACGAGCCGCTGCCGCCCGGGGCCCGCGCGGACCCCGCCTTCATGGCCGCCTACCGGGCGTCCCGCGCGGACCTGGACCTGATCCGCCGGCATCTGCACGTCGTCGGGGACGCGCTGGCGGAGCCGGCCGAGCCGCCCGAGTCACGGCCGCACCGGGCGGGCGAGGGGTGGCCGCAGGGCCGTCCGGCGGACGGGCGGCAGCGGACCCGTCCGGCCGGTGAGCGCCCGGCGGGCCGCCCCGCGCCGGAGGCCGGGCGGCGGTCGCGGCGGCGGCGGGGCGCCAGGGCGTTCGTGCTCGGCGCCGTCGGCGCGGTCGCGGTGGCCGCCGTCGGGTCCCTTGTGCTCGGGCCGGGGTGGCTCGCGGCGCCGGGCGGCGGCAACGACAAGGCGAGCAGTGCGGACCGGGCGAGCGGGGACGAGAAGGCGGGCGGTGACGCGGGGGCGAAGGGTGACGGCGAGGCGGGCGCCGGGCGGAGTCCCGGCGCCTCCTTCGCCGCGCCCGGCTACCTCGCCTGCGCCCGCCTGGTCGTCGAGGGCGACGTCACCGGCGTCCGGCCGGTCGCGGACACCGGCCGGGAGCGCGTCACCCTGCGCGTGACCCGCTCCTACAAGCCCGCGAAGGGGAGGGCCGAGGTCACGTTCCCGGTCGACGACCCGGGCGTGTTCCGCCGCGGCGACCACGTCCTGGTCGGCATCCCGGGCCGCGCCGCGTCGCCCGACCGCTGGGCCGTCGGCGAGCGGGACGTCACCCGCGAACGGGCCGCCGTCGAGCGCACGTTGCCCGAATCGGCGGCCCTTCCCTGCGACTGAACCCCCGGCCTGTACGGCGGTACCGGCCCCGGGCACAGTCCGGGCGGGTCCGCACCGGACACCCCCGGCCACGACCGGCGCGGCCGCCTGTACCGGCACCCGCACCGCCCCCGGACACGCCCGAGGGCGGGCGTCCGTGCCGGACGCCCGCCCTCCTGTTGGTGTATCGCCTTACTGCGTGACCTTCTCGATCTTCACGTTGCCCAGGCCCGCGACCGTGCCGCGCGCGTCGACCAGCTGCACCTGCCCGAAGAACTCACGTCCCTCGGGAGCCGCGGCCGCCGCCGTGACCTGCCCGGTCACCGTGGCCGAGTCGCCCGTGCCCAGCTTCACCGGCGCCGAGCCGTCCACCGTGACGGTGCCGAGCGCGGAGGAGAAGAACACGTCCCGGTAGTCGTACGCCGTCGAGCCGGAGGGCACCGAGTAGCCGACGACCTCGACGGTGTAGGTGCCGGCGGCCGGCTTGGCGATGGACACCGCCTCCTCCGAGTCGCCGTCCGCGGACTGCGCGACCTTCTTGCCGCTCGCGTCGTAGACCGTCAGGTCCAGGTCGGCGGCCGTGTCGCTGACGTTGCCGATGGCGACGTCCAGCGACTGGGCGCCCTCGGGGACGACCACGGTCGTGGTCTGCTTCTCGGCGTTCTTGATGGTGGGCCGGGCCGTCTTGGACGAGCCGAGCGGGCCGCCGACCAGCTTGCCGTCGAGCGGCGCGAACTTGTTGGTGACCTTCCAGGAGGCGGTGGCCGGGGTGCCGACCTTCGCCTCGGGCACGGTCACCGTCTCCGGGTCGAAGACCGCGCCGAGGACGGAGACGTCCAGCTTGTAGGGGTTGTCGAGCAGCGGCGAGGTGCGGCGCGACTCGACCTCGACCTCCCACACCCCCGGCTGCGGGTCGGCGTAGGACCGCACGTCGGGCTTGCAGCCGTTGCCGTCGAGGTAGTTGTTGTAGCAGTACGGCGTGGAGGTGTTGTCGACCGGAGTGCCGTACGGGTGGATGGCGATGAACCGGGTCTGGCTCTTGTCCGCCAGCCCGCCGATCGCGACCTCCAGCGACTTCGCGCCCTCGGGCACGGTCAGGAAGTACGACCGCGTGCTGTTGCGCTGCACCGAACCCGACGCGGACCAGGTGTAGGCGACCGGCTCCGCGACCACGACGGTGGTCAGGATCTGCTTGTCGACGCCCTCGGTGAACGGGTCGTCGACCTCGAGGATCGCGCTCTTGACGCCCGCGGAGCGCGGAGCGGCCTGGACCCGCACGGTCACCGGCTGGTTCAGCGGCAGCTTCACCAGCGGCGAGCCGACGATCCGGAAGGTGTCACCGGCGTTGTTCGCGAACTCCAGCGTGTGCCAGACCCCGCGGTCGGGGCCGGAGGTGCGGGTGACGGTGACGTCGTACGTCTTCTTCTCGCCGGCCTTGAGACCGCCCTCGCGGTCGTACAGGCCGGTGCCGAAGCCCGGCGTCCTCAGGAACTGGTCCAGCGCGGTGTCGACCGGGGCCTTGACGGTGTAGTCGTGGGCGGTCGCGTCGAAGCGGATCGCGTCCCAGGCGTCGACGACGTCGATGCGGCCCGCGCCCTCCTCGTAGGCCTGGACGCCCTTGATGTGGTGGGCGGTCGAGGTCAGCGCCGTGCGCAGATCCGCGGGCTTGAGCTCGATGCCCTTCTGCTTCGCCGCGCTCAGCAGCAGGGCGGAGGCGCCGGTGGCCTGCGGGGAGGCCATCGAGGTGCCCTGGAGCATGGAGTAGCCGGCCGGCAGCGGGTAGCCCGCCTCGGCGACCGGGGAACCGGGCAGCCAGGTCTGGGTGGTGTTGATCGCGGCGCCGGGGGCGACGAGGGTCGGCGTGAAGCCGCCGTCCTCACGCGGGCCGCGCGAGGAGAAGGGCATCATCGCGTACGGCTTCTCCACCGCCGAGCCGTAGTTGGCGGCCCAGGTCTCCTTGGAGATTCCCGCGCCGACCGAGATCACCTTGTCGGCGAGCCCGGGGTCGCCGATGGTGTTGGCGCCGGGGCCGGAGTTGCCCGCGGAGATCACCAGCTGCACGCCGTAGGTGTCGATGAGCCGGGTGTAGAGCTCGGCGCGCGCGTTGTTGCCGTCGTTGAGCGCGGGCAGGCCGCCGATCGACATGTTGACGATGTCGACGCCGCGGTTGACGACGAGGTCGATCATGCCCTCGGTGAGCGCGACGTTGGTGCAGCCGCCGCTCCAGGTGCAGGCGCGCGAGGAGACGAGCTTCGCGCCGGGCGCGGCGCCGTTCATCTTCCCGCCGAACAGGCCGTTGGCGGCGGTGATGCCGGCGACGTGGGTGCCGTGCTCGGACTCGATGACGCCGATGTTGACGAAGTCCGCCTTCTTGCCGACCCAGGACCCGCCGTAGGGGTCCATCGAGACGTCCTTGCGGATCTGCACCACGAACGGCTGGCGTTCGACGACGTCCGTCTTCGGGTCGTCGGTGCCGAAGTACCCGATCTGGTAGCCGTCCTTGTACGGCTTCATCGGCTCGTCGTCGGTGAAGTCGTTGTCGTTGTCCAGGTCGACGCGGACCGTGCCGGCGGCCGCGTCGTACAGGACGCCCCAGGAATCGGTGGTGTCGCCGTCGCGGTTCGCGTCGCCCTTGGCGTCGCCGCCCGCGGTGACGGACTCCCTGAAGGTGCTGACCTGGTAGGAACCGGCCGGAGCGGTCCAGGTCTGGTTGCCGTAGGTGAAGCTGGGCCCGGAGACGGAGGTCACCATCGGGCGCCAGGTGGCGTCGCCGTCGAGAATGGGGTCCGTCGCCGTCACCCAGTCGACGATCTTCCGCTCGCCGGTGGTGGTCTTCTGCAGCGCCGGGTGGCCGAGGTCCACGCCGGAGTCGAGGATGCCGATGGTCACGCCCCGGCCGTCCGCCTTCGGGTTCTGCCGTACGAAGTCGACGGCGCCGGTCTCGAAGGAGGGGTTGTACGGGTTCGCGGCAGGGGTGTCCTTGCCGGGCCCGGAGTAGGTGGCCGCCGCGGTGCCCCGGGCGCCCATGGCGGTGTCGGCGCTCGGCGTCGGGTCGTCGAGCGCGATCTCCTGCCGCAGGTCGATGGCGTGCACGGAGGACAGCTTCGCGGCGGCGGCGATGGCCGCGTCCGCCTCGGACGTGGGCACGGTGGCGCGGACGTAGCCGAGCTTGTCGTAGGCGCGGCCGACGGAGCCGCCGTCCACCGCGTCGAGCTGCCGGGCGACCTGCTCGGTCTGCCCGGGCGCCGTCGCGACCATCATGGTGACGTTCTTGGCGCCGTCGGCCTTGGCCTCGGCGAGCAGGTCGGCGTCGTCCGAACCGAGCTTGGCGCTCGCCGACTTGACGGCCGGGTCGGCCGGGGAGGGGCTGTCCTGGGCGGTGGCCAGGGGTATCGGCCCGGCCGCGGAGAGCGCGGCCACCACGCCTGCGGCCACGGCGATGCGGGCCAGGCGTCTCGCGCCCGTGAGCGGAGCGCGCTGGGAGTCGGAGGTCATCGGCATCCCTTGGAGGTAAAGGAACCAGGCGAGTCGCGATCGAGTCGATCGGCTCAGTCCGGATTTCGGAGCCGGACGATCGCTCAGCTTTACCCAAGGAAAGTTTGTTGGGGAGGAGTTGACCGTGACGGGATGGACTCATGGCGTACTTCCGCCATGCGCCACAGGGGAGATAGCCGTGCAAAGGGTGACGTGTCTCCCGATGGTGCCCCGTTCGACCGGAGCCGCGGCCGGTTGGCTCAGCCGC
The DNA here is from genome assembly GCF_044746005.1 of Streptomyces sp. NPDC086766. Classification (NCBI taxonomy): domain Bacteria; kingdom Bacillati; phylum Actinomycetota; class Actinomycetes; order Kitasatosporales; family Streptomycetaceae; genus Streptomyces; species Streptomyces sp. NPDC086766. The sequence continues at coordinate 29,541 of NZ_JBIVBI010000024.1, read as the reverse complement.
GTGAACGCGCGTAGTGGCGGGATGCCTTCGCACGGTTGCCGCACGCCGCCATCGAGCACCAGCGGCGGGTGCCGTTGCGTGAGGTGTCGAAGAAGTGCAGGATGCACGCCTCGTGCGCGCAGCCGCGGATCCGGTCGGGCGCGGCCGCCAGCAGCCGGAGGTAGTCGCGGGCGGCGAGCCAGGCCGGCCCCCATGCGCGGTCGCGGAACTCCGGCCGCTCGTCCGGGCCTTCGGCGGTGAGTACGGCCCGGATCCGCCCGTGGTCGAGCACGGCGTCGACCAGGGGCGCCCCCTGCTCCAGGGAGCCGTCCACGGCCGTCTTCAGGGCCTCGCGCGCCCGGAGGGTGTGCCGCAGGGTGGCGGCGTCGGCGGTGAAGCGCTCGTCGAGCCCGTTCGCCGCGAGCCACACCGCGAGCCCGTCGGTGCCGGTGAGCAGGTCCCGCACCGCTCCCTCGTGCATCCAGCGGGTGTTCAGCAGGTCGAGCGCGAGCGGCTCGCCGATGAGGGGGCGCGGGTCTCGGGCGGCGGTCATGCGGGGACTCCTTCCGTGCTAACCGCTCAAGGTTACGTGACCGGTTGACGCTCCTCATTCTAACCCTTAATCTTCATTACAGAGGTTAGTCCCGATCGGGGGCTTCCGACGAAGGGGGACACGTATGACCCTGCGCACCGGCCACATCGGCCTGAACGTCACCGACCTCGACCGCTCGCTCGCCTTCTACCGCGACGTCCTCGGCTTCGCGCTGCTCGCCGAGGGCAAGGAGGACGACCGGCGGTACGCCTACCTGGGCGACGGCGGCGACAGCCCCGTGCTCACCCTCTGGCAGCAGGCGCGGGAGCCGTACGGCGCCGAGCGCGCCGGGCTGCACCACCTCGCCTTCACCGCCGACTCGGCCGAGCGGCTCAGGGCGTACGAGTCCGCGCTGCGCGCCCACGGCGTGGACTTCGCCCACGAGGGCGTGGTCGCCCACCGCGAGGGCTCCGCCTCGGGCGGCGTCTTCTTCCACGACCCCGACGGCACCCGGCTGGAGATCTCCGTGCCGAGCGGTGTCGAGGGCGCGCCGGCGCCGTACGGCGAATCGGCTCCGACCTGCGGCTTCTTCTAGAGAGGTGACCGGACGTGGAGGTCTACCACGCGGGCTCGAGGGCCCTGCAGGAGCGGGCCGGTGTGCGTGAGGCCGCCGACCACGTGGGCCGGTCCGTCGGCCAGGACGTCAAACCGGTCGCCGCCGCCTTCCTGGCCCTCCAGCCGCTGCTCGTCGTCGGCGCCGCCGACCCGGCGACCGGCGGGGTCTGGGCCTCGCCGGTCGCCGGGACCCCCGGATTCGTCCGGGCCACCGGGCCGCGCCGGATGTCGGTCACCGGCGGCGTGCACGCCGGTGACCCGCTGGCACCGGCGCTCGCGACACCCGGCACCTACGTCGGCACCCTCGCCCTCGACCCGCGCACCCGGCGCCGGATGCGGCTGAACGGGCGGCTGCGGCCGACCCCGGAGGGCTTCGCCGTCGACGCGGACCGGGTCTTCTCCAACTGCCCGAAGTACCTTCAGAAGCGGGATCTGAGCGCGATCGTGCCGCGCACCCCGGGCGCGCCGCGCCACGGCACCGAACTGACCGTGCGGCAGCGGCGGTTCGTAGCCGAGGCCGACACCTTCTTCCTGGCCACGGTGCACGGGCACGGCGCGGACGCTGGCCACCGCGGCGGCAACCCCGGCTTCGTCCGGGTGCTGTCGCCGCGCGAACTGCTCTGGCGCGACTACCCGGGCAACTCGATGTTCCTCACCCTCGGCAACCTCGCCACCGACCCCCGGGCCGGACTGCTGTTCCTGGACTGGACCTTGGGCACGGCGCTCCAGCTGACGGGCGAGGCACGGACCGAGTTCGGCGCCGACGGGCAGCGCCGGGTCCGCTTCACGCTCGCCGCGGCCGTCGAGACGGAGGGAGCCGTGCCGCTGCGCTGGTCCGCTCCCGCGTACTCGCCCGCGAACCCGGACCCGGCGTGGTAGGGCCTGTCCGGCGGATCATGCCCGTCCGCCGCACGATCCGCCGGGCAGGCCGTAATGTCGCGGTGTGCGACAGAAGTTGAGGGTGGCGGCCTACGCCGTGTGCGTCCGCGGCGGGCATCTCCTGCTGGCCCGCGGCCGGGACGACGAGGGCGTACCGGAGTGGACCCTGCCCGGCGGCGGGGCGGAGCACGGCGAGGACCCCCACGACACCGTGCTGCGGGAGGTGGGGGAGGAGACCGGCTACCGCATCGAGATCGCGGGCCTGCTCGGCGTGGACTCCCTACGGCGCCGCGTCCCGCGCCGTCTCGGCCGCACCGTCGACCGCCACGCCGTACGGCTCCTGTACGAGGGCCGGATCACCGGCGGCGAACTGCGCCACGAGGTCGGCGGCACGACCGACATGGCGGCCTGGCACCCGCTGGACCAGGTGCCCGCCCTGCACCGGGTCGCCCTGGTCGACACCGCGCTCGTGCTGTGGCGCGAGCGGCCGCCCGCGGGCCGGGTGGCACCCACCCGGTAGCTCTCCGGTACCCCGGAAGATGAACACCGCGTGACCGGTTCCGGGCCGCCCGGAGAGCGCTCGCGGACGCGCGGGGTGGGCCGGGATCCACGTACCGTGATCGGCGCCGCGCGTTGCCGTCGCGTTCACGCGCAGGCCACTCCCGGTGCGAAGCATCGAAGGCGAGCGGGAGGTTCGCGGCAGCGGGCCCTCCGTGACCACTGCCGACGCGTTCGCACCCGGGGAGACCGCGCCATGTCGCGCACACGCTCTGTCACCGCCTCCGTGCCGGGGGTCCACCGGCGCTCCGTCCTCGCCGCCGCGGGAGCGGTGTCCCTCGCCACGGGCGTCGGCTACGCCCTGCGGCCCACCGACAGCCAGGCCGCCACCGGCCGCCGCGCCGGCGCCGAGGGCTCCGCTCAGGCGCCGGTGGCGTCCTCGCGCAAGGCCCCGGCGGCGCCCCTCGCGCCGTACACCAAGGGCACCACCGTCGCGGGCGTGGCCGCGCCGCGCACCGCGTCCGGCTACCGCCGGCTCGGCGACGGACCCGGCTGGCAGCGCGTGGTGCGCGGCGAGCTGGCCGCGCCCAAGTCGGGCCGCGCCGCCCGGCGTACGGCGCTCGCCGCGTTCGTGCAGTTCACCGACCTGCACCTGACGGACGTCCAGCACCCGCTGCGTCTGGAGTACCTGCGCTCCGCCGACCCGCACGCCTGGCGTCCGCACGAGGCGCTCACCGTGCCCGGCGCCGTCTCGCTGGTGGAGCGGGTCAACGCGCTGCGGGGCGCCCCCGTCACGGGCTCCCCGCTGCACTTCGTGATGACCACCGGCGACAACACCGACAACAACGCCCACTCCGAGCTGGAGTGGTTCATGAAGATCATGAGCGGTGGGCGCATCACGCCCAACTCCGGCGACCCGCGCCACTACGAGGGCGTGCAGAACAGCGGGCTGAAGCTGTACTGGCAGGCCGACTCGGCCACGCGCGACGCCGACAAGCAGCTCGGCTTCCCGCACCTGCCCGGCTTCCTGGCCGCCGCGATCCGCGAGGTCCGCAGCCCCGGCCTCAACCTGCCCTGGTACTCCACGGTCGGCAACCACGACGCCCTGCCGCTCGGCTGCTACGCGCACGGCGACTCCCACCTCACCGAGTACGCCATCGGCGGCCGGAAGCTCATGAACCTCCCGGCGGCCCAGGCGAAGAAGCTCCAGGACGCCGTCAAGAACGGCACGGACCCCAGGGGCGCGGACTTCCGCGACCTGCTCGAGTCCCACCGCCGCGACATGCGCGCGGTCACCCCGGACGAGAAGCGGGCCCCGTACACCCCCGCCGACTACCTCAAGGCCCACCTGGACCCGGCCCACGCGGGCCTCGGCCCGGCCGGCCACGGCTACTCCTCCGCCAACCTCGACGCGGGCACCCAGTACTACAGCTTCCGCATCGCCGACGACGTCATCGGCATCAGCCTCGACACCACCGACCCGGGCGGCCACTACGAAGGGTCCGTGGGGACCGCCCAGTTGAAGTGGCTGGACCGGACACTGCGCGAGAACAAGGACGCGTACGTGGTCGTCTTCAGCCACCACACCAGCAAGACGATGACGAACACCCGCCCCGACCCGGCCCGTCCGGGCGAGCGCCGGCACGACGGCGCCGAGCTGGTCGCCCTGCTGGGCGGCCACAGCAACGTGCTGGCCTGGGTGAACGGCCACATCCACAAGAACGTCGTCACCCCGCACTCCGCGTCCGGCGGCCACTCCTTCTGGGAGATCTCCACCGCCTCGCACGTGGACCATCCGCAACTCGCCCGTGTCGTGGAGCTGGTGGACAACAAGGACGGCACCCTGTCCCTGTTCACCACGCTGGTGGAGTCCGCGGCCCCGCACCGCACCGACTTCGCCGACCTGAGCCAGACCGGACTGGCCGCGCTGTACCGCGAGCTGGCCTTCAACGCGCCGGGCGCCAACAAGGCGCTCGCGGGCGATCCGGAGGACCGCAACACGGAACTGGTGCTGAGGAAGGGCTGAGTGGCGGTGGGCCACGGCCCCCCCGGCGCACGAGGAGGGGTCCCGCGCGGGCGGTGACCCCTCCCCCCTCCTGGCGATCCGGTCGCTCCCTACCGGGGCAGCACCACCACGTACGGGGCGGGGTCCCGGTCGTCCGCCGCCATCAGCGCCGTACGGATCACCGTCGCCTGCTGGTCCATCGTGTCGCGCAGCCTGCGCGGGGTGATGTGCACGACCGTGATGCCGAGACGCTCCAGATGCTCACGCTTGCGGGTGTACTCCGACCACTCGGCCTCGTCCTCCGGCCGGTCGCCCGGGCGGTGCGCGCGGGTGTCCAGTTCCACGGCGACCGCTCGCTCCGGCCAGTACGCGTCCACGCCGCCCAGGTGGGGGCCGCCCGGCAGCCGCAGGTCCACGTTCCACACCGGCTCCGGCAGGCCGTACTCCCGCACCATGCGGTACAGGCGGGTCTCCGCGAGCGCCCGCCCCTCGGCCAGCAGCGAGTTCACCGCGTCCACCACGTGCGCCCGGCCCAGCAGCCGCGCCTGGGTCAACTCCCTCACCACCGCAGCGGGTTCGCAATGCCCGCCGCGCACCGCCTCGGTCAGCAGCCGCCGTACGGCCTCCCCGTCGGTCAGTTCGGCCACCGCGTCCGCGAGGGCACGCGGCACCGGGGCCACCGGGAGGCCCGTGACCGTCTCGGGCGCGGGCAGGGCGGCGGTGCGGACGATCCGCGCCGGGCCGGCCGAGCGCACCCGGCGCAGCCGCGGCACCAGCACGTCGATCCGCTCCAGCGACGGCAGCGCAGGCGCGGCCCGGAAGCCGTGCAGGGTCAGCGCCGCCAGGCCCGTGATCAGCGCCTCCGCGTACACCGGGCGGTGCGGCTCGCCCGCGGTCGGCTGGACCGGCACCCCGGGGGCGGTGTGCGGGGCGGACTCGCGCGCCGCGTACACGAGCACCGCGTGCAGGCGCTCCTCGCTGGTCGGCGGGCCCGGGTGGAGCAGGTAGACGCCGGGGAGGAACTGCTGCCAGCTGCCGCCCGGGCGGCACCGCTCGTCGGCCTCGGCCGCCGAGACGCCGTGGGCGCGGAGCTGAGCGGCCGTCAGAACGCGGCGGGGGCCGTCGGCGAGGTGGCGGAGGGGACGGGGGAAGAGGGGGGTGTTGTGGTTCATGTCCCGGGAATTCCCGTGTCCCATCCCTTCTTTAACCCCTGTTACACGCCTGTCGGCAAACCCGGACAGGTCCGTCCTCAAGGACGGGTGTTCGGATGCCGAAAACCCCTGGTCCGCTCGGGGGCGGCCCAGGGGTTACGGCATGTCCTGCCTGAATTTCGTAACGGTTACCGAGGACTGAATCCCTGGCCAGAGGCGGCGGCCTCGTCGCACGCCTGTCCGCGCAGCGCCCGCGCCAGGTCGTCCCGCGCCTCCAGCACCAGGCGGCGCAGGGCGGGGGCGGCCTGCTCGTGCGCGGCGAGCCAGGCGTCCGTCGCCTCCAGCGTCTCCCGGGAGTCCCGCAACGACGGGTACAGACCGCCCACCACGTCCATCGCGATCTGGATCGACCGCTCGGCCCACACCCGCTCGATCGCCGCGAAGTACTTCGGCGCGTACGGCGCGAGCAGCTCGCGCTGCGAGGGCTGGGCGAAGCCCGCGATGGTCGCCTCGGTGAGCGCGTTCGACAGGGCGTCCGACTCCACCACCTGCGCCCACGCCTGCGCCTTGACGGCGGCCGAGGGGCGCGCGGCCAGACAGCGCACCTGGTGGCGCTTGCCGGAGGCGGTGTCGTCCCGGGCCAGCTCCTCGGCGAGCGTCTTCTCGTCCGCGACCCCGTGCACCGCCAGCGGCTCCAGGAACGCCCAGCGCAGCTCCTGGTCGACGACGAGACCGTCGATCCCGGCCGTGCCGGCCAGCAGGTCCGACAGCAGGTCCAGATCCTGCGGGGCGTGGGCCACCTTCGCGAAGAAACGGGCCCAGGCGAGCTGGTGCTCGCTGCCCGGCTCGGCCTGCCGCAGCTCGCGCAGCGCGCCCTCGGCCACGAGCGCCCCGCCCGTCTCCCGCCAGGCGGGCGCCGCGTAGTGCACGAGCGCGGAGTCCGTCCAGGCGTGCAGCATCTGCAGCACGCCGATGTCGGACTCGCGCCCCGCGAACCGCAGCACCAGGCCGACGAAGTCCCGCGCCGGCAGCAGCGCGTCCCGGGTCAGGTTCCACAGCGCCGACCAGCACAGCGCGCGGGCCAGCGGGTCGGTCAGGTCGCCGAGGTGCTCGCGCAGCGTGGCCAGCGAGGTGTCGTCGAAGCGGATCTTGCAGTACGTCAGGTCGTCGTCGTTGACCAGGACCAGCTCGGGCGCGTCCTCGCCGGCCAGCTCCGCCACGACCGCGCGCGGCCCCTCGACGTCCACCTCGGCGCGCGCGTACCGCTCGAGGGCGCCGCCGTCGCCGCGCCGGTACAGGCCCACCGCCACCCGGTGCGGGCGCAGCTCCGGGTGCGCCTCCGCGGCCTCCTGGAGCACGGCCAGCTCCTGGATCCGGCCGTCCGGGCCGAGCAGCACCTGCGGCGTCAGCGAGTTGACCCCGGCCGTCTGCAGCCACGCGCGCGCCCACGCGCCCATGTCCCGGCCGCTGGTCTCCTCCAGCACCTCGAGCAGGTCGCCCAGCCGCGTGTTGCCGTACGCGTGCCGCTTGAAGTAGCGCCGCGCGCCCTCCAGGAACGCGTCCTGGCCGGCGTACGCCACGAGCTGCTTCAGCACCGAGGCGCCCTTGGCGTAGGTGATGCCGTCGAAGTTGAGCTTGGCGTCCTGCAGGTCGCGGATGTCCGCCGTGATCGGGTGCGTGGAGGGGAGCTGGTCGGCCCGGTACGCCCACGCCTTGCGGCGGTTGGCGAAGGTGATCCAGCCGTCCGTGAAGCGGGTCGCGCCGACCAGCGAGAACGCGCCCATGAAGTCCGCGAAGGACTCCTTCAGCCACAGGTCGTCCCACCACTCCATGGTGACCAGGTCGCCGAACCACATGTGCGCCATCTCGTGCAGGACGACGTTGGCCCGGCCCTCGTAGGACGCCCGCGTCACCTTCCCGCGGAAGATGAACTCCTCCCGGAAGGTCACCAGGCCCGGGTTCTCCATGGCGCCGAGGTTGTACTCCGGCACGAAGGCCTGGTCGTACTTCCCGAAGGGGTACGGGTAGTCGAAGTGGTCGTGGAAGAAGTCCAGGCCCTGCTTGGTGACCAGGAAGACGTCGTCGGCGTCGAAGTGCTTGGCCAGGCCCTTGCGGCAGAGCGCGCCGAGCGGGATCTCCAGCCGGGTGCCGTCCTCGAAGACCCGCTCGTAGGAGTCGGTCACGTGGTGGTACGGGCCCGCCACGACACAGGTGATGTACGTGGAGATCGGCTTGGTCTCCGCGAACCGCCACACTCCGTCGTGCAGTTCGCCCCCGCCGTTGCTCCACACCGTCCAGCCCTCCGGCGCGCGCACCTCGAAGCGGAACGGGGCCTTGAGGTCGGGCTGCTCGAAGTTGGCGAAGACCCGGCGGGAGTCGGCCGGCTCGTACTGGGTGTAGAGGTAGACCTCGCCGTCCTCGGGGTCGACGAAGCGGTGCAGGCCCTCGCCGGTGCGCGAGTAGGCGCACTGGGCGTCGACGACCAGCTCGTTCTCGGCGGCGAGGTCCTCCAGCCGGATGCGGCAGCCGTCGAAGACCTCGCCCGGGTCGAGGTCCTTGCCGTTGAGCGAGACGGCGGTGACGCTCGGCGCCACAAGGTCCGCGAAGCTCGTGGCGCCGGGCTCGGCGCAGCGGAAGCGGACGGTGGTCACGGAGCGGAAGGTCCGCGCCCCGTCCCCGGTCTCCCCGCCCACCGCGGAGCGCACGTCGAGGGACACCTCGTAGCCGTCGACGGACAGCAGGGCGGCCCGCTCCCGGGCCTCGTCGCGGGACAGGTTCTCACCGGGCACGGGCGGTACTCCCTCAGCTGGGTCTCGGATGTCGGACACGACGGAACAGGACCGATCCTGCCATGTGCCCCTGTCGCCGGACAGCGGGGAATGGGACGCGAGGGGGCGATGTTGCCTGTTGAAGTACGTGTACGGTCCGCAGCCCGGATACCGGGCACCGTCCGAGGAGAAGCATGTCCGAGACCGCGACCCCGTCCGGCAAGACCCCCGTCGACTTCTGGTTCGACCCGCTGTGCCCGTGGGCCTGGATGACGTCCCGGTGGGTGCTGGAAGTGGAGAAGGTGCGGGACATCGAGGTCCGCTGGCACGTCATGAGCCTCGCCGTGCTCAACGAGCCCAAGCTCGACGAACTTCCCGAGAAGTACCGGGAGATGCTGTCCACCAAGGCGTGGGCGCCGGTACGGGTGGTGACCGCGGCCTGGCAGAAGCACGGCGAGGACGTCCTCGGCCCGCTCTACACCGCGCTCGGCACCCGCTTCCACAACCGCGGCGAGGGCCCGACCGTCGAGGCGATCGCGGGAGCGCTCGAGGACGCGGGCCTGCCCGCCGACCTGATCGAGTACGCGGACCAGGAGGACTTCGAGTTCGACGCCGAGCTGCGGGCCTCGCACAAGGAGGGCATCGACAAGGTCGGCCAGGAGGTCGGCACCCCGGTCATCGCCCTGCCCGGCGCCGACGGCGAGCAGATCGCGTTCTTCGGCCCGGTCGTCACCCCGACCCCCAAGGGCGAGGAGGCCGTCCGCCTGTGGGACGGCACCGTCGCGGTCGCCTCGATCCCCGGCTTCTACGAGATCAAGCGAACCCGCACGGCGGAGCCGGACTTCAGCAACCTGTGAGCCTCACTCCGGTTCGGGCATCCTGACCGGGGGGTCGAAGGGCTTGTCGTCCCAGGCGTACCGGATGTTGCGGCAGTCCCCGCCGGGGGTGACGCAGATCCAGTAGTCCTCGACGTACGTCTTCTTCACCAGCGCGCGGATGAACGCGCGCTCCCGGTCGTCCCGCGGCTGCCGGTGCGGCTCGTAGGCGCCGCAGGTGTAGCAGCGGTAGGTCATCTCTCTCGGCATACCCCCACGATCGCCCGGAATCCGGCATACCGAAACAGGAAGGCCCCCACGTGTCCGCGTGGGGGCCTTCCGGGCGGCGACGGCGGGTCAGGCGCGGGCGCGGGCCCGCTGCCAGGCGTAGCCGATCGCGGCCAGGACCAGGGTCATGACGCCCGTCGAGTAGAGCTGCACCCGCGTGTCGGGCTGCCGGGCCATCAGGACGAAGATCGCCGCCATACCGGCCAGGGCGACCCACGTCAGCCACGGGAAGCCCCACATCCGCACGACCAGCTTCTCCGGCGACTCCCGCTCCAGCCGGCGCCGCAGACGCAGCTGCGAGACGGCGATGAAGATCCACACCACCAGGATCACCGCGCCGATCATGTTCAGCAGCCAGGGGAAGACGTCGTCCGGCCGCCAGTAGCTGAGCAGCACGCACGCGAAGCCGAAGACGCAGGACACCAGGACGGCGATCCGCGGGGCGCCGCCGGAGACCCGGGCCAGCGCGCGGGGCCCCTGGCCGCGCCGCACCAGGGAGTACGCGATGCGCGAGGAGCCGTAGACGTTGGCGTTCATCGCGCTCAGCAGCGCGACCAGCACCACCACGTTCATCAGCTGGCCGGCGCCCGGGATGCCCAGGTGGTCGAGCGCGGCGACGTAGGGGCCCTTGGCGACGACCTCCTTGGAGTTCCAGGGGACCAGGGTGACGATGACCGCCATGGAGCCGATGTAGAACACCGCGATCCGCCACATCGCGGTGCGGACGGCGCTCGCGACGCCCTTGACCGGGTTCTCCGACTCGGCGGCCGCGATGGTGACCGTCTCCAGGCCGCCGTAGGCGAACACCGAGGCGAGCAGCCCGACGACCAGGCCCTCGCTGCCGCGCGGGAGGAAGTCGGTGAGGTTCGACGCGCCCGGGGAGGGGGTGCCGGGCAGGACACCGGCGACGGCCAGCACACCGAGGACCAGGAACAGCGTGATCGCGCCGACCTTCAGCGCGGCGAACCAGAACTCGAACTCGCCGAAGTTCTTCACCGCGGCCAGGTTCGTGGCGCAGAAGACCACCATGAACAGCGCCACCCACGCCCACTCGGGCGTGCCCGGCAGCCAGCCGGTGACGATCTTCGCCGCGCCGATGCCCTCCAGCCCGACGGCCGTGCAGAGAAGGACCCAGAAGGACCAGCCCGCGGTGAAGCCCGCCCAGGGGCCGAGCGCCCGCTCGGCGTGCGCGGAGAAGGACCCCGACGACGGGTGGGCGGCCGACATCTCGCCGAGCATCCGCATCACCAGCATCACGAGGATCCCGGAGAGGGCGTACGCGACGACGATCGAGGGGCCGGCGGCGGCGATTCCCGCGCCGGAGCCGACGAACAGGCCGGCGCCGATGACGCCGCCGAGGGCGATCATCGACAGATGGCGCTGCTTCAGGCCGTGGGAGAGGGTGGCGTCGTCCGCCTCGCGTGGCGTCTCGACGGTGGTGCTGCTGGGCATGGGCGCGACTCGTCCAGTACGGGTGTGGGGGGCGAAAACGTCCACAGTCTGGGCAGCCCCGCCGCCCGGACGAAGAGGCCGCCCACCATCCGGACACGCGACGTACGAAGGGTGAACGGGTGGCTACGCGGCGGCCGGTACGGCGGCCGGCGTCCGGGCCGGGCGGTGGGGGAGCGGCCGACGGGCGGGACCACGCCACGACCGGGTGCGCGAGAGGTTTGGCGGAACCCTACAGTCGCCTCATCCGCCCCCGATGTGAGGTAGGCGCCCCTGCCTCAGTGACCGGCGTCACGCCGTCTCGCGTGTAGGGCGCACGGTTTGTGCGGAGCCCACCAAGCCGAGCTTCCCGCCTTTGTCGATCGCTGACGGTGATCACCCCGACCGCCCTGGGATAGCGTCACCGTGTCCCACCCTGCCCCTCACCCGCGGAGTCCCCATGAGCACCGCCACCGCCACCGCTCGCCCCGGCGAAGTCCTCGCCGACCTCCTGCCCGCGTCGCGCGTGCGCGATGTCGCGCTCGTGCTCGGCGGTGCCGCGCTCACCGGCCTCGCCGCCCAGATCTCCGTGCCCGTGCCGGGCTCCCCGGTGCCGGTGACCGGCCAGACCTTCGCCGCCCTGCTCGTCGGCACGACGCTCGGCGCCGGCCGCGGCTTCCTCTCCCTGGCCCTGTACGCGCTCGCGGGCGTCGTCGGCGTGCCGTGGTTCGCGGACGGCGCCTCGGGTGCGGGGGCGGTCTCCTTCGGCTACGTCCTCGGCATGATCCTCGCCTCCACCGTCGTCGGCGCCCTGGCCCGCCGCGGAGCCGACCGCGGTGTGCTGCGCATGGCGGGCACCATGATCCTCGGCGAGGCGGTCATCTACGCGGTCGGCGTCCCCTACCTGGCCGCCGCCACCGGGATGTCCGCCTCCGCCGCCGTCGCGGCCGGCCTCACCCCGTTCCTGATCGGCGACGCCCTCAAGGCCGCTCTGGCGATGGGCGCGCTGCCCACCGCCTGGAAGTTCGCCGGCAAGCGCTGACGCGGCGACGCCCCTGGAGAAGGCCCGCCGGGCCGAAGTCCTACCGCGACTTCGGCCCGGCGGGCCTTCTCACGTCCGGGAGCCGAGGAGCCCACGGGACCTGCTGGTCCTGTCGGCCCCGGCGCCCGCCGCGCCCTCGCCGAGGCCCGATCAGCCCCGCCGTCGGTCCCGCGGCCGTCCCCACGACCACCACCGCCCGGCCACGACCACCACAGCCCGCCCCGCGCCCGCCGCGCCCTCCGAGGTCGACGCCGCGCCCTCCGAGGTCGACGCCGCGCCCTCCGAGGTCGACGCCGCGCCCTCCGCGGTCGGCTCTGCGCCCTCCGCGGTCGGCTCTGCGCCCTCCGCGGTCGGCTCTGCGCCCTCCGAGGTCGGCTCTGCGCCCTCCGAGGTCGGTTCTGCGCCCTCCGCGGTCGGCTCCGCGGCCGGCAGCGGCCGGCGGCAGCACGGGCACGGGCAGGCGGATCCGGGCGCCCCGCTCGCAGGCGCGCTCGGGCACGGCGCCCCAGGAGACAGAAAAGAAGGAGAGGGAGTCCCGGGGCGGGACTCCCTCTCCTGCGGTCTGCGCGAGGCTCGGTCAGCCGGCCGAGACCTTCTCCGACTCGGCGGCGGGCGCGGCGACCGCCGCCCGGCCGCCGGTCACCTTCTGCTTGACGACGGCGATCACGATCACGATCGCGGCGACCAGCAGCGACAGCAGCACCGTCGTCCGCCCGCTGCTCTCGCCCTCGGTGTCGGTCAGCATGTAGCCGAGGACGAAGACGATGAGCGCGGCCGTGGCCCAGGTCAGGTACGGGTACAGCCACATCTTCACGACGAGCTTCTCCGGCGCCTCGCGCTGGATGATCCTGCGCATCCGCAGCTGGGAGAAGCAGATCACCAGCCACACGAACAGGGCGACCGCACCGGAGGAGTTGACGAGGAAGAGGAAGACGGAGTCCGGGAACTTGTAGTTGAAGAACACCGCGACGAAGCCGAAGACGACCGACACCACGATCGCGGCCATCGGCACACCGCGGCTGTTGGTCCGCGCGAACGCCTTCGGGGCGTCACCGCGCTCGCCGAGCGAGAACGCCATGCGGGAGGCGGTGTAGAGGCCGGAGTTCAGGCAGGACAGCACCGAGGTCAGCACGATGAAGTTCATGATCTGACCGGCGTGCGCGATGCCGAGGGAGTCCAGGGCGGCGACGTAGGAGCCCTTGTCGGTGATCGCCTTGTCGTCCCAGGGGATCAGGGAGACCACGACGAGGATCGAGCCGAGGTAGAAGACGCCGATACGCCAGATGATGCTGTTGGTCGACTTGGTGACCGCGCGCTGCGGGTCCTCGGACTCGCCGGCGGCCAGGGTCGCGATCTCGCTGCCCATGAAGGAGAAGACGACGAGCAGCACGCCGGTGAGGATGGCGCCGGGGCCGTGCGGCAGGAAGCCGCCGTGGCCGGTCAGGTTGCCGAAGCTCGCCTGGTCGCTGTGCACGCCGGGCAGCACGCCGAAGACGGCCAGCAGGCCCACGACGATGAACGCGCCGATCGCCACCACCTTGATGCCGGCGAACCAGAACTCGAACTCGCCGTAGGAGCCGACGGAGACGAGGTTGGTGGCGGTGAGCACCACCATCACGATCAGGGCCCATCCCCACTGGGGCACGGCGGGGATCCAGCCCTCGAGGATCTTGGCGCCGGCGGTCGCTTCCACGGCCAGCACGACGACCCAGAAGAACCAGTAGAGCCAGCCGATGGAGAAGCCGGCCCAGCGGCCGAGCGCGCGGTCGGCGTGCGCGGAGAACGAGCCGGAGGTCGGGTTGGCTGCGGACATCTCGCCGAGCATGCGCATCACGAGGACGACGAGCGTGCCGACGAGGGCGTACGACAGGAGGATGCCGGGACCGGCCGTGGCGATGCCGGTGCTGGAGCCCACGAACAGGCCGGCACCGATGACACCGCCGATGGCGATCATCGACAGGTGGCGGTTCTTGAGTCCGGCCTGAAGCCCGGAACCGTTTCCTTCGGGGCTGTCGTGGCCGCTTCCAGCCTTCTGCAGGGTCGGCTGCGAGGTCATGGAGGGAATTCCTTTGCGCCGGGTGAGCGGTTTCCCCGTACGAGCGGTGTACGAGTCGGACCAGTGAATCCGAGGCAAAGGGATTCGTGAACCTTCGAAATCCAATCGTTACTTGAGGTTCTCTTGAGGTTTGTAATGTCGCTCACATTTTTTCGGGGGGTGTGATAAGTGCACAACCCCACGCTTCTGCCCGGGAACCGGCGTGTCACACTCGGAACCATGCGCGTGTATCTCGGCTCGGACCATGCGGGCTTCGAACTCAAGAACCACCTCGTCGAATGGCTCAAGGCGGCGGGCCACGAGGCCGTCGACTGCGGGCCGCACATCTACGACGCCCAGGACGACTACCCGCCCTTCTGTCTGCGGGCCGCCGAGCGCACGGCCGCGGACCCCGACGCCCTCGGCATCGTGATCGGCGGCTCCGGCAACGGCGAGCAGATCGCCGCGAACAAGGTCAAGGGCGTCCGGGCGGCCCTCGCCTGGAGCGAGGAGACCGCCTCGCTCGGCCGCCAGCACAACAACGCGAACGTCGTGGCGGTGGGTGCGCGCATGCACACGGTGGAGGAGGCGACGAAGTTCGTCGAGACCTTCCTCGCCACCCCCTTCTCCGGTGACGAGCGCCACATCCGCCGCATCGACATGCTCTCGGCGTACGAGACCACGGGCGACCTCCCCCCGATCCCGGCCCACCACCCCCAGCAGTAACCCGCGGCCGCCGGTCCGCGGCGGCGACGGCTCCCGCACCCGGGTCCGGGGCGGGAGCCCCGCGCCGGGCGCCTCTCACCCGGCCGCCGGTCCGGACCGGTTCGCCGTCCGGGCAGGCCGCCGTGAGCCGGTTCGCCGGTCCGAGCCGGTTCGCCGGTCCGAGCCGGTTCACCGGTGCGAGCCGGGGCGCCGGGTGGGGCAGGCGGCCGGACGTCGAACGGCCGAACCGGACGGCACGGCGGCCGAACCGGATGTCCACGGCCGGGAAGGAGACCCGCACGTGCCAGAGGGGCACACCATTCACCGGCTGGCCCAGGACTGCGCGGCCCGCTTCGCGCACGGCGCCCCGCTCACCGTCCGCAGCCCCCAGGGCAAGTTCGCCGACTCCGCCGCCCTCCTGGACGGCAGCCCCCTGCAGACCGCCGAAGCCCACGGCAAGCACCTCTTCCTGGGCTTCCGCGACGGTGACTGGGTCCACATCCACCTCGGCCTCTTCGGCAAGGTCACCTTCGGCGACGCCCCCGCGCCCCCGCCCACGGACACCGTGCGCCTGCGCCTGGCCGACGCCGCCTCCTACCTCGACCTCCGCGGCCCCACGACCTGCGCGCTGATCACCGACGCCGAGAAGGCGGCCCTGCACGGCCGTCTCGGCCCCGACCCGCTCCGCCCGGACGCCGACCCGGCCGCCGCCTACGCCCGCGTCCGCCGCAGCCGTACGACGATCGCCGCACTACTGATGGACCAGAAGGTCATCGCCGGCGTCGGCAACGTCTACCGCGCCGAGGTCCTCTTCCGGCACGGCATCGACCCGTACCGCCAGGGCAGGGACATCACCCCCGCCGAGTGGGACGCCCTCTGGAGCGACCTGGTCGAGCTCATGCGCGAGGGCGTCCGCAACAACCGCATCGACACCGTCCGCCCCGAACACACCCCGGAGGCGATGGGCCGCCCGCCCCGCCGCGACGACCACGGCGGCGAGGTGTACGTCTACCGCCGGGCCGCCCTGCCCTGCCACGTCTGCGCCACCGAGGTCCGCACCGCCGGCCTCGCCGCCCGCAACCTCTTCTGGTGTCCCACCTGCCAGGCCGGCGCCGGCCGGTGACCGTCCTGCCGAGGCGCGGGTGACCGTCGTGCCCCGGCGGGCGGGCGCGAGCGCGGCCAGGTGCCAACGGCTGAGCACGGACGCGGCTGTTGACGGCTCGGGAGGCGCCTGTGAAGTTGAGTCACCAACGAGGGATAAGTCAGACCTCCCGTGCGAAGAGGCTGCTCGGCTGGATAGGGTCCCGAACTGATGGCAGCAGGACGAGGGCGGCGCGCGGAAGCCGAGACGTTCACGGCCCGGTTGAAGAAGCAGTGGCACCGGGCCCGCGTCGGCGTGCGCAGAGCCGCCGTCGACTACTTCCGCGGCAACGGCTCCGACTGGGTGGCGCTCGGCGGTCTGCTGCTGACCATCCCGCTGATCCTGGGCGTGACGCTCGCCAACCCGGTGTGGTTCGCGCCGGTCGCGCTGGTGCTGCCCATCGTCGCCGGAGGGCTGCTGCTGCGCCCGGCCAGCCTGCTCGGCCTGTACGCGGCGGCGGCCACCGCGCTCATAGTGGAGTCCGTGCGGCTCGGCCCGTACACCGAGGGGCCCTCCCGGGTGACCCCCGGCACCGTGCTGGTGGTCGCCGCGTGCGGGTTCTTCGGTCTGCTGATCGCGCAGTTCCGCAGCCGGGTCGGTGTGCCCTGGCGGCGCGGCGGCACCATGCTGTTCGACCTGCGGGAGCGCATCCGCGTACAGAGCAAGCTGCCGAAGCTGCCCGACGGATGGCACCGGGAGATGGCGCTGCGCCCGGCCGGCGGCCAGTCCTTCTCGGGCGACTTCGTGGTCGCGGCCCGCACCAACGGCGGCCGCACCCTGGAGGTCGTCCTCACCGACGTCTCCGGCAAGGGCATGGACGCCGGCTCCCGGGCGCTGCTGCTGTCCGGCGCGTTCGGCGGCCTGCTGGGCAGCCTGCCCCCGCACGCCTTCCTGCCGGCGGCCAACGGCTACCTGCTGCGCCAGGACTGGGAGGAGGGCTTCGCCACCTCGATCCACCTGGTGCTCGACCTCGACTCCGGCGACTACGAGCTGTACTCCGCGGGGCATCCGCCGGGCCTGCAGCTCAGCGCGGGCAGCGGCCGCTGGGAGGAGAAGGCGGCCGAGGGCCCCCTCCTCGGGGTGTACGACGGCGCCCAGTTCGACCCCGTCAAGGGCTCGCTGAGACCCGGCGACGTCCTGATGCTGTTCACCGACGGCCTGGTGGAGACCTCCGACCGGGACATCGTCGAGGGCATCGACCGCCTCACCGGCGAGGCCGACCGCTATGTCGCCGGCGGCTTCCACGGCGCCGCCTGGCATCTGATCGAGGCGGTGGCGAAGGACGTCAACGACGACCGGGCGCTGCTGCTGATCTGCCGCGAGGGCCCGACGGCCCAGGCGATGCCGCGCTGAGCGGCCACCGCGACCGGCACCAGCGACGAACCCCGCTCACGCACCGACGAACCCCGCCCACCGGCGAACCCGGCGCACCGAGGAACCCGGCGCACCGAGGAATCCTGCTCACCAGAAGGGCGGGACCGGCACACTGGGGCCATGACCGACACCCGCCCCCCGCTCACCCCGGCCGAAGTCGAGGCCGTCGCCCGCGCCGCCCACGAGGGTCAGGTCGACAAGGCGGGCCGGCCCTACGCCGAGCACCTGAGGGCCGTAGCCGAGGGGGTGCGGGCACGCGGCGGCGACCCGGACCAGGTCGCGGCGGCCTGGCTGCACGACTCCGTCGAGGACGGTGTCCTCTCCGCCCGCGGGCTGCAGGAGGCCGCGCTGAGCCGCCGTACGAAGGACATCGTGCTGGCCGTCACCAAGCGGGCGGGGGAGGAGCCGGAGGCGTACGCGCGGCGGATCCTCGCCACGCCCGGCGCCCGGCTGGTGAAGGAGGCCGACCTGGCGCACAACGCCGACCCCCGCCGTCTGGCGGTCCTGGACGACAGCACCCGGAAACGACTGACCGAGAAGTACGCACGGATGCGCGCGCTTCTCGGTCTGACGGACGAGGGGGACGAGGGCGGCGAGGGGGACGACGTGGACCGGGGGAGGCCGGGAGAGCCGGGGGAGAGCGGGAACCCCGGCGGCGGCGACGGGGTCAGGCGCTGACCTTCTCCCGCTCGCGCCGTTCCGCCTTCGCGCGCTCGCGGGCCAGTTCGGCCGCGTCCTGCTTGAAGGCCCACTCCATCTTCGGCTCCATCGCGAACCGGAAGACCCGCCGCACGGGCGAGGTGCACAGCAGGGTGACGCCGGCCGCGGCGACCACGGTCAGGGCGATCTCGCCGAGCGGGCGGTGCAGCGCGGGGTGGTCGAACCAGCCCCGGTAGTCGCCGGCCTTGATGAGGAAGCCGTGCAGCAGGTAGCCGTAGAGCGTGCCGGCGCCGAGCGAGGTGAACCACATGTTCCGGCGCGGCACCCAGGCGAAGAAGCAGGCGGTCAGCAGCAGCGAGCAGCCGAACATCGCCAGCACCATGATCGGGCCGGTCCACCAGGGCGCGCCCAACTCCTGCGCGGAATCGCGGTGGTAGAACCACGCCGTGGTCATGTGGGGCACCGCCCACCAGCCCACCGCCAGCGCAGCGGCGAACACGGGCACCGACAGGATCCGCACCGACCGGCGGCGCACCATGTGGAAGTGCTCGGCCTTCATGCACAGCCCGAGCACGAAGTAGGGCAGGAACTGCAGGACGCGCTGGAGGTCCAGGTCGTCGCCGATGCTCGAGGCGACCGACGCCAGCATGGCGATGCCGAGGGCGATCGGCAGCGGGTGGCGCACCAGCTTCCAGATCGGGGTGGTCAGCCGCCAGATGAGCAGCGCGCACAGGAACCAGGTGAGGAACCAGGGATCGAGGAGGCTGATGTCGTGGTCGGGGGCGTGGTCGACGACGCGCTTGAACAGCGAGTAGGCGGTCTCGAAGACGACGTACGGCACGACCACGCCGGTGATCAGGCGCTTGAGCCGGTCGGGGCGCATGTCGAAGCTGCGCGAGAAGAAGCCGGAGATGATGATGAACGCCGGCATGTGGAAGCTGTACACGACCGTGTACGCGGCCTCCACGATCCGGCTGTCGCCCTTGAGCGGTTCCCAGACGTGTCCCATCGCCACCAGGACGATCGCCAGGTACTTGGCGTTGTCGAAGAACGCGTCGCGCTGCTTGCCCGGTTTGCCGCTCTGTTCGGCGGGCTTGCGCGGGCTCGGCACTCCGGGCGCCGGCGACTGTGCCGGAGGGAGTGGCGATCTGTTCTGGCCGGGGGACGAGGCAGCGTGGAACATCTGAGGCACCCTAGCGTTGTCTACGGGATTCCGTAAAACCCCCGACGTCATTCCTGGCTATCCGCTGCGGGTACCCGGGATTTGACGAAGAAGACGTGACCGCGAGGGTGACTGCCGACACATCTCGGGTGCCGTTTGTCTACATCCCATGCACCCTCAATGTCCGGATACATCATGACTGATGGGGTCATAGTGCCGTGTCTGCGCCAACAATTCGAATTACCTGCGCACGCGATGTGTGGACATGGAAACGACAGCGCTCCCTTTCCGTCGCGGGTGGGCCCTCGAATTGCCGTGCGGCGCGGGCCTCTTGACCGCCTCCCACCGGGGGTTCCGCCCCGCCGGGGGCGGTTGGTGACGCGGCCGTGACCGATGTTGCGTCAGCGGCCGCATACGCGGGGCGGGTTGGTGGCACGATGGTTCTGGCGGGGGCGTGCGGGGCAGGCGTCCCCGGGCCGGGAGAGCGGACCGACCGAGGGTGTGATCAGTTGTGGCCATTTCACTGTCTGTGGTGCTGCTGTTGGCGATCATCCTGGTGGTGTTGCTCCGGGGAGGCTCGATCAAGGCCGGGCCGGCCATCGTCGCCATGCTCTTCGGCTTCTTCCTCGCCTCCACCGGCATGGCCCCGTCGATCAACCGCTTCCTGAACTCGATAGCGGACACGATCAACTCGATCAGCTTCTGACCGCCGCGCGACGCCCGGGCGCCGCGCGGCGGGTGCCGCGCGGAGGGATCAGCAGCCGCTCACACTGCCGGCCGGGTAGCACTGGTCGGGCCGGTTGCCCTGCACGGGGCTGTGATCCAGGGTGACCCGCCCCGGCGGGAAGAAGATGCCGTTCCAGATACCGCCGCCCTCGCGGCCCGCGGTGTTGCCCGTGACCGGCGTGAAGTGCAGCGCGGCGACGGCCGGCCCTGCGTTCAGGTCGTGTGGTTCGTGGTCAGCGTGCCGCGCAGGACGTCGATGCCCGCCCCCTGTCTTCACGCCCGTTGCGGACGCTCACCCCGTCCAGGGTGAGTTCGCCCCGGTAGGAGAAGAACTCGCCGAGCTGAAAGATGCGGAAGTCCGGGGCGTTCGCGGCGCGGGTGATGGTGTCGCCGTGCCCGTCGATGCGCACCGTGTTCTTGATCGTCGGCAGTCCGTTCGCGCCTCCGATGCCGGGGTCGGCGTTGTGCACCGGTCAGGCTGTAGGTGCCTCCCGGCCTGAGCTCGACGGTGCCCCCGGCCGAATGCGCGGGGGCGGGTCGGCCGGCGAGGGCGGGCCGGACGTGGACCCGGAAAGCGCCGGGCCGGGTCGGAGGGGAGAACCTCCGACCCGGCCCGGGCCTGCAGAGCGGGCGACGGGAATCGAACCCGCGTAGCCAGTTTGGAAGACTGGGGCTCTACCATTGAGCTACGCCCGCACAGAGCGCGCCGCGGACCAGGTGATCGCGGCACAGAAGGCATCGTAGCGGGTCGTACGGGGTCGACGCACACCCCTTCCTCGAAGGGCGGGGCGCTCAGGTGCGCCGGGGCGGGGCGCCCGCCCCGATGCGCCCCGACGCTCGTGAAATGCGGCAGCCCCGCTGCCTGCGGGCATGTACCCTACGTGTCGCACCAGACGGGGTGTGGCGCAGCTTGGTAGCGCGTCCGCTTTGGGAGCGGAAGGCCGTGGGTTCAAATCCCGCCACCCCGACCACCCGCCGGCTCGCGGTCGGCGCCACCTCGCATGATCGCCTTTTGGGGCGCTGTGCGGCTGCGGTTACTATGCAAGCTGCGCGCCCGTGTCTCAGTATCTGAATCCTCCGGGCGGCGAAATCCGCCGGACCTGTCTGGCTCCGGCAGAAACCAAGAAGTCAGCCACAAGGAGACCGAACCGTGAAGAGCGCCGTGGAGACCCTGAACCCGACCCGGGTTCGGCTCACTGTCGAGGTGCCCTTCGAGGAGCTCAAGGACAGCCTCGACGCGGCGTACAAGAAGATCAACCAGCAGGTCACGGTGAAGGGCTTCCGCAAGGGCAAGATCCCGGCCCGCGTCATCGACCAGCGGTTCGGCCGCGGTGCCGTCCTGGAGGAGGCCGTCAACGACGCGCTTCCGAAGTTCTACACCGAAGCGGTCAACGAGGCCGAGCTGAACCCGCTGGGCCAGCCCGAGGTCGACATCACCGAGCTGAAGGACGGCGAGACGCTGAACTTCACCGCCGAGGTCGACGTCCGCCCGACCGTCGAGATCCCGGACTACTCCGGCATCGAGGTCGAGGTCGACGCCGTCGAGGTCACGGAGGAGGACGTCGAGAAGGCGGTCGAGCAGCTGCGCGAGCGCTTCGCCTCGACCAGCCCGGTCGAGCGCGCCGCCGAGGACGGCGACGTGGTCACCATCGACCTGCAGGCCAAGGTCGACGGCGAGGTCCTCGAGGACGGCGTCGCCGACGGCGTCTCCTACACCATCGGCTCCGGCGAGCTGCTGGACGGCATCGACGACGCCGTGAAGGGCCTGTCCGCCGGCGAGGAGGCCACCTTCACCTCCGAGCTCAAGGGCGGCTCGGCGGCCGGCAAGGAGGCCGAGGTCACGGTCAAGGTCACCCAGGTCGCCGCGCGCGAACTGCCCGAGCTGGACGACGACTTCGCGCAGCTCGCCTCCGAGTTCGACACCCTCGAGGAACTGCGCGCCGACAGCCGTAAGCGCCTGGAGAGCATGAAGCAGTACGACCAGGCCACGCAGGCCCAGGAGCGCGTCCTGGACAAGCTGCTCGAGCTGGTCGAGATCCCGGTCCCCGAGAAGCTGCTCGAGGACGAGATCAACACCCGCAAGCACAACCTCGAGCACCACCAGCTCGGCCAGATGGGCCTCACCCTCGACAAGTACCTGGAGATCCAGGGCAAGACCGCCGAGGAGTTCGACACCGAGACCCGCGAGGCCGCGGTCAAGGGCATCAAGACCCAGTTCGTGCTCGACGAGCTCGTCAACAAGGAGAAGCTCAACGTCAGCCAGGAGGAGCTCACCGAGCACCTCATGCGGCGTGCGGCCTCCTCCGGCATGTCCCCCGACCAGTTCGCCCAGGCGGTCGTGCAGCAGAACCAGGTTCCGCTGCTGGTCGGCGAGGTCGCCCGCGGCAAGGCCCTGGCCGTCGTGGTCGAGGCCGCGACCGTGAAGGACACCAACGGCGAGATCGTCGACCTGGAGGACGAGGACGAGGCGGAGGAGACCGCCGAGGCCGCCGAGACCGAGGCCGCCTCCGCCGAGGGCGAGGGCGAGGAGAAGGCCGAGGCCTGATCCCCGCACCCCTCCGACGCGGCCACGACGGGCCCCGGGACGCTCACCGCGCCCCGGGGCCCGTCGCCGTACCGGCCCGCCGCCGTGTCGGCCCGCGAGCCGTACCGCTCCGGTGCCGCACCGCCGGCCGCGACGCCGGCCCGCCGCCGTGTCGGGCCGCCAGTCCTACCGGGTCATGGCCGTACCACGTACGGGATTGTCGCCGGACATGCGCTGACAGCGAACAGTCGCGGAACCGGGATGGCACCCGCCTGCCTGCGCGTTAGGGTCCATGAATACGAGGGCAGGGGAGTCCCCGAAGCCGCCCCGGACGGCGGCGAGCCGGGGTCCCACGCCCCGGCAGAACACGTGAGACGGCCCGGCGCCGTCGTAAGACGAGCAGGTGGATACGTGACGAATCTGATGCCCTCCGCCGCCGGCGAGCCTTCCATCGGTGGTGGCCTCGGCGACCAGGTCTACAACCGGCTGCTCAACGAGCGGATCATCTTCCTCGGCCAGCCGGTCGACGACGACATCGCGAACAAGATCACCGCGCAGCTGCTGCTCCTTGCCGCCGACCCGGACAAGGACATCTACCTGTACATCAACAGCCCCGGCGGCTCGATCACGGCCGGTATGGCGATCTACGACACCATGCAGTTCATCAAGAACGACGTGGTGACCATCGCCATGGGTCTCGCGGCCTCGATGGGCCAGTTCCTGCTGAGCGCGGGCACCCGCGGCAAGCGCTTCGCGCTGCCCAACGCCGAGATCCTGATCCACCAGCCCTCCGCCGGCCTGGCCGGCTCGGCCTCGGACATCAAGATCCACGCCGAGCGGCTGCTGCACACCAAGAAGCGCATGGCCGAGCTGACCGCCTTCCACACCGGCCAGTCGGTCGAGCAGATCACCCGGGACTCGGACCGCGACCGCTGGTTCGACGCCCACGAGGCCAAGGAGTACGGCCTCATCGACGACGTGATTCCCACGGCCGCCGGCATGCCGGGCGGCGGCGGCACCGGGGCCTGAGCCGCTCCCGCGGGGCCCTGACGGCCCCGTGGGCCCAGCCGCGCCCCGCAGGGCCCTGACGGCCCCGTGGGCCCAGCCGCGCCCCGCAGGGCCCCGCCGAGCCCCCTGCGGGGCCGCAGCAGCCCCAGACCGCCCCTCAGCCGACCGCCCAGCCCCTTCCCAGGAGACACCGTGAACGACTTCCCCGGCAGCGGCCTCTACGACCGCACGCGCGCCGAGTACACCGGCCCCTCGGCCGAGTCCCGCTACGTGATCCCGCGCTTCGTGGAGCGCACCTCGCAGGGCGTCCGCGAGTACGACCCGTACGCGAAGCTCTTCGAGGAGCGCGTGATCTTCCTCGGCGTCCAGATCGACGACGCCTCCGCCAACGACGTCATGGCGCAGCTGCTGTGCCTGGAGTCGATGGACCCCGACCGGGACATCTCGGTCTACATCAACAGCCCCGGCGGCTCCTTCACCGCGCTGACGGCCATCTACGACACGATGCAGTTCGTGAAGCCGGACATCCAGACGGTGTGCATGGGCCAGGCCGCCTCGGCCGCGGCCGTGCTCCTCGCCGCCGGCACCAAGGGCAAGCGCATGGCCCTGCCCAACGCCCGTGTGCTGATCCACCAGCCCTACAGCGAGACCGGCCGCGGCCAGGTCTCCGACCTGGAGATCGCCGCCAACGAGATCCTGCGGATGCGCTCGCAGCTGGAGGAGATGCTGGCCCGGCACTCCAACACGCCGCTGGAGAAGATCCGTGAGGACATCGAGCGCGACAAGATCCTCACGGCCGAGGAGGCGCTGGAGTACGGCCTCATCGACCAGATCATCTCGACCCGCAAGATGAACAACGAGAACGTGCGCTGACGCGCCGGATGTATCGTCTGCCGCCCCTTGGCCCGGTTTGACCGTGCACGTCGCAGTGAACCGCGCCAAGGGGGGCCCGAACCAGGGGCCCGGCAAGGTACCGTCGACATAAGGCAGCACCAGGAGCCGCTGGACCTAG
This sequence comes from Streptomyces sp. NPDC086766, assembly GCF_044746005.1. Classification (NCBI taxonomy): domain Bacteria; kingdom Bacillati; phylum Actinomycetota; class Actinomycetes; order Kitasatosporales; family Streptomycetaceae; genus Streptomyces; species Streptomyces sp. NPDC086766. Next base: position 5,194 of record NZ_JBIVBI010000024.1, on the reverse strand, counting down.
GCGTCTCCCAGGCGAAGGGGAAGCACACCGTGGCACGCATCGGTGACGGCGGCGATCTGCTCAAGTGCTCGTTCTGCGGCAAGAGCCAGAAGCAGGTCAAGAAGCTCATCGCAGGGCCCGGTGTGTACATCTGCGACGAGTGCATCGACCTCTGCAACGAGATCATCGAGGAGGAGCTCGCGGAGACCAGCGAGGTGCGCTGGGAGGAGCTTCCCAAGCCCCGCGAGATCTACGAGTTCCTCGACGGGTACGTCGTCGGCCAGGAGGCCGCGAAGAAGTCCCTGTCCGTCGCGGTGTACAACCACTACAAGCGGGTCCAGGCCGGTGAGAACGGCGGCGCGCAGGGCCGCGACGACGGCATCGAGCTCGCCAAGTCCAACATCCTGCTCCTCGGCCCCACGGGCTCGGGCAAGACGCTCCTCGCCCAGACCCTCGCCCGCATGCTGAACGTGCCGTTCGCCATCGCCGACGCCACGGCGCTGACCGAGGCGGGCTACGTCGGCGAGGACGTCGAGAACATCCTGCTGAAGCTGATCCAGGCCGCCGACTACGACGTCAAGAAGGCCGAGACCGGGATCATCTACATCGACGAGATCGACAAGGTCGCGCGGAAGAGTGAAAACCCCTCGATCACGCGGGACGTGAGCGGCGAGGGCGTCCAGCAGGCCCTGCTGAAGATCCTGGAGGGGACCACCGCCTCGGTCCCGCCGCAGGGCGGCCGCAAGCACCCGCACCAGGAGTTCATCCAGATCGACACGACGAACGTGCTGTTCATCGTGGGCGGGGCCTTCGCCGGCCTGGAGAAGATCATCGAGGGCCGTGCGGGCGCCAAGGGCATCGGCTTCGGCGCGACGATCCGCTCCAAGCGGGAGCTGGAGGCCAAGGACCAGTTCGAGGACGTCATGCCCGAGGACCTGGTCAAGTTCGGCATGATCCCCGAGTTCATCGGCCGGCTGCCCGTCATCACCTCGGTCCACAACCTCGACCGCGAGGCCCTGCTCAAGATCCTGGTCGAGCCGCGCAACGCCCTGGTGAAGCAGTACCAGCGCCTGTTCGAACTCGACGGCGTGGAGCTGGACTTCGAGCGCGAGGCCCTCGAAGCCATCGCCGACCAGGCCATCCTCCGCCAGACCGGCGCCCGCGGCCTGCGCGCCATCATGGAGGAGGTGCTGATGTCGGTGATGTACGAGGTCCCCTCCCGCAAGGACGTGGCCCGCGTCGTCATCACCGCCGACGTCGTCCACTCCAACGTCAACCCGACCCTGATCCCGCGCGACGCGCGGGGCCGCGGCCCGGGCGAGCAGAAGACGGCGTAACCGCCGCACCGCACACGGGAAAGGGGCCCCGGTCGACCGACCGGGGCCCCTTCGCCGTCGCGGCGTACGGCGTCAGGCCTTGACGCGCACGTCGTTGCGGAGCTTGGCGGCCAGTTCGGCCGCGTCGTCCATCGACGTGGTCTTGCCGGAGGCGAAGCCGGCGATGTCGAACGACAGCACATAGGCCAGGGTGCTGTGGTCACCCCAGATGCAGATCGGCATGGTGGTGGTCTTGCCGCCCTGCTTGCTCTCGACGTTCTGGCACTTCATGACCCCGTTCGAGAAGCCTGCGGGAGTGACCTCCTGCGGGCTTCCGACGAGCTTTCCGTCCTTGGAGGAGGCTTCCTTCTCCGAGTCCTTCTTCATCTGCGCGAACATCGCGTCGACGACCTTCTCCGGGTCGTCGATGGTGCCGTACACGCCGGCGAACCCGAGGCTTTTCGCGGTCAGGCCCGTCCCCGAGGTGTAACCGGCGCTCACGTCCTTCGGGTTCTGCACACCCCAGGACTCGGTGTCCTTGAGGTCCTTGTCGGACATTCCGCCGGTCGTGTCCTCGTTCGACTTCTTGTACGTCCCGTCGATCACCGTCGCCGGCGTCGTCAGCTTGTGCGGGCCGTCGTCGGCCACCGAGCCGCTGGTGCCGGAGAGCAGGAGGTACGCCCCCACCGCGATCGCCGCCACGACCGCCACCGCGCCGATGATCAGGCCCGTCCTCTTGCCGCCGCCACCGGAGGCCGGGGGCTGCGGGGCGCCGTAGGGCTGCTGGCCGTAGGGCGGCTGCTGGCCGTACGGGTTGGGCTGGGGCGGGACGCCCTGGGCGGGCTGCTGCGGGTAGCCGTACCCGGGCTGAGGCTGGGCCGGAGGAGCCTGCTGGGGGTAGCCGTAACCGGGCTGGGGAGCCTGCGGCTGCTGGCCGTAGGGACCCTGCTGACCGTACGGTCCGGGCTGCTGGGGCTGCCCGCCGTACGGGCCCGGCTGGTTGTGACTCATGTTCTGGGTTCCCCTCCAGATACTTATGTGTTCACGACATCCTGGCGCAGACCCCTCCGACCAGGGGCGCCGGGGTGCGGACCGTTACACAACAAACGCGTTTCGGGACGGCGTCGTGACACCTCTAAACTGACCCCGTGACCGAGAACGCTCAGCAGCAGCCACCAGCGCCCCACACCGAACTGCCGACCCAGTACGCGCCGGCCGACGTAGAGGGGCCGCTGTACGAGCGCTGGGTAGAGCGCGGTTACTTCGAGGCGGACGAGAAGAGCGACAAGCCGCCCTACACCGTCGTCATCCCCCCGCCGAACGTCACGGGCAGCCTGCACCTCGGCCACGCGTTCGAGCACACGCTCATCGACGCCCTCACCCGCCGCAAGCGCATGCAGGGCCACGAGACGCTGTGGCAGCCCGGCATGGACCACGCCGGCATCGCCACGCAGAACGTCGTCGAGCGGGAGCTCGGCAAGGAGGGCAAGTCCCGGCACGACCTGGGCCGTGAGGCGTTCGTGGAGCGGGTCTGGCAGTGGAAGGCCGAGTCCGGCGGCCAGATCAGCGGTCAGATGCGCCGCCTCGGCGACGGCGTCGCCTGGTCGCGCGAGCGCTTCACCATGGACGAGGGCCTCTCCCGGGCCGTCCAGACCATCTTCAAGCGGCTCTACGACGACGAGCTGATCTACCGCGCCGAGCGCATCATCAACTGGTGCCCGCGCTGCCTGACCGCCATCTCGGACATCGAGGTGGAGTACCAGGACGACGACGGCGAGCTGGTGTCGATGCGGTACGGCGACGGGGACGAGTCCATCGTCGTCGCCACCACGCGTGCCGAGACCATGCTCGGCGACACGGCCGTCGCCGTTCACCCCGACGACGACCGCTACCGGCACCTGGTCGGCAAGCTCATCAGGCTGCCGCTGACCGACCGCTCCATCCCGGTAGTCGCGGACGAGCACGTCGACCCGGAGTTCGGCACCGGCGCCGTCAAGGTGACCCCGGCGCACGACCCCAACGACTTCGAGATCGGCCGGCGTCACGACCTGCCGTCCCTCACCGTCATGGACGAGCACGCGGTCATCACCGCGCACGGCCCCTTCCAGGGCCTGGACCGCCTGGAGGCCCGCTCCGCCATCGTCGGCGCGCTGCGCGCCGAGGGCCGGATCGTCGCCGAGAAGCGCCCCTACGTCCACTCGGTGGGCCACTGCTCGCGTTGCAAGACCACCATCGAGCCGCGCCTGTCGATGCAGTGGTGGGTCAAGGTCGGCCCGCTCGCCAAGGCCGCCGGTGACGCGGTCCGCGAGGGCAAGGTCAAGATCCACCCGCAGGAGATGGAGAAGCGCTACTTCGACTGGGTCGACAACCTCCACGACTGGTGCATCTCGCGGCAGTTGTGGTGGGGCCACCGCATCCCGGTCTGGTACGGGCCGAACGGCGAGGTCGTCTGCGTCGGTCCCGACGACGAGGCCCCCACGGGCGAGGGCTGGCGCCAGGACACCGACGTCCTGGACACCTGGTTCTCCTCCGGCCTGTGGCCGTTCTCCACGCTGGGCTGGCCCGAGCAGACCGGGTCGCTCGCGAAGTTCTACCCGAACTCCGTCCTGGTCACCGGCTACGACATCCTCTTCTTCTGGGTCGCCCGGATGATGATGTTCGGCCTGTACGCGATGGACGGCACCCCGCCGTTCCACACCATCGCCCTGCACGGCATGGTCCGCGACCAGTTCGGCAAGAAGATGTCGAAGTCCTTCGGCAACGCGGTCAACCCGCTGGACTGGATGGACAAGTACGGCTCCGACGCCCTCCGGTTCACCCTCGCCCGCGGCGCCAACCCCGGTGTCGACGTCCCGATCGGCGAGGACTGGGTCCAGGGCTCGCGCAACTTCGCCAACAAGATCTGGAACGCCACCCGCTTCGCGCTGATGAACGGCGCGACGGTGGAGGGCCCGCTGCCGGACCCGGCGAGGATGTCGTCGACCGACCGCTGGATCCTGTCCCGCCTCAACTCGGTCGTCGCCGAAGTCGACGCTTTGTACGACGACTTCCAGTTCGCCAAGCTCTCCGACGCCCTCTTCCACTTCGCCTGGGACGAGGTCTTCGACTGGTACGTCGAACTGTCCAAGACCACCTTCCAGGCGGGCGGCGAGGCGGCCGAGGTCTCCCAGCGCGTCCTCGGCGAGGTCCTCGACGTCACGCTCAGGCTGCTGCACCCGATCGTCCCGTTCGTCACGGAGACCCTCTGGACCACCCTCACGGGCGGCGAGTCGGTCGTCGTCGCCGAGTGGCCGGCCGACAGCGGCTTCCGCGACGCGGCGGCCGAGCGGGAGATCGAGACCCTCCAGTCGGTCATCACCGAGGTCCGCCGCTTCCGCGCCGACCAGGGCCTCCAGCCCGGCCAGCGGGTCCCCGCCCGCCTCAGCCTGGACGGCACGGCCCTGGCCCCGCACGAGGCCGCCATCCGGCAGCTGCTGCGCCTCCAGCCGGAGGGCGAGGGCTTCACCGCCACGGCGACCCTGCCGGTCGCGGGCGCCGAGGTCGCGCTGGACCTGTCCGGCACGATCGACGTGGCCGCCGAGCGCAAGCGCCTGGCCAAGGACCTCGCCGCCGCCGAGAAGGAGAAGGCGCAGGCCACGGCCAAGCTCGGCAACGAGGCGTTCCTCGCCAAGGCCCCGGAGAACGTGGTGGACAAGATCCGCACCCGCCTGGCCAAGGCCGAGGAGGACATCGCCCGCATCCAGGCCCAGCTGGAGCGCCTGCCGCAGGCGTAGGACAGCGACCGAAGGCCCCCGGAACCCTACGGGATGCTGTTGGCGAATTCGGTGGCTCGCGTGACGTCGGCCTTCAAGACCCGGTTGTGGTCTTGAAGGCCGACGTTGTCGTATGGGGTGGGTGCG
>NZ_JBIVBI010000023.1:0-87766 GCF_044746005.1 Streptomyces sp. NPDC086766 | reverse complement strand
AACAACGGGTCGGTGGATAGCTTGAACGTCTGCGACCGGTGCGGAGCCAGCGCGAACGCCCGCCAGATCCGCGAGATCGCCGACTGCGACATGCCAGTGGCCGCCGCCATGGACCTGGTCGACCAGTGGGTGGCGTTCTTCGGCTTCTCCTCCAGCGTCTTGACGATGACCCGCTCGACGTCGGCGTCGGTGATCTTCCGCGGGACACCGGGCCGTGGCTCGTCGGACAGGCCGTCCAGGCCCCGTTCGAGGAAACGCCGCCGCCAGGTGCGGACCGTGTCCGGCGTGACCCGCAGCCGCCGCGACACCTCCATGATCGAGTGCCCCTCGGCGCACTCCAGCACGATCCGCGACCGCTGGGCCAGAGCCTGGGCCGTCGAACGACGACGCACCCAGCCCTCCAGCACGGCCCGCTGGGCATCGGTCACCGACAACGGCGGAATCTTCGGACCCGGACGACTCATACCGAACCAACGACGAATCTCCGACTCAGGTCACTAGAGCCTGTCGGAGGGGTCGGCCGGGCGGTCCGCCGCGACCAGCCACGACGTGCTGCGAAGCCGGACCGTTCCGTCCGCCGCCTGGTGGGTGCGCAGATGGTCCGTCAGGGTGCGGCAGGCTCGGGTCCGCGCGGCCGCATCAGCCTGTTCCATCAGGTGGCGGCCGGGGCCGGTACCCAGCAGAAATCGCGCCGCGTCCTCGGCTCCCCGCCCCCATGTCCCGTACGCCTGAACCTGGTTGATGCTGATGCCGGTGAACCCGGACGCGGTGAGGACGGCGTGGACGCGCTCCGGGACAGCCAGGGAGAACATGCCGGGCAGACCCGGCCGCCCGAAGTCGCCGACAGGCAGAATGCCGCGCAGTGACGCCATGGCCGCCACCCAGCCGTTGAGCGCGGCGTCAGCCGGGCAGACGAACGCCAGCCGTCCGCCGGGCCGCAGCGCCCGGCCGACGTTACCGAAGGCCGCCACCGGGTCGGCGTAGAACATCACCCCGAAGCGGCTGACCGCCGTGTCGAACGCGCCTGCTTCGAATGGGTGCACCTGGGCGTCTCCCTGCGTGAAGGAAGCGTTGTCGATGCCCTCCCGTTCCGCGCGGGCCCGCGCCGCGGCCAGCATGGGACCGGACAGGTCGAGGCCCAGTGCATGCCCTTGGGGCGCCCTGAGTGCGGCGAGGCGCGTGGTCTGTCCGGAGCCGCAACCGAGGTCGAGGACCCGGTGGTCTCCGGCGATCCCGGCGGCGTCCAGCAGCGGCTCGTCGAAGCCCTGGTTCACGGCGTTCCAGCGGTCCTGGTGGTGGGCCCAGTGGGAGCCTTCGGGACCGTTCCATGCCTGTGCCTGCTCGGTGTTGACGATGTCCGGCACTGGTGCCTCCTCTGGGGATGACGGAGAATGGGCGCTTGCCCAAACAGTATGGGCGTTCGCCCAAACCGGCAATCCCCGCTACCATCACAAGGGTTGTGGCCCCTGAGGGCGGCGGCAGCGGAACGAGAGAGAGGCCCATGTCACCGCGCGGAGTGGCGACACCGGATGTACGCGAACGGCTGTTCGCCGCGGCCGAGCGCGTCGTGGAGCGGGGCGGCCCCGGCGCGCTCACCAGCCGGGCCGTCACCACGGAGGCGGGCTGCTCCAAGGGGCTGCTGCACGCGCACTTCGCGGGGCTCGATGAATTCGTGGCCGAGCTCTGCCTCGACCGGTTCGCGCGGACGGCGGCGAAGGCGCAGGAACTCTCGGGGCTCGCCGGACACGGCTCGGTGGCGCAGAACCTCAACGCCGTCGCCCTCGCGCTGTTCGACTCCGCCGGTCCCGCCCTCTCGGGCCTCGCCGTCAGCCGCCCCGACACCGCGCTGCGCATCCGACAGGCCCTCGAAGCCGGGGCGCCGGGTCTCACCGCGATCCAGGAGGCCGTCACCGGCTATCTGACGGCCGAAAGAAGGCTCGGCCGGGTGGCGGAGACCGTCGACCCGGACACCGTGGCCCTCGCCATCGTCGGCACCGCCCACCACCTCCTGATGACCAGCTGGCCGAAGGTACCCGACCCCCGGCCCTCCATGACGCGCCTGGTGGCCGCGCTGGTGGAGGGATAGACGGGGTGCGGCGAGTCCGTGCGGAGCCGGAGACGGCTGGCTCCGTCGGCCCCAGGGACTGGGGCGTGCCCGCCGGCCGCCTCAGGTGGGGACCGGCGGACACACAGGCGCCGGCCGCTGGGCCGGCGACTCTCGCCTGCGTCCCCAAGCGAGCCCTTGCAGCGGGAGTGCCCAGCGTCGGTGTGCCGACACCTCTCGCGCGTCAGCGGGTGGCGTTGGCGTGGAGATGGTTGAGGGCGGTGAAGACGGCCGTGTTCCGGTGCCAGAGCAGCCAGCGGCCGACCTGGCTGCCGACCTCTTCGAGCTCGGCCAGCTGAGCAGGGACGAGGTCGTGCAGGGTCTGCTCGTGGTGGGAGGAGATCATGCCGATCACGGTGCCCTTCGGGCTGCGCAGAGGGACGCTGTGGCAGGCGCGGCTGCTGGCCTGCAGGATCACCTGCCGGGAGCCCTCGTCGAAGGTGTCGGAGGCGGCGACGTCTTTGACGGTGACCTGACGGCTTTCCTCCGCCGCCTGCGCACAGGAGGTGGTGGAGGTTTCGACGAAGGCGAAGTAGTCGGTGAAGCGGCGGTTGAGCCCGCTGTGCTTCTCCATGCGGAGCATGCCGTTCTCCACCAGCTGCACATTGCCCATCTCGGCACCGGTGATGTGCAGAGTACGGGTCAGTGCGGCCTTCAGGACGGCACTGTGGCTGACCAGCCCCTGCCCGTTCGTCCGCAGGGCGGGCAGCGGGGGTGCCACGCCGTGCGGACGGCTCGGCACCCAGCTCGCGGCGCCCGCCGCCGGAGCGGGCACGCGGACGGCCGTCTCGGCGAGAGTGTGCAGTTTGATGTTGAGCTGCTGGGAGGTGTGACGCAGGAGGTCGAATGCTTCCCTGGTGGACGAGAGTCGGTAGCGCGTGACGAGGAGCTGTTCGGCGCGCGCGACGCCGGCGCGCGCCAGTCGCCGGTTCCGCTCATCGATCGCCTCCTGCTCGATGTCCTGAGCAGGGTGTCCGGTGATCGGGCGGGAAGTGGGCGTTTGCGGGTACTGGGTCACGGGCGGGGCCTCCTGATCTGGCAGCATCCGGGACGGCGCCTCGCGGCGACGTCCACGCTGCTGGCAGCGCTGCGGTGCCTGTTTGCCCAAACACCTTTCTCGTTTCACTCTACGCACAACCGGACCGAGGCCTGCCATGGGCCATGGGCCATGGTGCCGGTGCGGAGCCTCCCGGGTGCGGGCGCGGGGGTCCTACCGTGTGCCTTCCCTGGCTCCGGCACGGTACACGCAGGCCGTCCCGCCAGGGCCCGTCACTCGCTGTCCCGGGCCTCTCGAGTGAGGGTCGCAGCCACGGACGACTCGTATCGAGGCCACGGCCCGCCGCCGGCCCCGTACGAGGGGTCGGCGGCGGGCCGTGGCGGGGGCGAGCGGGTCCCGGGTGGTGTGTGTGCCGGCGGGGCGGCGTCCTTCTCCGCCGCGGCTGCGTTGCCGGCGGATGAGAGGAGGCTCACCCTCCGGGTGGGCGTTCTCCTGGAGGGCGAGAGCGTGGGAGGCGCGCCCGGGCGTGGGTGGATCAGGTGGGCGGGGTGCCCCAGGCGAGGGTGGTGCCGAGATAGGCGGGGATCCCCGGGGCGTCGGCGTAGGCGGTGGCCGTGGACCGGCTGGCGTCGCCGACCTCGTCGAAGTCGGACCAGTCGGATTTGCTCATCCGTAGCTGCAGCTCACCGGTGGACCGACCGGCGGCCAGGGTTCCGCCGGTGAAGCCGGCTTCGAGATAGGCGTCGGCTCCCGCCACCGGCGTGGCCAGGGGTACGACTTTCAGCGTGACGTCGGAGCAGCCGACGGCCGCGTAGTCGCACCAGGCGTTGACGGTGGGGGAGCCGCCATCCCGGGTGAAGTATTGACTTGCTCTCCCTCCTGAAGGAGGGAGATTTTGGCCTGCTCGCCTGGTGCTGTGCCGCTAGGCGGCACGGGCATCGGGCGGGCTTCCGTGGCTTCCTGCTTCGTCGCGCTGTGCCAGATGGGGTTCTGGTCTTACCGGCGCTCCACAGGCTGTCACCGCCAGTCCGGCGGCCTGTTTCACGTTCTTCGCGGCGTTGTGGTCGCGGTCGTGGACGGTGCCGCAGGCCGTGCAGGTCCATTCCCGCACGTGCAGGGGTTTCGGGCCGTCGCGGTGGCCGCAGGTGGAGCACACCTGGCTGGTGGGTTCGAACCGGCCGATCTTGACGAAGGTGCGCCCATACCGCTGCGCCTTGTACTCCAGCATGTGCACGAACGTCGACCAGCCCGCATCATGCACGGACTTGGCCAGCCGGGTGCGCGCGAGTCCGCCCACCGCCAGGTCTTCCACGGCGACCGCTTGGTTCTCGCGGATCAGCTTCGTGGAGAGCTGGTGGTGGAACTCGCGGCGCGCGTCGGCCACCTTTGCGTGCGCGCGGGCCACCTTCCGGCGGGCCTTCTCGCGGTTCCTTGATCCCTTCTGTTTGCGGGACAGCTCTCGCTGGGCTTTCTTGAGTTTCTTCTCGGCGCGGCGCAGGAAACGCGGGGAGCCGATCTTCATGCCGTCGGACAGCACCGCGAAGTGCGTCAGCCCGAGATCGATCCCGATGCCGGCCTCGGCGTCGGGCATGCGCCGCGCGTCCGCCTCCGGGTCGGTGTCGATGACGAAGGACGCGAAGTACCGGCCCGCCGCATCCTTGATCAGGGTGACCGAAGACGGCACACACGGCAGGGGGCGGGACCACTTCACCCGTACCTCACCGATCTTCGGCAGGTTCAGCCGCCCGGCTGGGGTGATGGACCAGCGGGCGTTCGCGGTGAACCGGATCGACTGCCGTGAGTCCTTGCGCGACTTGAACTTCGGCGCGCCCAGCTTCGGGCCCTTGCGCCGCCCGGTGAGGGAGGCGAAGAAGTTGCGGTAGGCGGTCTCGGCGTCGCGCAGCGCCTGCTGCAGTACCACCGCGGAGACCTCGCCCAGCCAGGCGCGTTCGGCGGTCCGCTTGGCCTGGGTGATCAGGGTGCAGGACAGCTCGGCCATGGTGGGGAACGGCCTGCCCGCCGCGCGTGCGTTCTCACGGGCGCGCACCGCGTCGTTGAACACCACGCGGGCGCACCCGAACGCCCTGGCCAGCGCCGCGCGTTGGCCAGGTGCCGGGTACAGGCGGAAGCCGTACCGAAGCTGCATACGGACTACCCTACGTATTCGGGTCATGGCCGAGATGCAGAACAGCAGGACTGGCCGGCACTGTGTTTTCGTCATGCACGTTCACTTGGTCTTCGGTGTCGGTGAAGGCGGTACCCGTCACCTGCGTGACGGTGACCTTGTGGCCGTCGCGGTAGACGTCGTAACCGCTCACCCCGGTGTCGTCGGTGGACGCGGTCCAGGCGAGGGAGACGCTGGTGGCGGTCTTCGCCGTCGACTTCAGCGCGGCCGGTGCGGTGGGCACGGTGGTGTCACCGTCCGGGGTGCCGCCGCCGTCCGCGGGCACGATCGGGTAGGCGTTCCGCACCAGCATCGCGAACGCGTCGGGGAACCAGTGCCCGGCCAGGGGAGCGTTCGGCAGGGCGCCGGTCTTGTTGTTGCCCGCGTTGGGTGCCGTGTACGCGGGGTCGCACAGGGGGTCCAGGCGCTTGCCCTCGTCGTTGGGGATGTCGGTGGCGGCGCCGTCCGACTCGCCCGGCGGCTTGACCCACAGGAACGCGTCGAGGTGGGAGTCGGGGTAGCCGGCGGGTGCGGCCTGCGGAGGCTGTCCGAGCCCCGCGCCGCTGACGTTGCACCACAGGCCCCGGTGGGCCCGGCGGTCGACGCGGGAGTCACTGACGTAGGTCTCGAGGCTGGTGCTGCTGCTCTCCGCGGTGGGGCGCCCGGCGCCGCCCCACCCATTGCGGGAGGTGTCGATCAGCATGCCGGTCGCATCGGGCCAGCCGGCGGAGACGAGCGCCCGGTGCACGTTCCCGGTGAAGTCGGTCTCGTCGAAGTTGGGGTTCCACTCGTAGAACTTGCCCGACTTGACCGGGTTCCCACCGACGTTCTTGTCCGGGTCGGTGAGGAAGGGTTCCGTGAGCGGTGTGTAGTTGGCGACGTCGGTGATCAGTCCGTCGACGCTGGCGAAGCCCGCCGAGGTGCCCTTCGCGACGTCCGTGTAGAGCTGCACGGTCTGCGACAGGTTGTTGTCCCAGCCCAGCCATCCCGAGTGCGCGAAGTCCAGGTAGGTGTAGACGTTGGGGACGGCGTGCAGCTTGTTCAGCGCGTACTGGATGCCCTTGACGTAGATGCCGGTGCTCTTCGCCTGGGCGCACTCCGGGTCGGCGGTGTTCGTCACCAGGTTGGGCAGCCCGTCGGGCTCGATGACGGTCGTGATGCGGACGTCCTGGTACTTCGGGTTCTCGAAGACGTTCGCGACGGCGTCGATGTACTCGCTCTCGTAGCGGTCCAGTCCGGCCTGGGTGAGGGGGAGTTCGCCGTTGGAGGCGAGTGCCGCGCAGTCCCGGCCGGGCAGGTCGTAGATCACGAAGGTCGCGGCGATCGGTTGCCCGGGCTTCTTCTGTGCCAGCGCCAGGTCGAGATGGTCGGCGAGGCTCTTGCGGCCGGCGTTGGCGTCACCGCCGGCGATGGCTGCGATCCGGTCGAGCCACACCGCGGTGGGATACGTCCCCACCTTCTGCATACGGGCCTTGAGCGTGGCGTCGGCGGTCTGCGCGGCCGAGGTGCCGACCAGGTCGGTGTAGTCGGGGTTGACGTAGAAGGTGGCTCCGGCGAACGGGTTGTCGACGTGGGTCTCGGCGGCGGCCGCCGGGTGCGCTGTCAGTTGGCCCGCCATGCTCAGGGCCAGCGCCAGGGCCGCGAGCGCCGCGGTGAGTGAGCTCTTCCGGCGCCGCGGGCGGCCCGGCTCGGGTGCCCGCACTCGTCCAGGGGCGTGTGTCACGGGTCCTCCTTCAGGTTGCTCTGTGGGGGGCGCAAGGTGGTGCAGGGGTGTGTCGCGTGGGGCGGTGCGCGCGCTGCCGGGACCGGTCTGGGCGGCTGCTGATGCGGCGCGAGCCGGTCGGGCCCGCAACGCCCGGCGACGGACATCGTGACCGGGCCTCCCGTCCTGACACACGTCTGTCAGGACGGGGCTCGGCGCAACTGCTGGGCGCAGCAGACTTGTTCAGGCACGGCCATGGGGCAGGGGGCTGGGGCGGGGCCGGCGGCCGGCAGTGGATGCCGGTCGTGCCCGTCCGCCGCCAGCGGCTCGCCCGGCCGTGGTGAGCGGCTCTGGCGCGCCCGGCAGGTGGTCTGACGCGAGGCCGCGTGACTTACGGCGCAGCCGGCGTCTCCTGCGGCGTGGGGGCGAAGGCCGCCCCAGGTGTCAGACGGGCGTGCATGCGGTGCCGTTGAGGCTGAAGCCGGCGGGCCTGGCGAAGGTGCCGACGTAGGTGCCCTGGAAGCCGAAGGTCGTCTTGCCGTTGGCCGGGATCTCCGCGTTGTAGGCGACATTGGTCGCCCCGACCGATCCCGACGACGGAGTGAGACCGGCGTTCCAGGCACTGCTGATCTGCTGTCCGGCGGGCAGTGTGAACGCCAGCTTCCAGCCGCTGACCGGCGAGGAACCGCTGTTGGTGACGGTGACGTCGGCGGTGAAGCCGCCCTGCCAGACGTTCGTCGCGTACGACACGGCGCAGGCTGCGGGGTTGCCGGGCCCGCCGGGGCTCCCGCCGCCGGTGTCGATCGTCGAGGAGAAGGACGTCACCGCGAGTCCGGTGCCGTTCTGCCAGGGTTCGAAACCGGCCTGCACGCTGGTCAGGTACCAGCTGTTCTGTGCCAGCCCCCGCGAGACGGCCTGCCGGACGAAGTCCATGACGTCGAAGTTCCAGCTGGAGATCGCCGACGGGGCGACGAAGGAGAGGACGTCGTTGGAGCCGTTGTTGCCGGACCACACCTGCCACTGGCGCCCGGCCACGGTACTCGTGCCGACCTGCGAGCCGACGGGCTGAACGGGGCCCACCTTGGCGAACCAGATCATGATTTCGGTGCGGTTGACGCCGTCGGTTCGGGGTGTGGGGTCGAGCCAGATGTCGTAGGCGGCGTCGTACACGGCGTCGCTCACGTAGCCGTAGGAGATGCCGGTCGGCGCGCCGGCGATGCTGCTGAGCTGCGCCGGAAGGGCGGTGCCCGGTGAGCAGTTGGTGTAGTGGCAGCCGTTGTAGACGGACGGGTAGGACTTCGGGGCGCCGTTCGTCGGCACCGAGCCGTCGGCCTGGGTGATCCGGAAGCCCGAGTCGGTGGTGGTGACGCATTGGGGCTGGCTGGTGCCCCAGCGGTTGTTCTGGACGATGTAGCGGCCCTGGATCGTGGTCGATCCGAACTGTTCGCAGATCGAGGTGTCGGCCTGGGCCGCCGGGGCACTGCCCAGCAGCGCCGCCAGGGTGGCGAGCGAGGAGAGGAGTGCGGCGAACAGGCCGTGGGCTCTGCGGGGGAGGGGGTGCCATGACATCTGCATGGGGGTCCTCTCGGAGGGGTGGGGGGAGTGATCGCGGGAGCGCCGCCGCGCACTGGTGGAGTGGGAGCGCTCCCATTGCCTCCGTCAGAGGGGAATGTAGGAGAGGGGCATGGTCTTGACAAGGCGGTGAACGCGAAACCGTCGAGTTTCTTTCGAAGGCACAGGTCAGAGTCGGCGGAGCAACTCCACTAACAAACAACCGAGTTGGGAGCGCTCCCGAACTCGTCGCCAGGTTCGGTCCGTTGGATCATGTGAGCAATAGGCTGCGACGATGGAACGCGCAAGCAACGTGCCCGAGAGCGTCGCCGGGACCGCGGACCCGGTCCCGGCGAATGACTACGACCGTTTCGCCGAGGCGTACTCGGCGGAATCCGAGAACAACCTCGTGAACGCGTACTACGCGCGCCCCGCGATGCTGGCCCTCGCCGGAGACGTGGCGGGCCGTCGGATCCTGGACGCCGGTTGCGGCTCGGGCCCCCTCTCCGCCGCGCTGCGCGAACGCGGTGCCGTCGTCACCGGCATCGACGCCAGCGCCGGGATGCTGGCACTGGCCAGGCGGCGGCTCGGGGACGACGCGGCCCTGCACCTGGTCGACCTGAGCGACCGCCTGCCGTTCGCCGACGGTGCGTTCGACGACGTGGTCGCGTCGCTGGTGCTGCACTACTTGCAGGACTGGGGCCCGACGCTGGCCGAGCTACGGCGAGTGCTCAGGCCCGGCGGCCGCCTGATCGCGTCCGTGGACCACCCCTTCGTGGCCTACGCGATCCAGGACCCTCGGCCCGACTATTTCGCGACCACCAGCTATACCTTCGACTGGACGTTCAACGGGCAGTCCTTCCCGATGAGGTTCTGGCGCAAGCCGTTGCACGCGATGACCGACGCCTTCACCACCGCCGGCTTCCGCATCTCCGTCATCAGCGAGCCACAGCCCGACCCGGCCGCCCGTGAGCTGTTCCCCGACGGCTTCCACGACCTTTCGACCAAGACCTGCTTCCTGTTCTTCGTCGTCGAGGTACCGCCGTCGGCCACCGGCTCGGACGGCTAGCAGGCGGGGGGTCTGGCAGCAAGGTTCGGCCCGCAGGACCCAGGCGGATACGGCGCCCTCGCCGCGGACCTCCCTGCCGTCGCCGACAGCGCTCAGGCCGATTCGCGCAGCATCAGTTCGGTCCGCAGGATCACGTGACGCCAAGCCCCCGACGACTCCTCGATCTCCTGGAGCAGCAGTTGGACCATGGTCGTGCCGATGTCCTCCAGGGGCTGCCGAACCGTGGCCAGTCGTGGCTCGGTGCGCTGGGCCAGGGGGAAATCGTCGAAGCCGATGACGGCGACGTCCTCCGGTACCGGCGTCCCGCCGCGCGCAGCGTCGCCAGGGCACCCGCGGCCGTCGTGTCCGACGCGGCGAGGACGCCGTCGATCTCCGGATGCCGTCGCAGGAGCCGAGCCATGGCCCGGCGACCGCTCTCCTCGGTGACCCTTCGCCGCTGCCCGGCAGGGAGCGCACCCTCGCGCGATACCTTGGGCAGAGTCGTGGGGTGAGGATCATTCCGGCCACGTCTCGGACGAGACGTGGCCGGTCTGCGCCGCCGTCTCGCTCAGGCGGCCGGGGCATTCGGCCGTTTCTGCCGGCTGCCGGCGAGCAACCGCCGAAGGAGGCGCGGCTACCGGCTGGAGCCGTGGCGTCCGGTTCCGGCCGTCAGTTCGCCTTACCGCTGGGCGTGTCACGGCGCGAGGTGGCCAGATACCCGACGAAGCAGACGATGGCGACCGTCCAGGCGAGGGTGACCGGGCCCAGCCCCAGCCCGAGCCCGCCCCGCGTGTGCCCGAGCGCCATCCAGTCGGCGAGGGAGGCGCCGAGGGGTCGGGTGATGACGTAGGCCGTCCAGAAAGCGGTCACGGCGTTCAGGGTGGCGAAGCGGTGGGCGAGGGCGGGCACGCAGATCGCGGCGGCGAAGAGGAAGACCGATCCGAGGTAGCCGAAGCCGACGGTGGCGGTCAGGTCACCGGCGGCGGTGCCGAGGGCGAAGGTGGCGAGGACCGCCGCCCAGTAGAAGGTCTCGCGGCGGCGGGTCCGGATGCCGTGGATGGACAGCGTCCGTTCCGCGGCGTACCAGAGGGCGAACACGGCGGCCAGGGCCGTGAGGAAGAGCGGTGTGGACACCGTGTAGGAGATGCCGAGGCCGACGTGCAGGACGTCGGCCGCCATCGTGCCGAACACGCTGACCATGACGATGGCGGTCCAGTACACCCAGGCGACGTACCGGCGGACGGCGAACTGCACCATCAGGGACGCCACCAGGGCCAGACCACCGAGCGCGACCGCCGGCACCGGGCCGAGCACCCGGGCCAGCAGGTCCGAGGCGGTCTCGCCCATCCCGGTGGTGAGCACCTTGATGATCCAGAAATAGATGGTCACCTCCGGCACCTTGTTCGTCATCTGGCGTATGGGGGCCAGGGGCCGGTCGTCGAGGAGGTGCTCTGTAGTCATGATCGTACGATGACATGGTGAACTCTTGGGTCCTCGACGCGTTTGCCACTGCTTTGGGGCTTCTGGGGCATGATTTTCAACACCGCACCGACCATCTGAACGCCACCTGAACAGTTCGGCAAATAGCCTGGTCACGATGGTTGCGCTGGTGATACGCGGGGAGTTTCCCCCGGGCACGCTCACCGCGAAGCGCGCTCGAAGTCGCGTAGTACCGCGGTACCACGTGTGCGGGCCGTTTCAGCCTCCGGTACCACCGAGGCGGGGCGATCGGGGCCTTGGCGTTGCGGGTGAGGCGTCGGATCCGACGGAGGCCGGGCCCGAGAGAAAGAGCGCCCATGATCGACGCGCAGCAGCTGACCAAGAGGTACGGGGAGAAGACGGCCGTCGACGGCCTGGACTTCGTCGTGAAGCCGGGCACGGTGACCGGCTTCCTGGGGCCCAACAGAGCGGGCAAGTCCCGGCGGAAGATCTTGTCGGATTGCCGAACAGGATCCGGATTCGGGCAGCGTCCCAGGAAGGGTACGGCCGGTCAGCCCCCGCCACCGGACGTACGGTTCAGACCCCACGTCTGCAGGGCGTAGGGCCGCCCCTTCTCCTCACCCTTGATCAGGGGCACGTCGAGCAGCCTGAAGCCCGCCTTCGTGGCGACCGCGACGCTGGCGGCGTTCTCGGCCTCCAGCTCCAGGATCACCTGCTCCGTGCCCAGCTGCTCGAAGGCGTAGGCGGCCATCACCCGCACCGCCCGCGCCGCCAGGCCCTGGCCGCGGTGCGCCGGGCCGACCGCGTAGCCGAGTTCTGTGCCCTCGGGGGCGCGCCGCAGCATCACCTCCCCGAGCGGGGTGCCGCCGTCGGCGGTGATGGCGAGCAGGATGGCCGTGCCTTCCGCCCGCAGCCGCCGGTCCCGGTCCAGCCGTGCGCGGGCGGCCGCTTCGTCGAAGGGGGAGACGATCGGCGTCCAGTACGCGATGTCGGGGTGGTCGAACAGCTCCGGCATCGCGGCCAGGTCCGCCTCCGACCAGTCACGGAGTACGAGCCCCTCGCCCGAGAGCTCGATCCGCTCGGGAAAGGACGACGTGGTGCTGCTCATGCTGAGGGACCTCCCTGGCCTGTTCAGGACAAGGCAGGATAACGCGCGGCTTCGCAGGAACCGGCGAACGGGTGTACGTGCTGGTCCGCCCTGCCGCCCACCCGGCGGGCCGAAGCCCGGGTCCGTGACGCGATGGAGCGGCACGGCCGGTGACACGGCGGCGACGACGGCCGGTTCACCGGGCCGGCCGGCGCGACGGGACCGCCCGTACCAGCGTTCCGCGCCGCGTTCGTCGGTGCTCGGCGCCGGCAGCGGACGCGGCAGCCTGGCAGCGTGAGAGCCGGAGAACCGGGCTCTCGCGCTGCCCGGCGGTACGTCCCGCCGGGGGGAGCGAAAGGTCAGCCGTGGTCGAGACGCGGCCGGCTCACCGTGGGCCGTCGGACAGTGCCTCTTGCCGAGGGCACCTGAGGCTGGCGCAGGGGGATACGGGGTGCAACCCCGCTCTCCGGGCAGGCACAAACGGCCCTGCCCGGCGACCCGCGGCGGCGCGGCGCTACATCCGGTCGAGCTCGGCGTGCACCGTCTGAGCGAGGGCTGCCGTCGCGTTCTTCGCGAACAGGATCGTGTAGTGGTTGGTGTCGTCGACCCGGTGGGTGGTGATCCGTTCCGGGGCGAGGCCGCCGGCGGCCAGGCGCGCCTCGTCGTAGAGCCCCTGGGGCTCGTTCATCAGTCCGCGTTCCGCCCACAGCAGGGTGCCGCACACCTGCGGCTGGTGGATGGCGTCGAGCGTCTCGGGATCGCCGAGGGGGCCCGCGCCGTCGGCCCGGATCGCGTCCAGGACACAGCTGCTCCGCATCTCGGGGGGCTCGCCGGTCAGATCGCGGTCCACGTAGGCCTGGATGAGCGGGCCCCAGTGGGAGGCGAGGGAGGGGTGCTCCCGGAAAAGGGCGAGGTAGGCCTCGCGGTCCGGGAAGGTCGTCTTCAGTCGCCGCATGGCGGGGCCGATGACGGACTCGATGACCTCGTCGATGTCCGCGCCCGCGGGGATGGGGAAGCCGAGGCCCCCGTCGACGAGAACCACGCGCGGAAAGCGGTCCGGATGCCGCGCGGCCGCCACCGCGGCGATGAAGGCACCCAGCGAGTGGCCGACGAGCAGCGCCTGCCGCAAGCCCAGATGGTCGAGCAGGGCGACGATGTCCTCGACGTGGGCGGGAACTCCGTAGGGTCCGGGGAGACCGGCGCTGTGGGCCCGGCCGCGCAGGTCCGGGGCGTACAGATCGACGTCGACGAGTTGTTCGGCGGCGGCACCGAAGGCCAGGCTGTTCGCCGTTATGCCGTGCAGCGCGATGATCACCGGTCCCTCTCCCGGCCACCGGGTCACGGCGAGCTCGCCTCCGCGTACGGGGACGGAGAGTTCCTCTGGGGTGCGCGTGGTCATGCGGACTTCCTCCTTCTGCCCAGTGCGGCCAGGCCGCCGCGGGCCACATGAACGGTAGCCGCGAACAGTCTGCCGAGAACGAGCGGGCGGCCGGACGCCGGGCCCGCGCTTGGGACTGAGGCTGTCGCCGATGCGCAAGACCGCGTCCCCCAGGACCTACATCCAACGCTGCGGCGAACTCCACCGTGTCCAGGCATCATGAGGGCCGTGACTGCCATTGATGCCTCAGAGGTTTCCGACCAGCTTCTTCGCGCTCGACTGACAGATGTGCTGGATCGGCTGTGGATCTGGGACGAGCAGGAGCGCGCGCATCTCACCGCGGCCGTGGAGTGGGTCGCCGGCGGGGCTCCGCTGTACCGGACACAGAAGCCTGATGTCCCCTCGATGCATCTGGTCAGCTACTTCGTCGTCCTGGATGAGAGCCGCGGGGAGCTCCTGCTGGTCGCCCACCGCAAGGCGGGACTCTGGCTTCCCAGCGGCGGCCACGTCGAGCCGATGGAGGATCCCTGGGACACGGTCACGCGCGAGTGCCGGGAGGAACTGTCCATCGAGGCCGTCCCGTCGGCTGTCACCGGCGCGCAACCGTTCTTCCTCACGATCACGCGAACACGCGGGCACGGTCAGCACACCGACGTGTCGCTGTGGTACGTGTTGCAGTCGAGTGCGGGCGCCATCACCTCTTTCGACGAGGGCGAGTTCGAAGCGATCAAGTGGCTGTCCCCGCAGCAGGTCCTCGCCGAGCCCGCTGACACGCTCGATCCGCACATGCACCGGTTCACCCGCAAGCTCATGAGCGTCGTCGCTTGCGGGTAGTCGCTCTCGCTGCGGTGCCTGCTCGGCTCGCTTCGTGCCTGATCCCTGTCGGTGTCTTCTTCTACTTCCGGTGCTGGTTGGCGTAGAGAGGCGCCGCGCTGTCACCTGACCTCGACGCTGCCGCAGGTGAACTCGGTGTTCCGAAGCAGTTCCGGTGTGATCGCTATTCCGGACAGGTGCTCGGCGAGGGCGAACGCGGCTGGTCCGGACAGGTCGGCTTCGAGGCTGTCCTCCCCGAAGTGGAATCCGATGCCGTGCATGACGTCCAGTAGTTCGTCCGGCGTGGCGCCCCAGCGGTCATCAGGGAACATGGGCTCGAACCAGAGCCGCCTCACGGCGTCCTCGGCCCAGAGAAAGGCGTCCACGCCATTGATGTTGACGAAGTGTGAAATCCAGCGTGTGCCGGCCGAGGCGGGCAGGGCCCTGTCCTCCGTGACTCCGAGATAGCCGTTCGGCTCGATCAGCAGGACCCAGCGTCCCACGGTGGCCATGGCGAGGAGTTGCCGCTTGCCGTCCGATTGGCGGAGCAGGCCGAAGGCCGCGTCCACGACCGCGTCGATGCCCGTGAGGGAGGGTTCGTCTCGGCCGTCGAGGCGGTGGAGCAGATCAGCAGGTGCCAGATCGTGCACCAGCGTGAAGCAATACGCCTCCGCGAGATCGGGGAAGCGCTCCTCGAACCACGTGTAGTCGGCGGCGTTCGTAGTCATGCCAGAGATCCTCGCCCATGCCACTGACAGAGTCTGCGGCCGCACCAGTCCGCGGCCGCACCACTGTCTCGATGCGCGCGGCGCCCGCTCGACCCTGGCGAGGGCTACCGCCACGACCTACGGATCGGCGTGGCATACGGCGTGAGCGGGACCTCCTGATCGTGACCGGGGCCTTCGATCAGACGGCCGTCGGCCTTGGGTCTGGCTTCCTCGCTGGCGGCCGTACTGCTCGCCTTCCTCGGCGCCGGTTCCAGGTGCTGGATGTGCGCATGACGTCTCAGCTCGCCCGTAAAACCTTGGCCAAAGCAGTGCATCGAGTGACCTGCGGTGGGTGGCCGCAGTGCGTGAGATACGCGAGAAGGGGAATCGTGCACGGTGCGCGGATGCCCTTAGCCCAGTGGGAGTAACTTGCAATTTGTGGGCTTGTAGGGCCGAAGTAAGGGCATTCGATGGTCAGGAGGTTGATAACGATGGTTCCCCTGCTTCTGGTTCTTCTGCTGGCTCTGATCCTCTTCGGTGCGGGCTTCGCACTGAAGGCCCTGTGGTGGATCGCGGTGATCGTGCTCATCGTGTGGCTGCTGGGCTTCGTCGTCCGGTCCGCGGACAGCGGCGGCCGACGGGGCCGCTGGTACCGCTGGTAACGAGCGCGCCTGAGCGCGCGGGGCGCGCCGCCCCGCGAAAGAAGCGTGAGGCCCGGCCGGAACACGGCCGGGCCTCACGTGCATGAGCAAACAAGCCGGGGTGACTGGAAGAGATCGGGCGTATCGGACGCACCGCAGGGTACGCGTCAAAAGCGGCGGCCCCGCGGAATCAGCAGTGGAACCCTGCCTCCTAAAATCCGCGGGACCGCCGCGCCCGCTCTCCCGGAACCGGCCAGTTCCGCGGCCGGACCGCTCGTCGACGGTTGGTTCCAGCGGACTCCCACTGCATACAGCTGCACGTCAGCGGCTGTCGCTCTGAGCCACGACCGGGTGTGACCACGGTCCACCGCGAGCCATCAAATTCATGAGGAGACGTTGCGGTCACGGTCACACCACCTATTGCTCCTCAAACAACACGTGGGCAGTGTGGACTGCCACGTACGCTGACTGCGTGATCTCGCGTGAGTGGGCGGTTGAGGTGGTGCAGCGGCAACTGATGAAGAAGAGACCGAACACTCGCCGCCGATGGTGGTCATCGGTGTCGAGCGCCACTCGTTGGGATGGCTCGTCCGCTGCCAGTCGCAGCGGTTTGCGCGGACGCGCAACTGGAGGGACGCGTTCGTGGGGCACGGTCCTTTCCTCGTTGACGAGCTGGATGGCAGCCTGCACATGGTGCACAGACAGTTCTGCAGCGACGGTCTGGAATGGGAGGACCATTACCGCCGGAAGGTCCGGGGTGAGATTCCACGACGTGAGCTGGATGTCGAGGTTGAACGGCTGCTTGGTCTCGGGCGCCGGTTCGATGCGCTCAAGGCTGCACGCCGTGCCGGCGGAGGGTTCAACCCCGCCGACGCCGTCCGCTTCGTCGATGCAATCAGTTCCGGGGTGCAGCCGCCGTCTGATCTGGTAGCACGGCTGCCGCAGCCTGATACGCGGTACTTGGCCATCCGTACCTACAGCGGGCCCAATCCCGAACCTGCGGACTGGTCGCCGGTGCGTGGCAGCGCATCCGGCCCCGGACGTAACCGTTGAATCGCCAGGGCTCCCCTCGGTTCTTCTGGAAGTGATGCCCCGTGCCCTTTCCCGTGCGGACAGAGGCAGGAGACCTGCACCCGTGCTGGGGGCCGCACCCGGGTGGCCCTGACCGCAAGCACCGACCCCGGATGTTCCTGGATGTCGACAGCACGGAGCGGGCCGGGAGCGTCGAGAGGTCCGTCACTGATGACGCCGGACAGCCCTCGGGCCTAAGGTATGCCGGTGATCTTCAAGAGGAAGCGGGAGGCCACGGACCTCGGCGCCGTGGTGTCCGAGCTGGAGCAGGCCGTCGACGCGCGTGACGGTGCCCGCACCGAGCGTGCCTTCACCGCTGCGATAAAGAGGTTGCAGCAGGCGACGGACGCCGAACGCGTCCTGGCCGGACCCCGGTTGGCCGCGCTGCTCCCCGCCTTCCCACCGACCGGCCCGCGCCCGCTGCTCGCATCGGCGGCCGGCTTCTGCGTCGAGCGCGGGGCCGATCCGGCGGCCTGCGCGGAGCCGATCCTCGGCGGCGTCCACCAAGACCTGCTCGACGCACTGGAGTTCGCCCGTCGCTGGACAGCCGCCGGAGCGGCCGAGAACGAACTGCCACAGCCCGACGAGAAGATCATCGACGATGCCCTGCCGGCCCGCCTGGGCGGTGACGCGTACGAGGCCACGCGGTTGGCGCTGGCCTGGTGCTCGGTCGATCAATGGCAGCCGCCCGCGCTGGCCGTGCTGTGCCGCAGCGCAGAGGTGCGGCGTCGGCACGCGTCCACGCTCCTGGCCGCCTGCCGCGACCTGGCAGCCCTGGAACAGCACGACCTCAAGTGCCTGGCCTACGCGCTGGCGGTCCTGGACGACGAGCCCTTGGTCGTGCTTCATCGGCCGACCGGAACCGGGTTCGAGGTGCGCATCGGCGGCATCGGGGACAACTTCCAGTTGCACACGCTGCTCGCCCACGTCCTCGTCGGCGGCGGCCACGTGCCCGGCACCGCGCCTTCGGCTGAGAGCGTCCGCCTGGCCACGGACCCCGAGCCCGCCCGGGGACGCACCGAGGCCGTCGCGACCGGGGCCTTCGAACTCCTCGCCCCGGACGGCGAGCGGATCTGGAACGAGGGGCTGCCCGACGACATCCCCGTGGTGGAGGGACGCCGTTTGCTCGTGCTGGACGAGCCGACCTACCGCCGTAGTTGGAACGCCGACCGGTTCTTCCCGATGCTCCCTGGTACGGCCGAACTCATCCGCGTCCTGCCCGCCGACGAGGCGCGCACCTGGTTCGCCCGCACCACACCCGGCAACGGGACCGGCCGGGCTTCCTGACCGGGTGGAACCGGCCGCCACCGCCCGGCGGCCGGAAGCCGGAGCTCGGACGTGCCCCCGCCCAACAGCGCAACATCGTCAAGCACCGCCCCACCGCCGTAGGTGATGGGGCGCGGTCTGGCCACCCGCTACGACAAGACCGCCCCCATCCACCTCGCCGTACTCCACGTCGCAGGCATCATGATCTGGTCAGTGGCACGATCCGAAGCAGCGGCCCAGCTCAACCGGACGGCATGCCCGAGGACCACACGCCGAACCACTCGGCGCCGAACTCCTCGAACCGCTCCACCTCGGCGAACCCCAGCTTCGCCGCGAGGCGCATCGAGCGGTCGTTGGCGGTCTGCGTGCAGAGCACCACCGGCTCGCCGGGGAGTGCGTCGGCGAACCAGTCGAGTGCCGCTGCGCACGCCTCGGCGGCGTACCCGCATCCCCAGGCTTCCGGCAGGAACATGTAGCCGAGCTCGGCCTCCCCGGCCTCCGGACGGACGTGCCCCGGACGCTCCGCGTCGCGCCGGTCGAGCGCGATCGTGCCGATGGTCGTCCCGTCGAGGTCGACCACGAACAGGCCAGGACGCCGCCCAGGTACTTCAGGCATCGCGCGTTCGAGCTCATCGCGCGCTCGAGGGCCACCGAGGTAGGTGTGCACCTGCGGCGATGCGAACAGCTCGATGAACGCCCCCCGGTCCCGGGCCTCGGACTCGCGGAGTACGAGCCGTCCGGTCCTTATCGGGGCAGGTGGCCAGGCGACGGGTCCGAGTCCAGTCATGGCGGGCAACCTATCGCACGCTCGTGACAGTGATCCGACCAAGAGGGCTTGGTGCTCGAGGAGTTCGGCTGGCGCGGGACGCAGGATGAGACGACGTGTGCCAACGCCTCGGCGAGTTCGCGGGCGGCAGGCCTCGGGGCGGACCGTCTCGGTCATGTGCGGCTGAGGGCGACCACTGGGTGCCTGCTCCGCCCGTGTCCGCGCTGGTGGTGGCTGCATTCTCCGAGGGGCACCGCTTGACGGCGGCCGCGTCGCGCACGGTCGGGATGGGGCACACCAAGGTCCAGGGTGCCCGTGAACTGCTCCGTTCGGGCGGCTATGAGGGCAGGGTACGGTTGCGCCTGCCACGCGCTGCTGTTGCGTCTGCCCGGCGCTGTCGCGGCGGGACGCACCGACCACATCGGGATGTGAGACGGGGTTGCGAGTTGACGGGTCCGTCGTCCATGGCTGGGCGTGACGTCGTGCGCCGTGTCGGTGCCGCTGTCGTGTCTCTTGCCGCCCTTGGAACGGTGGTTGCGCCGTTGTGGGCGCAGCCCCAGCCGACGCCGGGGGGTCAGACCGCCTTGCATGCCGAGGTCGCCATGGCGCCCTTCACGGCAGGCGCGCTGAGAGGAACCGGCGCGCGGCTGCCCACCGGCGAACGGAGCAGACCGCCGAAACGGCCGTGGGCCACCACCCGCGTGTTGCCCACCGCCGCGGTCCACGGCCTGGCGCATGCCGGTACGGCCTTCGCCGTCGAGACGTCCCAGTCGTCGCCGGCCGACTACACCCCTGTCAGCGGCGCGGTCAGGGGCAGGGTGGGGGACACCGTCGCGGTGCGGCTCGGTGTGACGAACCTGGGCCCTGGTTCCCCCGACACCGGATCCTTCGCCGTCGTGCCGCCCCCTGGGACCACGGTCACCTCCATCCCCTGGGAGGGGGACGACGACGATCGCCGATACTCGTGCCGGCCGCCACAGGACGGAGAAAACCACTTCTTCCTGTGCGACCTCTCGTACCTGGGTGCTCCATCGCCCGAGTCTTCGAGCACCATCGTTTTCCACATCCGCATCGACAAGCAGATCCCCGGCGCCGAGGGCAACATCGCCGTCTACGGTCCGAGCGACCCCGTGCCGGGCAACGACGTCGAGGCGATTCCCGTCGAGGCCGCACCCGCGCCGCTGTGGCGGTGGCAGAATCCGCTCTGGTGCTGGCAGCACTGGGCGCCGGCCCTGGGAGTCCTGGTCCTTGGGATGTCGGCGCGCCGGTGGCTCGTCGGGAGGCGCCGGTTCGACGGGTAGGCAGGCCAGAACGATTTCCTGTGCCGCCAGTCAGCCCCGGACAGGACGCGGCAGGCATCAGGTAGTCGAGCGCACGTTGCCAGATCCGTTTGCCGCTCATCGGCATCGGCGCGTCGCCCCCTGGTGGTGGCGCCGCCTGGCCGGCGGACGAGAGGCCGGATGAGGGGCTGCGCCTGGGGCAGCTCGCAGGTCGTCGCCGCGCTGGGCGGCATGCGGGCTCCCGACACCGGATGGCGGCCGACTTCCTCTCCGTCCGTCGGGAGGCGGGGCGACAAGACGTGTTCCTCGCGCGCCGACCGGGAGACACGCCTGCGCGATCGCGCCTTCCGCTGCACGCTCCGGATGCGCCGTCGTCCAGCTGCTCACGTCGTAGGGGCGAGTGCGACGAGGTGCCGGGCTGTTCCGGCAGGATCGATGATCTGGTGCAGGTGAGCGCCGGGCAGGTGCGCCACCTGCCAGCCGCGTTCGCGTGCTTCGGCGGCAAGGTCGTCATACGGAGGGCCGAACAGCACGTAGGAGCACGGATGATCGTCCCAGCCGTCGGGAACCGGGATGTGCTGCTCGTAGTACGACAGGGGCAGGGAGGGCTGCTCCTCGACGACCGTCCGCCGCATCACCGGATCAGAGAACATGGGGGCGAGGTCAGCCTCGTCCCACCAGTCGGTCCACCGCGGCAGCTTGCCGTTCACCGCCATCGGGCGGAGAAACTCCAGGACTTCGGGTGTGGCCACAGGAGTGGGGCCGATCCGCGCCGGCAGTGCGGCATCCACGAAGATCGAGCCGGTCACCGGGTGATCGAGGCCCGAGCGGATCGCCGGGAGGAAGAGGCCTGCGTTGCTGTGCGCCACCAACGTGACAGGGCGGTCGGCCGGGATCTGCCGGAGGTCGTCGCGGACGGCGCTGACGACGCGGGGCCAGAAGGGCGGGGCGCCGGCGCCTATGTGCAGCAGGGACGGCACCAGTACCTGGTACCCCGCCGCTGTCAGGTGTTCGGCCACAGGGTGCCAGGTCGAGGGACCCACGGACGGACTGTGCACGAGAACGAAGATCGGCTGCATGGGACGATCCTGTCGCTCATACCCGGGGAGACGCGACCCCCTCGGCCGACAGCAGAACACGGTGTGCAGGTGTCCGCCTGGCAGGTGTGTCGCCTGCTCGATCCGGCGGAGGGTGATCCGGCGGGGGGCCGTGTCGCCCGCGGCCGGACGTGCCTCGTCGTACAGGCACTGGGGCCACAGGGACGGCCGCCACGAACAGGGCGCCGGGAATGACGCGCTCCGTCTGGTCTGCTGATCTGCCGTCAGTGGATCCGGCGCACACCCGGCCGATCCCAGAAGTGTTCGATCCATCCATAAGCGCTGCACGCGGCGCGGCCGTACCGTCGCAGAAACGCCCCGGTCACCTCGTCGCCCCACGGCGCGGCGGCCGGTGGTGGCGTCACCGTCCCTTCCCCCCGACGTCCCGGGCAGTCGGCTGCCCCGGGGCGGACAAGGAGACATCGATGCGCCTGCGACCCCACACCCCTTCCCGTAGAACCCGAGGCGGAGGCGGCAGACGCGCTTCCGTCTACGGCCTGATCCTGTGTCTGGTCGGCCTGCTGCTGGGCCTGTTCCCGGTCTCCGCCCAGGCCGCGACCCTCACCGAGGTGACGGGCTTCGGCTCCAACCCCGGCAACCTGCAGATGTTCCGCTACGTCCCCGACGGACTCCCCGCCGGGCGCCCCCTGGTCGTCGCCCTGCACGGCTGTACGCAGTCCGCGTCCGGCTTCGACGACGAGACCGGCTGGACGAAGTGGGCCGACACCTGGGGCTTCGCCCTGCTGCTGCCGCAGCAGAAGTCCGCCAACAACGCCAACTCCTGCTTCAACTGGTTCCAGCAGAGCGACTTCTCGCGCGGTCAGGGCGAGGCGCTGTCCATCAAGCAGATGGTCGACAGAATGGCGGCCGACTACGCCACCGACGCCTCACGCGTCTACGTCACCGGACTGTCCGCCGGAGGCGCGATGACCGCGGTCATGGCCGCCGCCTACCCGGACGTCTTCAGCGGCGCGGCGGTCGTCGCCGGCATCCCCTTCGACTGTGCCCGCAGCACGACGGAAGGCCTCAACTGCATGAGCCCGGGCGTGGACCTCACCCCCCAGCAGTGGGGCGACAAGGTGCGAGCCGCCTACCCCTCCTACGCGGGCCCGTACCCCACGATGTCGGTCTGGCACGGCTCCGGCGACACCACGGTGAAGCCGATGAACATGACCGAACTGGTCGAGCAATGGACCAACGTGCACGGCACGGACGCGACCGCCGACGTCAGTGACACGGTCCAGGGCTACCCGCACAAGGTGTACCGCGACGGCTCCGGCAACGACGTCGTCGAGTCGTACTCCATCACCGGCATGGGGCACGGCCAGCCCGTCGACCCCGGCAGCGGGGCCACGCAGTGCGGCGTCGCCGGCAGCTACATCCTGGACGTGAACATCTGCGCCTCGTACTACATCGGGGAGTTCTGGGGCCTGGCAGGGGGCGGCGGTGGCAGCGGCAGCCTGCCCGCACCCACCGGCCTGACCGTCACCGGCACCACCGACACCTCGGTCTCCCTGTCCTGGAGCGCGGTCGGCGGTGCGGCCTCCTACCGCGTCTACCGCGGCGGCACCCAGGTCGGCACCCCGACCGGCACCTCGTTCACCGACACGGGCCTGTCCGCCGGTACGACGTACAGCTACACCGTCGCAGCCGTCGACGGATCCGGGTCGGCCGGAGCGGCCTCCGCCGCCGTACAGGTCACCACGAGCGGCGCGGCCCACCAGTGCTACACCGACAACAACTACAACCAGGTCGTCGCCGGGCGCGCGCACCAGAGCATGGGCTACGTGTACGCCAACGGCTCCAACCAGTACATGGGCCTGTACAACGTGTACGAGACCCACACACTGGAGGAGACGTCGCCGGGCTACTACGTGGTCTCCGATTCCGGCTGCCCGTCCTGACCCGCACGGCGGCGGCCCGGGTCAGCCCGTGAAGCCGCCGCCGCACACCACGACCTGCCCCGTGATGTAGTCGGCCTCGGGCGTCCACCTCAGGTAGACCGCCCCGCCCAACCTCCTCGGGGCTACCCGCGCGGCCGAGCGGGATGGACCGCTCGGCCGCCGCGAAGTACTTGTCGCTGATCCCCACCTTGGTCTCGCGGCCGGCCACCTCGATGCCGGCGCCGCCGGCCGTCTTCACGGTCAGGACGGTCTCGGAGGCGGGCCCGGGGTCCAGGTCGTCGACGACGGCTGTACCCTCGGCGGCGAGCTTCAGGGCGACGGCGCGGCCGATGCCCCGCCCGACGCCGGTGACGATGACGGTCCTGCCGTCGAGGTTGCCCACGGCGGACTCCCCTTTCACGCAGAGGTGTTCGGACGTGTGACCGGCTGCTCCCTGTCGCTTGGCCTCAAGAAGGATCCGGCCGATGCGCTGGATGACGACCGGGGCGAGCCCCTCGGTCGGCGTCGCACAGCAGCAGCCCCGCTCCCGCCCGCAGCACCCGTGCAAGAGCGAGCATCTGCTGCTCGCCGCCGGAGAGCTTGGCGCCGAGAAGCGGCGGTGGGCCGCCAGCGCGGAGAAGGGGTGGTAGATCCGCTCCAAGGACCACAGTGAGGTGCCCTTGGGGCCGGCCAGGGCGTGTACGGTGCCTTCGGCGACGCTCAGTTCCACCTCGTTCACAGCGCGGAATCCCTGGAACCCTTGGCTAGGCGGTGCGTGGCGAGAATGGCTCGTGCTTCTCTCATGAGGGCCTCGGCTGCACGGGGATGTCGTCGGCGACTGCCGATGTGACGCAGACGTTAAATTCGGCCACCCAGGGCTGCTACTGAACTTGATTGAGTGAAGTCGGTGCCGTTCGCCTGACAGCCGACCATCGGCAGCGGTAGCCCTGGGGATGTGAGGTACGCGCAGGGCGCCGGGCTGACCGACGCCGAGAGAACCACGCGGGAGCGGATACGGCTCCAGGCCGTGGAGCGCTTCCAGGCCGGAGAGAAGAACGCGGAGGTTGCTGCCGCCTGCGAGTGAGCGCGCGGTCGGTCGAGCGGTGGCGCCGCGCCTGGCGCGAGGGCGGCGAGGCAGGAGTCCTGTCAAAGGGGTCGCCCGGAAGACCTCGGCTCTGTGAAGCCCAGATCACCAGGCTGGAGCGTGAGTTGGAGCGCGGTCCGCTGGCTCACGGTTGGGTGGACCAGCGGTGGACGCTGGCACGGATCAAGATGTTGATCGGGCGACTGTTCCACGTCTCCTACACGGTCGAGGGCCCTTGGCGGCTGCTGAAGCGGCACGGCTGGAGCTGGCAGCAGCCCGCTCGGCGGGCGATCGAGCGAGATGACGACGCGGTCGAGGTCTGGAAGAAGGAGACCTGGCCGCGGGTAAGAGCATCGCGGCGGAGCGCGGGGCCTGGATCGTCTTCGAGGACGAGGCCGGGCAGTCGATGACTCCGCCGCGCGCGCGGACCTGGGGCCGGATCGGCCAGACCCCGGTCGTGCGGGTGGGGGGCCGTGGTTCCGGACGGGTGTCGATGGCGGGCATGGCCTGCTACAAGCCGGGCGAGCGGTCTCGACTGATCTACGCGATCCGCGAGTACCGGGGCCGCAAGGACGAGCTGAAGGGCTTCGGCTGGCGTGACTTCCGCAACCTGATCGTCCGCGCCCGCATCCAGCTCGGCGGCCCGATCGTGCTCGTGTGGGACAACGTCCGGCTGCACCTGACGGCCAGCATGCGGGAGTTCATTGCCGCGAACGCCGAGTGGCTCACCGTCTTCCAATTGCCCACCTATGCCCCGGACCTCAACCCGCAGGAGGGCGTCTGGTCGCTGGTCAAGCGCGACATCGGCAACCTCGCCGCGGCCGATCTCGGCCAGATCACCCGAGCCGTGAAGCGCCGGCTCAAGAAGATCCAGTACCGTCCGGACCTCGTTGACGGCTGCCTCACTGGAACCGGGCTCGCACTCGCCTGACCATCCAAGATGGCTCTCCAATCTTCATCCGGAAGCGTCGGTCGTGGTCGGTTCGGGTGGGTAAAGGTCGAGCACGATGTCCAGTCCGAGTGCGCCGACCTCGGCGAGCAGGCGTGCAGGCAGGACACAGCCTCCCTGACCGTTCTCGCTACCGAAGCCAAGACACAGCTCCAGGTCGCAGTCGGCCGACAGGCCCGCCAACTTCTCGCGATGCCCGTCGACGAGTTCGACCAGTGCTCGTACATGGTCCGTGAGGTCGCTGTCATCAGGCAGCCCGCTTCGCCTGAGCCAGACGCTGGTCTCCCGTCGAGCGCTGATCGGGTTGCGGGGGTTCATCAGGCTGTCCCGCTCGAACTGCTGGTCCGCCATGATCCCCAGGCGACCCGAAATCTCGCCAGCAGTGACCGTGCTGCTCGTGATCCGGATCGACCCGGCCGACCACTTCGTGACCGGCGCGGCCGGCTGCATACTCAGGTCCTTTGGCACGTCCTCACGATCGCAGTACAGCCGACGGGACGCGAACCCATTTCTGCAGGTCTCAGGCGCGGGCGGAGGCCGACAGGACCGACATCACCAGTTCAGGTTCAGTACCGGGATTCATTCGCAGTGCACCGGGCTTCAGCCCGGTGGTGAAGCGAATCCTGTCGTGGCGTGGCGGATTTCTGGTCGGCGGAGCCGGCCGTCGCGTGTTCGCCACCTGCTGCGCGGAGCGCCGCGACGGCTGTCCCGGCGGAGCCGGGGGAGAACTCGAAGTCCGCGCGCATCGCCCGCGTGATCTCCTGCATGCGCGTCAGATGAGCATCCGTGAACCCCTGGTGCCGGAACGTGGTCACGAAGACCAAGTGCACGTCAATCGCGAAAATGCAGTGCTGGCCAGTCCTGATGTTCTGCATGTCAGCCATTACCCGAATTTGTAGGGTGCTCTGTATGCAGCTTCGTTACGGCTTCCGCCTGTACCCGGCACCGGGCCAACGCATCGCGCTGGCGAAGGCGTTCGGGTGCGCGCGCGTGGTGTTTAACGACGCGGTGCGTGCCCGTGAGGACGCCCGGGCGGCGGGCAGGCCGTTCCCGACGGCGGCCGAGCTGTCCCGCAGTTTGATCACCCTGGCCAAGCGGACCGCCGAGCGGTCCTGGCTGGGCGAGGTCTCCGCGGTGGTGCTGCAGCAGGCGCTGCGCGACGGCGAGGCGGCCTACCGCAACTTCTTCGCCTCCCTCAAGGGCGAGCGCAAGGGCCCCAAGCTGGGCGCGCCGAAGTTGAAGTCGCGTAAGGATTCGCGGCAGTCGATCCGGTTCACGGCGAACGCCCGCTGGTCCATCACGCCCGGCGGGCGGTTGAACCTGCCGAAGATCGGTGAGGTACGGGTGAAGTGGTCCCGCGCCCTGCCGTGTGTGCCGTCTTCGGTGACCGTCATCAAGGATGCGGCGGGCCGGTACTTCGCGTCCTTCGTCATCGACACCGAACCGGCCGCAGATCTGCGGCGCATGCCCGACGCCGAGGCCAGCATCGGGATCGATCTCGGGCTGGCCCACTTCGCAGTGCTGTCCGACGGCACCAAAATCGACTCCCCACGGTTCCTGCGCCGCGCCGAGAAGAAGCTCAAGAAAGCCCAGCGGGAGCTGTCCCGCAAACAGAAGGGATCGAAGAACCGCGAGAAGGCCCGCCGGAAGGTGGCCCGCGCGCACGCCAAGGTGGTCGACGCGCGCCGCGAGTTCCACCACCAGCTCTCCACGAAGCTGATCCGCGAGAACCAAGCGGTCGCCGTGGAAGACCTGGCGGTGGGCGGACTCGCGCGCACCCGGCTGGCCAAGAGCGTGCATGCTGGTCGACGTTCGTGCACATGCTGGAGTACAAGGCGCAGCGGTACGGGCGCACCTTCGTCAAGATCGGCCGGTTCGAACCCACCAGCCAGGTGTGCTCCACCTGCGGGCACCGCGACGGCCCGAAACCCCTGCACGTGCGGGAATGGACCTGCACGGCCTGCGGCACCGTGCACGACCGGGACATCAACGCCGCGAAGAACGTGAAACAGGCCGCCGGACTGGCGGTGACAGCCTGTGGAGCGCCGGTAAGACCAGAACCCCATCTGGCACAGCGCGAGGAAGCAGGAAGCCCCGGAAGCCCGCCCGATGCCCGTGCCGCGTAGCGGCACAGCACCAGGCGAGCAGGCCAAAATCTCCCTCCCTCAGGAGGGGGAGCAAGTCAAGGAGACAAGCTCCACAGCGCGGACCCGGCGCATGTGGGAATCTCCCAGGCGCGATTCGCGCGGCCCCCGACCCGGGGTGGGGTTTCGCCACACACCCGGGGCGTCCGGACCGTGGGGATCCTCCATGGCCGGGCCGACGGGATGGGACTGACGATGTCCGCCATGGCGATGATGAACACCCCGCTGAACACCTGGCTGCTCTTCGGCCACGCCCCGCGGTACTTCCCCGACACCGAGGTGGTCACGAGGTTCCCCGACGGCCGCGTGCACCGCTACACCTACGCCGACTTCGGTCGCCGGGCGCAGCAACTGATGCACGCCCTGGACTCGCTCGGCCTGGAGCGGGGCGCGCGCGTGGCGACCCTGGCCTGGAACAATTACCGTCACCTGGAGGCCTACTGGGCCGTTCCCTGCACCGGCCGCGTCCTGCACACCCTGAACCTGCGGCTCTCGCCGGAGGATCTGACGTACGTCATCGGGCACGCCGAGGACCGGGCGATTCTGGTGGATCCCGATCTGCTGCCGCTGCTGGAGAAGGTGCACGAGCGCGGCGGACTGGCGGGCGTCAGGCACGTGATCGTCCTCGGCGGCTCCGTCCCCGAGACCACACTGCCGGACGTCGTCGCCTACGAGGAGATCATCGCCGCCCGGCCGGCGGAGTACGAGCCGGTCGACATCGACGAGAACGCCCCGCTCGGCCTGTGCTACACCTCCGGCACCACCGGCCGCCCCAAGGGCGTCGTCTACACGCACCGCTCGACCGTCCTGCACGCCATCGCCGCCTCCTCCCAGGCCGCGATGCGCATCGGCCCTGGTGACTGCGTGCTGCCGGTGGTGCCCATGTTCCACGCCAACGCCTGGGGCGTGCCGTACACCGCCACCTCCTACGGCGCCAAGCAGGTCTTCTCCAGCGGCTCCCTGGACCCCACCGCGCTGGTCGAGTTGATGGCCGCAGAGCGGGTCACCATAGCCGCCGGCGTCCCCACCGTCTGGATGTCGGTCGCTGACGCGATGGCCGCCCGCGGCGGCTTGCCCGAGCTCCGGCACCTGCTGTGCGGCGGCGCCCGCCCGCCTCGCTCGCTGATCGAACGCTACCGGCGCGACCTCGGCATCCCCCTGGTCCAGGTGTGGGGCATGACCGAGACCTCGCCGCTGGCCTCGCTGGCCTGGCCCAAGGAGAGGATGCGCGACTGGGACGAGCAGCGCGTCACCGACGCCGTGCGCACGCGCGCCGGGCTGCCGCTGCCCGGCGTGCAGATGGAGATCCGCGACGGCGACGGCACCTCCGTTCCGTGGGACGGGGAGTCGATGGGCGATCTGCTGGTGCGCGGCCCCTGGATCGCAGGCTCCTACCTCGGCGGTGACGGTGCGGACGCCTTCACCGAAGACGGCTGGTTCCGCACCGGCGACATCGCCGTGGGCTCGCCGGACGGCTACATGGTCGTCGCCGACCGCGCCAAGGACCTCATCAAGTCCGGCGGCGAGTGGATCTCGTCGGTGGACATGGAGTCGGCCGTCATGGCCCTGCCCGAGGTGGCCGAGGCTGCGGTCATCGCCGTTCCCGACGACAAGTGGCAGGAACGCCCCCTGATCTGCGTCACCGCGCGCCCCGGCAGCACGGTCACCCTCGCCATCGTCCGCGACCACCTGGAACGCAGCGGCTTCGCACGCTGGCAACTGCCCGACCGTATCGAGGTCATGGACGCCATTCCCCGGACCGGGGTCGGCAAGTTCGACAAGAAGACACTGCGCAGGCACTTCGACGCTTGAACCGGCGGCACGGCCCCGCCGATGGACCAGTGTCGGCAACGCGTGGCACAACGCGTCGTCTTCCCGACGTCGGCGCTCCATCCGATGCGTACACCGAAGGCCGCCTGCTCGAGCGGTCCGTCGACTGCGGCTGCTGGTCAGCCACCGCACCGCGCGGGTCGAGGAAGCAGTCCGCACCGCACTCCTGCGCGACCGGCTCACCGGCATCCACCCGGGACCGGCAGACCGCGCGCCGCCCGGCCCTGACAACCTGACGACACGCTGGACGGCGTTCAGTTACTCGCTGTGTGCGCGATCTAACATTCAGTAAAGGAGTGGTCGACTCCCTCGGGCTGCAGAAGGCGAGTGAAATGATCGCACGACGAGACGTGCTCGTAGCCGGGGCCGTCGGAGGGGCGGCCTTAGCCCTTCCAGGACCCAGCGGGGCGGTGGCACTCCCGAAGGGGAACACGGTGGCCCCCGGGGCCGGGACTGACGCCGGCTTCCCCGTTCCCACCCTGGACCCCACGACCATCCCGAAATACGTCACCGACCTGGTGATTCCGCCGGTGATACCGAAGGCTCCCCGCCCGCAGCGGCACGGAATCGACACCTACGTCATCGGTGTCCGGCAGTTCAGCCAGCAGGTGTTGCCGCCCACTCTGCCCTCCACCACCCTGTGGGGGTACGGCTCGCTCGGCGACAACGACACATACAGCTATCCGTCGTTCACCATCGAGGCCAAGGTCGACCGACCTGTCCGGGTCACCTGGGTGAACGATCTCGTCGACAGCCAGGGCCGCTTCCTCCCGCACCTGCTGGCGGTCGACCCCACTCTGCACTGGGCGAACCCGCCGGGAGGCAAGGCCGGGCGCGATTCCCGGCCGGTCTTCACCTCGACACCGGGTCCGTATACCGGCCCCGTGCCGATCGTGACTCACCTGCACGGTGGGCATTCATCCGAGGAGAGCGACGGCCACCCCGAAGCGTGGTACCTGCCACGCGCGAACGACATCCCTTCCGGGTTCGCCACCGTGGGCTCGTACTACGACGAGTTCCGTCGGAAGTCCGCCGACGCACATGGCCTGAAGTGGGAGCCGGGCACCGCGACCTTCCAGTACGCCAACGACCAGCGGGCGGCGACCCTCTGGTTCCACGATCACGCCCTGGGTCTGACCCGGCTCAACGTCTACGCCGGGCCCGTCGGGTTCTACCTGCTGCGCGGCGGCGAGTGCGACCTGCCCAAGGGGGCCCTGCCCGGACCGGCGCCCGCCTTCGGTGATCCGCCGGGCACCCGGTACTACGAGATCCCCCTGGTCATCCAGGACCGCTCGTTCAATGCGGACGGCTCCCTGTTCTACCCCACGAGCCGGGAATTCTTCGACGGGTTCGCGGGTCCGTACATTCCCACCACCGATGTGTCCCCCGTCTGGAACCCCGAATTCTTCGCCAACACCATGGTGGTCAACGGACGCACATGGCCAAAGCTGGAGGTCGAACCGCGCCGCTACAGGCTGCGCCTCCTCAACGGATGCAATGCCCGGTTCCTGATCCTGAAGATCGCGGACAGCCCGACCGCCCGGCCGGCACAGTCCGCCGTACCGATCTGGCAGATCGGCAACGAAGGCGGGTTCCTGCCCGCACCGGTACGGCTGGAGCGGCTGCTGGTGGCCAACGCGGAGCGGGCCGACGTCATCGTCGACTTCACCGGGATCCCGGAAGGCACCGAGCTGTACCTCATCAATGAGGGCGCCGACGAGCCCTTCGGCCGGGGCCAACCAGGCGTGGACTTCTCCGCGGCGGATCCCGCCACCACCGGGCAGGTGATGAAGTTCGTGATCGTGCCGCCGGCGGGCAGGGACACCAGCGTTCCGCCGGATCGGCTCAGGCTGCCCAGGATCAGGCCGCTCGGCTCGGCGAGCGTCACCCGTCGCCTCTCCCTCAACGAGATGGACTCCAGCAATCCCCTGGTGCCACCGGACACCCCGGTCGAGGCCATGTTCGGGACGCTCGATTCCGCCGGCAATCCGGTGCTGCTCCACTGGGCCGATCCGGTCACGGAGAACCCACGTCTGAACGCGACCGAGACATGGGAGTTGCACAACTTCACGGACGACGCCCACCCGGTGCACATCCACGCGGTGGCGTTCGAGGTGGTGAACCGGCAGCCGTTCAACGGGGCAGCCGTTCCGCCGGAGAGCGGGGAGCGCGGCTTCAAGGACACCGTGATCGCCTATCCGGGAGAGATCACCCGGGTGAAAGCCCGGTTCGACCACCCCGGTCGCTTCGTCTGGCACTGCCACATCCTCGAGCACGAGGACAACGAGATGATGCGGCCGTACCAAATCGGAGGCAGACGCAGGAAAGACCTCTGACAGGCCCGCCCCCGTGGTCGGTCGCAGCAGCCAGTCCACCACGGGGGCCGCCCACCACCGGGCCGGTGGCGAGGCCGCCCCCGGCGGTGGCGGTCCTTCGTGCGTCCATCCCCACGGTGCCCACCGGACGAGGGCGGTACCTTGCCGCCATCAGGACCTAGCCAGGGGACGCCCCGCTTCAGCGGGGTGGGGAATGGCTTCTTTGGGCTGCTCTGACGTCAACCGGGTGCACGAATTCTCGCTGTTCACCTGCGGCGCCTTTCTGGGGGATTAGACCTGTCGCGTATGTATGGTGGTCGTATGGTCGTGGCCAGGAAGGTTCGCCGGTTCTCCGGCGGCGTGTATGACCTCGGGCTCCACGTGGTGTGGTGCCCGAAGTACCGCCGTCCGGTCCTTCGGCGGCCGGGTCGCGGAACGACTGGAGGAACTGATCCGGCAGAAGGCTGACGAACGCGGCTGGGAGATCATCACCCTTGAGGTGATGCCCGACCAGGTCCACCTCTTCGTGAAGCACGACCCGAAGTCGTCAGCCTCGTACGTGGCCAACCAGTTCAAGGGCTTCACCTCCCGCGTCCTGCGCGAAGAGTTCCCCCACCTGAAGTCGCGGATGCCCACGTTGTGGTCGTCGTCGTATTTCGCGGCATCGGTGGGTGCCGTGTCGGCGGCGACGGTCGAGAAGTACATCGACACCCAGTGGGAACGCCCGGGGAAGAAGGGGGACGGCGCGTGATCCGCGCGTACAAGTTCCTCCTTCGCCCCACCAAGAGCCAGGCGGCGTCGCTCACCGACATGCTGCGGGACCACTGCTCCCTCTACAACGGCGCGCTCCAGGAACGCCGGGACGCCTACCGGCACACCTCGAGGACCACCGTTCGGTACGGCGACCAGTCCGCGCAGCTCAAGGAGATCCGCGCGTTCGACCCCGAGCGTCACGGCCGCTGGTCGTTTTCCTCTCAGCAGGCCACGCTGCGCCGTCTCGACAAGGCGTTCCAGGCGTTTTTCAAGCGGGTCAAGGCCGGTCTCACGCCGGGCTACCCCAGGTTCAAGGGCGTCGGGCACTTCGCCACCGTCACCTTCCCCAAGAACGGCGACGGCTGCCGCTGGGACTCCACCCCGCACGACCGTCAGACCCGCGTGCGTTTTCAAGGCGTCGGGCACATCCGCGTGCACCAGCACCGGCCCGTACAGGGGCGCGTCAAGACGATCTCGGTGAAGCGCGAGGGGACCCGCTGGTACGTCGTCCTGGCCTGCGACGAGGTCCCCGCCGAGTCGCTGCCGTCCACCGGGGCGATCGTTGGTATCGACGTGGGCGTCGCCCACTTTCTGACCACGTCGGACGGCGAACACGTCGCCAACCCGCGCTTCCTTAAGGCGATGGCCGACGAACTGGCCGAAGCGCAGCGGCATCTTGCGACGTTCCCGAAGCGGACCCGGCAGCGCACCAAGCGCCACCGCGCTGCGGCCCGGAAGGTCGCCAAGCTGCACGCCAGGATCCGGCGGCAGCGCGTCGACTTCCACCACAAGACCGCGCTCGCACTCGTGCAAGAGCACGACGTGATCGCGCACGAGCGGTTGAACACGGCGGGCATGACCAAAGCCCCGGCACCCAGGGCCGCCCCCGAGCAGCCCGGCAGCTTCCTGCCGAACGGTGCCGCCGCGAAGGCCGGACTCAATCACAGCATTCTTGACGCGGGTTGGGCGCAGTTCCTCGGAATCCTGGCGAACAAGGCTGAGAGTGCCGGTCGCCTCACGGTCCCGGTGGACGCGCGCAACACCTCCCGCACGTGCCCCGAGTGCGGGCACGTCGCGAAGGGGAACCGCCTCACCCAGGCGAAGTTCCAGTGCACGGCGTGCGGGTACACCGCGAACGCGGACCACGTCGGCGCGAGGAACGTCCTCAACAGGGCCGGGCTGGCCCTCTGCGACGTGGCGTAGCCACCGACACAGGAAGCCCGCGCGTTTACGCGTGGGTGGAGTCACGCTGCTGCACCTGCCCACCAGGCAGCTCACCCCCCGGCAGTTCCTCTCCGCCGGGCGCACCGGCGACGTCCTGCACCGCATGGTCGCCGCCGCGGAGCGCGTCGCCGCCACAGCCGACGACATCGCGTGGATGAGCGCGGAACCGCAGGCCGTACGGGTCTTCGACCACGACGTCTACACGGTGCTCTTGGCAGAGGACCCCACCGCGGTCCCGGCCGCGCTGCGACGGGTGCCGCCGCACCGGCGCCCCGAGCTCGAGCCTGACCTGTTGCGCTTCTACGCCGGACACTTCCCCGACCACACCATCGCTGTGTGCTGCTTCGACAACGCCGACGCGCAACGCGCCAAGCCACTGCTCTTGTGGTACGCGCCCCTCGATCCCGACCGGCTGACCGTGCCCGCCCTGGACAGTCACACCGGCAAGGCGCCGGACCTCTACGCCGCTGTGCCTGTGGACCACTGGGTCCTGCTCTCCACCGACCAGGCCCCCGCCGGCTGGGGTACCCCCGTCGACTACCCCGGGGACATGCGCCACCGCCTGCGCGCCTTCCTGCCCACCACCGTCATGGGCCGGCAGTACGCGGAAGGGCAGGCCCTGCCCAACGGAGACTTCACCATCAGCCACCGCGACCTGCTCGCCGGCGACCTCGACCGCATCGAGCGCCTGCAACCGGCCCACCGTTGAAGCACGTTTCCGACGGTGTGATCACACCAGGCACACCGTGATCATTCCGCTCGGCTCCACTGCTGGGGATGTGGCCGGTTTTGGCGGAGCCGTCAGTAAAATCGGGCTGGCCCTTGAGGTGTGGAGGAACGGAACGAGTGCCCTCAGGTGATACCTAGGCGCGCCAGGACTCCGCTTACGGCAGGGCTGGGAGGGCCTGAGCTCCCGCTGAGTGGCGAGCCCCACGTGGGGTCATGCCATGCGTTCCCGGCTGCGTGCTCAAGCAGGTGCTGTGCGGTGGTCGGGGCGGTGTCCTCAGAGGCTCCTGCCGCGATCAGAGCGGCGGTGAGCGTCGCAACTGCCTCGTCCGAAGGGGCATGCTCGGCGAGCAAGGGAAGCAGCAGCAGGAGACGGGCAGCCGGGTCCTTGATCCCGTCGGCTGTCGGGCTCGGACTGGCGACGATGCGGATGAGTTCACGCCACGTCAGTGTGTCCCCGTGCAAGTCGCCGTCCCAGCCGGCGATTTGCCGGGCACCGCTCCAGCTCGGATGCGTAAACACGTAGTCGACTCCGTAGTCGTCGACAAGATTGCGGTAGACCACCACGGCCTCGTACCCGCCCTCGACCGGCATCAGGAACACCGGCCACCGCTTCGGGTCCATGAGCAGGTCGGACATGGCGTCGACATCGGCTCCGTCAGCGCCGAACCACTCCGGCTCGGCACTCGCACCACGCCAACACGGCCCCCACAGGTGGTTCGACCAAAAGCCCGGACGGTCCACCAGTGGCTCTCCGGCGACCAGTGAGCCACCGTCGTATCCCTCGATCAGCACGCCGTAAGCGTGCCATCTGCTCTTGACGTGGTTCGCTCCAGGCGCCGACGCGGAGGTTCAGCAGGTTGGCCGGCACTCGAAGCACGGCAGAAATCGACCAGTTCATGGCTTCGGGCAGTGCGGGCCCCTGCCGACTCGGCAGGGGCCCGCGGTGGAGAGAGCTGAGAAGAGCCGGGACCTGTCCCCGGTGAGCGGTGTCCTGGCCGACCGGGACTATTGGCTCCTGCCGGCCTGGCGGCCGGGCCTCACTTCAGGTGCCGGCCGAAGAACCGGTTCCCGTCCTCCACCTCGAACCACGGGGTGCCGGTGTGCCCGCCCATGTTGGCGTGCAGCGTCTTCTCCTTGGTGCCGAAGGCGTCGAACAGGTCCAGGGCCCTTTGCCGGGGGTTGCCTTCGTCGTCCCACTGCAGGAGGAACAGCAGCGGAATGGTGACCTGCCGGGCCTCCTGGCGCTGGGCGCGGGGCACGTAACCCCCGGCGAAGAAGCCGGCGGCCGCGATGCGCGGCTCCAGGACCGCCAGCCGGATGCCCAGTGCGGTCCACCCCGAGTACCCGACCGGGCCGTCGATCTCGGGCAGCGAAAGGAGGGCGTCCAGGGTGGTCCGC
This sequence comes from Streptomyces sp. NPDC086766, assembly GCF_044746005.1. Lineage (NCBI taxonomy): Bacteria > Bacillati > Actinomycetota > Actinomycetes > Kitasatosporales > Streptomycetaceae > Streptomyces > Streptomyces sp. NPDC086766. The sequence goes on along the minus strand of NZ_JBIVBI010000023.1, from coordinate 52,345 downwards.
CACTCCGGGACCGCCTTCTCGACCAGCGGGCCGATGAAGGACTCGAAGATCTCATCGACCGGCTCGCCGGCCCGCATCGCCCGGCGCAGGTCGGCGCGGGCCTGTTCGTCGGCGGTGGAACGGGGCCGGTCACCGCACCCGGCCGCGTCGATGGTGGCCACCGCGTAGCCGTACGCCGCGGAGTGCCGGGCCCGGGCCACCAGCCGGGGTTCCCCCTTGGGCAGGCCGTTGTTGTGGGCCGTCAGGATCAGCGGGGCCGGTGCGGCGGATGCGGGGGTCCACAGGGTGCCGGGGATCTCGCCGAGGGTGAACTCACGTTCGAGGACGCCGTCGTCGAGGCGCCGTTCGGAAGTGAATCGCATGGTCGTGCCTTTCGGGAGTGCGCAGACGGCGCTCCCGGACGACCTATCGCCCGACCGTGACCCCGGAGGGGAGCACCCATGTCGATATGTTCACGGGTACCACCTCCTCGGTCTCTCGCACGGCCTCCGGAAAGGTAGCAGCGGTCTCCATGGTCCGCCAACGGGTTTTCGCGGAGGCCCCATGGCCGGATGCCTCGGGCTCGGAACGCCGCGCAGGACCACTGGGGGCCTCATCGCGGCTTCCCGCGGTGAGGCCCCGCGGCGGCGGAGCCCGCCGGCCGGGTCACCTCATGCGGGTCTCCTCAGGGCCAGCAGGTCCGACAACGCGGCTACCGTGCGGAGTGTGGGCACCTCGACGCCGGTGATCTCCGCCAGTTCGATCACGGCGGGCAGCAGGACGTCGAGTTCCAGCGGTTTTCCGCGCTCCAGGTCCTGGAGGGTGGACGGCCGGTGGTCGCCCACGCGCTCGGCGCCGGCCAGGCGCCGTTCGACGGAGACCGTCACCTCGCAACCGAGGGCCTCGGCGACCGCGAGCGTCTCCCTCATCATCGTCTCGATGACCTGGCGGGTTCCGCCGTGCGTGGCCATCTGCCGCATGGTCGCCCGCACCAGGGCGCTGATCGGGTTGAAGGAAACGTTCCCGAGGAGTTTGACCCAGATGTCGCTCCGCAGGTCCTCCTCCACCGGGCACTTGAGACCACCCGCCCGCATGGCCTCGGCGAAGTCCAGGCAGCGCTGCGAGGCTCCGCGCGCCGGCTCGCCGATGGAGAACCGGGTGCCTTCGACGTGCCGCACCACGCCGGGGGCCTCCAGTTCGGTCGCCGCGTACACCACGCAGCCGATCGCCCGCTCGGGCGCGAGCACCGCACTGACCGCGCCGTCGGGATCGACACTTTCCAGGCGGCGCCCGTCGTGGGGACCGCCGTGCTGGTGGAAGTACCACCAGGGAATGCCGTTCTGAGCGGCCACCACGGCGGTGGTGTCGTGCAGCAGCGGCTCGATCAGCGGCCCGCACGCCGCGTACGAGTTCGCCTTCAGGCCCATGAACACGTAGTCGACCGGGCCTATCTCGGCCGAGTCGTCCGTGACGTGGGCGCGCGCGGTGAAGTCACCGCGGGGGCTGAGGACGCGCACCCCGCTGCGCCTCATGGCAGCGAGATGGGGTCCACGGGCGATGAGATGCACGTCCGCGCCTCCGCGGTGAAGGGCGGCACCGACATAGGCGCCGATGGCACCGGCGCCGAGAATGGCGACTTTCACAAGGAGCTCCGTTCGGTCGAGGGTGTACCGAGGAACTTCGGTGAACCTCCGGGGAGGCCCGGGGGAGTGCGGCGAATCGCCGCAGTGCAGGGATTTCGGCGTGAATGCCGAGATGTGCTTGTCGGAGAACTCGACTGAATATTGTCTACAGTATGGAAGGTGGAGCGGCAAGGGTCCTGACGCCTGCGGCCCGCGCAGGGCGCTTTCGTTCACGAGCCCACCGACGAGGAGGCCGACCAGCTGATGCGCGAGCACACCGAGAACACCCGCCGGTCGTCCCACGAACGGGCGTGTGACTGAGGTCTGTTGGGACGCCGGTCTTGCGACGGAGAGCCGGCCGCGCTGTGCGGCGACCGACCGGGCGACGCCCGTGGGGAGTGAGCAAGGCGGTCCTTCCCTCAGGGGGGAAGGACCGCCTCCGGCCTGGCTGTCGACAGGCGTACGGCTCAGGGGTCGTGGGGAGGGTGTGCGGCGGTGAGCCGCGGGGACGTCACGCCACTTCCTCGCCCAGCGGTTGCGGGTTGGGTGCGATGGACTTGGCGCTCTGGCGGCCCGGCTGCCGCAGCAGCAGGGCGATGGCGGCCGCCACCATGGAGATGCCGCCGGCCAGCGCGTAGGCGCCGTTGTACCCCCATGCGGCGACCACCATGGAGCCCAGACCGCCGCCGAACAGGCCGCTGACCAGCTTGCCGCTGTACACCATCCCGTAGTTCGTGGCGTTGTAGTTCTCGCCGAAGTAGTCCGGCGTGAGCGCCGCGAACATCGGGTAGAAGGCGCCGCTGCCGAAGCCGGAGAGGAACGCGAACGCCAGGAACAGGAACTCGTTGTGCATGTCGCCGGCCCAGATCACACCGAACTGGGCCAGGCCCAGGACGACGATCACGAAGACGAGGGTCGTCTTGCGGCCCCAGAAGTCGGAGAGCCAGCCGACCACCGCACGTCCGACGCCGTTGACGACGGACATGATGCCCATCGAGGAGGCCGCGACGAGAGGGCCGAAGCCGATCTGCTTGGCGTAGTCGACCTGGAAGGAGATGCCGAAGATGGAGACTCCCGCGGTCATCACGATGGAGATCCACATCAGGTACAGCTGAGCCGTCCTGAGAGCCTCCCTCGGCGTGAACTGCCGTACCGCCGGAGGGTTCTTCTCGAGGCTCTTGGTGTTCTTCCTGGCGCTGGTGTGGGACAGCGGGTCGATGTCCGCGGGCCACCAGTTCTTCGGCGGGTCCTTGAAGAAGTACGCGCAGATGGCGACGGCGGCCAGGACGTAGAGACCCACGAGGTCCAGGACGGTGTTGTAGTTCGAGGTGTCGAAGGCGTAGTTGAAGATGAAGATGAAGGGCAGGGCGCCGTAGGCGAATCCGCCGTTCACGAAGCCGGTCTTGGCGCCCCGCTTCTCGGGGAACCACTTGCCGACCATGTTGATGCAGGTCGCGTAGATCGCGCCGGCGCCGATTCCGCCGATCACGCCGAAGCCGAGAAGGGCCATCCAGACGTTGTGCAGATGCGACAGCGCCAGGAAGCCGATGATGCACATCACCGAGCCGATGTACATGGCCTGCCGCGCCTTGAGTATGCCCTTCTCCCGCAGCCACCCGGCGGGGGTGGCGATACCGGCCTGGAAGAAGACCCAGATGCTCAGGATCCAGAAGGTGTTGCTCTGGGTCCAGCCGTGCGCCTTGGACAGCGTGTCCTCGGCCGAGCCGTAGGCGTATTCGAAGACGCTGATCGCGATCATCGCGACCCACGGCAGCCACATCATCAGCTTGCGTGAATGGCCGAGGATGTCCCGGTCGGTCTCGCCTATGCGGTACACGCGGCCGTTGGCGTCCGTGACCTCCCGGTACGGGACCATGCTGGGTGAATCGGTAGTTGTCATGTCAATTGTACCCCTTGCGTTCGAAAGATCTGGCCAGCGCCCCCTGTCCAAATGCCTTTCGTGCGCGTATGGGAGCAGGGGGCGGCCGACCGCGCTGTCGGCCGCCCCGTTCACCTCACGCCCTCATGTACCGCCCCCTTGCCCTTCGTTCGCGCGGCCCGCCACCGGAAGCCGGATCAGAGCAGCCCCGCAGCCTTGGCCCACCGGTACTTGGCGCCCAGCACCGCCACCGGCTTCTCGGTGGTGTACGGGTAGGCCACGACCCCTCGCTCGAAGAGGTACTGGCAGGCCTCCTCGACCTCGACGTCGCCGGCCAGCGACGCGACGACGGGCTTCTCGATCCCGCGCTCGCGGAACTCGGCCACCACGCGCGCGGTGAGCTCGGCGAAGACCATGGGAGGGGTGACGATGGTGTGCCAGTAGCCGAGGACGAGCGCGTGGATGCGCGGGTCCTCCAGGCCCAGGCGGATCGTCGCCTCGTACGTCGACGGCGGCTCGCCCCCGGTGATGTCCACCGGATTGCCGGCCGCCCCGAAGGGCGGGATGAACGTGCGGAACGCCTCGTCCAGGTCCGGCGGGATCTCCATCAGCGACAGGCCGTTGTCCGTGACCGCGTCCGACAGCAGCACGCCGCTGCCGCCGGCCCCGGTGATGATCACGACGTTGTCGCCCTTGGGCGCCGGCAGCACCGGCAGGGCACGGGCGTACTCGAGCATGTCGTTGAGGCCCGGGGCCCGGATCACGCCCGCCTGCCGCAGGATGTCGTCGTACACCGCGTCGTCGCCCGCGAGGGCGCCGGTGTGCGAGCCGGCGGCCTTGGCGCCGGCCGCCGTACGCCCGGCCTTGAGCACCACGACGGGCTTCTTCGGCACCGTCTCGCGTGCGGCGGCCACGAACGCCCGGCCGTCCTTGAGGTCCTCCAGGTGCATCGCGATGCACTCGGTGTTCGGATCCTCGCCGAACCAGGTCAGCAGGTCGTCCTCGTCGACGTCGGACTTGTTGCCGAGCCCGACGATCGCCGACACGCCCGTCTTGGTGGAGCGGGCGAAGCCGAGGATGGCCATCCCGATGCCACCGGACTGGGAGGTCAGCGCCACCCCGCCCTTGACGTCGTAGGGGGTGCAGAACGTGGCGCACAGGTCCTGCCAGGTCGAGTAGTAGCCGTAGATGTTCGGCCCGAGCAGCCGGACGCCGTGCCGCTCGGCGATCGCCACGATCTCCGCCTGGAGTTCGTGCTCGCCGGTCTCCGCGAACCCGGAGGGGATGAGGACGGCGTTGGGGATGTTCTTGCGTCCCACCTCCTCCAGCGCAGCGGCCACGAACTTGGCGGGAATGGCGAAGACAGCCACATCCACCTCACCGGGAACGTCCGTGACACTCTTGTACGCCTTGCGGCCGAGAATGTCATCGGCCTTGGGGTTCACCGGGTGGATCTCCCCGGAGAAGCCGCCGTCGACGAGGTTGCGCATGACCGAATTGCCGATCTTTCCCTGTTCGTTGGAGGCGCCGATCACCGCCACCGACGACGGCTGCATCAGCCGGCGCATCGAGGTGAGGATCTGCTCGCGGGTGAAGGTGCGCCGCGGCTCGGGCTCCGATTCGCTGAGGATGACGCGGATGTCCGCGGCGACCGCGCCCTCGGGCGTGGCGATCACCGGGTTGAGGTCCACCTCGGCGATCTCGGGGAAGTCCGCGACGAGTTGCGACACCCGGCGGATCTGCTCGGCGATCGCCTCCCGGTCGACCGCGGCCCCTCCGCGCACCCCGCGCAGCACCTCGGCCGCGCGGATGGAGTCCAGCATGGACAGCGACTCGGCCTCGTCGACCGGCGCCAGACGGAAGGTGACGTCCTTGAGGACCTCGACGAGGACGCCGCCGAGCCCGAAGGCGACCACCTTCCCGAAGGTGGGGTCGGTGACCGCGCCGACGATGACCTCCTGCCCCTTCGGCAGGAGCTCCTGCACCTGCACGCCGTCGATCCGGGCGTCGGCGGCGTAGGCGCGCGCGTTCTCGATGATCTTGTCGTGGGCGGCTCGGACGTCGTCCGCGCCCTGGACGCCGACGATCACGCCGCCGGCGTCGGTCTTGTGCAGGATGTCGGGGGAGACGATCTTCATCACGACGGGTCCGCCGAAGCGGGCCGCGAAGGCGACCGACTCGTCGGCGCTCTTCGCCAGTTCCTCACCCGGTACGGCGATCCCGTACGCGTCGGCGATCACCTTGCCCTCGGGGGCGGTCAGTCCCGTACGTCCCTCGGCGCGTACGGCGTCGAGAAGCGCACGGACCCGCTCCAGACGGTCATCGGCCATCAAATCAGATCACTCCGTTCGACTTGAGCAGGCGCAACTCCTCGTCACCGAGGCCGAGTTCGCCGACAAAGATTTCCTCGTTGTGCTCACCGAGCAGCGGCGACCGCTTGACGTCCACCGGGGAGTCGGACAGTTTGAGCGGGCTGCCCACGGTCTTGAACTCGCCGCGCGCGGGGTGCGGGACGTTGACCACCATCTCGTTGGCGACCAGCGACTGGTCCTCGATGATCTCCTTGGTGGAGAGGATCGGCCCGCAGGGGATGTTGTGGGCGTTGAGCTTCTCCAGCACCTCCCACTTGGGGAGTCTGGAGGACCACTCCTCGATCAGCTGGAACATCTTGCCCAGCTTGGGCAGCCGGGCCTCGGGCGTCGCCCACTCGGGGTCCTCGGCCAGCTCGGGGCGGCCGATCAGCTCGCTGAGCGGCTTCCAGCCGACGGGCTGCACGATCACGTACACGTAGTCGTTCGGGCCGCCCGGCGCGCACTTGACCGCCCAGCCGGGCTGGCCGCCGCCGGAGGCGTTGCCGGAGCGGGGAACCTCGTCGCCGAAGTCCTCGTTCGGGTACTCGGCGAGCGGGCCGTGGGCCAGGCGCTGCTGGTCGCGCAGCTTCACCCGGCACAGGTTGAGCACCGCGTGCTGCATGGCCACGTTGACCCGCTGCCCGCGTCCGGTGCGCTCCCGCTGGAGCAGTGCGGCGAGGATGCCGGCCACGATGTGCACACCGGTCCCGGAGTCGCCGATCTGGGCGCCGGTCGCAGTCGGCGGCCCGTCCTCGAAACCGGTCGTCGACATCGAGCCGCCCATCGCCTGGGCGACCACCTCGTAGGCCTTGAAGTTGGTGTAGGGGCCTTCGCCGAAGCCCTTGATGGAGGCGTAGACAATCCGCGGGTTGATCTCCCGGATGCGCTCCCAGGTGAAGCCCATCCGGTCCACCGCGCCGGGGCCGAAGTTCTCCACCATCACGTCGCAGCGCCGGATCAGCTCGGTGAGCAGCTCCTTGCCGCGCTCCGACTTGGTGTTGAGGGTGATGCTCCGCTTGTTGCAGTTCAGCATCGTGAAGTAGAGCGAGTCGACGTCCGGGATGTCGCGCAGCTGCCTGCGGGTGATGTCACCGGACGGCGCCTCCAGTTTGATGACGTCCGCGCCGAGCCAGGCGAGCAGCTGGGTCGCCGATGGTCCGGACTGGACGTGGGTCATGTCGAGGACACGTATGCCGTCGAGGGCCTTTCCGGCAGGTGTGGTCGCGGAAGTTTCGGTCGTCACCGGGTCACCTCACTTGTGCATCGGGTGGTTCGTGATTCCTGGGGCATAGGCGTCCAGAGCGGTCCGGGCGGGGGCCGCCCGGCCCTCGTCAGGCATGACGAAGGCCCGTCCCGTCGTGCGGTTCTTGCTGGTCAAGGCTGTCGTCAGACATCACGAAGTCCGTCCCTTCATAGGGGGTGCACCGCCCACGCGGTACATTGCATACAGTCGACGAATACTGTATGAAGCTTGTTATCCCGCATCCGGTGGGTGGTGTCCAGGGGGCGTGCGGCATTTTTGAACAGGAGCCGGAATGGACCTGTACGAACACCAGGCAAGGGAACTCTTCGAGGAGCACGGCATCGTGGTGCCGCGCGCGGAGGTCACCGACTCGGCCAGGGAGGCCCGGGAGATCGCCCGCAGGCTCGGCGGACGTGCCGTCGTCAAGGCCCAGGTGAAGACCGGCGGGCGCGGCAAGGCGGGCGGAGTCAAGCTCGCCGCCGACCCGGCCGCCGCCGAACAGACGGCACGCCGGATTCTGGGCATGGACATCCGCGGCCACCGCGTAGGCACGGTCATGCTGGCCGAACCCGTCGACATCGACCGGGAGTTCTACGTCTCCTACGTCCTCGACCGGGCAGCCGGCGGCTTCCTCGCCATCGCGTCGGCCGAGGGCGGCATGGAGATCGAGGAGGTCGCGGCCGAGCGCCCCGAGGCGGTGGCCCGCATCCCCGTCGACCCCAAGGAGGGCGTCACCTCCGCCGTCGCCGCCAGGATCGCCGCCGCCGCCGGACTCCCGGAGCGCACCGCGGACGTCCTCATGCGGCTGTGGCAGGTACTGGTCCGCGACGATGCCCTGCTCGTCGAGGTCAACCCGCTCGTCCTTACCCGCCAGGGCCAGATCCTCGCCCTCGACGGCAAGGTCACCCTGGACGACAACGCACGCTTCCGACAGGCCCGTTGGGCGGCCGACACGGTGGAGCACGACGACCGCCTCGAGGCCGCCGCCGCGGCCAAGGGCCTCAACTACGTGAAACTGGACGGCCAGGTCGGCGTCATCGGTAACGGCGCAGGGCTCGTCATGTCGACCCTCGACGTCATCGCCGGCTGCGGTGCCCGGCCCGCCAACTTCCTGGACATCGGCGGCGGGGCCTCCGCCCAGGTGATGGCCGACGGCCTCTCCGTCATCCTGTCCGACCCGGACGTCAAGTCCGTCTTCGTCAACGTCTTCGGCGGCATCACCGCCTGTGACGCGGTCGCCGACGGCATCGTCCAGGCCCTGGACACCGTCGAGCTGACCCGCCCGCTCGTGGTCCGCCTCGACGGCAACAACGCGGCCCGCGGCCGCGCCATCCTCCACGGGCACGCCCACCCGCTCGTCCAGCAGGCCACCACCATGGACGGCGCCGCCCAGCGCGCGGCCGACCTCGCCAACGCCTCGTAAGGAGCCCGGACATGGCCATCTTCCTCACCAAGGAGAGCAAGATCCTCGTCCAGGGCATGACCGGCGCCGAGGGCGTGAAGCACACCCGCCGGATGCTCGCCGCCGGCACTGAGGTCGTCGGCGGCGTCAACCCGCGCAAGGCCGGGCAGAGCGTCGCCTTCGACGACCGCAGCGTGCCGGTCTTCGGCTCCGTCCGCGAGGGCATGGAGGCGACCGGCGCCGACGTCTCCGTCGTCTTCGTGCCGCCCGCCTTCGCCAAGGCCGCGGTGATCGAGGCCGCGGACGCGGGCATCGGCCTGGCGGTCGTCATCACCGAGGGCATCCCCGTCCACGACGCCGTCGCCTTCACCTCGTACGCGAAGGACAAGGGCACCCGGATCATCGGCCCCAACTGTCCGGGGCTGATCAGCCCCGGACAGTCCAACGCGGGCATCATCCCCGCCGACATCACCAAGCCCGGCCGGATCGGCCTGGTCTCCAAGTCCGGCACGCTCACCTACCAACTCATGTACGAGCTGCGGGACATCGGCTTCTCCTCCTGCGTCGGTATCGGCGGCGACCCCGTCATCGGCACCACCCACATCGACTGCCTCCAGGCATTCGAGGACGACCCCGACACCGAACTCGTCGTCCTCATCGGCGAGATCGGCGGCGACGCCGAGGAACGCGCCGCGGCCTACATCCGCGAGCACGTCACCAAGCCCGTCGTCGGCTACGTCGCCGGCTTCACCGCGCCCGAGGGCAGGACCATGGGCCACGCCGGCGCCATCGTCTCCGGATCCTCCGGCACCGCCCAGGCGAAGAAGGCGGCCCTGGAAGCCGTCGGCGTACGGGTGGGAAGCACACCGACCGAAACGGCCCGGCTGGCCCTGCAGGCCATCGGCGGGTGACGTCCCCCCTCGTGTGCCCGGGCGGTGACCGGCGTCCCGCCCGGGCACTACGGCCATTGGTCCCCTGTCCGCCGTGTTCCGCCGCGCGCCACGAAACCACCACGAGACGCGCCCCACCGCGCGATACGTCCCACCGCGCCCCGTCCGTCGGGCGGGTGCGCTCCGTGCGATCCGTACGACCGTGCAACAGCGCGACCTGCACGCCATGCGAACCGCCCCCGACTGTGCACCGAGAGCGGAGCAAAACAATGGCATCGATCCTCGACAACACCACCACTCCCACCCTCACCCTCAAGTCCGGCACCGCCTGGACCGACGCCTGGCGGCGCTGCCTGGCCGTCGCCCCCGAGGCGTTCCGCGAGGACCGTGTCCTCAACCTCTGGAACGCCTCGTGGCAGGCCGACGGCCGGGCACTGCCCGCCACCAGTCCCGTCGACGGCAGCCCCATCGCCGGGCCGCCCCGCCTGGACGGGGACACCGCCGGCGCCGCGGTCCGGGCGTCGCTCGACCAGCACCGCGCCTGGCGCCACGTACCCCTCGGCGAACGGCGGGCCCGTGTCGCCGCCACCCTCGACGCCCTCACCGAGCACCGTGAACTCCTCGCCCTCCTCCTCGTCTGGGAGATAGGCAAGCCGTGGCGGCTCGCCCAGGCGGACGTCGACCGCGCGATCGACGGCGTGCGCTGGTACATCGAGGGCATCGAGCCCATGCTGGACGGACGCGTCCCGCTGGACGGGCCCGTCTCCAACATCGCCAGCTGGAACTACCCGATGTCCGTCCTCGTCCACGCCATGCTGGTGCAGGCACTCGCCGGCAACGCGGTCATCGCCAAGACTCCCACCGACGGCGGCCTCGCCTGCCTTACCCTGGCCTGCGCGCTCGCCGCCCGCGAGGGCATCCCGGTGACCCTGGTCAGCGGCAGCGGGGGAGAGCTCTCCGAGGCGCTGGTGCGGGCGCCCGAGATCGGCTGCGTCTCCTTCGTGGGCGGCCGCGACACCGGCGCCGCCGTCGCCACCGCCGTCGCCGACCTGGGCAAGCGGCACATCCTGGAGCAGGAGGGCCTCAACACCTGGGGCCTGTGGAACTTCTCCGACTGGGACGCGCTCACCGCCGTGATCCCCAAGCTCTTCGACTACGGCAAGCAGCGCTGCACCGCCTACCCGCGCTTCGTCGTCCAGCGCTCCCTCTTCAACGAGTTCCTCGCCGCCTACCTCCCGGCCGTCCGCACTCTGCGCGTCGGTCACCCGCTGGCCGTGGAGCACCCCGAGGACCCGTATCCCGTAATGGACTTCGGCCCGGTCATCAAGGCGGCCAAGGCCAAGGAACTCCACGACCAGGTGGCGGAGGCCGTCGACCGCGGCGCCGTCCCGCTGTACCGCGGCGACGAGTCGGACGCCTTCTTCCTGCCGGGCCAGGACACCTCCGCCTACGTCCAGCCCGTCACCCTCCTGAACCCGCCCCCGTCCTCACCGCTGCACCACGCGGAGCCCTTCGGCCCGGTCGACACCATCGTCCTGGTCGACACGGAGGCGGAACTGCTCGCCGCGATGAACGCCTCCAACGGCGCCCTGGTCGCCACCCTGTCGACCGACGACCGGCAGACGTACGAGAGGCTCGCCCCGCAGATCCGCGCTTTCAAGGTGGGCCACGGCAAACCCCGTTCGCGCGGCGACCGCGAGGAGCTCTTCGGCGGCTTCGGTGCGTCGTGGCGCGGCGCCTTCGTGGGCGGCGAACTCCTCGTCCGGGCCGTCACCGTGGGCCCCGCGGGCGAGCGCCTGCCGGGCAATTTCCCGGAGTATCAGCTGATGCCCTAGCGGTACGGACAGCCGGGACGCCGTCCTGCCGTCGCCCGGTCGACCGGCGCCCTCCGATCGAGGGCGCCGGTTCGCCTCTTCCCCGGGCAAGAGCGAGGTGCGGGATTCCGGCCGGCCGGTTCGCGGAGGCCGAGGAGATCGCCGCGGCGGTCGCGTTCCCAGCCGGCGACGACTCCTTCTTTCGTGAACGCCGTCGACTTCCCTGTGGCCGGCGGGATTTCGGGCGCTTTCGTGACACCGCTGTGAGGCGGGCGGGACGGTCGAACTCGGTGGCCGCGCCGTCAGTGCGTGAGGGTAAGGTTCCGCCGTGGACATGGCGACTCCTGGGTGGTATCCGGACCCGTGGCATGAGGGCGGCGGCCCGGCGGGCTTTCGGTGGTGGGACGGCACGAACTGGACCGAGCAGGTGCAGGTGCCGCAGCCGCCCTCCGGGGGCAAGCGGCGCCGCGGCCTGGTCGTGGGCCTCCTGGCCGGCGCCCTCGTCCTGGTCGCCGGGGGCGTCACAGCGGCGGTGGTGCTGACCGGCGGCGACGGAGGACACAAGGTTCCGTCGGCGGCCCACGGGCCCGCCGCGCCTGACCGGCACACGCCGAGCCCGTCGGCGTCGCACCGCGCCCAGCCGAGCCCTACCGGATCCGCCGGCGAGAATCGCGCCCGTGGCGGGAACCGGCCCCCGGGGCCGCGCCCGGCCGTCACCGGGCACGTCGACGACACGGCCAACGGCCTCCGCGTCCCCGTGCTGCGCGGCTGGCGGGGCACCTCCACCAAGACCGGCGCGGGCCTCGGGTACGGCACCGTGTACCACTGTCCGGCGGTGCCCGCCGACTACTGCCTGCCGGGCGGGGCGTACACGCGGGTCATCGCCCATCCTGGCGACCTGACCCTCGAGGAGCTGGCGCAGGCCGAGATCGGCGAGGTCGCAAGAAGCACGTACGGCACCAACACGAGCGGCCGGAAGGACTACGGCGGCATCACCGGACATCGTCAGACCGCCGCGGGGGCTGTGACGGTCGCGGGCCGGACGGGGTACTTCATCCGCTGGAGGGTCAGCACGGGCAAGGGGCCCGGGGCCGTCGTGGAAGCGGTGGTGTTCCCTTCGCCGCGGGTCCAGGGAGGCTATCTGCTGCTCGGCTTCGGCTTCGACGCCGACAGCAGGGGCCCGTCCGTGACGGACATGCAGTGGATCACTGACGGCATCGAGCGCCTCGACGGCGGCGGCGCCGGCGCCTGACCGTGGCGCTGTCCCCGTCGTGCCGTCACAGGAAAGTCCGCCCCGGCCTGATCGCGACGCTCGCCGCGTCGTGACGCAGTGGCGTGAACGTCGGCCGACGTTTTGCGCCCGCCCGCATCCGAACGGTCAATGAGCATGCGGTTGTGGCGAGTTGGGACCGGCCGACCAGGGGGCGCACCCGCCGGCCGGTCCCGTTCTCGTGCCACGTGTCACCTCTTCGGCAGGCGCACGGTGCTGCCGCGCTCCGAGCCGGGCGTGGCACGCCTGTGTGCACGTCCATGCGGAGAGCCGCGGAACTCGGGGCCGCGCACAGGGGGGCGGATGCGAGTGCCGACGGCGCTCATCGAATGGCCGATTTCATTCTGTCTACAGTATCCGGTTTGGCGCTGACAAGGGTTGTGCCGGCACGTGCGTGGAGGCCGTGCACCGGGCGTTCGTCAGGACGTGGCCGGAAGGCGGCCGGGGTGCGCCGTCGGGAAGTTGCGGAAGAGCATTCGTCGCCGGAGGCATGGATAGCCGGGGCAGGGCGGTATACAGTATGCAATTCTCCGAGACCTTCAAGGAGCCGCCATGTCGTACCGCTCCGCCCTCACCTCCGTCCTGAGCAGCGCCATCGCCTCCTCGGCCCAACAGGCCAGCCTCGGCGCGAGGTTCCCCCGCGCGTCGGTCGCGGCCCTCTCCGAGGCCGGCATCCTCGGACTCACCGTCTGTGCCGACCTCGGCGGCGGGGGCCTCGGGCTCACCGAGGCCGCCGACGTCGTGAACCAGGTGTCGCGCCTGTGTCCGGCGACCGGCGCCGTGCTCCGCTCCCACTACGCCGCCGTCGCCTTCATCGAGGAGTACGGCTCCCCGTGGGTGCGCAGGAACGTGGCCGCAGGACAGCACCTCAGCACCCTCGCCCTGGCGGACGCCGACGAGGGGGGACCGGGCGGTGCGGGCCCCGGGGCCTCGGCGGCCCGGCGTGCCGGGGGCGTGGTGGCACTGCACGCGCGCAAGCGTGACGTCGTCGGGGCGGGCGAGGCCGACAGCTACATCTGGTCCTCGGCCCCGGTCGTCGGCGGCGGTGCGGGGCAGACCCTGTGGCTGGTCCCCGCGGACGCCCCCGGTCTGCATGTGCCGGCCCGCCCCAGCGGCGCCGGGCCGCGCGGCAGCGGGACGGCCACGGTGTGCGCCGACCCGGTGCTGATTCCGGCCGACGCGATGCTCGCCCAGGACGACGGCGGGCCCGACGGAGTCCTGAGCACCGTCCGCGCCTGGCTGGCCGCGCTGCCCGCGGCGGACACCGAGCCGGCCTTGGCCGAAGCCGTGGGCTGACCCGCGCCGCACCGCGGCGCCGGCTGCTCCGATGCGGCGACGGCTGGGAGCCCCAGGGTGAACTCGCTTGCTCCGCACGGTAGGCGCGGGGGCCGAAGGTGCATACAGTATTCGATGAACCAGGCTCACCACAGAACTCAGTACGTGAATCAGGGGCGTTATGCACCGCACGAGCAGGGCGGCGGGATCGCCGGGCTCGTCGATCACCACCCCGTGGAGCCGACCGAGCAAGGGCAGGGATGCACATGCGTGCAACGGTGAGGGGGAGGATTCATGACGACGAGCGTCAGTGACGTGACGACAGAGGCCGCCATCAGTGCGATCGTCGCGACCCATCGCGGCGAGCGCGGCCCGCTGCTGGAGATCCTGCACGCGGTCCAGGCCGAACTCGGCCACATACCGAAGGAGGCCGTCCCGCTGCTCGCCCGGGAGCTCAACCTGTCCCGGGCCGATGTGCACGGCGTGATCACCTTCTACCACGACTTCCGCGACGCGCCCGCCGGACGCACCACGGTGCGCATCTGCCGGGCGGAGGCCTGTCAGGCCCTCGGTGCGGCGGACCTGGTGGACTGCGCCCAGCAGGCGGGCTCCCCGATCGGCGGGGCCCGTGCGGACGGCTCGGTCACCGTGGAGCAGGTCTTCTGTCTCGGCAACTGTGCCCTGGGCCCGTCCGTCGAGGTGGACGGCAAGGTCCTCGGGCGCATGACCGCCGAGCGCCTGCGCTCGGTGCTCGACCAGGCGGTGACCTCATGACGCCGGACAGGAGCCAGGACGCGACCCGGGACGAGGCCCCGAACCCGGCCCAGGACCCGAACCCCTTGGTGCGGGTGTACGTCCCGCGCGACTCGTCGGCGCGGTCCGTCGGCGCGGACGCGGTGGCCGAGGCGGTCCAAAGGGCCGCCACCGCCCAGGGCAGGCGGACCGAGATCGTGCGCAACGGCTCACGCGGAATGTTCTGGCTGGAACCACTGGTCGAGGTGGTCACGCCCGAGGGACGCGTCGGCTACGGCCCGGTGGCCCCCGAGGACGTGCCGGACCTCGTCGGCACGGGCCTCCTGGACGGAGCCGAACACCCGCTGCGGCTCGGCGTGGTGGACCGACTGCCCTGGCTGGCCCGCCAGAACCGGGTCACCTTCGCCAGGGTCGGCATCGTCGATCCGCTCTCCCCGGAGGACTACGAACGCCATGGCGGAATGACCGGTCTGCGCAGGGCACTTGCGCTGCCGTCCGCCGACGTCGTGGCCGCGGTGACGCAGTCCGGGCTACGGGGGCGCGGCGGGGCCGGCTTCCCCGCCGGCATCAAGTGGAAGACGGTGCTCGACTGCGCCGACGAGCTGAAGTTCGTCTGCTGCAACGCCGACGAGGGCGACAGCGGCACCTTCGCGGACCGCATGGTCATGGAGGGCGACCCGTTCATGCTCATCGAGGGCATGACCATCGCCGCCCACGCGGTCGGGGCGAGCGAGGGCTATCTCTACATCCGCTCGGAATACCCCGACGCGGTGGCCACGATGCGCGCCGCCATCGGCATCGCTCGCGAGCAGGGCTGGCTGGGCGAGCGCATCCTCGGCTCGGGCCTCGACTTCGACCTGCACGTACGGGTCGGCGCCGGCGCGTACATCTGCGGCGAGGAGACCTCCATGCTGGAGAGCCTGGAGGGCAGGCGCGGCCAAGTGCGCGCCAAGCCGCCGATCCCCGCGATCCAGGGCCTGTTCGGCAAGCCGACCGTGGTCAACAACGTCCTGACCCTCGCCACGGTCCCGGTGATCCTGGCGAACGGTGCGAAGGCGTACCAGGAGCTGGGGGTCCAGCGCTCGCGCGGCACCCAGGTCTTCCAGCTCGGCGGCAACGTGGCGCGCGGAGGCATCGTGGAGACCGCGTTCGGGGTCACGCTGCGCGAGCTGGTCGAGGACTTCGGCGGCGGCACGCTCTCCGGACGTCCCGTGCGGACGGTGCAGGTGGGCGGGCCGCTCGGAGCCTATCTGCCGGTCTCGACGTTCGATCTGCCCATGGAGTACGAGGCGTTCGCCGCGGCCGGTGCCATGCTGGGGCACGGGGGAGTCGTGGTCTTCGACGACTCGGTCGACATGGCCGCGCAGGCCCGCTTCGCGATGGAGTTCTGCGCCGCCGAGTCCTGCGGCAAGTGCACACCGTGCCGCGTGGGTTCGGTGCGCGGCGTCGAGGTGATCGACAAGATCGTCGCCGGTGAGGACCGCGACGGCAACCTCGCGCTGCTCGAGGACCTGTGCGAGCTGATGACCGACGGATCGCTGTGCGCCATGGGCGGGTTGACCCCGATGCCGGTGCGCAGCGCCCTCACACACTTCTCCGACGACTTCCTTGCGAGGAAGGAGGGAACGGCGTGACACTGCTCAAGGAACCCGACTTCGGCACCCCGGAGCGACCGGGCGAGGCGACCGTCTCGGTCGAGGTGGACGGACTGTCCGTCACGGTGCCGGAGGGCACCTCGGTGATGCGGGCGGCGGCTCTCGCCGGCATCGACGTCCCCAAGCTCTGCGCCACGGACAGCCTGGAGCCGTTCGGCTCCTGCCGGCTCTGCCTGGTGGAGATCGACGGGCGGCGCGGCACTCCCGCGTCCTGCACCACCCCGTGCGGCGAGGGGATGGTCGTCCGCACCCAGACGCCCAAACTGGAGAAGCTGCGCCAGGGCGTCATGGAGCTGTACATCTCCGACCATCCGCTGGACTGCCTGACGTGCTCGGCCAACGGGGACTGCGAACTGCAGGACGTGGCGGGCGCGGTGGGCCTGCGCCAGGTGCGCTACGGCTACGAGGGGGAGAACCACCTCGACGCCGAACCCGACACCAGCAACCCCTACTTCGACTTCAGCCCGTCCAAGTGCATCGCCTGCTCGCGCTGCGTACGCGCCTGCGGCGAGATCCAGGGCACCTTCGCGCTGACCATCGAGGGCCGCGGGTTCGACTCCAAGGTCGCCGCGAGCGCCGGCGAGTCCTTCCTGGACTCCGAGTGCGTCTCGTGCGGTGCCTGTGTGCAGGCCTGCCCGACGGCGACCCTGCAGGAGAAGTCGGTCGTCGAGCTCGGCATGCCGTCCCGTTCGGTGATCACGACCTGTGCGTACTGCGGGGTCGGCTGCTCCTTCAAGGCCGAACTGCGCGGCGATGAACTGGTCCGGATGGTGCCCTACAAGGATGGCGGGGCGAACGAGGGCCACTCCTGCGTCAAGGGCCGCTTCGCCTTCGGCTACGCCACCCACCCCGACCGCAAGCTCAAGCCGATGGTCCGCGAGAGGATCACGGACCCGTGGCGCGAGGTCGAGTGGGAGGAGGCCATCGAGACGGTCGCCACCAGGATGCGTGCCATCCAGGACGCCTACGGCCCGGCCTCGATCGGTGCCATCAGCTCCTCACGGTGCACCAACGAAGAGGTCTACGTCCTGCAGAAGATGGTGCGCGCGGCCTTCGGCAACAACAACGTCGACACCTGCGCCCGGGTCTGCCACTCGCCCACCGGATACGGGCTGAAGCAGACCTTCGGCGAGTCCGCAGGCACCCAGGACTTCCGTTCGGTGGCCGAGGCCGACGTCATCATGGTGATCGGCGCCAACCCCACCGACGCGCACCCGGTCTTCGCCTCGCGGATGAAGCGAAGGCTGCGCGAGGGCGCCGAGTTGATCGTCGTCGACCCGCGCCGTATCGACCTGGTGCGCTCCCCGCACGTCGAGGCCGCGCACCACCTCCAGCTCAAGCCGAGCACCAACGTCGCCGTCATCAACTCGATCGCCCATGTCGTCGTCACCGAGGGCCTGGTGGACCGCGGGTTCGTCGCGGATCGGTGCGAAGGGTTCGAGGAGTGGGCCGAGTTCGTCGCCCGGCCCGAGAACAGCCCCGAGGCGACCGAGCCGGTCACCGGTGTTCCGGCGGACGAACTCCGCGCGGCCGCACGGCTGTACGCGGCGGCGCCCAACGCCGCCATCTACTACGGCCTCGGTGTCACCGAGCACAGTCAGGGCTCCACCATGGTCATGGGAATGGCCAACCTCGCGATGGCGTGCGGCAACATCGGGCGCGAGGGCGTCGGCGTCAACCCGCTGCGCGGCCAGAACAACGTGCAGGGCTCCTGCGACATGGGTTCCTTCCCGCACGAGTTCACGGCCTACCGGCATGTCTCCGACGACGCGGTGCGCACCGTGTTCGAGGAGCTGTGGGGCCGCGAGCTGCTGGCAGAGCCGGGCCTGCGCATCCCCAACATGTTCGACGCGGCGATCGAGGGTTCGTTCAGGGGCCTGTTCGTGCACGGCGAGGACATCGCCCAGTCCGATCCGAACCTCCAGCACGTCAGCGCCGCGCTCGCGGCCATGGACCTGGTCGTGGTGCAGGACCTGTTCCTGAACGAGACGGCGAAGTTCGCGCACGTCTTCCTGCCCGGAGCCTCGTTCCTGGAGAAGGACGGCACGTTCACCAACGCCGAGCGCCGGGTCAACCGGGTCCGTTCGGTGATGAAGCCGAAGTCGGGCAAGCACGAGTGGCAGATCGTCTGCGAGATCGCCACCGCCATGGGCTATCCGATGTCCTACGACGACCCGGGTCGGATCCTGAACGAGATCGCCCAGGTGACGCCGACGTTCCAGGGCGTCTCCTTCGAGCTCCTCGACAAGCTCGGCAGCGTCCAGTGGCCGTGCAACGACGCGGCGCCGCAAGGCACTCCGACCATGCACGTGGACGAGTTCACCCGGGGCAAGGGCAGGTTCGTCGTCACCGCGTACGTCCCCACGGACGAGCGCACCACCGCGCGCTTCCCGTTGGTGCTGACCACGGGCCGCATCCTCAGCCAGTACAACGTGGGCGCGCAGACCCGCCGTACCGGCAATGTGGCCTGGCACGCGGAGGACGTCCTCGAACTGCATCCGCTGGACGCCGAGAACCGCGGCATCACCGACGGCGACCTGGTGACGCTGGCCAGCAGGGTGGGCAGTACGACCCTGAGGGCGAAGGTGTCCGACCGGATGCCGCCGGGCGTCGTGTACACCACGTTCCACCACCCGGTGACGGGCGCGAACGTGGTCACGACGGAGAGCTCCGACTGGGCGACCAACTGCCCGGAGTACAAGGTGACCGCCGTCCAGGTCGGGCTCGCGCACCCGCTCGAGCGACACGCCTCGGAAGCGGTCCCCGACCCCGTCTCCAAGAATCCCGGTGCCGGCCGCCTCGCGGGGGTGGAGTGAGATGACCGCCCTCGTGCCGTCCGAGCAGCGGATGGCGAACCAGATCGCCGTGAACTTCGCCCATGTGCCCGCCGATCAGGCCGCCGAGATGCTGGCGGGTCACATCGAGCGGTTCTGGGACCCGCGGATGCGGGCCCGGCTGCTGGAGTTGGTGGACGCCGAGGCGGACGACCTGCACCCGGTGGTGGTCATGGGCGCGGGAGTGCTGCGGAAGTCCCGGGAGACATAGCTGTCCACCGGCCCCGACAGGAGCCGGGAGCACGACCGCGCCCCGGCCCCCTTGGTGAGGGGGCCGGGGCGCGGTCGTGTGGTGCCGTGGGGACGTCCGGGCGGTCAGGCGGCCTTGGCGCCGTCCTCCCGGCCGTCCAGGCCGCGGGTGGTGACCAGCCGGACCTGTCCGTCGTCGAGGTGGTAGGAGAGGCCGACGACCGCGGTGCCGCCCTTCGCCAGGGCGGGTGAGCGGTCGAGCAGCAGGTCCACGGTGTGCCGTACGTGCTCGTCCACGATGTCGGGCTCCTCGCTGAGCCCCGCCGCCCGTGCGGCGAGCACGCTGGACGTCACACGTTCGACGACGTCGCGCACATAGCCGGACGGGGTCAGGCCGTCGTCGAGGACGCCGTGTGCGGCCCGGATGGCGCCGCAGGCGTCGTGTCCGAGCACCACCACGAGGGGGCAGCCGAGTTGGACGACGCCGTACTCGATGCTTCCGAGCACCTCGGGCCCCATGACGTGGCCGGCGGTGCGCACGACGAACAGGTCTCCAAGGCCCCGGTCGAAGATGATCTCCGCGGCCAGGCGTGAGTCGGAGCAGCCGAAGAGCACGGCGAAGGGATGCTGGGCGGGCGCCAGCGAGGCACGGTGCGCGGCGTTCTGGTTGGGGTGCTGCGGGGCTCCGTCGACGAAGCGCCGGTTGCCGGTCAGGAGGATGTCCAGGGCCTCGGCCGCCGTGGGCGTACTGGTCTGGGTCATGGGTCACCAATCTCCAACAGGGTGGGGGAGTGCGGTGCACGTGCAGGGTCTCGGTGTAACACGGAGCGGAATGGCGTCGGGGACGCCGCGCGGCCGGTGCGCGGCGTCCCCGACGCCGGTGAGAGGAGGCCGGCGCGTCAGCGCTTGGCCGTGAGCCCCTTGGGGTTGAGGTGCGAGATGTTTCCGCTCTCCGTGCCGTCCGCGGGGTCGATCACACAGTCGATGAGTGCCGGCACGCCCGCCGCCAGGGCCTCGCGCAGCGCGGCGGCGACCTCGTCGGGGGTGGTGGCCTGGTAGCCCTTGCCGCCGAACGCCTCGATCATGAGGTCGTGGCGGGCCTTCAGGTACGTGGGCGCCGGGTCGCCGTTGGGGGAGGCCTCGTCACCACGGTAGACACCGCTGTTGTTGAGGACGACGGTGACGACGGGCAGGTTGTAGCGGCAGATCACCTCGATCTCCATGCCGCTGAACCCGAAGGCGCTGTCGCCCTCGATGGCGACGACCGGCTCGCCGGTCTCCACGGCGGTGGCGATCGCGTATCCCATGCCGATGCCCATCACGCCCCAGGTGCCGCTGTCCAGGCGGTGGCGCGGCACCTTCATGCCGATCGTGTTGCGCGTCAGGTCAAGGGCGTTGGCGCCCTCGTTGACCACGTAGGCGCGCGGGTTCTCCTCCAGGACGTCGCGGACGGCCTGCAGGGCGCCCAGGAACTTCATCGGGTGCGCCGTCTTCGCGGCCTCCAGGCGCTTGGCCATCTTGGCCACGTTCTGCTCCGACTTGGCGGAGAGTTCCTCCCGCCACCGCGTCGGCGCGCTGATCCGGCCCGGCTTGCTGCGCTCGACCAGCGCGTCCATCACGGAACCGATGTCACCGACGAGCGGGGCCGCGATGGGCTGGTTGCTGTCCATCTCGTTGGCCGCGATGTCGACCTGGACGAACCTGGCGTTCGGGTTCCACTGGGGCGCGTCGCCGTGCCCGAGCAGCCAGTTGAGGCGCGCGCCGACGAGCATGACGACGTCCGCCCGCTTCAGTGCGAGGGAGCGCGAGGTGGCCGCCGACTGCGGGTGGTCGTCGGGCAGCAGGCCCTTGGCCATCGACATCGGTACGTAGGGGATGCCCGTGGACTCGACGAACTCGCGGATCGATTCGTCCGCGCGCGCGTACGCGGCGCCCTTGCCGAGCACGACCAGCGGCCGCTCGGCACCCGCGAGCAGGTCGATGGCCCGGTCCACGGCCGCCGGTTCGGGCAGCTGACGCGGCGCCGGGTCGACGAGCTCCCACAGGGAGGCGGCACCCTTCTCCGCGTCGATGATCTCACCGAGCACGGCCGCCGGGATGTCCAGGTAGACGCCGCCGGGCCGGCCGGAGATCGCCGTACGGATGGCGCGGGCGATACCGCGCCCGATGTCCTCGGCACGGGACACGCGGAAGGCGGCCTTGGCGAACTGCTTGGCGGCCGACAGCTGGTCCATCTCCTCGTAGTCGCCCCGCTGGAGGTCGACGATGTGGCGCTCGCTGGAGCCGGAGATCTGCACCATCGGGAAACAGTTGGTGGTGGCGTTGGCGAGTCCTACGAGACCGTTGAGGAAGCCCGGCGCCGACACCGTCAGGCATATGCCGGGCCGCTGGGTGAGGAAGCCGGCCGCGGCCGCCGCGTGAGCGGCGTCGCTCTCGTGCCGGAAGCCGATGTAGCGGATTCCCGACGCCTGGGCGAGCCGCGCCAGGTCGGTGATCGGGATGCCCACGACACCGTAGATGTTCTCGACTCCGTTGAGCTTCAGCGCGTCGACGACCAGATGGATACCGTCGGTCAGGGCGGCCGGTTCTTCGGCGCCCTCCGCCCCGGTGTCCTGCGTGACAACGTCCGTCATGGTCCGGATCCTTCCTAGCGCGTCGCCAAGTTCGTGCTGCGGGTGCTCTTCACCATCGGCGCGGAAGGGCCGATGAGTCCAAGATCTTTCGCCAACCAGCCGATTCACGGCGTTTATCGATACGGGGGTGGAAGCCCCCTTCGCTTCCGGCACCGGTGAGAGCGGCGTCGGGAGAGCGCTTCCCGCCACTCCCGCGCGGCCGACCCCCACATCAGCGCGCCCCGCGGACGAGCACGGCCGGCTCCGGGAGCGCCCGCGGCTTTGGCAGTTCCGCGTGTTCCTGCACTGCGGCTCGTTCCGGCAGTTCGGGTGGGAAGACCTCGTCAAGGGAGAGCCCGGCCACCACGTTCAGGAAGGCCCGCGCGGCGACCGAACCCGGCGTCGCCGCGTGGATCGCCACCGAGATCTGTGCGTCGGCGTCCGGCTCGACCAGCCGCACGGCCCTGGTGCCGGGGGCCAGGGGCATCGAGGTCAGCCAGGTGTGCGGCACGATGCTCGCCCAGGTTCCGGTTGCCACGTGCGCGCAGAGGGAGGCGACCGAGTCCGTCTCGACCTGCGGGGCCGCCACCGCACCGCAGTCGGCGAAGGCGTCGTCGATGAACTGGCGGAACCTCATGTCGGGCGTCAGCAGCGCCAGGGGGAGCCGTGCCGCCTCGGCCCAGGTGATGGTGGGCTGCGCGGACACCAGGTGTTCGCCGGACACCAGCAGTACGTACTTCTCCTCGTACAGCGGCAGCAGCTCCAGGGACTCACGGTCGTCGGGCCCGAAGTGGGCGATCGCGGCGTCCAGTTCGAAGTCCCGCAGCTGCCGGACCAGTTCGGCGGAGGACAGCCTGGAGCAGACCTTCACCCGGGCGAGGGGGTGCATCGCACAGAACGCGGCCACCGGGAGCCCGGCCGTCGTCGAGACGGTAGGGCCCGTCCCGAGCCTGAGCGTCCCCGTGATGCCGGACTGCATCACGGCGACCTCGGCCTTGAGCGCGTCGTGTTCGGCGAGGATGCGCTTGGCCCACATGACGAGCCGTTCGCCCTCGGGCGTCAGGCCCTCGAAATTGCGGCCGCGGTGGATCAACGTGACCTTGAGTTCCCGCTCCAGCTTGGCGATGGCGGTCGACAGCGCCGGCTGCGAGACGCAGCACGCGTCCGCCGCCCGGGCGAAGTGCTTTTCCCTGGCCACCGCCACGAAGTACTCGAGCTGCCGGAACAACATGAGCGGCCCCTCCTCACGAGTATTGTATGCAGTATCCCTTGTTCAATGAGGGGGCGCCAGACTCTCGCCACGACGGACTCGGTCAGGAGGCGAACTGGCGGCGCACGGTGGCGGCGCGGACGAGCCGTCGGAAGATGTCGCCTAGGGCGCGCCGTCCGGGACCCGCCGGCTCAAGAGGACCGGGTTTCACCCCGGGCGACCGTGAAGGTGGTGCCGGTCGATTCCTTTTCGTGGTGGCCGGGATCTACATGGTGGGAGGCGCGGCCCGCACGACGGGCTGGTCGATCTCTCTCATGTACGCCGAGAAAGAAGGCCTGATCGCCGATGAGCATTCCCGCGACCATGCGCGCGCTGCAGCAGACGTCCCTCGACGGTCCGCAGGCCATGCGCCTGATCACCGACGCCCCGGTGCCGAGCCCCGGCCGGGGCGAGGTCCTGATCCGCGTCACCGCCGCCGGGGTCAACTTCGCCGACATCTCGAAGGCCCACGGCGCGTTCCTGGACGGCCCGCGGCCACCGTACAGGGCGGGTTTCGAGGGCGCCGGTGAGGTTGTCGCCGTGGGCGAGGGGGTGACCGGCCCGCGGCCGGGGGCCCGTGTCGTCGGCGTCGGGACCGGCGCTTTCGCCGAATACATGGTCCTGCCCGCGGCTGCGGCGGTGCCGGTGCCTTCGGGCTGGACCGAGCAGCAGGCCCTGGGGCTGGTCGTGAACTGGCCCACCGCGCTGGCCGCGCTCAAGCCCCTGGGCGGCGTCGCTGCCGGGCACGTCGTGCTGATCCACGCCGCGGCGGGCGCGACCGGCCAGGCTGCGGTGCGCATGGCCAAGCACTACGGTGCGACGGTCATCGCCACGGCCTCCCCTGCCAAGCACAGGACCGTGCTGGCACTGGGAGCCGACCACGTCCTGGACTCCCGCGGCGGAGACCTCGTCGCCGAGGTGACGGAGCTGACCTGCGGTTCCGGCGTCGATGTGGTTCTGGAGTCGGCCGGCGGCGCCACCTTCGCCGCCAGCCTGGCCGCGGCCAAGCGGGTCACCGGCCGTGTCGTCGTCTACGGCGTGGCGGGCGGCGAAGCCCCTGTCACCAACTGGGAGCTGGTGTACAAGCACCAGGTCCACATCATCGGCCTGAATATCGGCGTGCTGATCCAGGCGGCACCGCAGATCTTCGGCGAGCTGATGGGCGAGCTGGCCGCGCTGATCACTGCCGGCGTGCTCGCCCCGGGCCTGCCCACTGTGTACGAACTGGCCGACGGTGCGAAAGCGCTGACGGCACTGGAAGCCAGGGCCACTGTCGGCAAAATGGCCCTGCTGCCCTGAGAAGACCCGGGTCGCTGGCACCGCACACTGGAAATTCCACGGCCGGAGTTGACGTAGATGCAAGACCGGTTCACTGCCGAGACGGAGCGGTTCCGACGGGAGTTGTTGGCGCACTGCTACCGCATGATCGGCTCGGCTCACGAGGCCGAGGACTTGGTGCAGGAAACCTATCTGCGGGCGTGGCGGTCCTACTCCGGATTCGAGGGCCGGGCGTCGATCCGGTCCTGGCTCTACAAGATTGCCACCAACGTCTGCCTGAAGGCGTTACAGCCTCGCCCGATCCGGGTGCTGCCCTCGGGTCTGGCAGGCCCGTACGACGGACCTGATCGGCCGCCCAGGTCCGTTGCGCCGGGAGAGGTCTCGTGGCTGGAACCGCTGCCCGACGCATGGATCGCCCCGCCCGCAGCTGATCCGGCTGCGGTGGCGGTCGAACGCGAGTCGCTGCGGCTGGCGCTCATCGCCTGCCTGCAGCACTTGCCCGCTCGCCAACGCGCGATCCTCATCCTGCGCGAGGTGCTGGCGTTCTCGACGGCCGAGACCGCGGAGATCCTCGGCACCACCACGGCTGCGGTCAAGAGCGGTCTGCAGCGTGCCCGTGCCCGGCTGGACGAACTGGAGGCGGAGCCCGAGAGTCTGCTTGCCCCGACCGACCATCGGGCACGCGCGCTTCTCGACGCCTACATCGCAGCCTTCGAACGCTCGGACGCCGGCCTGCTGGAACAGGTGCTACGCACGGATGCCAGGCTGGAGGCGACGCCGTTCCGCGATTGGCAGGCGGGCCGGGCGATGTGCATCCACATGCTCGACGCGTACGTGCTGGGCACACCGGGCGACTGGCGGATGATCGCCACCGCGGCCAATGGCCAACCCGCCGCTGTCGTCTACCACAGGGAGGCGGACGGCGCGCTCCGAGCCGACGGTGTGGTGGTGCTGGCCCCCACCGCCGCCGGCGTCTCCCACGTGATCAAGTTCCACGATCCCGCACTGGCCGCGACGTTCGGCTTCCCGGATGTGTTGGCGCGCTGACCCTCCAACGGGGTACCGCCCCATCAGAGCCTGGACCACCAATTGGTGAGGGTGCGCCGGGCCCGGACGGCGGAGCACCGCAGGGTGCCCCAAGGCGTGCGGCGCCCGGTCGGGGCCGGGCGGTCTGTGGTGCAGCCCGGTCACGAACAGTGCCGCCGCGGCCGCCGCGGCGGCACTGGCGAACACCGGGTGACCGGGCCCACTGTGGTCGCGCGGCGGGTTCGTCGTCGGACGGCGCACCGCGGTTGCCGCGCGCACCAGCCGGCCGCCGGAGCCTGGCCCGGGCTCTGTCGGCCGGGTGCTGTCGCCTCTACTCAACTCCGCCGTGGGCTGGTCGGCCCGAGCCTGGGTTCACTTGGTGACGTCGACGATCACATAGTCCGCTGACGCCTCGTGCAGCGCGTCTCCGGCGTAGGAGACCGTGTAGAGGGTGCTGCCCTTGGCGGACGGTACGTCGTCCACCGTGAAGGAGCCGTCGGACCCGACGGTGACGGCGGGCAGGTCGACGAGGCCCTTCTTCGTCACCCTG
Source organism: Streptomyces sp. NPDC086766 (assembly GCF_044746005.1). NCBI lineage: Bacteria > Bacillati > Actinomycetota > Actinomycetes > Kitasatosporales > Streptomycetaceae > Streptomyces > Streptomyces sp. NPDC086766. The sequence goes on along the minus strand of NZ_JBIVBI010000023.1, from coordinate 26,474 downwards.
CTCACGTCGACGGTGGTGCCGGCCGGCAGCGCGGCCCCCGGCGTGGTCAGGGAGCCGTGGATCTCCACACCCGAGGTGGTCGCCGCGGTGGGCGCGTCGAGGGCCAGGTCGGTGGGCGCCTTGGCCACGTCCACGGCGAGCGTGGCGTCCTTGGCGGGGTTGTGCGCGGAGTCGCCGGCGAAGGAGACGGTGTAGGTGGCCTGCCCGGTGACGGTCGGAGTGTCCTCCAGGGTGAACGTGCCGTCCGAGCCGACGGTGGCCGGGGGCACCGCGTGGTCGCCGTCGGAGTCGTGCCGTACCGCGGTCACCTGTACGGGCGTGCTGGGCGCGGGTCCGTTCATCTGCAGTCGGCCGGAGATCTGCACGGCCTGGCCGGCGTAAGGGGTTCCGGGCTGCGCGGTCAGCGGGGTGTCGAAGGAGGAGTGGTAGCGCGCGTCGGGGTTGCTGATGACGTGCAGCCAGTACGCGTCCCCGGCGGCGTCGGTGGTCATGGCGAACAGGCGGGAGCCGTCGGCGCTGAAGGCCGTTCCGCGGTCGGCCACACGGTCGCCGCCGTTCTGAGCGTCGGTGAAGACGTACTCGCGAGGCGTGTCGCCCCGGGCGGGGTCGGCGCGCTGGACCAGGAGGTCGGCCGCGGTGCCGTCAGCCGCGCCGCCGCGCGCGAGGAGGGAGCCGTCCGGGCTGAACGCGACCGCCCTCGAGCTGGTGCCGTCGGGCAGCGGCCCGTATCCGGGCGTCACTTCGCTCAGGTCGGTGGTGGACAGCGTCTTGGTGCCCGACACCCCGGCCGCTACCAGGGCGAGGGCGCCGTCAGGGCTCACCGCCACGTCCCGCGGCACCGTCGTCGGGTCGTCCGGTCCGGCGAACCCGTGCACGGCCGACCGGCTGAGGGTCGGCTTGGTCGCGTCCCACACGCCGACGGCCAGCTTGGTCCCGGAGCTGGGGAAGGCGTACGCCTCGACGATCTTGTCGCCGGCGGGGGAGACGGCGATCTTCGGGTCGACTTCGCTCGAGATGCTCTCGGTGTAGCTGCCGCCCGTCAGAGCACCGCTGTAGAGCGCCTGAGGTTCGGTGGCGCAGTCCGTCGCGGCGGACTGGCTGGTCATCCGGGTGAACCTGAGCGTGCTGCCGGTCGCCACGATGTCACCGGCGCACTTCCCCTTGAAGAAGTCGCTGCGCACCCATCCACCGCCGATGTAGGCGAAGGTGTCGGGGTTGAAGATCAGGATGTAGTCGGCCACGCCGACGTAGAGGATGCTGCCGTCCGCGGAGAGCATCATCGCACCCGGGTTGATGAGGGCTTCGGTCTTGACGGTCCGCAGCAGGTTGCCGTCGAAGTCGTACACCAGCAGTGCGTGCACGGTCGCGTTGAGCGAGCCCGTGGTCACATAGACCCGTTGGCGGGCCTGGTCGACCAGCATGCGCGAGTAGGTGCTGGACGGAAGTCTGACGGCGATGTCGGACGGCTCGCCCGGCTCGGCCGCGTGCGCGGTCGGTGCGCCGGTGGCGAGCGTGGCAGTGAGGACTGCCAGCGCGGCGAGCAGGCTGCGGACCCGCCGGCAGCGGGCATGACGGTACTCAGACAAGTGAACCCCCCGAGAGCCCTGTTCGAGCCGTGATCGCCGCCGCCGGGGCGGCGATCGGACTGTAACAGAACGTCAGTTCCCGTGCGGCGAAATAGTTTTCCCGACCACCTCACCCGATTCCGGCGGCACGCTGTGTGTGCCGGACGCTTCGCGGGTGGTCGCCGCCCTGCTCGCGTGCGGTCTCGGCGTCCCTCGGGCTGGTCCCGAGGCGGACTGACGACCAGGATTCCCTCGCCTGCGCCGGCCGGGGGCGGCCGCCGGCCGTCCTGCTCACGGCCGGCCGGCGCCATGACTGACTCCATGTCCGTGGCCAGGCCGACCGGATCCGGTACGGCCTGATGGATCAACGCAGTCGCTCGTAGGAGAGCGCCGTACGCTCCAGTGGGCTCAGACCTTCCTGGAAGCCGAACTGGGCCCCGCTGAACAGGCGCCTCCAAGGCTCGTGGATCTGCTCGGCCTGGGGCCCGAACAGAACGCGGGCGAAGTCCGCGGATGTCCCCTTGTAGTTAGGGAAGTTGAGAAGCAGTCACGGACTGAAGCTAGCGGAACAGATCCCTCCCCACATCATGATGCTCACCACGATTGGGGGCGGAAGCGGGGTGGAAGGTGCCCACCCTCACCGCGGTAACCCGCTAACCGCCAATGCTCTGGCACCTCGAAGCTACTTCCCGGTACCGGCGGAGCCACCGAGACCTCCAGCCTCTTCGGCCGCCCGTGAGCGAGATGGCTCACACCTGCAGCTCTTTCCGCGGTCGGGTCGGGTCTCGGCGTTGGTGGCGCGTTGACTCCGGCGAATCAAAGGGGTGCTCGTCTCTAGGCGAACAGGGACGGCCACCGTCATTACCGGGTTGCCACGTCCGTCGAGGGACGTCAGGCCGCTCCTGATCACGGACACATGATGAGTGCTGCCGTCTGCCAACGAGATGGCAGCATGCCGTGTCATGGCAGACGACAGCACCATCAGATTTCAGGCGGGGCAGACGGGGCTCATCGTCAGGATCCCTGCCGCAGAGCCGGCCGTCCGCGCATGGCGTGAACGGTTCGATCCGTCAGCCCGAGCAGGAGTACCCGCACATATCACGGTGCTCTTCCCGTTTCTCGACGAGAGCCGAATAGATGCCCGTGTCTGCTCGGCCCTCGCTGACGTGCTCGGCAGGTATCGCGCTTTTGACTTGCGGTTTGAGCGCTGCGGGCGGTTTCCGGGGCTGCTGTATCTCGTTCCTGAACCAGGGACGCGGTTGCAGCGGCTCACTGAGGTGATCGCTGACCGTTGGCCCGAAGCCCCTCCCTACGGGGGCCAGTTCGCCGAGATCGTGCCTCATCTGACCGTCGCCGACCATCAGGACGATGCAGTCCTGGATGAGATCGAGGCCGACCTCCTCAGCAAACTCCCCTTCCAGTGCCGGGTCTCGTCAGTTGACCTCATCGTGTACGACGGCGCCGAATGGCAGGAGCGGGCGTCGTTCGCACTCCTTGAATGAACGGGCCGTAGGCCTGGCCGGCCCGCTACTCGGCTGTTCGAGCAGGCGGCGGAAGGACCAGTCCTGTCCGTAGGCCTCCTCGCCAGTCACCCACGCGCCGGGCAGGCCCGCGTCGAGACAGTGCCGGACCAGGCCCTCGGCCAGCCTGCCCTTGCTCGACGTCTGCGCACCGCACTCTGGTGAGAGTATGGGGAGGCGATCGGCCAAGGGATGGCCTTCTCGATGCGTCAGAACGCATTCGCAGCGGTACCGGGCCCGCGCAGCCTCACATGCGGGATCTCAGTACGTCGACCTCGCAGCCGGGCGCGAACGGGTCGAAACCGTGCTCGACCAGCCAGCGAACCGCCAGCAGGCTCCGCAACGACCACCACGCGTGGATCACGTCGAGGTCGATGTCAGTGCCGTAGCCGGCGATGACGTCGTCGAGGTGCTCCTCATGTCCGAGCGTGAAGGTGGCGAGGTCGTACAAGGCATCACCCTGGCCCGCCTCGGACCAGTCGATGATCCCCGTGACCTCGTCGCCGTCGACGAAGACATGCTCGAGATGCAGGTCGCCGTGAGTGAACGCCGGAGTCCACGGCCGCAGCGCTGCCTCGGCGACCTGGCGGTTGCGGGTGACGAGGTCCGCGGGCAGCACGCCGTTCGTCACAAGCCGGTCGCATTCGTCGTCGAGTTCCGCCACCAGCGCGTTGATGCTCCGGCCGGCCCGGCCGGGCCGGGGCGGCAGCGGCGCGTCGTGCAGCGTACGGATGGCGGCGCCCGCCGCGGCCCATGCCGTCGGCGACGCGGTCGACGGCCCGCCGAGGCGGCCGAGCGTCGTCCCTGGGATTGCGGCGAGCGCGAGCACGGGCGGCTTGCGCCACAGGACCTCCGGCGTCGGGACTGGCGCGAGGGCCATCGCCTCGACCTCGACGTCGATGCGCGCCTGATCGGGGTCCACCTTCAGAAACACATCGCCGACGCGCAGGATCGCGCGCTCGGAATGGGCGAAGACGACGTTGACCTCATCCATGGGCGACCAGTATCCCGGGGGTGATCGCCGACGTCGCCGGGTTTCTCAGGGGCGACTATGCGGCTGACCGTGTCCCGCCGACCTCGCGGCTTCGTGCACGTCACCGACCTCTCACCAGCTCTGAGGCTCTGCCGGCCCACGGAATCACTCGCGCGTCTCATCGGGTGCAGCGGTTAAAGCGCAGCGTCAGTGCCTGTTCCTGATCCTTGCCAGTGGGGCGGTGGCGTCCGGAGCTGTCAGTAGTTCACGGTGATCCGCCGTGCCGGGCCGTCCACTGTGACCAAGCCGCCGTACGGAATGACCAGTTGGGGATCGGTGTGCCCGAAGTCGACGTCGAAGACCGCCATGGTCTGCGGGGTGTATGCCGCCAACGCGCGCAGCATCGCCTCGCGCTGCTCCGCGGCGTAACGCCGCCTGGCCTCGATACTGTTCGGCTGCTGGAAGGACCATGCCTTGGCGCGTCCCATCAGCAGAGCGGGGAAGCGGGCCAGGAGGCCCCGCTCGCCCATGCTGCGCAGGATCCGGAAGACTTCCTCCCCGTTCGGCATCTCCTCGGAGGTTTCCAGGAAGAGCACGTCGCCCTCGTACGCGGTGGTGTCGCGTTCGATCTCGCGGTCGGCCATCAGCAGCCAGGAGAGGACCTCGAGGTTGCCACCCCAGGCTCGGCCCTCGACGACGCGCTCGGGCTGGTGCCAGATCCAGCCGTCGGCGGGCTGTGAGTCCGGTTCTGTGGCGAAGGTGGCCGGGTCGGCCCAGTCGCGGTCGGTGTCGCGGTAGCGCTCGGTGGCGCGGAGCTCGTACGGGCCCGCGGTGAACAGGGCCGTGCGCACGGAGTCGGCGGTCAGGGGGTGGAGCGCGTGCGGGCGGCCGAGCTCGGTCATCAGGGAGGCGCCGTGATAGCCGACGATGCCCAGGTTGCGCAGGAAGAGCAGCAGGTTGGTGTTGTCGCTGGTGCCGAAGAAGGGCTTGGGGTTGGCGCGGATCAACTCGCGGTCCAGTAAGGGAAGCACGGTGATCTGGTCGTCGCCGCCGATGCTGGCCATCACCGCCTTGATCGTCGGGTCGGCGAACGCGGCGTGGATGTCGTCGGCGCGCTCCTTGGAGGTGGCGCCCGTCTTGCGGGTGGTGGGGTATTCCACCGGCTCCAGGTCGAACTCTTCACGTAGCCGCTTGAGACCCAGCTCGTACGGGCGTGGGAAGAGGCCCGGGAGACCGGAGGAGGGTGAGATGACCGCTATGCGGTCGCCGGGCACGAGCTTGGGCGGATACGCGGGTGGTCTCATGCGGAGGAAGAATAGAGACCTGACTTCTTGTTGATCACCTCATTTCCGGCGGGGTCTTCCACCCCTAGATCAGGCCGCCCGTGAGACGGAAGCGGCCGGCACGGCCGACGGTTCCGGCTGCGGGCCAGGCGCCTGGGCGGCAGAGTGATCGCGGCCCCGCTTCGCTGGGGACTGAGGCGCTATACCCTCCACGCGCGCAGCTGCTCGGCGACGTCCTGGATCCGGATGCCGGTGTCCCGGATCTTGCGGACGAGGTCGGACAGGGCTCCGTAGGGCGGGTCGATACCCTCACCGGACTGGTCCATGTACTGAGCGGCGATGAAGGCGGCGTACAGGCTGTTGCGGTACGGGAGAGGCTCCAGGCGCACGATGGTGTGCATGAGGGCCGCCGCGCGCCAGGCGGCATCGGGGTCTGCGGCCGCGAGGGTGGGCAGCCGGGTCCTGTGCCGGGCGACGGCGGCGACCAGCGCGGAGTAGTCGGCGACGGAGAGGTCGTCGTGACCGAGCGCGGTCTCCTGGACGTCGAGCAGCCAGGAAACGTCCACGTAGAGGTGCATCAGGCGGCGACTTCGTTGCCGCGGGGGCCGGGCGGTACCTCGTCGGGGAAGGTGGCGTCGAACTCCTCCCGAAGCCGGTCCGCCCATCCGGCGGCGCCGGCGACGAACTGCTTGCGTTGCATTTCGCGGACCCCGAGGTCGTGCAGGTACTGCTTCAGGCTCTTGCCCTCAGCCGCGGCAGCCGCCCGCACGCCCTCGAGTTCCTCGTCGGTGAAGGACACATTCAGCGATGGCATATCCCTATGGTACCTAGTAGGTACCTAGTAGGTACCTGCAGGTGGAAGCGGTCCCCTCGCCGCATGCGAAACAGCGCATCGACGTCAGGGCCCGGCACCCGCCTCAGCGGCGGCCTTCTCCCGACGGTCGTCCCTGACGACGGCGAATGTGCCGAAGGAGCACACCAGGGCCAGCAGCACGCCACCGGCGGTGTACAGGGGCTTGTCCTGGCCGACGCTCGTGGCAGCCAGCGCGACGCCCATGCCGGTGAGCACCATGCCCTCGATGAGGTGCAGAAGGTGCCGGCGGCGGTGCAAGTCGCGGTTCGCCCTCTGTAAGGGAATCCAGGTCGTCACGATCTGGATGCGCACCAGCGGCAACCCCTTGGGCACCAGTTCCTTCGACCTCTACATACGCGGCAAGGTGAAGGAGAACGACCGCACGATCCACTTCGATTACGACGGGTCAACTTCAAGAAGATCAACACGACGGCCACCAGCGGCCTGATGCTCAAGCTCGAGGGGACCGGCCCCCAGGACTGGCCCTCACGCGCCACCCCCAAGATCGGCGGCGATCTGCCGGTGACACGGACGTTCGACCAGCTGCAGGCGATGCCGTCCGCGCACTTCACTCACACGGTGCGCTACAAGGCCCGGGCAGGGCACGGGCTCGGGGATCGTTGGACTTCGCTGCGGCCGCGCGATAGGGGTCCCGGTCCGCCTGGGTCTTCATGTGCGGCTGAGCGGCAGGGGGCGGGCGGGAACGGGCAGTTGTGCCCAGATGGCACCGACGGTCGCCGCGGTGGCGGCGACGTGCCCGTCGGGCCGCACCAGGGTGACGCGGTCCAGCCCGTGGAGAGGTTCGGCCAGGTCCTGGTGGTTGAGGTAGACCATGCGGACGTCGCCCCACTCCGCGGCGGCGGCGGAGTCAGGGGCCTGCTCGTCGGCGCGGCCGGTGACGATCCAGGTGTAGCCGTTCCGGCTCAACCTGTCGTGGAGTCGGCCGCCGAGCGCGAGCCGGGGATTGGGCAGGCGGCGGCCGGCGGTGGGCGAGGTGGTGGTCCGCGCGAGCGGGCTGTCCGGGTAGCCGATGTCGAGCATGCCGACGCCCCGGCCGAGCCGCGCTTGCACCCGGCGGCGGGCGATCACGTGCGGTGCGACGGCTCGGACGGCGCGGTGCAGCAATGGGTTCGTCGTGGTCAGCACTCGGGTCGCGCGGACTGTGCCCTTCGCCATCGCCTGGGCTATGGGGCGGCGCTCGGCCTCGTAGCTGTCGAGGAGCCTGCTCGCCGGGCCCGGCGGGAGACGCTCGGCGGTGGCCAGCTTCCAGGCCAGGTTGTGCGCTTCCTGAACGCCGGTGTTCAGGCCCTGTCCGCCGACGGGGCTGTGGACGTGCGCGGCGTCGCCGGCGAGGAACACCCGCCCCTTGCGGTAGTGGTCCACCAGGCCCTGGCTCAGATCGAACTGGGACTGCCACACGACATCGTGGCTGCCGAACTCGAACCCGGCGCGGCGCCGAATCAGGTCGTCGAGGTAGGCCGCGTCGACGGTGAGGGGCGGGCCGCCGGCCGGGGTGGGGACGTGGGCGATGATGCGCCACCGGTCCGGTTCGGGCATCGGCACGATGAGCAGGAGCTGTTCGCGGCCGAGGAACATGTGGCCTTCGTCCTGCTTGAGCGCGGCGGTGGTCTTGACGTCGGCGAGCACGAAGGTCGCTCCGGCATCCGTCCGGTCCAGGCGCAGCCCGGCCTGGTCGCGCACGGGGCTGCGGGATCCGTCGCAGCCGATGAGCCAGCGCGAGCGGATGGTCTCGGTGCTGCCGTCGGCGCCTTCGACGATCGCATCGACGCGGTCGCCGCGGTCAGTGACGGTGTGGAGGGGGGTGGACCATTCGACCTTGACGCCCAGCGAGACGAGGTGGCGTTCGAGGATCTGCTCGGTGGCGTACTGGGGGATGGACAGCCAGTAGGGGTAGTCGGTGTCGCCCCAGGGCTGTTGGAGCAGGTCCACGCGGGTGTGGTGCCGGGGGCCTCCGATCTGTGCGTTGAGGGCGGTGAAGCGTGCGCCCTGCGCGATGACGGCGTCGGCGATGCCCATGGCGGCGAAGACTTCGAGGGTGCGGGCGTGGACGACCAGGGCCTTGGAGAACTGTGACCGCGAGGGCCTGCGTTCGACGATCCGTACGCGCAGGCCGTGACGTCTGGCTTCTGCGGCGGCGGTGAGTCCGATGGGTCTGGCGCCGACGACCAGCACGTCGACATCGGGTGTGAAGGCGGGCCGGGAGTTTGGCAGCGGGGCGCTGCTGTTGGGGTGCGGCATGACGGGGGTCTCGGTTTCAGGTGATCGAGGTCAGTCGGTGTCGGAGGCGGCAGCGTCGCGGCGTCGCCGTCGGCCCAGGAGCGCGGCGACGGCCAGGGCCGCGGTGAGGACGACGCCGGAGGCGGCCAGCAGGGCGACGTGGAGTCCGTCGGTGAAGGCGGTGCGCGCGGGGTCGAGGACGGGGCCGCCGATGGCGGTGGCGGCGGCGATGGAGGAGCGGGCCGCCTCGGTGACGTGGGCGGGGACCCCGCCGGGGTGGAGGTGGTCGCGGTAGACGCCGGTCAGGAGGCTGCTGAGGACGGCGATGCCGAGCGCGCCGCCCAGTTCGCGGGCGAGGTCGTTGACGGCGGAGCCGACGTTCTGCAGTTGCCGCGGTAGCGCGTCGGTGATGGCGGTGGTGGCGGGGGGCATGGCCAGGCCCAGGCCGGCGCCGAGTGGCACGAGTCCGGCCGCGACAGCGAGGTAGGAGCTGTTCGTGCCGAGCTGGGCGAGGATCGCGAGTCCGGCGGCCAGAGCGACCAATCCGAGCGTCCACGGGCCGCGGACACCGAAGCGGGCCGACAGGCGCGGGCTCAGCCGTGAGGTGGGCACCATGCCGATCGGCATGGCCAGCAGGCTGAGGGCGGCCTGCAGGGCGCTGTCGCCGCGCAGCAGCTGCAGGTACTGCATGAGCACGAACATGAACCCGAACAGCGCGAAGAACTGCAGAGTGATCGAGAGCGACCCGGCGGCGAAGCGCCGGTTGCGGAACAGGCGCGGGTCCAGCAGCGGGTGGCGCTGCCGCAGCTCCCACACCACGAAGCCGACCACGAGCAGCAGGCCGAGCCCCAGCCCGCCCAGCGTCGTCGCGCTGCTCCAGCCGTTGACCGGGGCCTCGATGACCGCGTAGACGACGGTCGCCACTCCGCCCGCGGCGAGCACCGCACCGACCACGTCCAGCCGTGGAGCGCCGCGTTCGGCCGACTCGGGCACGAACACCAGGGTGCCGACCAGGGCGACGGTGACCAGGGCGGCGTTGAACCAGAACACCGACGCCCAGGACCACGACTGCAGGAGCATGCCGGACGCCATCAGGCCGAGCACGCCGCTGGCACCGGCGACGGCCGCCCAGACGCTGACTGCGCGGGCCCGTTGCCGGCGCGGGAAGGTGCTGGTGATGGTGGACAGCGTGGCGGGCATGACCAGTGCGGCCCCGGCGCCCATCACCGCGCGCAGCGCGATCAGCATGTCCGGGCTGGTGCTCAGTGCGGCGCCGGCCGACGCGACGCCGTAGACCAGTAGGCCGGCGATCAGGGCCCGACGGCGGCCGAAGCGGTCGCCGAGCGCTCCGGCGGGCAGTAGCAGCGAGGCGAAGACCAGGCTGTAGGCGTCGATGATCCACGACTGCTGTGTCTGGGTCGCGTGCGTCCGGGTCGCGATGTCGGGCAACGCCACGTTCAGCGACGCCATCGCGGAGACCACCACGGCCAGCGCGAGACAGGTCACCGCCAGGACGAGGCCGGGCCGTGCGGCGCCGGGAGGCGCGTCGACATCGGGGGTGGACTGGGTGTCGAGCATGAGGGGCGGTCTCCTTGGCCGAACATTCTGACCTGCCCACACTCGCTCGCGCCGGACTACTATCTCAACTGTGATGAATAAATCCGTCAGGCGCGGACGCAGGACGGGCAGCCCCGACACCCGCGACCAGATCCTCGCCGCGGCCCGCCGCCGCTTCTTGGCCGACGGTTACCGCACCGTCACCATGCGGCAGATCGCCGCCGAGGCCGACGTCGACCTCGCGCTGCTCAGCTACTACTACGGCTCCAAGAAGGGCCTGTTCAGCGCCGCGGTCACCTCCTCCGCCAACCCCGCCGACGTCATCGCCCGCGCCCTCGAAGGCGACCCGGCGGCCCTTCCGCAGCGGGTCCTGCGCGACCTGCTGGTCCTGTGGGACGGCCCGGTCACCGGCGCCCCGCTCAAAGCCATGCTCGGCAGCATCGCCCAGGACCCCGCCTTCGCGGACCTGGTCCGCGAGATGCTGGAACGAGAACTCATCACCCGGCTCATGACGCGCCTCGAAGGCGTCGACGCCCGCAAGAGGGCCGCGGCCTTCTGCACCCAGGTCGCCGGAGTCGTCGTCACCCGCTACCTCCTGCGCCTCGAACCCGTCGCATCCATGCCGCCTGATGAAATCGTCCGGCTCTTCACCCCCGCGCTGCGCGACGCCCTGCAGCCGGACCGCCGCCCGCCCGCCGCCCGGGCCCGGCCGCCCACAACCCGACGTGGTTCCTCCAAGCAGTAGCCTCAACCCGCCCCGAGCAGGAGACCGCCCGCTTTAAAGCCGCCGCGATCAGGACTCGTCGGCGGCGTCCGGCCCGCGCAGGGGCCGCAGGCCCCCAGGCAGCTCGGGCAGAGTGAAGGAGGAGCGGCCGAGCATGTTGACGTGGTGCCGCACGAACGGGGACAGCCGAACGAGATCCTGGTCGCAGACCTCGAAGCCGTCGGCTCGGAGCCTGGCCACGGCGGCGTCCATGTAGCGGGTGTTGAACAGACACCTCGACCGCAACCGACGGCAGTGGAAGGGTGTCCGGCGGCAGGTGCGTTGAGCGACGCTCGGTCAGGAAGGTCACCGCAGCCCGGCCAGGCTCCGGCTCGGCCGCCGGGGAGTTGCCCGCTGCGTCGTTCGATCCGTCGGGGACGACGGCTCACCGCCGTTTTGCCGAGTGGACGAAGGCCAGGGTGTGGGCCAAGCTCCACCGTCTTGTCCTCGGCGAACTCGGCTCCCGCGGCGAGTTGGACTGGTCCCGCTGCGTGATCGACTCGGTGAACCTGCGGGCCCTGAAAAGGGGGACCTGGCAGGCGCGAATCCTGTCCGACCGGGGCAAGCACGGCTCGAAGATCCATTTGATCACCAAGCGGATGGGTCTGCCCCTGTCCCTCGGCATGTCGGGGACGAACCTGCACGACAGCCAGGCACCGATCCCCTTGGTGAAGCGCATACCACCGATCCGCTCCCGCCGCAGGGCCGCACAAGCTCCGCGCAGACGAGGGCTACGACTGCTCTCACCTGCGGTGATGGATACGAGGGCGTGGCATCAAGCACCGCCTCGCCTGTACCCTCATCTGCTATCGGCGGCTCGTCTGCTGATGTGGCTCTGCAGCAGTTTCATCGCCAGGTCGTGGCCGTAATGATCGGCCATGTCCATGGGGGTGCGGCCGTCTGGGGCTGCGAGCTCCGGATCAGCCCCGAAGGCCAGCAACACGGCCGTGGTGTGCACGCTCAAAGGCTGCCCGCTCTGCAGGGAGCCATCACCCTCGACGTCGATCGCGTGCGTCAGCAGCGTCATGTTGCCGAAGACCTCGTCCGGGTCGGAACCAGCGGCCAGCAAGCGGGCCAGGGCTTCTGCGTCTTCCTGCTCGACCGCTTGATGCGCGGGGGTCCAGTAGTCGCTCACGACGGCAGTCAACCGTCCCCGCAGCATGCCTTCCAGCGCAATCTCTGCCATCAGCCGCCAACTCAGATGAAATCTTGAGGCGTTCCTGCTGTTTGGAGTCTGGCGAGGGGGTCTGTTCCTGGCCTCGGCCGGTGTCCCCTCTTCGCCGGTAGGCGTGACCTGGTGGGTGCCGCCACTCGGAGCCGCTGCCACCTACCGGCCCACGAAGCGGTCAGGGAGAAGGATGTCTGGGGTCGATCGGATCGTCCGAGACCACGGTATCGGGGTTCTTGACTCCGAGCTGGCGGCGCGCGGCCACAAACAATCTGAGCATCGCATCTCTGAGTCTGTCCTCCACCGCACGGCCGCCATAGTGATCGAGACCGTCATCGACGCCGACACCACCTTGCCGCCGCGATGTTGATGCAGTGCCCTGGCCCGCGGTGCCTACGGTTGGCTGGGGCCGCCTGGTGTGCGGTGTCCCAGTCAACCGTAGGCAGTGTGATGTTCCGGCGCGGGGTCAAGCCTGCAGGTGCCGTGGAGTCGCTTGCGCCAGGCAGGCTGCCAGGGGCGGGGGAGCGGACCTTTGCTCTTCCGGTTTGTTGGGCGAGTGGGCTCGTGTCGGCTTCACGGAGGGGTTTTTGAGAGCGGATCTGGTGCACCTCGAAGTGCGTGCCGCTCGCCTGCGTTCAGCCGGCAGGGGCACAGCTGCAATTGCCGCCGTCGCGTTCCGGAACGTTCAGGGCTTGGCGGAGTACACGACTCCAGCCAGGTTCTGGGCCGCGGAACCCCACACCTGGTCGTACAGGGAGGAGTCGACGCCGAGCGTGTGGAGCAGCCAGGCGGTCGTGACACCGTAGGTCAGTTTCAGCTGGGCGGCGCGGGTGATGGTTCCGCTGTCACAGCCGATGCCGGAGCTGTCCTCGAATCCGCAGTGGAACCCGCCGGTGATGACGCGCAGTTGCGTGACGGACGGCTTGGCGTCGTACATCTTCTGCTGGTTGTCGGCGACCCCGGCGATGCTGTCGGCGCTGCCGCCGACGTACTGGACGGGGATGCTCAGCGTGCTGGAGGCACTGACGGCCGAGGGGTTGGTCTCCGCTGCCGCGAGGGTGGAGACGGACTTGACGGCCGGGTTCCGGCTTGCGGCGAGAAGGGCCGCGCCACCGCCCATGGAGTGTCCCGAGACGGCGAGCCGGTCGGTGCTGACCGCGCCTGCGAACCGTGAGCCGCTGGTGCTGTTCTGGATGGTGAGCCAGGTGAGTGCGGCGTTCAGATCGTCGGCGAACGCGGAGTGGCTGGGGAAGAGACCGCCCTGGGACTTGGGTGCGACGGTGATGATGCCCCAGGAGGCGTAGTGCTTGAGCAGGCTCTCGTAGCGGGTGATGGCTTGGAAGAAGCCGTGTCCGAAGGCGAGGCCGGGGTGGGAGCCGGCGGCGACCGGCGCGTTCGCCCCGGCCGTCGTGCCGGGGTACCAGACACGTGCGCTGAACGAGCGGCCCGAGGCGGAGACGGTGAGATCGGTGTAGGCGACGGGGAACGACCCCGTGGTGGAGGGGTCCGCCGCCCGGACCGGGGCGGCTGCCTGCGACGCGTGAGCGGCCGGTGCGATGGCGAAGGCGGCTGCGGCGCACAGCAGCAGCGCGGTCAAGGACCGCAGGAGTGTACGGAACACGAGATCACCTTTTCTGTGGGGAGGAAGCAGTGATATCCGGTGGTACGTCTCCGTGCTGTCCGGGTGTCGTCGGACTCTGGGGCCAAAGGCCCCTCCGCCGCGGGCACACCCGTGAGCCCGAGCGGTGCTGAGGGGAAAGCTCACCGAGGCGGGAATCGCGCCGGGCCCGGATTGAAACCCGAACCGGCGATGGCGATTTCGCGGTCGGGTTTCGTCATCCGTCGTCCCGCGCTCTGAAACCGGCGAGCAGCGGGGTGACGAGACGTTCGAGGTTCCCGCGCCGGACCTGGGGGCCGACTCCGGTGAACTGCACGGGGCTGTCCAACGTCGGAACGTGCGCGAGGAGAGCCAGGTGCGGCAGGAGCACCAGAAGGAGTGACAGCAGTGCGTCCAGGTCGGCGTCCTTGCGCAGGTCGCCGGCGTCGACGGCCCGTTCCAGGAGAGGGCGGAGACCGGCCAGGTACATGGCGTTCACGGGTCGCCTGACCGCGTCACGAACCGCCGGGTCCATCTCCATGTTGGTGGCGGCGGCCACCCCCCGCTCGAGTGGCTGCCCGGCGAAGTACTCCAGCCAGGCCTCCAGCGCGTCGACGAGGTGCGTGGCGAAGTCGCCGGTGCCGTCGTAGCCGTCGAGCCAGGGCTGCATGTACGCGTAGACACGCAGCGAGGTCTGCTCCGCCACGTAGGAGAAAAGGTCCAGTTTGCCCGAGAAGTACTGGAACAGGGAGCCCTTGGCGACCCCCGCTTCACGGGCGATGACGTTCAGGCTGCCCGTCGAGTAGCCGTGGGTGCCGAACTCGTCCATCGCCGCGACCAGGACCCGCTCGCGGCGGGTGGGCGACAGCCGGGTCCAGGTGGGAGTGGGCATGGACACTCCTTCATGGGACCGGACGTTCATGTGACCGCCCGGTCATAGTGAAGGTGTCCTCGTTGCAAGTCAACGTGTCTGACAGGTATGGCTGTTACTGGCTTCGGCTCGAGAGGTCGTCGCTCATCGACGGTGTCCTCCAGTGGGGATTCGCCGCTTGCGCATCCGCGGGGAAAGACGCGACGACATCCACGAAGCCTTGATCGGCCTCGCCACCTGCCTCATCACACACCGACACGTCCAACGGCTTTGTTAGGACCTCTTAGACGACGTTCCTGAGGGGCGTATGGCTGCCCACACGGCTGCCTATGGCTGGAGGCAGGACATGCGCAGCTCGGCCAAGGCGTCCCAGGCTGAGTCGGGAGCGAACAGTACCGTCGACGTGTTCTGCCCGGGAGTGAGCAGCGCATAGTGCCTTGCCAGGTAGGACAGGTCACCCCACGGCTCCTGGTTGTGCGCACGCGCGAGCACTCGGCCGCAACGCGTACAGGCAATCCACCGGACGATCAGGAGATCAGCCAACGCGCTGTCGGTGGCGACGGATGATCCGGACGACGGGACGGTGTCGGCATGCTCGATCAACCTGAGCCTGTCGTCCCCCTGGTGGTCGCCGAGGCATCGGCCGAGGTCGGCAGCGAGCGCTGTCCGCATGCCCCAGACTTCGGCCGCCACGGCGATCTCGGCCCGCACTGTCTCGCAGATCGGCACCCGATGCTTCAGAAGGCCGGCGACGAGCTGGTCGAGTCCGGCTTCCTGCTCCCCGATGTCCCAGCAGTCCATGAATCCGGCGGCGTCAGCGGGCGGCAGCAGTGCGGCGAACCGGCGCCACTGGGTTGCTTCATCGATCACGCGGCCGAGGCTATCGATGCCGTCGCCGATCAGGCTGTGGCGAGGCGGCGGTGGCAGAGGAGGATGCCGGCGTGCGTGGCGAGGCAAGTCTCAAGACCGGTCAGGAATCGAGAAGCCTCGGCGGCCGCGCGGCCCTAGCGTGATGGTCATGGCAACCACCGCTTCCACCGCAGCCGCCACGGCTCTCGCGTCCGTCATCCTTGAGGTGGCCGACCTCGAGGCCGCCCGCCGCTTCTACAGCGCCTTCGGCGTGGAGTCGTACGTACGCCTGCGGGTGTGCGAGGCGCACTCCGCCGGATTCCGCGGCTTCACCGTGGCGCTCACGGTGTCCGGGCCGGCCACGGTCGACAGCTTCGTCAGCACGGCCGTGGACGCCGGTGCCACGGTACTGAAGCCCGCCGCGAAGTCGCTGTGGGGCTACGGCGGCGTCGTCCAGGCGCCGGACGGGACGATCTGGAAGGTCGCGACCTCGGCGAAGAAGGGCACGGGTCCCGCCACCCGCGAGATCGACGAGGTCGTCCTGCTGCTCGGCGTCGAGGACGTGAAGGCCACCAAGCAGTTCTACGTCGGCCGGGGCCTGACCGTGGCCCGGAGTTTCGGTGGCAAGTACGTCGAGTTCGCCTCCGGCGGGTCCGGCTCCGTCAAGGTGGCGCTGTACAAGCGCGGTGCCCTTGCCAAGGACCTCGGCGTCCTCGCCGACGGCGTCGGCTCGCACCGCATTGTCCTCGGCAGCACCACCGGCGCCTTCACCGACCCCGACGGGTTCGTCTGGGAGGCTGGTGACTCGCTCGCGCCGACGCCGTCCTGACGTCCGGCCCCCGCACTTCCGCCCCACCCCACCTGGTACGAGAGGAAACCTGCCATGCCGTCCACGAAGTCGTCCCCCGAGGACTCCGGCACGACCACCGAGAAGTACAACGGATTCACCGCCGAGGAGCGGGCGGCTATGAAGGAGCACGCACGCGAGGAGAAGAAGGCGGCGGCGAGACGGGGTTCGTCCCGGGCGGAGAAGGAGGCGGCGGCGGAGCGGGACGTGCTCGCGAAGATCGCCGAGATGCCGGAGGCGGACCGCGTGCTCGCCGAGCGGATCCACGAGATCGTCAAGGCCGCCGCTCCGGACCTCGCGCCCAAGCTTTGGTACGGGATGCCCGCGTACGCCAGAGACGGCAAGGTCGTCTGCCACTTCCAGAGCGCGGAGAAGTTCAAGTCGAGGTATGCCACGCTCGGCTTCAGCGACCAGGCGGCCCTCGACGACGGCACCATGTGGCCGACCGCTTACGCCGTGAGGGAGCTGACCACGGCCGACGAAGAGCGCATCAGCGCGCTTGTCAAGAAGGCGGTGGGCTGAGGCCGGCGGGGGCAGAACCGGCGGCGAAAGCGACCGAGCCGTGGAAGATGCTCACACGTTTGGCCCAACGCGTCGCCACGGCCCGGCTGGTCCCGCAGGAAGGCGAGCCGGGATCGAGGTCACGGCGGAGTTGGTTCGGGTGTCTGCTTCGCGACCAGCACCCTGACTTGGCCGGTCACTCGTTGAGGCTGGGCGCGCCTGGCTGGGACCACCAGTTGTGGCGGCTCGGCGACGGCATCGCCGTCCGGTTGCCGTGGACGACGCAGTCGGCGGATGCGCTGCTGCGCGAAGGAGCATGCCTGGTTGCCGGGTCTGGCCCCGGGTCTTCCGCTGCCGGGTCCCTGTCCCGCAGGGCCTCGGTGAGCCCTCCGAGCGGTTTCCACGGTCCTGGAAGGTCACGACCTGGGTGCCCGCGGAGCCCGCCGACCGCGCCCCCGCCACGCGTGCTGCGGAGGCGGCGGACACCTTGGCCGCCTTCCTGGCGGTTCTTCACCGACCCGCTCCCGCAGGGGTGCCGTCTGGCCGTGAGCGCGATCGCCGATGGCGAGGTCATACCTGGGAAGGCGAACCCGAAGTCGTACTGTGCCTAGGCGGGTTCGGCCGCTCAACCTCCAGCCAGGCCCGTCCTCGAGCAGCGACAATTACACCTCGGCAGTCGTCCAGGCCGCGGGCGACGGTTTGGAGCGGGACTGCGTGGTCTGCCCAATCCTCTCGCATCTTGCTGAGACGCGCAGCAGCACATTGGCGTGGCCTAAAGGCAGTTGGGGGTTGAGGGGCTTATCGCCGCCCCGAGCACCGCCACGGCACCTCGTGGGCCGGCAGCAGGCTGTATCGCCACGGTCATGAGCCGGCCGAACGGTGGAGTCGTCCAGATGCCGCGACCGATGTCGCTGTGAGCCTGTCCAGGGCGGTCGCGACGGCTTCGGGGTTGGAGATCATCGTCAGGTGCCGGGCGCCGGGGATGAGTGTCGCGGGTGGTGCGCCGATTCGCCGGGCCGTCTCCTGCGGCGTCTGCCGGGAGAACACATCGTCCTCGGCACCGAACACCACCGACTTGGGCAGGCGCACCCGGGCGAGCCGAGCCACATGGTCCGCGGGCAGGCCCGGCACCCCCGCGGCCAGCATGCTCCACAGGGCGTTCTCCGCGCCGGGCACCCTCAGCGGGCGTCGCCACTGATCCAGGCCGGCGGCGTCCAGGCGCGGGCAGGCAGGCCCGCACTGTGTGTCGTACACCTTGCGGATTACCGCGTCGGTGCCGAGGCCGAGCCGTAGCAGGCTGGTGCGGTACGGCTCGATCAGCACGTGCTTGAAGGCCGGCGGCGGCCCGGCCCCCGTGTCGAGGGCGTCGCCGTCGAGGAGCATCACACCTCCCAGCCGGTGGGGGGCCCGCAACGCCGCCTCGGTGACCACGGCGGCTCCGCTGGAGTGCCCCACCAGCAAAGGGCGCTGGCCCGGACCGGCCAGGTGCAGGGCGTCCAGGAAGCCCAGGAGCTGCCGGGTGAAATGGTCGACGGTGTACGGGCCGTGGCGCTCGCTGTATCCGTCGCCCGTCAGGTCGAGCGCGTACACCCGGTGGTCGTGGGCGAGCAGCGGGGCAAGGCGCGACCAGGTGTCCACGGACTCGAAGGCGCCGTGCACCAGGACGACCGGTGGACCTGCCGTTCCCCAGGTCTCGTAGCGCGTGCGGACGTCGGCGGCCTGCACGTACCTGAGCCCGCGCGGCGGCGCGGCGCGCCCGGCTGTGACGGCGTTGAAGACGAACGAGGCCGCCGTGACGAGCACCAGCACGACGGCACAGCCCAGCGCGGCGCGCCGCAGCCACCGCCGCAGCCGGGAGCGGTGTGGCCCGTGTGTGGGCTCGGCAGGCATCGACGGCGTAGCGGACGCCGGATGGGCGCCCCCGTCCCTGTCCTCGTGGCGGTCACCGGGTGCGGCTCCAGTTCGGCGAAGGTCGGCTCTCACAGCCCCAGCATCACCCAGGGCGCACCTGGGGTCATCCTGCGAGGGGCGCCATCGTGACTACTCCGCCGGGTGTAGGGAAACCTCACGCCGAATACGACCGGCTCATGCGGGAGAAAGGGGCCCGCATGCGCCGCGCTCGAAGAGCTCGGCCGCGCGGTCCGCACTCTCTTCGCGTGCGACTACCTCGCCGATCCGGAGCTGACCGGCGCGGACTGGCCGCGCTGTTCTGGTCCACCATCAACCCGTACGGCACTTTCCGTCTGGACTTGGACAAGCAGCTCGATCTCGGGCTCACGCTCAGAGCCTTTCGCCCTCGCTCGGCCGAGTCCTTCGCGGCTACTCCAAGCTGAATGTTCTGCGGCGCGGGCATCAGGGCGGGAGGCGGTCAGGACGGGGTGGAACTGCCCTCGGCGGTCATGCGTTGACGCTGGTAGTGGCGCGCTGCTCGGGCACGGTTTCCGCATGACGGTTTGCACCATTCCTGCCGCCCGTGGCTCTTGACGAAGTAGCGCACGCAGCGGGGCGCGGAGCAGGCCCGCAGTTGGGTGCGCTGCGGGCCGCTCAGGAAGTCGATGGCGGCGCGGGCCAGGGCTGCCACGAGCCGAACCGTTGGATCGTTCTCCGCGGACAGCAGGCGGACTGTGGGGGCACCGTCCGGCGGCCAGTCCATCTGCGGAACGACCGTTTCGCGGGCGGCAACCGTGTTGAGGTAGGCCAATGCGTGGTCGGCCGGCATCAACTCACGGGCGTCCGCCGGGCTGGGGGGAGTGGGACTGACCGCCCGGGCGAAGAGTGCCCGGACTGCCCGCCGCAGTTCGACGATCTCCATCCTGAGGTCCTCGTCCGCTGCCGTTTCCCCAACCGGAACGTGGCCGGCCAGCAGGTCGGCCTGCGTCTGAATCCAGCGGGTCACTCCGTGTGTCGTGGTGAGGTCGTCGGTGACACCACCGTCCCCGTCGTGGCGGATCGTGCTCGCCAGTTCCAGTGCCAGCCGGCGCTCCATCAGCGTCTCCTTCCCCCCTGGTCGTCAGCCACTTGATCACATTCCCACGCACAGCCTAGGGTCCCTAATGGAAAAATTGAGAACTTCCGTTAGAGATTGAGGTGGGTGGCAGCCCCGCCTCGATGTGAAGCGGCGGCCGGGAGCCGCCATGGGAGGGGACAGAGAATGACGGTGTTGCTTGCCCAGATCAGTGACCTGCACCTGGACGGCAGCGAGAGGGCCGCACGGCGCGCCAGCCTCGTCATGGACTACCTGCGGGCCCTGCCGCAGCCGGTCGATGCAGTCCTGGTCACAGGGGACATTGCCGATCACGGCGAGGAAGCCGAATATGCAGAAGCCGCCCGTATCCTGACGGCCTCCTTCCCGGTGCTCACCTGCCCCGGCAACCACGACGCGCGTCCGGCCTATCGCAAGGCCCTGCTCAAAGAGGCACCCGATCAGGGCCCGGTGAACCGGATCCACCACATCGCCGGGACCGCCATCCTGATGTGCGACTCCACCATCCCCGGCCGTGACGAGGGGCGTCTCGACGCCCAAACACTCGACTGGATCGACACCCAGCTCACCGGGTTGCCGCGGGACACTCCGGCGCTGATCGCCTTCCATCAGCCGCCCGTCGAACTCCACCACCCCCTGCCTGACTCCTGCAGGCTCGAACAGCCCGGGCAACTGGCTGCCCTGCTGGAGGCACACCCGCAGGTTGTTGCCGTCCTGACCGGACACGCCCACACGGCAGCCGCCTCGACCTTCGCGGCCCGTCCCCTGATCGTCGGGCCGGCCGTCACCTGGACCCTGCGCATGCCCTGGGAGGGCGACCGCCCGGCAGACCGCGACCAACCGCCCGCCCTCGCCTTCCACGTCCTGGGTGACGACCGGCGCCTGACCACCCACTACCGCGTCGTGGTCTGACCCTGTCTGCCGGCCCCGGAGGCATCGTGGTCCACCCCTACACGATCCTCGGGTTCCTGGCGGCGGTCCTTCCTCTGGTTGCCGCCCCCGGGGCCAGCCTGGCCCTACTGGTCCAGTACGTCACCGACAACGGCCGCCGCCAGGCTCTTCCCATCATCCGCGACACAGCCACCGGGCCGTACATCCACGCCACCACTGCGACCTGCTGGTTCTCTGTCGTCTCACCGCGATGTCACCAAGATCAGTCTCAGATCGATGCCATTTCCTCGGCGGAACGAAGAGTCTGCGGCTGAGCCACCGAGCACGAGCACTACATGCGACCTCAGATCGCGCACGGATGAGTTTCCGGCGGCGCGCCGGTCTGTACGCGTGAGACCGACTCACGGAAGGCTGGCGCCATGCGGAAACTGATCTACGGCATGAACCTGACCCTGGACGGCTACATTGCCGCACCCGGCGACGACATCGGCTGGAGCGTGCCGAGCGGAGAGCTGTTCCAGTTTTGGTCCGACCAGTTGCAGGCGACCGACCTGTCGCTGTACGGGGGCAAGCTGTGGCAGACGATGAGCTCCTACTGGCCGACCGCCGACCAGCAGCCCAGCGCCACCCCGGCGGAGATCGAGTTCGCGCGCCGCTGGCGGGACATGTCGAAGGTGGTGTTCTCCTCGACGATCGACAAGGTCGACTGGAACACCCGCCTGGTCACCGGCGACGCCGTCACCGAGATCACCCGGCTCAAGGCCGAGGACGGCGGCCCGATGGACATCGGCGGCGCGACGCTCGCCGGGGCCGCCATGCGGGCCGGGCTGATTGACGAGTACGTGCTGGCCACCGCGCCGGTCCTGGTGGGCGGCGGCACGCCGTTCTTCACCGCGCTGGACAACTGGGTGAACCTGAACCTGGTGGAGACGCGGACGCTTCCCTGCGGCGTGATCCTGACCAGGTACGAGACGAGGCGCTGAGCGCCCGTCACGCGACTCGACCGCCTGCCGGGTCCATGCGAACGTGAACGCCACCACTGGGGTGGACTCGGGCCCCTTTGCGTGGATACCGGCGGTAGATCGGTGCGGGCACCGGCCGCATGCTGATGCGCGCGGACGATGGTGGAGTCCATCGAGATGTCCCAGTCGATTTCACCGGTCGCATCTGCCGCGGCCTGGACGAGCTGGAGCAGACGCTCGAAGGTGCCGTCGCCGGACCACAACCGGTGGCGTTCGTAGACGGTTTTCCACGGGCCGAACCGTCCGGGCAGTTCACGCCACTGCACTCCGGTCCGCGCTCGGTGCAGAATCCCGTCGATCACCTGTCGGTGATCCCGCGACCGGCCACAACGACCGTTGCTGACCGGCAGGAACGGCTGCCGCCGTTCTCACTCGGCATCCGTGAGATCACCCCGCCCCCATGTCCACATCAACGACTGGGGCGCGGCGTAGTCACATGATCGGCCGGACAGGTCCGAGGGCGCATCGCTGCTGATGCTGATGGCGAAGTCCCGCCACAAGAAGCCGGAGAAACGTGCGCCGCTGCTTCAGCCGTCCCGGAGGCGATCGCCGAGCTCACCAGCCTGCTGGCCCTTGGCGGCAGCTGCCGCTCATCGGGGAGCGGGCTGCCGTCCGCAGCGTGCCGGCGGTCCGGCCGGGCGCCGGCTCGGCTGCGGGGCGCTGTACGAGGTGCCGGTGCTGTTCTCCCGAAACTGGGGGCGAAGTGGCACGTAATTCTCTGTAGCGGTGGTCCGCCGTCCCCCGGACCGAGACGGCGAAGCCCTCGGCCCGCTCCGAAGTCGTGATCGACAGCTCGGTGGTCGACAGCTCGGTGGTCGACCTCGTGAACGATCCGACTGGTCGGCCGGCCGGCACAAAGCCCTCACGGAGCCAAGTCGCGCCCCAGGGATGACAGTCCGGTCGCGGTCGGGAGCGTCTGGCAGGTGTACCCCGGCGCAACGTGCCGACAGGCGTGTCGATAACCTCCGATAGGATGCCGACACATCAGTCGTCAAGTTTGAGCAAAGGGCTGACGTGTCCAGCCGTCGTGTCCCCCTCCCTTCGTCGCTCGGAGATCCCGTGTTCCTTGCCCTACGCGATCTGCGCTTCGCCCGCGGTCGCTTCGCCCTGGTGGGCGCGGTGGTCGCGCTCATCGCCGTCCTCGGCGTCCTTTTGTCCGGACTCGCTTCCGGCCTGGCGGATGCCGGTATATCCGGCCTTCGTGCGCTGCCCGTGACCCATATGGCCTTCGACGAGAAGGCGACCAGCGAGCAGTTCTCCCGCTCGACCGTGGAGCAGGAGGACTGGCGGGCATGGTCCAGGGCCCCAGGAGTGGAGCGGGCGGAGCCGTTCGGCAACACCCTGGCCAACGCCCAGGTGACCCAGGGCGCCAAGAAGGGCGAGCAGGTCAACCTCGCCGTCTTCGGCATGGCAGCGGACTCCTCCCTGGCCCCCAGCCCCAGCAGGGGCGACGGACTGGAAGAGGGCAGTGCGGGCATCGTGATCACCCGAGAGATCGCCGACCTGGTTGTGAAGATCGGGGACGTCCTGACCGCGGACAAGAGCGAGGTGCCGCTGAAGGTGGTCGGCCTGGTCGACAAGCCCATCTCCTACGGCCACATCGGCGTCGCCTACACCGACCTCGACACGTGGCGGCGTCTTCACTACGGCCTGCCGGGTGACCTGCCCGAGGCCGCGCGCCGGCAGGCCACCGCCGTCGCCCTGACTCTGGAGCCGGGCGCCGACGTCGCCGCCGTGGAGAAGGCGACCGCCACCCACGCCGACAGCAAGGAGGCCACCTTCGGCGCGTCCCCCGGCTACACGGCCGAGTCGAGCACCATGGCCCTGATCAAAGGCTTCCTGTACGCCATCTCCGCCCTGGTCGTCGGTGCGTTCTTCACCGTCTGGACCGTGCAGCGCAAGGCCGAGATCGCCCTGCTGAAGGCGCTCGGCGCCCCCACCGGATACATCCTGCGCGACGCGCTCGCCCAGGTCGTCGCCGTACTCGTCGGCGCCACGGCCGTCGGCACCGCGGTCGGCCTGGCCCTGGGAAGCGCAATGATCGGCAAGGCCCCCTTCTCCCTCTCCGCCCCGGCCATCGCCACCTCCTCCGGCCTCCTCATCGGCCTCGGAACCGCGGGCGCCGTCGTCGCCGTCCGCCGCATCACCGCCGTCGACTCCCTGACCGCTCTGGGAGCCACCCGATGACCACACCCGCCACCGACCACCAGGCCGCCCCGGACGCCGCGGGCTCCGGTGGACTGCGACTGGACGACGTCACCCTCATCCTGGGCGACGGCAACACCGCCGTCACCGCCCTCGACCACGTCAGCCTGAGCGTCGCCCCCGGCGAGTTCGTCGCCGTCGTCGGCCCCTCGGGATCCGGCAAGTCCAGCCTCCTCGCCGTCGCCGGGGGCCTTCAGCAGCCCACCTCGGGCACCGTGCACATCGCCGGCACCGAGCTGACCGCCCTCTCGGACAAGGAACGCACCGCAGCCCGCCGCCGCCACATCGGCTTCGTCTTCCAGCAGTCGAACCTGCTGGCCTCCCTCACGGTCAGGGAACAGCTCCTGCTGCCCCTGCACATCGACGGACGTCTCGACGCCGCAGCCCGCAGCCGGGCCGACGAACTCGTCGAGGCGGTCGGGCTCACCCACCGCGCCGGTTCCCGCCCGCACCAGCTGTCCGGAGGCGAACGCCAGCGGGCAGGTCTGGCCCGGGCCCTGATGACCTCTCCCGCCGTCCTTCTGGTGGACGAACCCACTTCAGCGCTGGACCGGGTACGGTCGGCAGAGGCGGTACAGCTGATCGCCGAGCAGACCCACAAGCACGGAACAGCCACGATCATGGTCACCCACGACACGGCGATAATGGACGCCGCCGACCGGGTCCACGAGATGGTCGACGGCCGCCTGTCCTGACCGGGGCCGCAGACCTGCACCTCGCTCCCGGCCCCGTCCACACCTCCAGGAGCCCGCCCCCCATGCCGAAGATCAACGCCTCCACCGTCGCCGAACACCGCGCCCAGCAACGCGAGGCACTGATCGAGGCAGCGATCGACATCCTGGTGAACGAAGGCGCCACCGCCGTCACACCGGCGGCGGTCGGCGCCCTCGCAGGCCTGGCCCGCTCCAGCGTGTACCAGTACTTCGACTCCTCGGCCGCCCTGCTGGCCACCATCACGGAAGAAGCCTTCCGGCGCTCCAACGAGGCACTCACCCGCGCCATGGCCACCGCGAACGGCCCGGCGGAACGCGTCGAAGCCTTCTTCAGGGAAAGCCTCCGCCTCGGCGCCGAAGGCGCACACCGGCCCGCCGCCGCCCTCATGAACGCCGGCCTCCATCCCGCCTGCCAGGAACGGCTGATGGAACTCCACCTGGAACAAGTCGAACCGTTCCGCGCAGCCGTCCGGCAGCTCGGCGCTCCCGAGCCCGCGCTCACGGCGGATCTGATCGCCGGAATGCTGCACACGGCCCTGGCCGCCGTCGAACACGGCACCCCCCTCGATACGGTCACTGAACGCACTCTCGCACTCGTGCGCCGCTGCCTCACTCCGACCGACAGCACGGTTCACAGACCAGAGGCAGGGCACTGAAGCCCTCGTACCACCGAAAGCACCCCGGCCGACCGCAGCCCGGGCCGACCGTGGCGGCCCGGCACACCCCCGCCGGCGTCCATCGACCCCGACCTGCCGAACGCGGACATCCGCATCGGCTACGCCCGCTTCATCCTCCTCGGCGCCCATGGACGGGCGCCGGCAACAATGCGGCCCCGCGCGCGGTCCGGTCCGACTTTCCGCCGATCGGACCGCACCGGCGCCTACTCGTCGTCGGCCGCGTTCTTGTCGCGCAGGAGCCGCAGGCCGCCGGGCGGGTCGGGTAGCTGGAAGGAGCACGGAGTGGGCCTACTGCGGTGATCCCTGGCAGGCCCGCGAGTTCCTCGAAGGGATGATGCTCGCGATGTCCCGCCGCCGGTCGCGCGAACTCCGCAGCCTTGTTGAGGCTTTGGACCGACAGCACTGATGCGAGGCGGCACACGCCTCAAACGCCATCGGGCCGTCGCCACCCGATACGACGAACTCGCCGTCCGTTACGAAGCAGCCGTGCTGGTCGCAGCCATCAACGAATGGCTGTGACCAGTACCGTTCCAACGCCCCTCAGACGATGTCGAATTCGTTGCCCTCGGGGTCCTGCATGGCGGCGGCGTAGAACCCCGCATCCGGATCGTCCTTGATCCGCAGCACGGTGGCGCCGGCTTTTGCCAGCCGCTCCACCGTAGCCTTGACCCGCTGCATGCGGACGTCCAGTGGGACGTCACGGCCCCCACCGACCTTCAGGTCGAAGTGCCACCGGTTCTTGGCGGCCTTCGGCTCCGGAACCTCCTGGAACCACACCCGCGGCCCGCGTCCCTCGGGATCGATGATCGACTCCGGAATGTCCCCGGCGCCGGCCGGCAATTCTTCCTCGGGCACCCCCAGCGCCGCCCAATAAGCACGCCACGTGGCATGCCCGTCCGGCGCAGGCTCAGGCACATAGCCCAGGGCCTCGGCCCAGAAGGCCACCATCTTCTGCGGATCTGAGCAGTCGATCGTCAGCTGCACTGTCATCTCCATGCGCGAAGCATGCCAGGGAGGTCTGACAGACGATCCACTTTCACAACAGGCCCTAGAACCGGAGCGATTCACTCCACCACTTCGACCCAACCGAGGAGGGCATGGTCGACGCCGCAGCTGGTTGGGACGCAGGGGCAGACGAACCGAGCAACGGCTGGTTGAGGTGGGCACCACCGGTTGGCCACTCGGCAGTGGTTCGCCGTCTTGGCTGATCGAGGGCAGTGGTGGCAGGAATTTCACCTGAGGAGCGTCAGCGTCGGGGACCTCGGTGGGGGTGTCGCTGTGCAGCACCCGCGTTGACCACCGCTGTCGGTGTGAGGTCTCAGGAGATGCTTGACCGTTTGTGCTCAGGACATGGGTGACACGTTCGGTTGAACGCCCGCCGTCTCCCGTCCCTCGGTG
>NZ_JBIVBI010000022.1:34040-100663 GCF_044746005.1 Streptomyces sp. NPDC086766 | reverse complement strand
CAACGCCAACCCCCGACTGCCATGGTCATTCCTCGCCCATACCGGCCTGACCCTCCACCCACCACACCCACCGAACTTACGAAAAGATCAGTAGGAGTTCGATCCGTCTATGGCTCAGCCATGGATCCGAGCCGATGCGGCGTACGTCCAGGGTCACGCGAGTGCCTCTATATCCGTCCTCGTTGCTGTCAGCGGTGGATGTCAGAGGACGACATGAAAACGCTGGACTCAGCCCGGCACTGCTGCACCCGTCATCAAGGCGAAGCAGGCTCCGCCAACGATGCCTTCGCAGAAGCCAGCCACCATCTGACGGCCAGCAACCAGCAAGGAAGTCACCATAGCCATCATCCTCTCGCACACAGTTTGAGACGCTGCCTCACAGTTGGAGCGAGTGGCGCGACGGCATACAAGTGCCATGAGTGCACACAGTCCCGAACCCAGCAGTGCTGGGCTCAGTCCAGCGTCTCGTCAGTATGGCAGTAACGCATAGAAGCGTGTCGAGTCCGGACCCGACTTGAACGAGAACCGTGGCGTGAACGCGGATGCCAGTCGACCTTGACCGCGCAACTGCTACGTCGGCTGCGTCCGTTGCGTCAGCTGTCTTGCCCGGCGACTACTTCGTCCCGAAGCAACTTGAGCTGGCGCCCTACCTTGGCTGACTGTTCTTGTCATCTGTGGCGATGGTGCACAGACGTTCGCGTTTGTCCGTCGCTGTGCGCTGGCGTTGTCACGCAGTTCGACACTCACTCGGGGCGCGACCCGGTGCTTAGAATATGCGGGCAGACCTAGGCGGTCTGGCTCAGTGAGCCGATTCCGCTTCCGCGACGCGCTGTCGGGCGCTGTCGTTGTCCCCGCACGTTGCCGTCTACGCCGGTGCCCTGGGTCGAGAACGTCGACACGCACTCGTCCAGAGACCTGGCTGCAGACTCCGTGGAAGACCGGATCAGCCACTGTCTGGGCCGGTGAGAGCCGGTCAGCCGCTGCGCATTGGCGCCAGGCCTTGGGTGAACTGGGCGTGCTCCATGATTTCCGGCGTCAGCCGGATTCCGGTGAAGAGCTTCACGGGTGACCGTCGCAGGTAGCTGCATGCGTCACAGATCTGACACGATGCCAGCTTGTTGTGCACGCAACCAACACACTTCCCTCACAATGACTGTGTCGTGCAACGAACTTGGGGGACACTCATGGCCTATAGCCCGAACCCGTACGTCAACTCGCCGATCACCCCGACCCGGCCGCGCATGTTCGGGTCGACCCTCGCCCAGGTGATCTGGACGCTCGTGCCACTGGTCAGTCTCAGTCTGCTCGCAGCGGTGCCGTTCGTTGTGGCCGCCGTGAAGGGTGTCATCAAGCCCTGGTTGGCGGCTGTCTACGTTGTCGTCGAGGTCGGCACCTTGGTCTTCTCCACCGCTGTATCCGGCAACGACCCGAAGAACTGGGCCGGGCTGCTGTTTGTGCTGCTCATGCTCGTCGCGACGACGCATACAGCCTTGCTTGACAGCGAGAAGATCCGCATCGGCAAGTAGTCACGAAAGGCACACGCCCATGCGGCTGCGCTGGCGCATCCCCCTTCCTGGCCCGTTCTCCATCGGCGGCAGCATCCCGCTGACTGGAGGAGGGCGGCGCCGCAGCGGCGGCGGAGCTGGCTGCATCACCGCGCCGTTCGTGTTGCTGTGGTGGTGCCTCGTCTTCGAGGTGTGGGCGGGTTGGTGGATCGTCAAGCCGTTCTACATCGTCGGCGTGCTGGTCCACCGGAAAGCAACGGGGCGGCACACACCAATCTGGCGCAGCCGCGGCGGCTGGTGGTGACCGGCAGGGGAAGGCGACGAGACTCAGGTCGGGGCGCTGCACTCTGCGCTACTCCACCTGCCACGGCACGGCGGCCCCCGCCGGCCACAGTGGACGCGTGACCAGTAGCACCGGTTGTGACGGTCGCTCGCTCGCTCGCCATAACCACCCGGACCGCCGCCCTCGGCATGCAGCTCAAGCAGTTCTATGACTGGACACGCCGCCGCGCTCTGGCCACAGCCCGTTCTCGGCCGAAACGCGTCACGGGGCCAGACTCTCGCTCCGCGGGGTCGGTTCGGATGGCCGACGCTCGCCGCTGCGGCTGTTGGCGTGGCCCTGATTTCAAGTGAACTACCACACCAAATAGCGACTTGCGTCGAAAGGAACCATGACGTGGAAGAAAGAACTGAAGCCATCCCCGAGATGCCGCCGATGCCGCCCGTCCCGCCGTCGCCACCCGCATTCCCGCGCAGGCGCACCCTGATCGGGGCGATCGTGGGAGCCGTGATCACCGCGGCAATCTCCTCCGGAATCACCGCAATGCTTGTCTCCGGCTCCGACAGGGTGTCCACGGACTCCAAGCCAACGTCTGCCGCGTCGGCGCCGGCAGCGCCCGCCGAGGACCCCACTGAGGCGATCGAGGACGCCCAGCAGACCTACAACGACAGTCCCACACTCAAGGACTTCGCGCTGACCCTGAAGACCACGGAGAAGCAGTGCTTCGGCTCTGCCGGGTGCAATATCACGGTAGAACCGAACCTGTCGTACCTCAGCGTGACGTCGCTGGACCCGGAGAAGACCCTCTCCATCACCTACGAGATCCACGGCGACGAAAGCGGCCCCGTCATCCAGACAATGGAACTGGCCGAGCAAGATCAGCTCACCTACGACCCGGTCTCCATCTCCACTACTAGCCGTTCGACGAAGGTGACCGCCAAGATCACCGACGTCACAGTGTCCTCATAGAGTTCGCTTCGCCTGCCAGCTAGTGAATTTGAGCCGCTCCTTGTCGTGCTGACTGTGGGATGGTACGCCCTGCGCCGCAAGTAGACATGATCACCGCGTTAGGGGAGAGGCTGGGGTGTCTTGCGGGTGACCTGCAGGCTTCCACTGCCGAACTGGCGGGTGCCCGTGTGCCTGCCAGTCACCCCTGTTGACCGCAGTTGACCCCTGCATCTGGCACGACTGTGGCACGTGCCCATCCAGCCTGCTTCCCCTCGCTGCACCCGTTGATCTTGCCGGTCCGGATGCGGGATTCTGATCCGAACGGACTGGAGGGAGACAAGGCGTGGCTGTCCCCTGGGGACTCCTGATGCCTCAGTCCCCTTGCGCCCTGTGGGTTTCCACACGATCTGGCATGGGTCTGGCACACGAACACTCCGTCTTGAGAAACCGGTTGGACGTGGCTGGCAGGGGCTCGTTGTCAGAGGCATGCTCTACGGTTTCCGCCCATGACGAGACGGTCGTTGTCGGATGCCGAGGCCCGTTGGGCACTGGAGATGGTTCGTTCCGGCAAGATGACGCAGAAGCAGGTAGCAGCGATGCTCGGCGCGACGCCGTCGAGAGTCAATCAGTTAGTCAATGGGCGGACCTACAAACATCTTCACGGCACTGCCGGAACCAGGACCTCTGACGGCGGTATCCGGTATGGACTCGATGAGACACCGGAGCGTCGCTTGTGGCGGGAGGCGAAGTTCTGGGCGCGGGTAGACCGATCCGGCGGAGCTAAAGCTTGTTGGCCGTGGATCGGCGGTAAGCCCAATCACTACGGGCAGACGGCTACCGGGCAAGGCATGACCGGATCATCGCTGGCTCATGTGGTGGCGTTCACCCTAGCCAGACGCCTGCGTAAGGCGCCGGATTGGGCTCTTGTATTGCGGCATCTATGCGATTACAAACCGTGTTGCAATCCTGCTCACCTCAAGCCCGGTACTGTCGGGGAAAACCTAGCCGACCGGTGGGAAGCCTACCGCGAAGGCCGCACTGGAGTCCGAGACGTGACCGAGCCGGTGGCGGCCCCGCCCGGCGGCTGGAACATTGCCGCGGGCGACCTTAACGTACTCGACCACCTTGCTCGTGTCTCCGAGTTCCATGCTCGCGTGGACAGCTCCGCTGGTCCGGACGCCTGTTGGCCGTGGATTGCAAAGTCCCGACACCGTTTCGGTTACGGCTTCATGCGATTCGAAGGGCAGAACACCGTCCCTGCACATCGCATCGCGTACGTGGTCGCACATGGACTGACGCTCGCTGACATCCGGCACCAGATGATCCTACATAAGTGCACGGAAGATGCTTACCGGAACAATTGCAACAATCCGGCCCACCTGATGGCAGGGACGCAGGCTGAGAACATCGCCGACAAGAAGACCCACGGAACGATGCCATCAGGAGAGCGGCACCACATGGGCCGGCGCTACTCCGACTCGCTGATAGCCGAACTGCGCGAGCGCTATTGGCGTCCGAGGGGGAAGCGGCCAACCATCACGGCGCTCGCGGCAGAGATTGGGGCGTCGATCGGCGTTGTGAGCCGATGGCTCAAAGGCGCCTCTCGCCCTGGAGCAGGCGGTCCAACCGGCCCGGGGCAGTAGCCAGGTCAGAGGCGGACAGCTCCCACAATCGGCAGGGAGCCAGAGGAGTCTTCTTGCCCTGGGTCTTGTCGGAGATCTTGGCGACCTGGGTTTTTGCTGGTCAGGCGCGGTGTACTTGGGCGGCTGGTGGTCATCGTTGGTCGTCATTGGCCACTGTCGAGCGGCCTCGGACGGCCCAGGGACGGCCCAGACGGGCGAGCCGCCGCGGCCGGCAGAGGCCTGCCAGCATGTTGGGCCGTTGCCTCGCGTGGGCCTACAGGCTGTCGATGATCGCCTTCCGCCGGTCTTGATACTCCGTATCCGTGATCGCACCTGCGGCACGCAATTGGTCAAGCGTCGCCAGCCTGGACGCGACATCCTGGCCGGGTACGGGCGCAGGCGCCGCCATGGGCGCCGCGCCTGGCTGCGTGCCCTGTGCGATGTGCATGCGCAGCTTGTCAGCCATCGCCTTGCCCTGGTCTTTCGGCATGTTCTTGATGTCCGCGCGATTACCCGACGTGTACACCGTCAGCGTCCCCATCATCAGGCCCCCCTGCCACTGCACCGAGGAGACCTTGCCGTAGGGGAAGTCCTCCACCGTCTGTGACATCACGCCATGCTTCAAGAACAGCAGTCGCATGTTCGTCATGGCCACGATGCCCGTGCCGTTGGCATAGGTGCCTGTGGCGAGCATGTCTACGAGCTCGCCTTCCCACAGCACCTCGGGAAGCCTTTTGATCTCCCTCTTGGCGCCGAACGTGTTGTTCAGCTTCGAGGCGGCAGCATCGATGTCCGGTCGAACGTTGAAGGTCGCCATCAGGCACCTCTCTAGAGACAGCAAGGCGGTGAGGTCTTGGGCCTGGGGGGGGGTAGCTCGGTGGCCTCCGTGATTCCGGATGGTATCGGCGCGTTCACCCAACTGCTCTAGGAATGCACGAAGATCGGCAGGTAGACCGGAGGTGGGGTGATGGCTGACGGACAGAACAACGACCCGGGGCGGGGCCCCCTCGCTGCGCACCGCGGAGACGGCGAAGTGCCCTGCAACACCCGCTTTAGGAGTTCCTTCCCGCAGGTTTAGGCCCAACAGTAAGGCCCCTCCCGTGGCCGAGCCCAAGCCGCTGATTGCTGCCCTCGTGCCCCGTCGTACGTTCCTGATGCCGTCAGGACCTACGCGCTGATGGGTAACTCGTATGCCACCCGTCGGGCTGCGATCCTCAGGTCCTTCAAGCCGCCCGGACGCGGCCACTGACGATCAGGACTCTCAGTAGTGCCACCGGTTTGCGCCCGCCTCATAGCCACAGGTGATCTCACGCCCGGCCGAGTCCGTGGTCGTTGCCCCCACGTCGGAATTCCGACAGAACTGTCCGGCGTGGTAGCAGTTACCGGCGTTGGACCGGATGCTGCACAGCTGTGTCTTCGTGGAGCTGCCGCCCGTCGACGTACTCCCGCCCGAGCTGGAGCCAGAGCCACCAGAGGAAGACGACCCGCCGCTGCTGGACGTACTACCAGACGAGGCGCGCGGGGGACGGGCGCATGACTCGTTGACTCCTACGATCTTGAACGAGAGCTTCGTGGCCGTGCTGTAGACACCAGCGGACGGCGTCTGCGAGCACACCTTCCAGTTGTAGGTGTGCACCACGGTGCGCCCCAGCTCGCTCGCGTCCGCGTAAGACACCGACTTGACGTGGTGCCTGCGAGCCTCTGCTACGGCCTTCTGGAGATTCCAGTCGGTGTAATTGCGTACCGTCACTTTGATGACGGGCTGCTTCGAGGGAGTCGCGGACGGGGACGACGAAGGCGTGGGAGAGGAAGACGTGAGGGAGGAAGACGTAGACGTGCTCGCCGAAGCCGAAGATCTGGCTGATGCTTTGTCGTCCTGACCCCCACCGGAGCACGCCGAGACGCTAATGGCCAAGGCCACAAGCCCGAGCATCAGGCCTCCGAAGGGCCGACGGGCTCTCCTACCTCTGCTCGTCTCATCCTGGGTACCGTTGGACCCTGACCACCTCGGGTCATCCCGATGAGACATGCACGCCCCCTAGTTGTTGTGCTCAGCGTCTGCTGGCGATCCATGTCCGCCTGTGCTGGCCTGGAAGCATTCCGCCCCCGACACGCACGCCCTTATCACAGAGCAGATCGGAGGAGATCCTATAGGTGTTGTGAGGTTCTTGTGCAGCTTTGGTGTCGCTCGGAGTGTGCCCGTGCGGTATGTCAGGGCGCCGCGGCTGGAGGGGGCCTGTCACATCGTCGCCGATAACCGGATATTCGACGCGGCCATCGCTCACATCACTGGCGAACCCACCGCGTCGTAAGGTCAGAGGTTTTGGGAGCCCGGAGCGCCTGTGCTTTTTGAAGGCGCTGGGTGTGATCACCTACGCATCGCCTCTGACCTGGCGCTCCCCGGACGCCAAGCTGCGACTACTCGGCGCCTTCGACACGCATTCGACAGAGGGCATGAACGGTCCCTGCCTGTGCTCACACATCCCGGGTATCCGACACAGCATGCATGCTCTCGTGGCCTATCGCTCGTACGACAGCGCCGTCACGGTGTGGGCCTTCGTGGTCGCCATCCTCATCGTGTTGGTGGCGGGCTGGTACATCCGGCGTCGGAGGTAGAGAGCCGCTTCCTCCCGCTAGGCCAGGGCGGCGCGGGCGACTAGCCGGCGTGGCGGCTGCCACGTTTGCCAGCTCCACGACGACAAGTCCGACGACTGACAGCGCCCGAGACCTACTCAACGCCCGCAGCCGACACGATGATTGGGCCATGGCGAGGAAGAAGCGAACGAGAGCCGCGAGGGCCTATAGGCAGGCGAAGAGGCTTCAGGAACGAGTCGCCAAAGAGCAGGCGATTCTAGCGCAGCAAAGGGAGTTGGCCCGACAGCAGGCCGTGCACGGCGATGGCGTGTCGAAGGCGCCGCCAGAGAACCCTGTTTCTGTACGCACCGTTTCCACGGCCTTCGAGAGCAACCGGCGTCGGCACTGAAGGTGAAGGCTCCCGGCGAACGCGAGCCCTCGCAAGGGGCACCCAGG
Source organism: Streptomyces sp. NPDC086766 (assembly GCF_044746005.1). Lineage (NCBI taxonomy): Bacteria > Bacillati > Actinomycetota > Actinomycetes > Kitasatosporales > Streptomycetaceae > Streptomyces > Streptomyces sp. NPDC086766. Next base: position 93,278 of record NZ_JBIVBI010000022.1, on the reverse strand, counting down.
AGGGGCAGAACGCGGGCCCACCCCGCAGACTCAGACCCTCATCTGCCTAAGGGGTCCTTGCAGAATGATCTTCCTGTGGCACGGTGGAGGTGGAAGTGATTCCGTCTTTGTGGGGGTGACCCGTGGCACGGCGGAAGCCGTGGGAGATCAGTGACGAGCTGTGGGCGGTGATCGAGCCGCTGTTGCCGAAGCACGAACGGCGGTTCCGGCATCCGGGGCGCAAGCGGATCGAGGACCGCAGGACACTGCAGGGTGTGCTGTTCGTCCTCTACACCGGGATCCAGTGGGAATACCTGCCGCAGGAGTTGGGCTTCGGTTCCGGTCCCACCTGCTGGCGGCGGCTGGCCGAATGGCAGGAGGCCGGGGTGTGGGAGGAACTCCAGCGAGTGCTGCTGGACCGCTTGCGGGCGGCGGACCGCCTGGACTTCTCCCGCGTCACCATCGACGCCTCGCACGTGCAGGCCAAGCGGGGGCGAAGCAGCCCAAAAGTCGGCCCGAGCCCGGTTGACCGTGCCCGGCCTGGCTCGAAGCACCACGTGCTGACCGACGCGCACGGCATCCCGCTGCGGGTGTCGCTGACCGGAGGACACCGCAACGACGTCACCCAGCTCCTGCCGCTGGTGGACGGCCTGCCCCCGGTGCGCGGCAAGCGCGGCCGGCCTCGACGCAAGCCCCGGGCGTTATATGCCGACCGCGGATACGACCACGACATCTACCGCCGCCGACTGCGCGAGCGCGGCATCGTCCCCAAGATCGCCCGGCGCGGGGAACCACACGGCTCGGGCCTGGGCCGGGTGCGGTGGGTTGCCGAGTCCGCCATCGCCTGGCTCCACGGCCCACGCCGCCTCCGGACCCGCTGGGAAACCCGAGACGACATGCACGACGCCTTCCTCCAACTCGCCCACTGCATGACCCTCGCCCGCAAGGACCCAGCATCTGAAAGGACCCCTAAGGGCTGTCCCGTAAGTATCGAAGTATCGTCTCAGCAACGCCGGGCGGCATGATGACCTCTGTGACGAACAGCGCGGATCTGCACCCTGCCCGGTTGCCGGGTTACGGCGATGAGCCGTTCACTCACCGGCCTGAGCTGCTGAACGGGCGATTGTTCTGGCTGGCACACCTCCACAACTGGGCGGACAGCACAGACGTGGAGGAGGTGCTGTACGGAGCCGACTACGAGGCGGCCGGAGCTTTCCAGCGCCAGTTGTTCGCACAGGCCGACTGGCCCACCTTCACCATCCCGCTGCGGGCCGGCCACCGCCTCCATATCGTCTACCGCACGTTCGAGGAGGACGAGGGCGTCGACTATCTCCTGCACCACCCCGACTGGGATCGGGCCGAGCTCCTCGCCACGGAGGAAGGCCACTTCATGGGCCCCGGCCTGTCCTGGCCGGAATTGGTCGCGGCAGCGGGCAACGCCTTGCCCGGCGGCACCACCACAGACCCCCACGCCCGCTTGCTGCTCCTGCTGCCCGCCCTCGGTGACGACGCCCCACCGAACGATGCGAAGGATCGCCTGGCCGCTGCCTTGCGAGCCCGCGCCAAAGCCGAGGCCGCCGACGCGCTGGCCGCCGCCCTCCTCGAAGCCCAAGGCCTGTGGGGTCCGGCGCGCTGGACGACCACCGAACGCGGTGTCCGTATCAACGACGGCGAGTACTCGGTTCGCAACCCCGCAAACAGCGCTCTGTCGTCCGACCGCCTGGCCGGCGTCTCTGCTGCACTGACTCCTTAATCGGTTCGCAGCAACGTCTGCGACGATCTTGGCCGTGGTTGGTGTGATTACGGCGTCGGAGCCGCCCTGGATAGCCCCGTTCACCGGGCTGAGCCCGCGCGCCTTCGGCAAGCTGGTGGCTCAGCTGCGGCGCGCGGGCGCCGACGCCTCCGGCCGGGGACGGCCGTGGAAGCTGTCGTTGGAGGACCGCGTGCTGCTGGTGGCAGCGTACTGGCGGACGAACCTGACGCTGCGCCAACTGGCCTTGCTCTTCGGGGTATCGAAGTCCGCAGCCGACCGCGTCATCGACCACCTCGGCCCGAAGTTCGCGCTCCAGCCGCGAAAGCGATTCGCCAAGGACGCGGTGCTGATCGTGGACGGCACGCTGGTCCCCACCCGGGACCACAATGTGGCCGAGCAGTCCAAAAATTACCGCTACTCCACCAACCATCAGGTGGTCATCGACGCTGACACCCGGCTGGTGGTCGTGGTCGGCCGGCCGCTGCGGGGGAACCGGAACGACTGCCGGGCCTGGGCCGAGTCCGGCGCCAAGGCCGCCGTCGGGAGCACCACCACGATCGCCGACGGCGGCTATCCGGGCACCGGCCTGGTCATCCCGCACCGCCGCCGCAAGGGCAAGGAACTCCCGGCATGGAAGCAGGCCCACAACAGGAGCCACAAGCGGGTGAGAGCCCGCGTCGAGCACGCCTTCGCCCGCATGAAGACCTGGAAGATCCTGCGCGATTGCCGCCTACGCGGTGACGGCGTCCACCACGCGATATCCGGCATCGCCCACATGCACAACCTCATGCTCGCCGAGTAGGCGCCCGGTCGTCGCGACGGCAGGGACGGCCCCGACCGCGAGAACGATCATTTACGGGACAGCCCTTAGTCTCGTGCTCCGAATGGGCATGTACTCCTTACCCCGCCTGGACAACTGCATGGACTTTGGGGGCGAGCCATGCCCATTCGGAGTGATTCTTGATCTTTTCAAATACTACTGTCGGTGCTTTGGCCTCTCGGAGCATGCATAGAATGAACAGCCAATACACAGACTCGGCAAGGACGTACTTCTGTGCTCCACCCTGGTCGGGACGCCTTCCGTAATGATGGCCAATATCATCACGATTTGACTTGATGACCTGTGACCACTTTTCGACATCGCCCACTAGGTCAATGAACTTCTCACCCGCGAGTTCTCGACAGTGCTTCAGTGCGCCGGGCAGTTTGACGCCCTTATAGTTTATCCGGTCCCGCGCGAACGCCTCGATTGCGGCTACGCGACTGAAGATTCTGTCCTCCATGAACAGGCCTTCTCGGTACTTGCTGGCCATCACCCTGCCAAGCGTGGAGCGATGACGCTTGGCGGCTGTCATCCAGTCCGCGAGACCTTTGATGCCTCCGAGGTCATCGAAGGTGAAGAGCATTTCATGGGGGTGGATGACCCCCGGCTTCTTGCTCGTGTAGCGAGCCATCCAGTCTGCGTAGAAGTCAATGCGGTCCCGATACTCTGAGCCTGCGACGTTCAATACGATGTCGGGGTGGAGGAATCGGACGCTGTCGTACTCCGCCGTGCGGCCGGTGGCGATGCTGATGAGATCTTGAGCGTCGCTCATGTGTGCCAGCGCGTCCGAGGTGGAAACTTTCCCGGGGAATGTCAGATTGATCTCACGCCATTCTACGATCTTTTGTTCCGTTCCGGTGTGGGGTTCTTCTGTCACGCCGTGGTGAATATTTACGGTAATTCCGCTTGTGAGGGTTGCGGACATCTTGGGTTGGAGAGTGGCACGCAGGATTGCGACGGGCTTCCCGTTCTTTCCGTCTCCTAGCTCGTTCGGGGGGATGTAGTCGCTGCGCACCCCTCGATTTCCGATCCATTGGGTGAGGTAGCGAGGTCGTGTAGTAACCTGATCGCAGTCGGGTTCTTCGTTGTCGGTGTACCAAGCGCCTCTGAAGATCTGTTGAACCCGTATCTTCTCTGCCTCACCGTTTCTCAGGAATGACCGGAAACAGTCCTCTAAGGTGAACGACTTTCCATCCGCTAGCCCGTGGATGCGTGGATAAATGCCGTCCTCGCCGATGCGTGAATCAAGGGCTCCGATCAGGTGCAGTTCTGCCCCGTGCGTTTCGGAGTTCTTGAGAGTGCCGGGTACCTTGCTCCCCTTGTTGTCAGGGAGCCACCACTGCCCGCGCACTTCGAATTCATCCGTGTCCTCTGTCATCAATCTGGCCTCTCGTGCTCGTTACCTGGGGTGGCGAGTGAGCGTAGAGAGGCGCAGAGGACAGGGCAAGCAGATTGACGGCGGAGACGGTTCCGCGGTGCGGACGCGGCAGACGACGCGAGGGGGCGTGTCCAGGGCTTCGGCATAGTCGGCGGGCGTCCGTTTCGTGATCACTTGAGATGACGAGAGGGAGAGCGGGCGGTTCCTGCTCATGTCCGTTGCGCCTCGGAGCCCTTGCGTCTCCCCCCGCATCGTCGGGTGGAGCGAGCCGACTGTGCTAGGAGATGATCCCGTGCGTGGCTGAAGAGGCAGATACAGATGCGGACGACGCTTGTGCATGGGCTGAGCGACTGGGTTGGGCGTTCGGGCTTATAGCGGAGGATCCGGCTGCGAGAGGTGCAGCGCTCGTCCATCTGGCGGAGGCCCAGAGGAAGGTCACGGACGCGCTCGCCCGGTCCAACGAGATGTGGCTGCTGACGCGGCCCCTGGGAGCGGACGAGCAGTGCCGGGAGCCGGCCTTTCTGCAGGCGCGCCGGAGGCATCAGCAAGCCCAGAGGCGTTCGTTGCCTGATGGGGTGTGGGGTGGTCCTGTGGGCGGGGATCTGGCGGCGTGGCCGGGGCTGCCCTATGTGTTGCTCTTCCTGGAGTGGGAGGCGAGGTACCCGCTGGAGTGGACGCAGCATGCGAAGGCGTGGGGTACGAAGCAGAGCCTGATCCGGGAGGTGGCCCGTGTTCGCCAGGAGGAGGCGGTCAAGGCGAAGCTCACTGACCTGGTCGAGATCGTCGTCCACCGGGCGTATCGCTGCAAGGATCGCGAATACGTGCGGGTTGCCCGGGCTGTCGACAGCGCTGACCTGCGGGGCAGGCTCGATCGGGCAGCCGATTCGGACAGTCCGTGGGCCCGGTGCCACGCCGGGTATGTGCTCTGGCTCCTTGACCGCCCTGACCTGCTGAACACCCGTCGTGTCTGGCAGACCTGGGTGGCAGGCGAGGCTGCGGCGTTGCTGTGACCCGGGGGACGATGCGGGGAAGGTTCCCGTGATCATGGAGTGCTCTACGCCCCGTGACCTGCCTGGAAGACCGTGCCTGCCGACGCATCATCCCTGATTCCGCCTGCCCTTGACCGGCTCCGCGAGCAGGCCGACGTCGGGCCTGGGGAGGTGCTCGGCCTGCTGGAGCGGCTGGCTCAGGTGCCGGATCCGCGCGATCCGCGCGGCGTGCGCCATGCCCTGGCCGTCGTGCTCACGCTGACCGCGTGCGCGGTGCTGACCGGCGCGACCTCGCTGCTGGCGGTCGGCGAGTGGATCGCGGACGCGCCGCCGCACGTGCTGGAGCGACTCGGCGTGCGCCCCGATCCAGTACTGCCCCGGAGGCTGGTGCCTTCGGAGGCGACGGTCCGCCGGCTGCTCGCCCGCATCGACGGTGACGCCCTGGACCGGGCGGTGGGCGGATGGCTTGCCGACCGCCGGCCCGAGAGCACCGGGCTGCGCGGACTGTCCGTGGACGGCAAGTCCCTGCGCGGTGCGGCGAAGGCCCAGGGGCGGAGGATCCACCTGCTCGCCGCGGTGGAGCACACCACCGGGCTGGTCCTGGCCCAGCTCGACGTCGGCGAGAAGACCGGTGAGGTCACACGCTTCCAGCCGCTGCTGGACACCGTCGCCGACCTGGCCGCAACCGTGGTCACCAGCGACGCGCTCCATACGCAACGCGAGCACGCCGCCTACCTCCTGGGCCGCGGGGCCCATTACATCGCGATCGTCAAGGGCAACCGGAAGAAGCTGTGCAAGCAGCTGAAGTCCCTTCCCTGGAAGGACATCCCGTTCCAGGGCCGCACCCGGGGCGCCGGCCACGGCCGCGCGGAGACCCGCCGGATCAAGGTCGCCACCGTGAACAACTTGCTCTTCCCCGGCGCCCGCCAGGCTGCCCAGATCAAGCGCCGCCGCACCGACCGCAAGACTGGCAAGACCACCATCACGACCGTTTACACGGTGACCAGCCTGACTGCCGAGCAGGCCACCCCCGTCTAACTCGCGAGACTGATCCGCGACCACTGGAAGATCGAGGCCCTGCACCACGTCCGCGACACCACCTTCGCCGAGGACGCCTCCCAGCTGCGGACCGGCAACGCACCCCGCGCGATGGCGACCTGGCGCAACCTCGCCGTCGGCGCCCTCCGGCTGAGCGGCGTCAAGAACATCGCTGCCGGCCTCCGTCGCAACGCACGCGACGCCCGCCGACCACTCGCACTCCTCGGCCTCGCATGATCACAAAACGGGCGCCCGCCGACTACGCCGAAGCCCTGGGGGCGTGTCGGAGGTGTGTCGCGAACGCTGAGAGACAACGAGAGAGGGCGGGAGTCAGTGAGACTGACTCCCGCCCTCTTCTGTCGGCATCCGCCCTGGTCAGCGCTTGATCCTTGCTGATCCTCGGCGAGTGCCCCCGGCAGGATTCGAACCTGCGCACACGGCTCCGGAGGCCGTTGCTCTATCCCCTGAGCTACGGGGGCGTGTCGGGTGCGCTGTGTGCGCGGCGACGGGTAGAACACTACCAGCTCCGTGGGGGTGGTCATGAACGTTTTCCGCTCTGCTCACCTCGGGGGTGTGTCGGTGCGGGGTGGGGTCCCTCGCGGGGGTTGGAAGTGGGGAAAAGCCGGACGCGGTGGCCGGTCCGGACCTACTCTCGAGTTGTGCCAGACGCTTCGGGGCGGGTGCTTGTTGTGGACGACAACAAGGTCATCCGGCAGCTGATCAGGGTCAATCTCGAGCTGGAGGGGCTCGAGGTCGTGACCGCGGCGGATGGTGCCGAGTGCCTTGATCTCGTGCATCAGGTGCGGCCCGATGTCGTCACCCTCGATGTCGTCATGCCGCGACTCGACGGGCTCCGTACCGCCGCTCGGCTCCGTGCCGATCCGCGGACGCGGGATCTCCCGCTCGCCATCGTCAGCGCCTGTACGCAGTCGGAGGTCGAGGCCGGTCTCGACGTCGGGATCGACGCCTTTCTCGCCAAGCCCTTCGAGCCTTCCGAACTTGTGCGGACCGTTTGGGAGTTGATCGGGCGGCGGGGGAGGGGGATCAGTGCGGCTCCCCACGGGGGGTCTGGGGCTGCGGTGGGTGCCGTGGGTGCTGGTGCCGGTGGGACTTCTGGGGAGTTCGTTTCCGGCGAGTTCGTTTCTGGCGAGTTCGTTACCGGTGCCCGTCCTCTCCACCCCGCTCCCCTCGACTCCGGTGACTGCCATGAGGGGGAGGGCTCACACGGCACCTGCGACACCCATGACAGTCAAGAGGGCCACGACAGTCATGAGGCCCCGCACGCTCAGCAGGCCGGGCCCGTCGTCGGCGGCTGACGCTCCGCCGGGCCGGTCGGCCGCCGGCTGGTCGTCGGGCGCTTCGGCGGTGGCGCCCTCTCGGCGTCCCATACCGCCGCTCGCCCCGCGTCAACGTTCGTCCCCACCCGACCCACCTTCTCCCCGGGGCGACGTTCGTCCCGCGCCCACCCCGTCCCACAGCAACCCTTGCCCCGGCCGCCCTCGTCCCACATCACCGCCTGCCCCGGGCCGCCCCGCCCCCTCCGCACTCCACCCCCTCCGCGAACCGCCCCACGTCCACATAGCGGACCCTCGGCCAAATCGGCTCGCATACCCACCCCCCTCCTCCCCTACGCTTGTCCCCGTGACCCCCGTCGAGCTCTCCCGTACCGTGCTGGGCGCGGTGCGTCGTGCTGTCGAGGACGGGGAGCTGCGGGTGGCCGTGCCGGAGCGGGCCCTCGTGACCGTTCCCGGGCCCGGCGGGTGCGGTGACTACGCCACCAACGTCGCCCTTCAGCTCGCCCGCCCGGCCGGAGAGCCGCCCCTGCGGGTCGCCGAGATCCTCCGGACCCGCCTCGTCGGCCTCGACGGCATCACCGACGTGACCGTCACCGGGCCCGGGTTCCTCAACATCAGTCTGCGGAGCTCCGCGTCCACGCGGCTCGTCGAGGAGATCCTGCGGCGCGGGCCCCGGTACGGACACGCCGACCAGCTCACCGGGCAGCTGTACCAGCTCCACTGTCCCCAGGACGTACGCGCCGTCGTCGTCACGGACGTGGTCGCGCGGCTGCTTCGTTCGCAGGGCGCCCTGCTGCGGAGCAGTTGCGAGGGCCCGCCGCTGCCGGCGTGGGAGGCCGTGCTCGGGGTCGATCTGGATCTCTGGAGGCGGAGCGGTGACCCGCCCTCCCCTCTCGACGTCAACATCCGTCCCGTTCCAGCACCCGCCGACCCCGTTCCCCTCGGGCGGGACGCCGGGCGGTGGGCGCTGCTCCATCCCGGAGCCCACGACCGGCCGCGCATCGGCGACCAGCACCTCGTCCAGCGTGAGAGCAACCCTCTCTTCCGCGTCCGGTACGCCTGTGCCCGCACCCGGGCCCTCAGCCGCAACGCCGCCGACCTCGGCTTCTCCTCCCAGCCCGGCCCGCTGGTCTCTCGGGCGACGACCGACGGAACCGCCTTCGAGCCGCCGGCTTCGTCCACCAGCGACACCACCTCCGACGCCGACGTCGCCACCTTCCGCACCACCTCCGACGCCGACGTCGCCACCTTCCGCACCCCCTCCGAGCCCACCGCCGTCCCAGCGGCCGCCGCGGTTCTTCTCACCGCCCTCGCCGACCATCCCCGGGTCCTGGCCCAGGCGGCGGCGCACCGGGCGCCCGACCGGCTCGCCCGGCATCTCGTGAGCGTCGCGGACGCCGTGCTGCCGTTCCTGCCCGGCGTGCTGCCGCTGGGGGAGGAGAAACCCTCGGCCGCCCACCGTGCCCGGCTCGCGCTTGCCGAAGCCGCCGGGGCGGTGCTCGCCGGTGGCCTGTCCCTGTTCGGCATCGACGCACCCGAACATCTCTGAGAGAGCGCACTACACGTCATGAGCCGTTCCGCACACCCCGCCGGGCCCCGTCACGCCGATGTCCTGCCCGAGGGCCACTACTCCGCCCCGCCGGCCGACCTCAACGCCCTCGACCCCAAGGTGTGGGCCCAGACCGTCGCCCGTGACGAGGACGGGGTCGCGACCGTCGGCGGCGTTCCCGTCACCCGCCTGGCCGAGGAGTTCGGTACGCCCGCCTACTTCCTCGACGAGGCCGACTTCCGGGCCCGGGCGCGTGCCTGGCGCACCGCCTTCGGCCACGACGCCGACGTCTTCTACGCGGGCAAGGCGTTCCTGTCCCGCGCGGTGGTGCGGTGGCTGGACGAGGAGGGGCTCAACCTGGACGTCTGCTCCGGCGGCGAACTCGCCACCGCCCTCTCCGCCGGCATGGACCCCGACCGCATCGCCTACCACGGCAACAACAAGTCCGAGCAGGAGATCCGGCGCGCGATCGAGGTCGGCGTCGGCCGGATCGTCCTCGACTCCTTCCAGGAGATCGTGCGGGTCGCGCACATCGCGCAGTCCCTCGGCAAGCGCCAGCGGGTGCAGATCCGGGTCACGGTCGGCGTCGAGGCGCACACCCACGAGTTCATCGCCACGGCCCACGAGGACCAGAAGTTCGGCATTCCGCTCGCCGGCGGCCGTGCCGCCGAGGCGGTGAGCCGCGCCCTCCAGCTCGACGGGCTCGAACTGATCGGCATCCACAGCCACATCGGATCGCAGATCTTCGACACCTCGGGGTTCGAGGTGGCGGCCCACCGGGTCGTGGGGCTGCTGAAGGACATCCGGGACGAGCACGGCATCGAGCTGCCCGAGATCGACCTCGGCGGCGGCCTCGGCATCGCCTACACCAGCGACGACGATCCGCGCGAGCCGCACGAGATCGCGAAGGCGCTCAACGAGATCGTCTCCCGCGAGTGCGACGCGGCCCGGCTGCGCACCCCCCGCATCTCCGTCGAGCCCGGCCGCGCCATCGTCGGCCCGACCGCCTTCACGCTCTACGAGGTCGGCACCATCAAGCCGCTCGAGGGCCTGCGCACCTACGTCTCCGTCGACGGCGGGATGTCCGACAACATCCGGACCGCGCTGTACGACGCCGCCTACAGCGTCGCCCTGGTCTCGCGTTCCTCCGACGCCGAGCCCATGCTCGTCCGGGTCGTCGGCAAGCACTGCGAGAGCGGCGACATCGTCGTGCGGGACGCGTTCCTGCCCGCCGACCTGGCGCCGGGCGACCTCATCGCCGTACCCGCCACCGGGGCGTACTGCCGTTCCATGGCGAGCAACTACAACCACGTGCCGCGTCCGCCGGTCGTCGCCGTCTCCGACGGTGCGGCCAGGGTGATCGTCCGCCGCGAGACGGAGGAGGACGTGCTGCGTCTCGACGTCGGGTGACGGCCCCGGTGGCGGCTCCGTTCGGTGCGGGCCCCGCTCGGATGGGGACACCGCCCGGGTAAGGCCCCGCTCGGGTGGAGGCCCCGCTGGGGTGGGGACACCGCCCGGGTAAGGCCCCGCTCGGGTGGAGGCCCCGCTGGGGTGGGGACACCGCCCGGGTAAGGCCCCGCTCGGGCGGGTCCAGCCGGTAGACGCTCCGGGACGGAGACGAAGACGGAGACCATGACGAAGGCGAAGACGAAGGCGAAGACGGAGACCGGGAAACCGAAGAATTTCCCGTTCGGGAAGGTCCCGGAAGATCTCCTGTCGAGCGACCCTGCGAAAATGAAATAAACGTCTCACGATCCGGACAAAAGATAGAAACTCCGGTCCGGTGAGTGAGACTGGTCCAACCGTAGACGGTGAGAGGAAACGAGGTCGGATGATGCGTACGCGTCCGCTGAAGGTGGCGCTGCTGGGCTGTGGGGTTGTCGGCTCAGAGGTGGCGCGCATCATGACGACGCACGCCGACGACCTCGCCGCCCGTATCGGGGCCCCCGTGGAGCTCGCGGGGGTCGCCGTGCGCCGGCCCTCCAAGGTGCGCGAGGGAATCGACCCGGACCTCATCACCACCGACGCCACCGCCCTCGTCAAACGCGGCGACATCGACGTCGTGGTCGAGGTGATCGGCGGCATCGAGCCCGCCCGGACCCTCATCACCACCGCCTTCGAGCACGGCGCCTCCGTCGTCTCCGCCAACAAGGCCCTGCTCGCCCAGGACGGGGCCGCCCTGCACGCGGCGGCGCAGGAGCACGGCAAGGACCTCTACTACGAGGCCGCCGTCGCCGGCGCCATCCCGCTGATCCGGCCGCTGCGCGAGTCCCTCGCCGGCGACAAGGTGAACCGGGTGCTCGGCATCGTCAACGGCACCACCAACTTCATCCTCGACAAGATGGACTCCACGGGCGCCGGGTACCAGGAGGCCCTCGACGAGGCCACCGCCCTCGGCTACGCGGAGGCGGACCCCACCGCCGACGTCGAGGCCTTCGACGCCGCCGCCAAGGCCGCCATCCTGGCCGGGATCGCCTTCCACACGCGCGTCCGGCTCGACGACGTCTACCGCGAGGGCATGACCGAGGTCACCACCGCCGACTTCGCCTCCGCCAGGGAGATGGGCTGCACCATCAAGCTGCTCGCCATCTGCGAGCGGGCGCGGGACGGCGCCTCCGTCACCGCGCGCGTGCATCCCGCGATGATCCCGCTCAGCCACCCGCTGGCCTCCGTGCGCGGCGCCTACAACGCGGTGTTCGTCGAGTCGGACGCCGCCGGGCAGCTGATGTTCTACGGGCCCGGCGCCGGTGGTTCGCCCACCGCCTCCGCCGTGCTCGGCGACCTCGTCGCCGTCTGCCGCAACCGGCTCAGCGGCGCGACCGGCCCCGGCGACTCCGCGTACGCGGCCCTGCCCGTCTCGCCCATGGGCGACGCGGTCACGCGCTACCACATCAGCCTCGACGTCGCCGACAAACCGGGCGTCCTCGCCCAGGTCGCCACCGTGTTCGCCGAGCACGGCGTGTCCATCGACACGGTCCGCCAGCAGGGCAAGGACGGCGAGGCCTCCCTCGTCGTCGTCACCCACCGTGCGTCCGACGCCTCCCTGAACGGGACCGTCGAGGCGCTGCGCAGCCTCGACACCGTGCGGGGTGTCGCCAGCATCATGCGGGTTGAAGGAGAGTAACCAGCAATGACCCACCAGTGGCGCGGAATCATCGAGGAGTACCGGGACCGGCTGCCGGTGTCCGACAGCACGCCGGTCGTGACGCTCCGTGAAGGCGGTACGCCCCTCGTCCCCGCTCAGGTGCTCTCCGAGCGCACCGGCTGCGAGGTCCACCTCAAGGTCGAGGGCGCCAACCCGACCGGCTCCTTCAAGGACCGGGGCATGACCATGGCCATCAGCCGGGCGAAGGAGGAGGGGGCGAAGGCCGTCATCTGCGCCTCCACCGGCAACACCTCCGCCTCCGCCGCCGCGTACGCGGTACGGGCCGGCATGGTCTCCGCCGTCCTCGTCCCGCAGGGCAAGATCGCGCTCGGCAAGATGGGCCAGGCCCTCGTGCACGGCGCCAAGATCCTCCAGGTCGACGGCAACTTCGACGACTGCCTCACGCTGGCCCGCTCCCTCAGCGACAACTACCCCGTCGCGCTGGTCAATTCGGTCAACCCGGTACGCATCGAGGGCCAGAAGACGGCCGCCTTCGAGATCGTCGACATGCTCGGCGACGCGCCCGACATCCACGTCCTGCCGGTCGGCAACGCGGGCAACATCACCGCCTACTGGAAGGGCTACCGGGAGTACGCCGCCGACGGGGTGTCGCAGCGCACGCCGCGGATGTGGGGCTTCCAGGCCTCCGGCAGCGCCCCGATCGTGCGCGGCGAGGTGGTCAAGGACCCCGCGACCATCGCCACCGCGATCCGGATCGGCAACCCGGCCTCGTGGACGTACGCCCTCGCGGCGCGCGACGAGTCGGGCGGCCTCATCGACGAGGTGACGGACCGTGAGATCCTGCGCGCCTACCGCCTGTTGGCGGCCCAGGAGGGCGTCTTCGTCGAGCCGGCGTCCGCCGCGTCCGTGGCCGGCCTGCTGAAGGCCGCCGAGCAGGGCAAGGTCGACCCGGGCCAGCGCATCGTGTGCACCGTCACCGGGAACGGCCTGAAGGACCCCGACTGGGCCGTCGCCGGCGCCCCGCAGCCGGTCACCGTCCCGGTCGACGCGGCGACGGCGGCCGAGCGCCTGGGTCTCGCCTGACCCGCGTGGTCCGGTCCGTCCGGAAACGTTCCCTCCGGCCCCCGCGGGCCGGAAACGCCCCGTCCGGACGGCCGGGCCTGAACGCCCGGTCAGTACGCCCCGCTCGCCCCGGCCGGTGCGGCCGACCGCGCGGCCGGTGCGTGCCGCCGGTCCGCACGGCCGCTCCGCACGGGCGTGTACGACCGGTCCGCGCTGGTCCGTGCGGGTCCGCGCGCCCGGTGCCGCCCGGTCGCGCGACCCCGGGAGGTCCGGGCGCGTCCTCGTCCGGGGACGCCCCGGCAGGGGTGCACGGGGGGCTTACGACACGCATCGTGCGCCTCCTGTGCGCCCTATGTCGCCACAGAACCTTCCTTCGATAGGCTGTACTCAACCCGCCCGCCGCATATGCCCTCACAGGGCGCGCGGCCCCGCGCCGTTTGTGCGGTCCGAGGGTCCCCACACTCCCGTATCCATCGAATTCCATTCGACCGCAGCTCAAGGAGAGTCATCGAGCGATGGCCGGTCCAGCGTTCCGCGCCGCCGCCGTCCGGGTGCGCGTCCCCGCCACCAGCGCCAACCTCGGCCCGGGCTTCGACGCCCTCGGCCTCGCGCTGGGGCTCTACGACGACGTGGTCGTCCGGGTGGCCGACTCCGGGCTGCACATCGACATCGCGGGCGAGGGCAGCGAGACGCTGCCCCGCGACGAGCGGCACCTGCTCGTACGCTCCCTGCGCACCGCCTTCGACGTCCTCGGCGGGCAGCCGCGCGGCCTGGAGATCGTCTGCGCCAACCGCATCCCGCACGGCCGCGGCCTCGGCTCCTCCTCCGCCGCCATCTGCGCCGGCATCGTCGCCGCCCGCGCGGTGACGATAGGCGGCGAGGCCAGGCTCGACGACGCGGCCCTGCTCGAACTGGCCACCGAGATCGAGGGACACCCCGACAACGTCGCGGCCTGTCTGCTGGGCGGGTTCACTCTGTCCTGGATGGAGGGGGGAGCGGCCCGCGCCATCAGGATGGAGCCCTCCGATTCCATCGTTCCGGTGGTTTTCGTGCCCGGGAAGCCGGTGCTGACCGAGACCGCGCGCGGCCTGCTGCCGCGCACCGTGCCGCACGTCGACGCGGCCGTCAACGCGGGCCGCGCGGCGCTGCTCGTCGAGGCCCTCACCCACCGCCCCGAACTGCTGCTCCCGGCCACCGAGGACCGCCTCCACCAGGAGTACCGCGCCCCGGCCATGCCGGAGAGCGCGGCGCTGGTGGAGCGGCTGCGGGCGGACGGCATCCCCGCGGTGATCTCCGGCGCCGGGCCCACGGTCATGGCGCTGGCCGACGCGGACACCGCCGACAAGGTGGAGCGTCTCGCGGGCGCGGACTGGGCCGCCAACCGGCTGAACCTCGACCTGCAGGGAGCGGGCGTGCTGCCGCTCACCGCTGCCGGCATGGATTGAAAAACGGGCGCTTGCCGGATTTCGAGAGGGGGAATGTTTGTTGGATCCGGTAGTGTTAACCTCAAGTCTGCACCCGACCCCACCATGGCGAGGTGCTTCGTGTCCCCGTCCGGGACAGACATTCTTCCGGGAGCCCCCCAAGCCGCACTGTGTGGTGTACGTCGTACCTGGGCAGTACGTCGTACGGCGACACTGAGCGGTCCGCCGGGCACGCTCCGGAATCGGTGCGACCGCGCCACGTGACACTGGGTGCCACGGCTCGTCGGGGAAGCGCCATCACCTGAAATCTCTTCCGCCGCTTTGGCGGACCACCGCCCCGGCACGGTCCATACAGCAAGGACCTAAGCCGGACAGCACAACCGGTCGCCGAGCCAGACAGGCCGACGTCCGCTCCAGGGAAGGACCCTTCGTGAGCGACACCACCGATCTGATGGGCGCACGTGTCGAGGAGACCGCTGCCGCGCCCTCCACGGACGCCTCCGCGCCTGCCGGTGCCGGCTCCCGGCGGCGCCGCGGTACCGGCCTCGAGGGCATGGTGCTGGCCGAGCTGCAGCAGGTCGCATCCGGCCTCGGCATCAGGGGCACCGCGCGGATGCGCAAGAGCCAGCTGATCGAGGTCATCAAGGAGGCGCAGGCGGGTGGGGGCGCCGCCCCCGCGAAGGCCACTGCCCCCGCCGCGGACGGCGAGACCAAGCCGAAGCGCCGGGCCACCTCCCGCACCCGTACGGGCGACGAGGCCGCCGCGGAGAAGAAGAGCGCGGCCGAGGCGCCCGCCGACAAGGCCGTGGCCCAGCAGCAGATCGAGATCCCCGGCCAGCCGGCCGGGGGGCCCTCCCGCGCGAGCGAGGCCGAGCGCGGGGGAGACGACACGCAGGGCGAGCGCCGCCGGCGCCGCGCCACCGCCGAGGCGGGCAGCCCGGCGGGCGGCGCCGAGACCGTCGCCGCCGAGGCCAAGGCCGAGACGTCCGCGCAGCAGGGCGAGGCCAAGGGCGACGCCGGTGAGGCCGGTGGCGAGGGCCGCCGCCGCGACCGCCGTGAGCGCGGCCGTGAGCGTGACCGCGACCGTGAGCGTGACCGTGACCGCGACCGCCGCGGCAAGGGCGACGACCAGCAGGGCCAGGGCGGCCAGCGCCAGCAGGGCCAGCAGCAGGGCGGCGGCCGTCAGGACCGCGGCGGACAGCAGGACGATGACGACTTCGAGGGCGGCCGCCGGGGCCGTCGCGGCCGCTACCGCGACCGCCGTGGCCGCCGTGGCCGCGACGAGGTCCAGGAGCCGCAGATCACCGAGGACGACGTGCTGATCCCCGTCGCGGGCATCCTCGACATCCTCGACAACTACGCCTTCATCCGCACCTCCGGCTACCTGCCGGGCCCGAACGACGTGTACGTCTCCCTGGCCCAGGTCCGCAAGAACGGCCTGCGCAAGGGCGACCACATCACCGGCGCGGTCCGCCAGCCGAAGGAGGGCGAGCGCCGCGAGAAGTTCAACGCGCTGGTCCGTCTCGACTCCGTCAACGGCATGGCGCCCGAACACGGCCGCGGCCGCCCGGAGTTCAACAAGCTGACCCCGCTCTACCCGCAGGACCGCCTCCGCCTGGAGACGGACCCGGGCGTGCTGACCACCCGGATCATCGACCTGGTGTCGCCGATCGGCAAGGGCCAGCGCGGTCTGATCGTGGCCCCGCCGAAGACCGGTAAGACCATGATCATGCAGGCGGTCGCCAACGCGATCACCCACAACAACCCCGAGTGCCACCTGATGGTCGTCCTCGTCGACGAGCGTCCGGAAGAGGTCACCGACATGCAGCGGTCGGTCAAGGGCGAGGTCATCTCCTCGACCTTCGACCGCCCGGCCGAGGACCACACCACGGTCGCCGAACTCGCCATCGAGCGCGCCAAGCGCCTCGTCGAGCTCGGCCACGACGTGGTCGTCCTGCTCGACTCGATCACCCGCCTGGGCCGCGCGTACAACCTCGCCGCCCCGGCCTCCGGCCGCATCCTGTCCGGTGGTGTCGACTCGACCGCCCTGTACCCGCCGAAGCGCTTCTTCGGTGCGGCCCGCAACATCGAGGACGGCGGCTCGCTGACCATCCTCGCCACCGCCCTGGTGGACACCGGGTCCCGCATGGACGAGGTGATCTTCGAGGAGTTCAAGGGCACCGGCAACATGGAGCTCAAGCTCGACCGGAAGCTCGCCGACAAGCGCATCTTCCCGGCGGTGGACGTCGACGCGTCCGGCACCCGCAAGGAGGAGATCCTGCTCGGCAACGAGGAGCTCGCCGTCGTCTGGAAGCTGCGCCGGGTGCTGCACGCGCTCGACCAGCAGCAGGCGATCGAGCTGCTGCTCGACAAGATGAAGCAGACCAAGTCGAACGTCGAGTTCCTGATGCAGATCCAGAAGACGACCCCGGCGCCGGGCAACGGCGACTGACGCTCGCGCTTCACCGGCATCGTCCGCGAGGGCCGCTCCCACTGTGGGGGCGGCCCTTCGCCGTGCTGTGAGTGCCGTGGAGCGTGCCAGAGCGCCGTGCGGCGGCCCGGGAGAACCGTGCGGCGGCCGGGAGGACCGTGCGGCGGCCCGGGAGCGGCTTCCCGTGCGAGGCGGCGTGCCGCGCGGACGGGCGGCGGCGCCGGCCGTGCGCGACCTCTGCCACAGGCGGTGCGTCCGCCCCCGGCACCGAGCGGTTTCGGCCACCCCGGCGAAGCCGCAGGTGGGCCCCGGAGGGCGCGCGGCGGCGGCTGCGCGGCGGGCGTACCTCCGGACATGGCGGGCAGGGTGCGTTGTGCAACCCTTTCCCGAGTTCCCCCGTCTGACCGTACGAGCGACGATGGTGCGGTACGCCCGCGCGTCCGTCGGGGGACCGGGCCTGTCCCTGGAAGCAGGGGGTAAGAGGCCGTACACGAGAGTCTGAGGAGCACATGTCCGCCGAGAGCACGCCGGACCCCGCCATATCCGGGGACACCGGTTCCGCGAGCCCGTCCAGCCCCGCCGGGGGCCGTCGCAAGCCCCCCAGGGGGCGGCGCAAGGCCCTGCTGGTCACGGCCTGGACCGCCGCGGGCATCGTCGTGCTCGGCGGTACGGGCGCCGGGTACGTCTACTTCAAGCTCAACGGCAACATCAAGAGCGTCGACATCAACCAGGCCCTCGGCGGCGACCGGCCGGCCAAGGTCGACAACGGCTCCGAGAACATCCTGGTCCTCGGCTCGGACACCCGCGCCGGCGGCAACAGGAAGCTGGGCGGCGGCGTCGACGACGGCAGCGCCCGCTCCGACACGGCGATGATCGTGCACGTGTACAAGGGCCACAAGAAGGCCAGCGTGGTCTCCATCCCGCGCGACACCCTCGTCGACCGCCCCGAGTGCACCGACGCCCACGGCGACACGCACCCCGCCGCGCGGGGCGTGATGTTCAACGAGGCGTACTCCACCGGCGGCGCCACCTGCGCCGTGAAGTCCGTCGAGTCGCTGACCGGCGTCCGGATGGACCACTACCTGGAGGTCGATTTCCGGGGCTTCCAGAAGCTCATCGACGAACTCGGCGGCGTACGGGTCACCACCAGCAAGAACATCGACGACCGGGAGAGCCACCTCAAGCTCGCGGCCGGCACCCACTCCCTCGACGGGCGGCAGGCGCTCGCCCTGGTGCGCACCCGGCACGGCGTCGGCGACGGCTCCGACCTCGGCCGCATCCAGCTCCAGCAGTCCTTCGTGAAGGCCCTGGTCGAGCAGGTCGGGCACATCGGCCTGTTCTCCGACCCGAAGAGGCTCTACGACCTCGCCGACACCGCCACCAAGTCCGTCACCACCGACTCCGACCTCGGATCGGTGAACTCCCTGATGTCCTTCGCCGAGAGCCTCAAGCGCATCCAGTCCTCGGACATGCACATGGTCACGATGCCGGTGCAGTACGACCGCGCGAACGCCAACCGGGTCCTCATCGACAAGCCCAAGGCGGAGCAGGTGTGGGAGGCGCTCAGGAACGACCGGCCGATCCCGGAGAGCGCCACGAAGAACACCGCCACGGGCGAGGCCAAGGGCGTCGTGAGCGCGTCCTAGTTCCGGCCCGGACGCGCGCGGGAATATCTCGCCGCGCCCCCCGGTTTTGGGTGATGGCGCCAGTCCTGGCAGACTGGTACGTCGGCTCCGGTTCACGCTTCCGCATCCCCGCGGCTGCGACCCGGCGCCCTCCCGATCCTAGGAGACACCTTGAAGCGCGACATCCACCCCGAGTACGTCGAGACGCAGGTCAGCTGCACCTGCGGCGCGTCGTTCACCACCCGCAGCACGATCAACAGCGGCACCATCCGCGCCGAGGTCTGCTCCGAGTGCCACCCGTTCTACACGGGCAAGCAGAAGATCCTCGACACCGGTGGCCGTGTGGCCCGCTTCGAGGCCCGCTTCGGCAAGGCTGCCGGCTCCAAGAAGTAGCGAGCCCCAGACCGCCGGTCCACGGCCGCGCCCCCACCGCGGGGGCGCGCCGGGACCGGCGTTTTTGGTCCGCCTTCCCCTCACCCGCAGCGCAGTACAGGAGCCCCAAGATGTTCGAGGCCGTCGAGGAACTCGTCGCCGAGCACGCCGACCTGGAGAAGAAGCTCGCCGACCCGTCGGTCCACGCCGACCAGGCGAACGCGCGCAAGCTCAACAAGCGCTACGCCGAGCTCACCCCGATCGTCGCCACGTACCGCTCCTGGAAGCAGACCGGCGACGACATCGAGACCGCGCGCGAACTCGCCGCCGACGACCCCGACTTCGCCGCCGAGGTCAAGGAGCTGGAGCGGCACCGCGAGGAGCTGACCGAGAAGCTGCGCCTGCTGCTCGTCCCGCGCGACCCCAGCGACGACAAGGACGTCATCCTGGAGATCAAGGCGGGCGCGGGCGGCGACGAGTCCGCCCTGTTCGCCGGCGACCTGCTGCGGATGTACCTGCGCTACGCCGAGCGCGTCGGCTGGAAGACCGAGATCATCGACGCCACCGAGTCCGAGCTCGGCGGGTACAAGGACGTCCAGGTCGCGGTGAAGGCCCGCGGGCAGATCGAGCCCGGCCAGGGCGTCTGGGCCCGGCTGAAGTACGAGGGCGGGGTGCACCGCGTGCAGCGCGTGCCCGCCACCGAGTCGCAGGGCCGCATCCACACCTCCGCCGCGGGCGTCCTCGTCACCCCCGAGGCCGAGGAGGTCGACGTCGAGATCAACCCGAACGACCTGCGGATCGACGTCTACCGGTCCTCCGGCCCCGGCGGCCAGTCCGTGAACACCACCGACTCCGCGGTGCGCATCACGCACCTGCCCACCGGAGTCGTCGCCTCCTGCCAGAACGAGAAGAGCCAGCTCCAGAACAAGGAGCAGGCGATGCGTATCCTGCGCTCCAGGCTGCTCGCCGCGGCGCAGGAGGAGGCGGAGAAGGAGGCCGCGGACGCCCGCCGCAGCCAGGTCCGCACCGTCGACCGCTCCGAGAAGATCCGCACCTACAACTTCCCGGAGAACCGCATCTCCGACCACCGCGTCGGCTTCAAGGCGTACAACCTGGACCAGGTCCTGGACGGCGACCTCGCCGCGGTGATCCAGGCCTGCGTCGACGCGGACTCGGCGGCCAAGCTCGCCGCCGCGTAGGGCGCGGGCCCGCCCGGGCCGCGCAGCGCTCACCAGAGGAAGTACCGAGGACCGGAGGACCAGCGTGCAGCAAGAATTTGGGGGGCGACCCCCAAGCCCCCGCAGCGTGCTGCTCGCAGAGGTGGCCCAGGCCACCCAGCGGCTGGCCGACGCCGGCGTGCCCTCGCCGCGCACCGACGCGGAGGAGCTCGCCGCGTTCGTGCACGGTGTCAAACGGGGCGAGCTGCACACCGTCAAGGACGCCGACTTCGACGCCCGTTACTGGGAGGTCGTCGCGCGCCGCGAGCAGCGCGAGCCGCTCCAGCACATCACCGGGCGCGCCTACTTCCGCTACCTCGAGCTCGAGGTCGGCCCCGGGGTGTTCGTCCCGCGGCCGGAGACCGAGTCCGTGGTCGGCTGGGCCATAGACGCCGTGCGCGCCATGGACGTGGTCGAGCCGTGCATCGTCGACCTGTGCACCGGCTCGGGCGCCATCGCGCTCGCCCTCGCCCAGGAGGTGCCCCGCTCCCGCGTGCACGCCGTGGAGCTCAGCGAGGACGCGCTGCGCTGGACCCGCAGGAACATGGAGGGCTCCCGCGTCGACCTGCGCCAGGGCGACGCGCTGACCGCCTTCCCCGACCTCGACGGCCAGGTCGACCTGGTCATCTCCAACCCGCCGTACGTCCCGCTCACCGAATGGGAGTACGTCGCCCCGGAGGCCCGCGACTACGACCCCGAACTCGCGTTGTTCTCCGGGGAGGACGGTCTCGACCTGATCCGCGGCATCGAGCGCACCGCGCACCGGCTGCTGCGCCCCGGCGGTGTCGTCGTGATCGAGCACGCCGACACCCAGGGCGGCCAGGTGCCGTGGATCTTCACCGAGGAGCGGGGCTGGGCCGACGCGGCCGACCACCCCGACCTCAACAACCGGCCGCGGTTCGCCACCGCCCGCAAGGCGATGCCGTGACCCCCACCAGCACTTCGACCCAGCAGTACGTGTACGAGGAGGCCCGCTGACAATGGCACGGCGATACGACACCAATGACGCGACCGACCGCGTGACGGGTCTGCGCGAGGCCGCGTCCGCCGTCCGCCGGGGCGAACTCGTGGTGCTGCCGACCGACACCGTGTACGGCATCGGCGCCGACGCGTTCTCCTCCGAGGCCGTGGCCGACCTGCTCGCCGCCAAGGGCCGGGGCCGCAACATGCCCACCCCCGTCCTCATCGGCTCCCCGAACACGCTGCACGGCCTCGTCACGGACTTCTCCGAGATGGCGTGGGAGCTCGTGGACGCGTTCTGGCCGGGCGCGCTGACCCTGGTCGCCCGGCACCAGCCGTCCCTGCAGTGGGACCTCGGGGACACCCGCGGCACGGTCGCCGTGCGGATGCCGCTGCACCCCGTCGCCATCGAACTGCTCACCGAGGTCGGCCCGATGGCCGTCTCCTCCGCCAACCTCACCGGCCACCCCGCGCCGGAGACCTGCGACGCCGCCCAGGACATGCTCGGCGACTCCGTCTCCGTCTACCTCGACGGCGGCCCGACCCCCGGCAACGTCCCGTCCTCCATCGTCGACGTCACCGGCCGGGTGCCGGTGCTGCTGCGCGAGGGCGCCCTGTCGCCGGAGGAGCTGCGGAAGGTCGTACCCGACCTCGAGGTGGCGAATTGACGCCGCCCGACTCCCCCCGGCTCTCGGCCGCGCTCGAGCAGGGGGTACCCCCATGCGTGGCATAGGGAACGGGGACGAGACGCGGGGCCCGGTGGAGCCGGGTCTTCCGCGCGACGCCTTCCGCATCCTCCACGTCAGCACCGGAAACGTGTGCCGCTCGCCCATCACCGAGCGGCTGACCCGCCATTTCCTGGCGGACCGGCTCGGCGACCCTCCGCCCGGCTCCGCCGGACGGCGCCTCGGCGGCGAGCTGATCGTGGAGAGCGCCGGCACCTGGGGCCACGAGGGCGCGCCCATGGAGGCCAACGCGGAGACCGTGCTGGCCGACTTCGGCGCGGACGCCACCGGCTTCACCGGCCGGGAGCTGCTCGACGAGCACGTCATCCGCGCCGACCTGGTCCTCACCGCGACCCGCGACCACCGCGCCCAGGTCATCTCCATGGGCCACTCGGCAGGCCTGCGCACCTTCACGCTGAAGGAGTTCACCCGCCTGGTGAAGGCGATAGACCCGGCGACGCTCCCCCCGCTGGAGGACGGCGTGGTCGAACGCGCCCGCGCCCTGGTGCGCGCGGCCGCCGCGCTGCGCGGGTGGCTGCTGGCCCCCACCGCCGAGGCGGACGAGGTGTACGACCCGTACGGGGCGCCGCTGCCCTTCTTCCGCTCGATCGGCGACGAGATACACCAGGCGCTGGACCCCGTCGTCACGGCGCTGACCGGCGTACCCACACGGGCGTAGCAGCCGCGCGCCCCACCCGCCCCGGGCCTACATTGGACGTACGTCACCGTCGACCGCCCGGAGCCCACCATGTCGGTCACCCCCGCGCTAGAGGCCGATGTCCTGCGGCGGCAGGACCCCGAAGTGGCCGACATCCTGCTCGGGGAGCTCCGGCGGCAGTCGACGACGCTCCAGCTGATCGCGGCCGAGAACTTCACCTCGCCGGCGGTGCTCGCCGCGCTCGGCTCGCCGCTCGCCAACAAGTACGCCGAGGGCTATCCGGGCGCCCGCTTCCACGGCGGCTGCGAGATCGTCGACATGGCCGAGCGTCTCGCCGTGGAGCGGGCGCGGCAGCTGTTCGGCGCCGAGCACGCCAACGTGCAGCCGCACTCGGGTTCCTCGGCGGTGCTCGCCGCGTACGCCGCGCTGCTGCGCCCGGGCGACACCGTGCTCGCCCTCGGCCTGCCCTACGGCGGTCACCTCACGCACGGCTCGCCCGCGAACTTCTCGGGCCGCTGGTTCGACTTCGTCGGCTACGGGGTGGACGCGGAGACCGGGCTGATGGACCACCTCCAGGTGCGCACGCTCGCCCGGACGCACCGGCCCAAGGCGATCGTGTGCGGCTCCATCGCCTACCCGCGCCACCTCGACCACGCGTTCTTCCGCGAGGTGGCCGACGAGGTGGGCGCCTATCTCATCGCGGACGCGGCGCACCCGATCGGCCTGGTCGCCGGGGGAGCGGCGCCCAGTCCGGTGCCGTTCGCCGACGTGGTGTGCGCCACCACGCACAAGGTGCTGCGCGGGCCGCGCGGCGGGATGATCCTGTGCGGCGCCGAGCTGGCCGAGCGGGTCGACCGGGCGGTGTTCCCCTTCACCCAGGGCGGCGCGCAGATGCACGCCATCGCCGCTAAGGCCGTCGCGTTCGGCGAGGCGGCGACCCCGGCCTTCGCCGCCTACGCCCATCAGGTCGTCGCCAACGCGCGGGTCCTGGCCGCCCGGCTGGCCGCCGAGGGCCTGGTGGTGACCACGGGCGGCACCGACACCCATCTGATCACCGCCGACCCGGCGCCGCTCGGCTGCGACGGGCGCACCGCGCGCGGGCGGCTCGCCGCCGCCGGCATCGTCCTCGACTGCTGTGCGCTTCCCCACGCCGACGTCCGCGGGCTGCGGCTGGGCACGGCCGCGGTGACCTCGCAGGGCATGGGGCAGGCGGAGATGGAGTGGATCGCCGTGCTGGTCGCGAAGGTGCTGCGCGGTGAGGCGGACCCGGCGAGGGCGCGTGCGGACGTGCGCGAGCTCACCGGTAGATTTCCGCCGTATCCCGGCTGAGGCGGGGTAGGCGCGCCGTCGTGCACAGCCACGCGTGCAACCATCGTCGCTACCCGGAAGTCCCCATACATATGCCTGCGTCGCTAGGGTGTGGGGCTGAGATGGCCAGCGAGACCTGTGGGGAAGCCTGTGCGTGAATACCTGCTGACGCTCTGCATCACGGCCGCGGTGACCTACCTGCTGACAGGGCCGGTACGGAAGTTCGCGATCGTGGCGGGCGCGATGCCGGAGATCCGGGCACGTGACGTGCACCGGGAGCCCACTCCGCGGCTCGGCGGGATCGCGATGTTCTTCGGCATGTGCGCGGGCCTGCTGGTCGCCGACCACCTCACCAACCTCAACGAGGTCTTCGAGAAGTCGAACGAGCCGCGGGCGCTGCTGTCCGGGGCCGCGCTGATCTGGCTGATCGGCGTCCTGGACGACAAGTTCGAGATCGACGCCCTGATCAAGCTGGGCGGTCAGATGATCGCCGCCGGTGTGATGGTCATGCAGGGTCTGACGATCCTGTGGCTGCCCGTGCCGGGCGTCGGCACGGTCGCGCTGACCCAGTGGCAGGGCACGCTGCTGACCGTGGCGCTGGTCGTCATCACCATCAACGCGGTCAACTTCGTCGACGGACTCGACGGGCTGGCCTCGGGCATGGTGTGCATCGCGGCGGCCGCGTTCTTCATGTACACGTACCGCATCTGGTACTCCTACGGCATCGAGGCCGCCGCCCCGGCCACGCTGTTCGCCGCCGTCCTCATGGGCATGTGCCTGGGCTTCCTGCCGCACAACATGCATCCGGCGCGGATCTTCATGGGGGACTCCGGCTCGATGCTGATCGGCCTGGTGCTGGCGGCCGGCGCGATCTCGGTGACGGGTCAGGTCGATCCGGACCTGATGAACCTGTTCACCGGCTCCGAGCGCAACTCCGTGCACCAGATGGTGCCGGTCTACATCCCGCTGCTGATGCCGCTGACCATCATCGCCATCCCGGCCGCCGACCTGGTGCTGGCCATCCTGCGGCGCACCTGGCGCGGCCAGTCGCCGTTCGCCGCCGACCGCGGCCATCTGCACCACCGGCTGCTGGAGATCGGCCACTCGCACAGCCGGGCCGTGCTGATCATGTACTTCTGGGCGGCGCTGATCGGCTTCGGGGCCCTGACCTACTCGGTCAACTCGGCGTCCATGTGGATCGTGCTCGGGGTGGTGTTCCTCAGCGCGATCGGGCTGGGACTGCTCCTGCTGCCCCGCTTCACCCCGCGCGCCCCGCGCTGGGCCGAGCGCTTCGTGCCGCCGCGCTACCGCCACCGGCGGGCCACGGCGCCTGGCGCCTCGACCCCGGCCACCGTGTCCGCGGAGACCGCCGAGGCCGCGGCGCAGGGGGACGTGGGCCAGGATTCCGCATCCTCGGCACCCGTCACGCCCGCGGTGGCCGGTGTGACGGGAGTCAACGGAGCGACCGCGCTGGGTGCCCGTTCGCGGCTTCTGGACGGACGTACGGCCGGGTCCTCGCGCTGACGCCCAAGGTAAGAATCTGACTAAAGCGTTGCCATCTCGTGGGGGTGCGAATGCCCCCAATACCAGACATATCGACCCGGTTTCTGCACGTACGCGCGCGGTCACTCTCATGTGTGACAGCTCGCACACCCACCAGGTAAAGACCTCATCAAATAGTTTGTGATACGGTTCACGAGAACCCCCCGGACAGAGCCGAAGGACGCAAGTGCGCGACCCCTGGGCGTTGAGGTTCTCTCTCAGGTCCGGGACTACGCTCGTCCATGACGACACCCCGAACCCCCTGCGAAAGCGGAGTTGCCGCCATGCCTGCCAATGACGTCCGGAGCCTGCTGCCGATCGCCGTGCCCACGGCGGCCGTCGGCGTGGTCGCGGTCGCCGTCAGCGGTGTGGTGGCCGGCGGCAGGGGAGCGGTCGGGGCGGCGGTGGGCGTGCTGCTGGCCGTCCTGTTCATGGGCGTCGGCCTGTACGTGCTGCAGTGGACCGCGAAAACGCTTCCGCAGCTCTTCCAGGCCATGGGCCTCATGCTCTACGTCGCCCAGCTCCTGCTTCTCATGATCTTCGTGGCCCTCTTCCGGCACACCTCGCTCTTCGACCCGAAGGCGTTCGCGATCTCCTTGGTCGTGGCGACCGTCGTGTGGATGGCGGCGCAGGCCCGTGCGCACATGAAGGCCAAGATCTTCTACGTCGAACCCGAGTCCGGGAAGAGCGAGAGGCCCGAGAAGACGGGGCACTCTTCGTGAGGGGTAGGGCCGGGATAAAGACGTGCGAGATCTCCTGCTATCGTCCGGTGCCAACTGCGGCATCGCGGGCGCGGGCATCTGAGCTGACGCCTGCCACTACGCGAGGCTCGATGCCCCCCAGCCGCCCCCACATCCGTAACACCAGTCCGGTGCCGACCCGCGGCTGCGCGCCGCGCCGACACAACGAGGTTGCCGTACCTATGCGTCACGCCGAAGGAGCCCGCGGTGAGTGCTGACCAGACCCAGCTCGCCTTCGACTGGAGTTGTCGGATCATGTCCGACAACGGGTGTGGCTTCCCGGCTCCGGGCCTGCACTCGTTCCTCTTCGCGCCGATCGCCACGGTCGGCGGCTTCGAGTTCAACAAGGTGATGCTGCTCTCGCTCATCACCACCGTCATCGTCGTCGGCTTCTTCTGGGCGGCCTTCGGCAAGGCGAAGCTGGTGCCGGGCAAGCTGCAGATGGTCGGCGAGGCCGGCTACGACTTCGTGCGCCGCGGCATCGTCTACGAGACGCTGGGCAAGCGCGAGGGCGAGAAGTACGTCCCGCTGATGGTCTCGCTCTTCTTCTTCATCTGGATCATGAACGTCTGGTCCGTGATCCCGGTCGCCCAGTTCCCGGTGTCGTCGATCATCGCGTTCCCCGCCGTGCTGGCCGCGATCGTCTACATCACGTGGCTGTCGCTCACCTTCAAGAAGCACGGCTTCGCGGGCGGGTTCAAGAACCTCACCGGTTACGACAAGTCGCTCGGTGCGGTGCTGCCGCTCGTCGTGGTCATCGAGTTCTTCTCGAACGTCCTCGTCCGGCCCTTCACGCACGCGGTCCGACTCTTCGCCAACATGTTCGCCGGTCACCTGCTCCTGGTGATGTTCACCGTCGCCAGCTGGTACCTGCTGAACAGCTACATGGTCCCCGGCGCTGCCGTCTCCTTCGTGATGACCATCGTCATGATCATGTTCGAGCTCTTCGTCCAGGCCGTCCAGGCGTACGTGTTCGTGCTGCTGGCCTGCTCCTACGTTCAGGGCGCTCTCGCCGAGCACCACTGAGCAGCACCGTCCGCCCCACCCCACCAGTCGTCCGGTGGCCAACCCCCACCGGTCCGTGAAAGAGAAGGAAAATCAGCATGGCTGCCACTGAGACCCTCGCCGCCGTCTCCGGTTCCCTCGGCTCCATCGGTTACGGCCTCGCGGCCATCGGCCCCGGCATCGGTATCGGCATCATCTTCGGCAACGGCACCCAGGCGCTGGCCCGTCAGCCCGAGGCGGCCGGTCTGATCCGTGCCAACCAGATCCTCGGCTTCGCCTTCTGTGAGGCGCTCGCCCTCATCGGCATCGTTATGCCGTTCGTGTTCGGTCAGTAATCACCTGCTTACCGGCACGTATCGACGAAAGGCACTGATGTGATCGCCAACCTGGTTCAGCTGGCGGCTGAGGAGAAGCAGAATCCCCTCATCCCGCCCGGCCCCGAACTGCTCGTCGGCACCATCGCCTTCGCCATCGTGTTCTTCTTCTTCTGGAAGAAGCTGCTTCCGAACATCAACAAGGTTCTGGAGGAGCGCCGCGCGGCGATCGAAGGCGGTATCGAAGAGGCCGAGGCCATGAAGGTCGAGGCCCAGAGCGTTCTGGAGCAGTACAAGGCCCAGCTCGCCGAGGCCCGGCACGAGGCCGCGCGTCTGCGCCAGGAGGCGCAGGAGCAGGGCGCCGCGCTCATCGCCGAGATGCGGGCCGAGGGCCAGCGGCAGCGCGAGGAGATCGTCGCCGCCGGTCACGCCCAGATCGAGGCCGACCGCAAGGCCGCCTCGTCCGCGCTCCGCCAGGACGTCGGCAAGCTCGCCACCGACCTGGCCGGCAAGCTCGTCGGCGAGTCCCTCGAGGACCACGCCCGCCAGAGCCGCGTGATCGACCGCTTCCTCGACGACCTCGAGGAGAAGGCCGAGGCCGCGCGATGAACGGAGCGAGCCGCGAGGCCCTGGCAGCCGCACGCGAGCGTCTCGACGCGCTGACCGACTCCACGTCCGTGGACGCGGCGCGGCTCGCGGACGAGCTGGCGGCCGTCACCGCGCTGCTCGACCGCGAGCCCGGCCTGCGTCGGGTCCTCACCGACCCGGCGCAGCCCGGCGAGGCCAAGGCCGAGCTGGTCCAGCGCCTGCTCGGCGGCCAGGTCGGCGGCACCACCGCCGACGTCGTGGCCGGCATGGTGCGGTCCCGCTGGTCGCAGCCGCGCGACCTGGTGGACGCGCTGGAGGAGCTGGCGAACACCGCCGACCTCACCGCCGCCCAGCGGACCGGCGCGCTCGACGACGTCGAGGACGAGCTGTTCCGCTTCGGCCGGATCGTCTCCTCGAGCACCGAGCTGCGTGCGGCGCTGACCGACCGTGCCGCGGGCACCTCGGCCAAGACCGCGCTGCTGCACCGCCTTCTCGGCGGCCGGGCCGCGGTGACCACCGAGCGTCTGGTGACGCGCCTCGTCACCGCGCCGCGGGGACGTAGCCTGGAAGCGGGACTGGAGTCCCTGTCCAAGCTCGCCGCCGATCGCCGGGACCGTATGGTCGCCGTCGTCACCTCGGCGGTACCGCTGAGCGACACGCAGAAGCGGCGCCTCGGCGCGGCCCTCGCGAAGCTCTACGGCCGCCAGATGCACCTGAACCTGGACGTGGACCCCGAGGTCCTCGGCGGCATCAGGGTGCAGGTCGGCGACGAGGTCATCAACGGCTCTCTCGCGGACCGGCTCGACGAGGCCGCCCGCCGCATGGCGAGCTAGCAGCAACTCAACACACAAGACGTACACGACGGCCCTGGTTGGGCCGTGCAGAGGATTCACCTCTTATTGGGGGGAGTCCCCATACCCCCCCAAGTGAAACTTCGGGCCCAACAAGGAGAGCAGGGAACCCAGATGGCGGAGCTCACGATCCGGCCGGAGGAGATCCGGGACGCGCTGGAGAACTTCGTCCAGTCGTACAAGCCGGACGCGGCCTCGCGCGAGGAGGTCGGTACGGTCACCCTTGCCGGCGACGGCATCGCGAAGGTCGAGGGCCTGCCCTCGGCCATGGCCAACGAACTGCTGAAGTTCGAGGACGGCACCCTCGGCCTCGCCCTCAACCTCGAGGAGCGCGAGATCGGTGCCATCGTCCTCGGTGAGTTCAGCGGCATCGAGGAGGGCCAGCCGGTCACCCGCACCGGCGAGGTCCTGTCCGTCGCCGTGGGCGAGGGCTACCTCGGCCGCGTGGTCGACCCCCTCGGCAACCCGATCGACGGCCTCGGCGAGATCGAGACGTCCGGTCGCCGCGCCCTCGAGCTGCAGGCCCCCACGGTCATGCAGCGCAAGTCGGTGCACGAGCCGATGGAGACCGGCTACAAGGCCGTCGACGCCATGACCCCGATCGGCCGTGGTCAGCGTCAGCTGATCATCGGCGACCGCCAGACCGGCAAGACCGCCCTGGCCGTCGACACGATCATCAACCAGCGCGACAACTGGCGCACCGGCGACCCGAACAAGCAGGTCCGCTGCATCTACGTCGCCATCGGCCAGAAGGGCTCGACCATCGCGTCGGTCCGCCGCGCGCTGGAGGAGAACGGCGCGCTGGAGTACACGACCATCGTCGCCGCCCCGGCGTCCGACCCGGCCGGCTTCAAGTACCTGGCGCCGTACACGGGTTCGGCCATCGGCCAGCAGTGGATGTACGAGGGCAAGCACGTCCTCATCATCTTCGACGACCTCTCGAAGCAGGCCGACGCCTACCGCGCCGTGTCCCTGCTGCTGCGCCGCCCGCCGGGCCGCGAGGCCTACCCCGGTGACGTCTTCTACCTGCACTCCCGTCTGCTGGAGCGCTGCGCGAAGCTCTCCGACGACATGGGTGCCGGTTCGATGACCGGTCTGCCGATCGTCGAGACCAAGGCCAACGACGTCTCGGCGTTCATCCCGACCAACGTCATCTCCATCACCGACGGCCAGTGCTTCCTGGAGTCGGACCTGTTCAACGCCGGTCAGCGCCCCGCGCTGAACGTCGGTATCTCCGTCTCCCGAGTCGGTGGTTCCGCCCAGCACAAGGCGATGCGCCAGGTGTCCGGCCGTCTCCGCGTGGACCTCGCCCAGTTCCGCGAGCTGGAGGCGTTCGCCGCCTTCGGTTCCGACCTGGACGCCGCGTCGAAGGCGCAGCTGGAGCGCGGTCAGCGCATGGTCGAGCTGCTCAAGCAGAACCAGTACCAGCCGATGGCCACCGAGGACCAGGTCGTCTCCATCTGGGCCGGCACCAACGGCCGTATGGACGACGTGCCGGTCGCCGACATCCGCCGCTTCGAGAAGGAGCTGCTGGAGTACCTGCACCGCAAGGAGCAGGGCCTCATGACCTCCATCAAGGAGGGCGCGAAGATGTCCGACGACACGATCCAGGCCATCGACGACGCGGTCGCCGCGTTCAAGAAGCAGTTCGAGACCTCCGACGGCAAGCTGCTCGGCGAGGACGCTCCGGCCGCTGCCGCCAAGTGACGTAAGGAAGGGACCTGACTCATGGGAGCCCAGCTCCGGGTCTACAAGCGTCGCATCCGATCCGTCACCGCGACCAAGAAGATCACCAAGGCGATGGAGATGATCGCCGCCTCGCGCGTCGTCAAGGCGCAGCGCAAGGTGGCGGCCTCCACGCCGTACGCGCAGGAACTGACCCGCGCGGTCACGGCGGTCGGCACCGGTTCGAACACCAAGCACCCGCTGACCACGGAGGCGGAGAACCCGACCCGTGCCGCGGTCCTGCTCCTCACGAGCGACCGCGGTCTGGCCGGGGCCTTCAACTCCAACGCCATCAAGGCGGCGGAGCAGCTGACCGAGCGCCTGGAGCGTGAGGGCAAGCAGGTCGACACCTACATCGTCGGCCGGCGCGGTGTCGCCCACTACAACTTCCGTGAGCGCAAGATCTCGGAGTCGTGGACGGGCTTCACTGACGAGCCCTCGTACGCGGACGCCAAGACGGTGGCGGCGCCGCTGATCGAGGCCATCGAGAAGGAGACGGCGGACGGCGGCGTGGACGAACTCCACATCGTCTACACCGAGTTCGTCTCGATGATGACGCAGACGGCGATCGACTCCCGGCTGCTTCCGCTGCGCCTCGACGAGGTCGCCGCGCAGGCCGCGCCCAAGGGCGAGATCCTGCCGCTGTACGACTTCGAGCCCTCGGCGGAGGACGTCCTCGACGCCTTGCTGCCCCGCTACGTGGAGAGCCGTATCTACAACGCGCTTCTCCAGTCGGCCGCTTCGAAGCACGCCGCAACGCGGCGCGCGATGAAGTCGGCCACCGACAACGCGGGCGAGCTGATCAACACGCTCTCCCGTCTTGCCAACGCGGCCCGCCAGGCCGAAATCACCCAGGAAATCAGCGAGATCGTCGGTGGCGCGAGCGCCCTGGCCGACGCGACCGCGGGGAGTGACCGATAAATGACCACCACTGTTGAGACCGCGGCGGCCACGGGCCGCGTCGCCCGGGTCATCGGCCCGGTCGTCGACGTGGAGTTCCCCGTCGACGCGATGCCGGAGATCTACAACGCGCTGCACGTCGAGGTCGCCGACCCGGCCAACGCGGGCGAGAAGAAGATCCTGACCCTGGAGGTCGCCCAGCACCTGGGTGACGGCCTGGTCCGCACCATCTCCATGCAGCCCACCGACGGCCTGGTCCGCCAGGCTCCGGTGACCGACACCGGCACGGGCATCACCGTCCCGGTCGGCGACTTCACCAAGGGCAAGGTGTTCAACACCCTCGGTGAGGTGCTGAACGTCGACGAGCAGTACGAGGGCGAGCGCTGGACCATCCACCGCAAGGCGCCGAACTTCGACGAGCTCGAGTCGAAGACCGAGATGTTCGAGACCGGCGTCAAGGTCATCGACCTGCTGACCCCGTACGTCAAGGGCGGCAAGATCGGTCTGTTCGGCGGCGCCGGCGTCGGCAAGACGGTGCTCATCCAGGAGATGATCTACCGCGTCGCCAACAACCACGACGGTGTCTCCGTGTTCGCCGGTGTCGGCGAGCGCACCCGTGAGGGCAACGACCTCATCGAGGAGATGTCCGACTCGGGCGTCATCGACAAGACCGCGCTGGTCTTCGGCCAGATGGACGAGCCCCCGGGCACCCGTCTGCGTGTCGCGCTGGCCGGCCTGACCATGGCCGAGTACTTCCGCGACGTCCAGAAGCAGGACGTGCTGTTCTTCATCGACAACATCTTCCGCTTCACGCAGGCCGGTTCCGAGGTCTCCACCCTGCTCGGCCGTATGCCGTCCGCGGTGGGCTACCAGCCGAACCTGGCCGACGAGATGGGTCTCCTCCAGGAGCGCATCACCTCGACCCGCGGTCACTCGATCACCTCGATGCAGGCGATCTACGTCCCCGCCGACGACCTGACCGACCCGGCCCCGGCGACCACCTTCGCCCACCTCGACGCGACGACGGTTCTGTCCCGTCCGATCTCCGAGAAGGGCATCTACCCGGCCGTGGACCCGCTGGACTCCACGTCCCGGATCCTGGACCCGCGCTACATCGCGCAGGACCACTACAACGCGGCCATGCGCGTGAAGAACATCCTGCAGAAGTACAAGGACCTGCAGGACATCATCGCGATCCTCGGTATCGACGAGCTCGGCGAGGAGGACAAGCTCGTCGTCCACCGTGCCCGTCGCGTGGAGCGCTTCCTGTCCCAGAACACCCACGTCGCCAAGCAGTTCACCGGCGTGGACGGTTCGGACGTGCCGCTGGAGGAGTCGATCGCCGCGTTCAACGCGATCTGCGACGGCGAGTACGACCACTTCCCCGAGCAGGCGTTCTTCATGTGCGGTGGTCTCGAGGACCTGAAGAACAACGCCAAGGAGCTGGGCGTCTCCTGACGCTCTCTCCGGAGCCCTGAGCTCACCGTGAGCCCTGTGCTCACACCGAAGGGGGCGGGCGCGTCCCGCCCCCTTCCGCACGCCCCCTAGAATTGACCCCAACACCCGGCACAACCGCCGGGTGGTGACCCGAGGAGCCTCCCTTGGCTGCTGAGCTGCACGTCGAGCTGGTCGCCGCCGACCGCCAGGTCTGGTCCGGCGAGGCCACCCTGGTCGTCGCGCGCACCACGTCCGGCGACATCGGCGTCATGCCCGGTCACCAGCCGCTGCTCGGTGTGCTGGAGTCGGGCCCGGTGACCATCCGTACGAGTGAGGGTGGGACCGTCGTCGCCGCGGTGCACGGCGGTTTCATCTCGTTCGCGGACGACAAGCTGTCCCTGCTGGCCGAGATCGCCGAGTTGTCGGACGAGATCGACGTCCAGCGCGCGGAGCGGGCGCTCGAGCGCGCGAAGGCCGAGGCCGACGCCTCCGCCGAGCGCCGCGCGGACGTGCGGCTGCGGGCGGCGACGTCAGAACGCTGACCCAGCACGCCATGTGCTGACGTCACTCAGCCGCGGCTGGTACCGGAGCGATCCGGTACCAGCCGCGGCTGTGGCCGATGTGGGTGTTTTTTCCGTTCCATTACCTAGGAGACGAGGAGGTCGGTGCCGATGATCCTCGCTCTGACTGTGTGCGGGCTCGTGGTCGTGCTCGTGGTGGTGGGACTGTTCGTCTTCGGCCTGCGACGCAGACTCATCCAGCGCTCGGGCGGCACCTTCGACTGCAGCCTGCGCTGGGACGTGTCCGAGAAGCCCGACGCCGGTGGCAAGGGCTGGAGTTACGGCGTGGCCCGCTACAGCGGCGACCGCGTGTCGTGGTTCCGGGTCTTCTCCTACGCCCTCCGTCCGCGCCGCGTCCTGGAACGCTCCGCGATCGAGGTGGCCGGCCGCCGGCTTCCCGAGGGCGAGGAGGAGCTCGCCCTGCTCTCCGACGCCGTGATCCTCGCCTGCCTGCACCGCGGGACACGTCTCGAACTCGCCATGAGCGAGGACGCGCTGACCGGTTTCCTCGCGTGGCTGGAGGCAGCGCCGCCCGGACAACGAGTGAACGTGGCGTAACCCCGTTCACTCGTCGGCGCAGGGAACCCTCTACGACAGACCGCTGTCGATGGCGCTCACCAGCTCACCGTTGCCGGTGTCGCCGCTGAACTCCCAGAAGAACGCGCCGCCCAGCCCCTGGGTCCTGGCCCACGCCATCTTGGTGGCGATGGTGGCCGGGGTGTCGTAGGACCACCAGTTGCCGCCGCAGTGCGCGTACGCCGTGCCCGCGACCGTGCCGGTGGCCGGGCAGGACGTCTTGAGGACCTTGTAGTCCTCGATGCCCTGCTCGTAGGTGCCGGCCGCCGGGCCCGTGGCCGTGCCGCCCGGGGCGTCCTGGGTGACGCCGGTCCAGCCGCGGCCGTAGAAGCCGATGCCGAGGAGCAGCTTGCCCGCCGGTACGCCCTTCGCCCGGAACTTGGCCATCGCGTCGGCGGTGGTGAAGCCCGCCTTGGGGATGCCCGCGTACGAGGTGAGCGGGGAGTGCGGGGCGGTCGGGCCCTTGGCGTCCCACGCGCCGAAGAAGTCGTACGTCATCACGTTGTACCAGTCGACGTACTGGGCGGCGCCGGCGTAGTCGGCGGCGTCGATCTTGCCGCCGTCGGAGCCGTCGGCGGTGGTGGCCGCGGTGACCAGGGCGGAGGAGCCGAACTTGGCGCGCAGCGCGGACATCACGTTCCTGAAGGCCGCCGCCCCGCTGGTGTCGCAGGTGAGGCCGCAGGCGTTGGGGTACTCCCAGTCGATGTCGATGCCGTCGAACACGTCGGCCCAGCGCGGGTCCTCGACGAGGTCGTAGCAGGACTGGGCGAAGGCGGCCGGGTTCTTGGCCGCGTCCGCGAAGCCGCCGGACCAGGTCCAGCCGCCGAAGGACCACAGCACCTTCAGATTCGGGTACTTGGCCTTCAGCTCGCGCAGCTGGTTGAAGTTGCCGCGCAACGGCTGGTCCCAGGTGTCGGCCACGCCGCTCACCGACTGGTCGGCGGGGAACGCCTTGTCGTAGTCGGCGTAGGAGTCGCCGATCGCGCACTTGCCGCCGGTGACGTTGCCGAAGGCGTAGTTGATGTGCGTGATCTTCGACGCCGAGCCCGACGTCACCAGGTTCTTGACGTTGTAGTTGCGGCCGTAGATGCCCCACTCGGTGAAGTAGCCGAGCTTGACCTTGCCTCCGGCGGGCGGGGGATTGGTGCCGCCACCGGTGGTGTGCACGGCGACCGCGGCGCTGACCGGCCCGGTCTGGTCGGCGGTGTCGCGGGCCTGGACGGTGTAGGAGTAGTCGGTGCCCGCGGTCAGGCCGGTGTCGCCGTACGAGGTCGTCGTCACGGTGGCGACCTTCGTGCCGTCGCGCAGGACGTCGTAGTTCTTGACGCCCTTGTCGTCGGTGGCCGCTGGCCAGGAGAGCTTCACCGAGGTGTCGGTGACGTCGGAGGCGGTCGGGGTGCCGGGGGCGGAGGGGGCCGCGTCGCCGGGGACGGTGGTGCCGTCGCAGCTGTCGCCGTTGAGCCGGCAGTTGGAGGGCGATCCGGAGCCGGCGCCGTTGAAGCCGAAGGAGACGGAGGCGCCGGGGGCGATGGAGCCGTTGTAGGACTTGTTCCGGGCGGTCCAGTGGGTGCCGGAGGAGGTGACGTCCGCGTCCCAGGCGGAGGTGACGGACGTGCCGGCGGGGAAGTCCCACTCGACGGTCCACGAACTGATGGTGCCGGTACCGGTGTTCTTGACGGTCCACTGGCCGCCGAAGCCGGTGCCCCAGTCGCTGCTCTTGGTGTAGGTGGCGGTGGCGGTCGCGGCCGCCTGGGCGGGGGCCGCGAGGCCGACCAGTCCGGCCAGCGGGAGCAGCAGGCTCGCGAGCCCTGCCGCGGCTCTGTGTCCGAAGCGCATGGTGCGCCTCCTTGGTGGGGAGTGGGTGGGGGCATGACTGAGCCATCAGGCCCGCAGTGCCGCGAGAATAGAAAGGTCTGGACCATAGGTCAATAGGTCTGGACCACTACCCTGGTGGCGGGCCTGATCACCAACTCCTGTTCCGCGGCGCCCGCTTGGCGGAACGGGGGCGTACCCTCACCAGGCGACGAGGGAGGGCGCATGGGTGGGGGGACACGTCCCGGAGCGGTACTGGTCGTCGACGACGACGCGGCGATCCGCCGCTCGCTGGAGCGCGGGCTGCGGCTGAGCGGCTTCGCGGTGCGCACCGCGGCCGGCGGGACCGAGGCGCTCGCCGCCATCGGCGAGGCCCCGCCGGACGTGCTCGTCCTGGACGTGTCGATGCCGGGCATGAGCGGTATCGAGCTGTGCGCCCGGCTTCGCGACGACGGCCAGGACCTGCCCGTGCTCATGCTCTCCGCGCTCGACGAGACCGCCGATCGCATCGCCGGACTCCAGGCGGGCGGCGACGACTACCTGGTCAAGCCGTTCGCCCTGCAGGAACTGGTGCTGCGGCTCCAGGCGCTGCTGCGCCGCCGGCCGCCCACCGGCCGGGAGGTGCTGCGCGTGGCGTCCCTGGTGATCGATCCGGCGGCCCGCACCGCCGAACGGGACGGCCGCCCCCTGGAGCTGACCCGGCGCGAGTTCGAACTCCTGGAGGTCCTCGCCCGCAACGCCGGATTGGTCCTCACCCGCGACCAGCTCCTGGAACGGGTCTGGGGCTACGACTTCGAGGTGCGCACCGACACCGTCGACACCTTCGTGAGCTATCTGCGGCGCAAGCTGGAGGCGGACGGGCGTCCTCGGCTGGTGCACACGGTGCGCGGGGTGGGCTTCGTTCTGCGGGACACGCCGTGAGGCTCTCCACCCGCGTCGGCCTCACGGTGGGCTGCACCGTCCCGCTCCTGGTGCTGGCCTCCGGCTGGCTGCTGTTGCACCTGGTCGCCCGCGACCTGCGGAGCGCACAGGACGAGCATCTGCGGCAGCGGGCCGCCGCCGTCGCCCAGGACGCCCGCGCCCTGCTGCGGGCCACGGCGAGCGGCCGCCCCAGGGTCGCCGACAGCAGGGAGCGGCAATTGTTCAGCGCCGCCCTCGACGTGGGCGTACGCGTCGTCGGACCGGACGCCACCTTCAGCGGCGGACCCCAGCCCGGCACCTCGGTACGCCTGCCCGACCGGGCCGCGGGACCGGTCACCGTCCGCTCCGGCGGCCGCGAATGGCGGGCGCTGTCCCGGCCGTTGCGGGGACCGGCCGTCGCGGGCACCCTGTGGGTGTTCTCCCCGGAAACCGCCGACCGCGCCCAACTCCGCTCCGTGCGGCACCGGGTGGCCTTCACCGCACTGCTCGCCGCGCCGCTGTCCGGCCTGATCGCCTGGGGCATGGCCACCGGCGCGAGCGCGCCCCTGCGTCGGCTCACCCGCCGTACCGCCGGACTCGACCCGCGCACCTCCGCCGCCCGCCTCGGCCACCGGCCGACCGGTGTGACCGAGGTCGACGAACTTGCCGCCACCCTGCGCACCGTCCTCGCCCGCTACGACGAACAGGCCGCCCGTACCGCCGAGGCCCTCGACACGGCCCGCTCCTTCTCCGCGGCCGCCGCCCACGAACTGCGCACCCCGCTGATGAGCATGGGAACCAACCTCGACATCCTCGCCGACCATCCGCGGCTGCCCGAACCGGACCGCACCGAGGTCCTCACCGACCTGCGCCACGAGCACGCCCGGCTGCTCGGCCTGCTGGTGATGCTGCGCGAACTGGGGCGCGGGGACCTGGTGGAGGCGGAGGCGTTCGGGAGCGTCGACGTCTCCGAGGCCGCCGACGCTGCCGTGGCCGAGGCACGGCGCCGCGCCCCGGACGCCGGGATCACCCTGGCCGCCCCGCCCGGCCTGACCGTGCACGGCTGGGAACAGGGCCTGCGGCTGCTGCTGGACAACCTGCTCGGCAACGCCCTCACCCATGGCCGCGATCCGCACGGCCGGGCCCGGGTCGCGGTCGACGTGCGCGGCACGGGGGACCAGGTAGTGATCACGGTGGACGACCACGGCCCCGGCGTACCCGCCGACTTCCGCGCCCGGATCTTCGAACGGTTTCGGCGCGGTCCGGACAGCGCGGGCTCCGGACTCGGGCTCACCCTCGTCGCCCAGCAGGCGGCGCTGCACCGGGGGAGCGTCACCGTGACGGACAGGCCCGGCGGCACCGGGACCCGCTTCGAGGTACGGCTGCCCTCGGGCAGCGGTGCGCTGCCCGGCCGGCGGGACTGGCTGATCGGTACAGCCGGGGCGAACCGGTCACAGAGTTTCCCCAAAGACCGTCCCTAGCCTCCGACGTGACGAACGGGCGGGCCGACGGCGGGCCGCCCGGCAACGCAACGGAGGACGGACAGATGCACGCACCACGACGGATGCGCACGCTGCTCACCGGGCTCGCGGTGACGGCGGTCCTGGCGGGCACCACCGCGGCGGCCGCCGCCGACGGCAGTCCCACGCCCGCGCCCACCGGCGACGGGGCGCAGGCGCTGTGCAAGCGGGTGCCCAGGCTGGACCGGCGAATCGACCGGGCCCTGAAGCGGCTCGACGCCGGAGCCGGCACGCGCGGCTCAGTGGCCCGCCTGCAGAAGCGCGTCGACAACGCGAAGACGGCCGGCCACACGGAGATCGCCACCTATCTCCAGGACCGCCTGGACTTCCGCACGTCGTTGCGGACCAACCTGGAAAAGCGGCAGAAGGACCTGACCGCGGTGAAGACGTGGTGCCGGGCGAACGGCGAGGACACCGGAACAGGCAAGGCGGCGGGCTGATGCGCGCCCGGCTGCGCGCCCGGCGGGCGGCGGCCGCAGCGGCTGCCCTGCTCGCGGCCCTCACCGCCGGATGCGCTCGTCACGCCGCCACCGGGCCCGCGGCGGGTCCGTCCACCGCTCCCGCGGCGACCACCGCGACGGGCACGCCCTCGGCGCCCGCCTCCGCCGGCGCGCCTCCGGGCTACGCCGACATGGAGAAGAAGGTGGACACCGCCGAGTCCGCGGTGGCGGCGGCGGACTCGGACGCGACGAGCGACGCGGACCGCTGACCCCGGGACCGTTCCGGGCCACGACCGGGCGGGGCGAGCTCAGCGCTCCCCGCCCGGCACCCACAGCACGTCCCCGGTGTCCTTGTTCGCCGTGCGCGCGAGGATGAACAGCAGGTCGGACAGACGGTTGAGGTAGGTCGCCGTCAGCGGGTTCATCACCTCGCCGTGCGCCTCCAGCGCTGCCCAGGTGGAGCGCTCCGCGCGGCGGACGACGGTGCACGCCTGGTGGAGCAGGGCCGCGCCGGGGGTGCCGCCGGGGAGGATGAAGGAGCGCAGCTTCTCCAGCCGCTCGTTGAAGCGGTCGCAGTCCGCCTCCAGGCGGTCGACGTAGAACTGCTCGACCCGCAGCGGCGGGAACTCGGGGTTCTCCACCACGGGCGTCGACAGGTCCGCGCCCACGTCGAACAGATCGTTCTGCACGCGGGTGAGGACCTTGACGACCTCCTCGTCGAGCGCGCCGAGCGCGATCGCCGTGCCGATCACCGCGTTCGCCTCGTTGGCGTCGGCGTACGCGGCGATTCGCAGATCGGTCTTGGCGACCCGGCTCATGTCGCCGAGAGCGGTCGTGCCCTTGTCGCCTGTCCTGGTGTAGATGCGCGTCAGATTGACCATGTGACCAGCGTAGACGCCCCCCTCGCGGATGCCTCCCGGCACCGGCTCCCCGGCGTATTTGAGCGGCCGCAACACGCGGGCCAGTGCGGACGATTGGGACGTGACGGGTGTCTCAGGCCCTGAGACAGTGACACGCATTACTTACGGTCCTCAAGGCAGCCGGTGAGCGCTAATGTCCGCCGAGAGGCTACGTAAACAGCCTGTAAGCGCTCGCGCAGTCGTTCAAAGGGGAGTCGGAGTGGCACGGAA
Source organism: Streptomyces sp. NPDC086766 (assembly GCF_044746005.1). Lineage (NCBI taxonomy): Bacteria > Bacillati > Actinomycetota > Actinomycetes > Kitasatosporales > Streptomycetaceae > Streptomyces > Streptomyces sp. NPDC086766. The sequence goes on along the minus strand of NZ_JBIVBI010000022.1, from coordinate 53,546 downwards.
GCTCGCCGTCATCGGGGCCGGTCTCATGGGGTCCGGCATCGCCCAGGTCTCCGCGCAGGCGGGCTGGGACGTCGTCCTGCGGGACGTGACCGACGAGGCGCTCAGGCGCGGCACCGACGGCATCAAGGCCTCGTACGACAAGTTCGTGAGCAAGGGCAAGATGGAGGCGCACGACGCCGACACCGCCCTCGCCCGCATCACGGCGACCACCGACCTGGACGCGGCCGCCGACGCCGACGTCGTCGTCGAGGCCGTCTTCGAGAAGCTCGAGATCAAGCACGAGATCTTCCGCGCCCTCGACAAGATCGTGCGGCCGGACGCCGTGCTCGCCTCCAACACCTCCGCCATCCCGATCACCAAGATCGCGGCGGCCACCGAGCACCCGGAGCGGGTCGTCGGCGTGCACTTCTTCTCGCCGGTGCCGATGATGCAGCTCGTCGAACTCGTCCGCGGCTACAAGACCAGCGACGAAACCCTGGCCACCGCACGGGAGTTCGCCGAGTCGGTCGGCAAGACCTGCATCGTCGTCAACAGGGACGTGGCCGGCTTCGTGACGACCCGTCTGATCTCGGCCCTCGTCGTCGAGGCGACGAAGCTGTACGAGTCGGGCGTCGCCACCGCCGAGGACATCGACCTGGCCTGCCGGCTCGGCTTCGGGCACGCCATGGGCCCGCTCGCCACCGCGGACCTCACCGGCGTCGACATCCTGCTGCACGCCACCGGCAACATCTACACCGAGACCCAGGACGAGAAGTTCGCTCCGCCGGAGCTGATGCGCCGGATGGTTGACGCCGGTGACATCGGGCGCAAGAGCGGGCAGGGCTTCTACAAGCACTGAGACCGCCCCAGACTCCGCCGTCTCACCCTTCAGGGTGAATTCGGTATCGGTTCGCTTACAAGCAGCAACCGCACTGCCACGGAAGCAGTCAGACGTTGCACAGCCACCGTCATGGAGCAGCCAGCCACCGCACTCTCGGGGAGCGCATATGTACATCAGGGGCGACCACGCCGAGCTGGTCGTCGGGGGGCGCCTCGACGTCCGCAGCGCGGCGGACGCCCGTACGGTCCTGCACTCGGCCGTCGACGACGGCGTCGGAGACCTGGTGCTCGATCTGTCCGAGCTGGACTCCTGGGACGCCACCGGGCTCGGCGTGATCATGGGTGCCCACCGGCGGGCCGGCCGCTGCGGCCGGCGGCTGGTGCTGCGGAGGGTCCCGCCGCAGATGCAGCGCCTGCTGGTGGCCACCCGGCTGCACCGGATCCTGGCCATCGAGGGCGGTATCGGTGTGGAGTCCCTGCCCCGCGTGTGAACCGGGCGCCGTCGCGTGTGCAGGTCCCGTGAGGGTCGCCGCGCGAGGCGCTCGCACGGGTGTGAACCGGGCGACGGGGGAGACCCGGGCGCAGGTCAGCGAAACGTACGTGACGTGCAATCCTCACGAGACCGTGACGTCTCGGACCGCGCGGTACCCCGGGCTGTCGTAGATACTGTGCCAAGGTTTAGGGTTCGGCTGCCCGCGCCTAGCAACCCTCGAGCGGGCCCGGACCAGAAGCGACAGCGCGGTGTGCGAAAACGGCCGGGAGGGCTTGCAGAGCACACGACGCTTTTGGGGGGCTTGGAACCTATGGACCCGATCACCCGGGGACCCGAGGGCATGGGCCACGACGGCGACGGCCACGCGCCGCGCCAGCGCCCGCCCAGGGAATCCCTCGCATCCGATTTCGGTCAGCACGCGCCACCCGCACAGGTGCGCACGGTGCGGCTCGTCACCGGCGACTTCCTGCTCACCGTCAACCCCGTAGACGGTAGCGAGATCGAGGCCTGTCCGCCCGGAGAACGCCCGAACCGGCCGCGGAAGTACACCTCCGCCGAGCGCGAGGAGATCGAGCGCGCGGCCAGGCCGCCCGTCCCGGCCGGCCCCACGCAGCCCCCGCTCGCCCTCCTGGAGCGCCAGGACGAGCGCGAGCAACTGGTCCGGCTGCTCGCCCGCGGCCGCTCCGTGCGCCTCACCGGCCCCGCAGGGTCCGGCCGCACCAGCCTCCTCGACCTCGTGGCCGACGACTGCGGGGACCTCGCCCCCGACGGCGTCGTCCGCCTCTCCGGCTTCCGCCGCACGGTGGGCGACCTGCTGGACGACCTGTTCTCCGCCGTCCACGACGCACCCCTGCAGCGGCCCGGCCGCGACGAACTGCTCGACTGCGTCCGCGAGATCGGCGCGGTCGTCGTCGTCGACGACGTCGAGTTCGGCGGCGCCGCGCTGGACGAGCTCTTCGAGGCCACCCCCGAGTGCGCCTTCCTGCTCGGCGCCACCCCGGACGTGCCCGCGCCGTCCGCCGAAGCGGCCGTCGAGGAGGTCGTCCTCGGCGGACTCGACCGGGCGGGCGGCGTCGAGCTGCTGGAGCGCGCCGTCGGCCGCGTGCTCACCGAGGAGGAGTCGAACTGGGCGGGTGACCTCTGGTTCGAGTCCGAGGGCCTGCCGCTGCGCTTCGTCCAGGCCGGCGCCCTGCTGCGCCAGCACGACCAGCTGCGGGCCGCCACGAACGCCGTCGACGAGTTCGGCGTCTTCGAGGACGCTCCGCCCGCCGACGCCCCGGTCGACGGCGGCGACGGCGACGACGTGCCGCTGCCCTCGGTCGGGCAGGCCGCCGCGGCCGCCCCGCTGCTCGCCGCCCGGCTGAGCGCCTCGGCCCGCGCCACGCTGCGGTTCGCCGTCGCGCTCGGCGGCGAGGTGCCGCACCAGGCGCACCTGCCCGCGCTGGTCGGCGACACCCACGCGGACGCCGCGCTCGGGGAGCTCGCGCGCTGCGGCCTGGTCTCCCCGGTCGGCTCCCGCTACCGGCTCGCCGCCGGGGTGCTGACCCAGCTGGAGGCCGCCGGGTACGCCGACGACATCGAGGAGCAGGCCCTCGCCGCCGCCCGCCACTACGCCTGGTGGGCCGGACACCCCTCCGTCGCCCCCGAGCGGGTGTCCGCCGAGGCGGACGCCGTGCTCGCCGCGCTGGGCGTCCTGGTGCCGGTGACCTCCCCGAGGCCCTCGGCCTCCTTCGAGGAGACCGGGTCCCCGTCGGCCGGATCCCCCTCGGCCGACGAGGACGAGCCGAGCATCGCCGTACGACTGGCCCGCACGGCCGCGCCCGCGTTCGCCGCGGGGCTGCACTGGAGTGCCTGGGAGCGGGCGCTGCGCGCCGGTGCCGAGGCCTCCCGGCTCGCCGGAGAGGTCGCCGAACAGGCCTATTTCCACCACGAGTTGGGAGTCCTCGCGCTCTGCGAGGGCCGGCTGGACCGGGCCCGGGCCGAGCTGGAGGCCTCCATCGGGCTGCGCGGCGCCCTCGCCGACAAGCGCGGCACGGTCGCCGGCCGCCGCGCCCTCGCCCTGGTCGCCGACCGCTCCGGTACGGCGCTGGGTCTGCCCTTGCTGGGCCTGGCCGCGACGGCGGGCGAGGAGGTGTCCGACGCGCGCTCCGAGGAGTCGGCGTCGCCTGCCGGCGGTGTCCCCGCGCCCTTCCCGGCGCTCCAGCCGCCCCGCGACGACGCGTCGCTGGTGACGTTCCGCTCGCCGTCGCCGGGCGGGTCCTCCTCGTACGCCGCGGCCGCGCCGGGCGCGACGAAGGGCGGGACGGGCGTCAAGGGCGTCGCCCGGCGCAACCTGGTGGCGGTCGGTGCGGGCGCGCTGCTCGCCGCCGTCCTCGGCACCGTGGTGACGCTCGGCGCCACCTCCCACAACGACGCCAACGACCCCTCCGGCAAGGTCGACGTCAACCCGTCGGTCAGTCAGGGCGTGGACGACGGGGGCCTGGGCGCCGCCACGCCTGCGCAGGGCGACGCCGGCAACGCGGACACGGGTACGGCGACCAGCCGCCCGACGGATCCGGGCCCCGACGGCTCATACGGCACGACCGACGACCCGGCCCCGCCGGCCGGGCGGGCCCGCCCGTCGGACGACCCGACCGGGACGCGGAAGCCGGGCGGCGGTGCGTCGGCCTCCCCGTCGAAGTCCTCGGCCCCGGGGTCGTCGACGTCCCCCAAGCCGAGCACGTCGACGTCGAAGTCCCCGAAGCCGAGCACGTCGCCGTCCACGAGCACCTCGCCGTCGCCGTCGCCGAGCCAGTCGTCCACGACCAGCCCGTCGACGACGAACTCGGCCGGCGGGCCGGCGTCCTCGAGCGCCCCGGCCACGTCCAGCTCATCGGTGGGTGCCCCCGAGGGCAGTGCCGCCGTCTCCCCGAGCGGTTCGGGCGACGCGGTGATCTGACGTCCGCGCTCCAGCACCCGCATCGGGGTCCGGGTCCGTGCACGGACCCGGACCCCGATGCCGTGGGACGGACCCGACTTCGGTGCCGTGGGACGGCCCCGGCCCCGGCCCCGGGCCCGGGCCCGGGCCCGGCGCCGTGCGGCGGGCCGGCCCCAGGGCCGTAGAGCGGCGGCCCGCTCAGAAAAGGCGCAGCTTGTCGTCCTCGATGCCCCGCAGCGCGTCGTAGTCCAGGACCTGGCAGCCGATGCCGCGGTCGGTCGCCAGGACGCGGGCCTGCGGCTTGATCTCCTGCGCGGCGAAGACTCCGCGGACCGGGGCCAGATGCGGGTCGCGGTTCAACAACTCCAGATAGCGGGTGAGCTGCTCCACGCCGTCGATCTCACCGCGTCGCTTGATCTCCACCGCGACGGTCTGCCCGTCGGCGTCCCGGCACAGGATGTCGACCGGGCCGATGGCCGTCATGTACTCGCGGCGGATCAGCGTGTAGCCCTCGCCGAGGGTCTCGATGCGGTCGGCGAGCAGCTCCTGCAGGTGCGCTTCCACGCCGTCCTTGATCAGCCCGGGGTCCACGCCGAGTTCGTGCGAGGAGTCGTGGAGGACTTCCTCCATCGTGATGATGAGCTTCTCGCCCGCTTTGTTGACGACGGTCCAGACGCCGTCCTCGGCGTCCACGCCCTCCTTCAGCGTGCAGGGAGGCGACATCCAGTTCAGGGGCTTGTAGGCGCGGTCGTCCGCGTGGATCGAGACGCTGCCGTCCGCCTTCACCAGGATCAGACGGGGCGCTGACGGCAGGTGGGCGGTGAGCCGGCCCGCGTAGTCGACGGAGCATCGGGCAATGACGAGACGCATGGTCGGCAACGCTACTCGACCGGGGGCGGTGCGCGCGAAGCACCCGGTCCTCCGCGCCCCGCGGGCGGCCGGGGCGGCCCTCGGGGTCGCCCCTTTTTTCCCTGGATAACCCGTGTTCACTCGTGGCCGATTGTGTGCCCAACCGGCCTGGCCTGTACGTGCATTCGCCTGGTGGGCCCCCGCTCTGTTGCCTACCGTAGTGAACGGGAGGTCGCGATATGTGTACACAACGTGTTCGGTATTGCGCACTCCCTTATCTGTCCGGCAACCCCTGTTGTTCGGGGGTGCGAGAGGAGAACCCATGTCGCTCGACGTCTCACCGGCCCTACTCGAACAGGCCGAGCGAGGCGAGGTCGACGAAGCTGCCTTCGTCGACTGCGTCCGGACCTCCCTGCCCTACGCATGGGAGATGATCAGCTCCCTGGTGGCCCAGCTGAAGGTGGACGGCGCGGTGTTCGCCGACAACCAGACGCCCCCGCCGGACGAGCAGGCACGCGGTCAGCTGCTGCGTGCGCTCGCGAGTGACGCCATACGCGGTGCGCTGCAGCGGCACTTCGGTGTGCGGCTGGCCTTCCAGAACTGCCACCGGGTGGCGGTGTTCCCGCTGGACGCCTCGGCCGACGAGACGCTGAACCGCTTCACGTCGGTGCGCAGCCAGCTGCTCAACCAGTCGCCGGAATTCCGGGACTGCTGACGCAGTAGGTCGCCTGCTTGCCGCTCCTTCCGCGGGAGGTGCATGGAGTGACGGGGCGGCAAGCCATCCCGCGACGCGACCCGCTCAGCCCAGGTGGGGCAGTACCTCGGCGCCGAGCCGCCGTACGTTCTCCTCCGTGGCCGCCAGGTCGCCGGAGCCCTCGACGAGCAGGGCGAAGCGGGAGATTCCGGTCCGCTCGGAGGTCGCCGCGAGTCGGTCCGCGCACAGCCGTGGGGTGCCCACCGGGTGCAGCCCGCAGAGGAGTTCGGTGTACGCCAGCGGGTCGCGCATCCGGCGGGAGCGGCCGTCCACCGTGACATGGGCGTCCAGCCCCTGCCTCAGCCAGCCGGGCATCGCCTTCGTCAGCGTCTCCACCGCGTCGGTGCGCCGGTCCGCGATCTGGCAGACGCCTGCCGAGACATGGGCGGCGCCCCGGACCTCGTCCGCCGGCCGCCCCGCTTCCCGCGCGCACCGCTGCCACAGGGCGACCATCTCGGCCTTCTCCTCGTCGCCGACGTGCATGCCGAGCAGCATCGGCAGCCCGCGCTCGGCGGCCAGCCGGACGCTCGCGGGGGAGGTGCAGGCGACCACGACCTCGGGGCCCGCCACCTCGGTGAGGGCCTCCGAGGGGCGGGGGACCACGGGGACCTCACGGAAGGTGAATCGTTCCCCCGAGGCGGACACGGTGGACTCGCGCAGCCAGCGCACCAGCAGATCGAGTGATTCCGGGAACCCATCCTCGTACGCCCGCAGGCCCGTCCCGAAGACCTCCAGGTCCACCCACGGGCCGCCGCGTCCCACCCCCAGCGAGAACCGGCCGCCGCTCGTCACGTGCAGCAGCGCGGCCTGTTCGCCGAGCGCGACCGGGTGGGCGGTGGGCAGCACACTGACCGCCGTGCCCACCCGCAGACGGCGGGTGCGGCCGAGCAGCAGCGCGGCCAGGGTGACGGCGGACGGACACGTGCCGTAGGGCACGAAGTGGTGCTCGGCCAGCCAGACCGAGTCGAGCCCGGCCTCCTCGGCGACCTCGGCGGAGCGGACCGCCCGGTGCAGCGCCTCCCCCTGGCCCTGGCCCGGGAACTGGGCCGCCAACACGAAACTTCCTACGCGCATCGCATTTCCTGCTTCCTCGGCTCCGACACGGAGCTCCCCCACCCGGCATAACCGGTCGACACGTGCCGAGGACACGGCCTGGCGAAGAGATATGCGGATTGTCTGCGGAATGGGCCGCCCAGGAAGGGGAGATGCGGGAGATCGGCGCCCTCGGCGCCGTACGCGTACCCCTCCGGGCGCCGCGTAGGCTGGACGGGACCCGTGCTCCCCGTACCGCTCCGAGAGGTGTCCTGTGTCCCCGCGTCGCAACCGATCCAAGGGGTACGGCTCGTCCGGCTCGTCCGGCCGGAGCGCCGAGGACGACCCGGTGGGCCGCTACGGCGGCTGGCAGTCCTCGGAGAGCTGGCAGGGCGAGGAGTGGAGCGTGCGGCATGTGGCGGGCGCGAGCGCGCAGGGCAAGACCTACCGCTGCCCGGGCTGCGACCAGCTGATCGCCTCCGGCGTTCCGCACGTGGTGGCCTGGCCCGAACACGCGGGCGTGGACGACCGCCGGCACTGGCACAAGGCCTGCTGGAACGCGAAGGACCGCCGCACCACACGGGTGCGGCGGTCCCGTAACGCGCCGCGGTTCTGAGCTACGGGTCAGACGTCCCGCTTCTGCAGCAGCGCCCAGGCGCCGGCGAAGGCGACGGCCGTCACGGCCGTGATGATCCACAGCGGGTCCAGGCCGGTGGGGCCCGAGCCGTTCAGGGATTCGCCGTACAGGACGCTGAGCTGACTCGGGATCGAGTACTCCAGCAGGAACTTCTGCAGGTCCCGCAGGGAGTCCGCGAACAGGAACATCGCGATGACCAGCGGGGCCAGCAGCAGACCGATCATGATCGTGATGGCGCCGGCCGAGTGCCGGACGATCGAGCCGATCAACAGCGACAGCAGCCCGAGCAGCGCGACGTACAGGCCGATGCCGACCGTTCCTTTCAGCCACTGTGCCGCGGTGGGATGGGCCAGGCCGTTGCTCGCCAGCATCGACGTCTGGAGCAGGCCGACGAGCGCGGCGGAGACCGTGGTGACCACGAAGGCGACGCCGAAGAACACGATCGCCTTCGCCAGCAGCACCCGGGTGCGGCTGGGGCAGGCCGTCATGGTCGTGCGGATCATCCCGGTGCCGTACTCCGAGGCGGTGGTCAGCACGCCGAGTGTGATCATGCAGATGCTGCCGGTCAGGACTCCGCCGATGCCCAGGCCGAGGGGCGCCTCCCCTCCCAGGTGCGCGTCCGAGGCGGCGACGATGACCGCGAAGAGCAGGCCGAGGCCGATCATGAGGACCACGAACACCCCGAGCGTCCACATGGTGGAGCGCACCGATTTGATCTTGGTCCACTCCGAGGCGACGGCGTGCCCGAGGTGCGTGGGCACGACCGGGATCGGCGAGGTGTAACCGGGCGGGGGAGGAACGGCCGCCTGCTGCCAGGCGGGCCCGGCCTGCGGCGTCGGGGTCTGGGGCGAGCTCATCGGGCGTCCTCGGGCTTGGTCGGGTCGGCGGGAGCGTCGTGGGGACCGGCCGCCGGCGCGCCGGCCTGCTCCTGCGGCGGCGCGAACGGCTGTCCTCCCTGCCGGGGCGGCGGCGGGGCGTACCAGCCGGGCTGGCCCTGTCCCGGCACCGGCATCGGCGGCTCGGCGCCGGGCGGCAGCGGCTGCATCAGCCCCGCCTTCTGGTCGATGGTGGAGCGGTAGTCGACGGCCGCCTGCGTCATCCGCATGTACGCCTCCTCCAGGGAGGCCTGATGCGGCGACAGCTCCCACAGCCGTACGTCGCTGTCGTGCGCGATGTCGCTGATGCGGGGCAGCGGCAGTCCCGTGACCCGCAGCGCGCCGTCCTGCTCCGGCAGGACGTGCCCGCCCGCCTCGGTCAGCGCCGAGGTCAGCTTCTCCCGCTGCTGCGGCTCGGCGTCGGGGGTGCGCACCCGCGCGAAGCCCGCGGAGTTGGCGGAGATGAACTCCCGCACGCTCATGTCGGCGAGCAGCTGCCCGCGTCCGATGACGATGAGGTGGTCGGCGGTCAGCGCCATCTCGCTCATGAGGTGACTGGAGACGAACACGGTCCGTCCCTCGGCCGCCAGCGACTTCATCAGATTCCGCACCCACAGGATGCCCTCGGGGTCGAGACCGTTCACCGGCTCGTCGAACAGCAGCACCTGCGGATCGCCCAGCAGGGCCGCGGCGATGCCGAGCCGCTGGCCCATGCCGAGGGAGAAGCCCTTGGACCGCTTTCCGGCCACGTCCTGCAGCCCGACCACGCCCAGCACCTCGTCGACGCGCCGGGCCGGGATGCCCGAGAGCTGGGCCAGGGACAGCAGGTGGTTGCGGGCGGACCGGCCGCCGTGCACGGCCTTGGCGTCCAGCAGGGCGCCGACCTGGCGGGGGGCGTTGGGCAGGTCGCGGTAGGGGTGACCGCCGATCGTCACCGTGCCCGCGGTGGGGTTGTCCAGGCCGAGGACCATCCGCATGGTCGTCGACTTGCCCGAGCCGTTCGGCCCCAGGAAGCCGGTGACGGCACCGGGCCTCACCTGGAAGGAGAGGTTGTACACGGCGGTCTTGTCGCCATAGCGCTTGGTCAGGCCGACTGCCTCGATCATGCTCCGCACCCATCGGAAGGTTCAGGACAGCGGGGCCACGCCCCCGTAAGGGTTAGGAGGATATCGGGGAGCCCGCGGTTCCCCTCAAGGACGAGTAAAAAGCACCGGGGTGAACAGGCCAGGACCTAGGCGTCCCGCTTCCGCAGCAGCGCGTAGGCGCCGGCGAGGGACGCGGCCACCCACAGCACCATGATGCCGAGGCCGCCCCAGGGCCCGTACGGGGTGTCGTCGCCGGCCGGGGGGACCACCTGGAGGATCCGGCTGCCCGCCTGGTCCGGCAGGAACTGGCCGACCTTCTTCGTCGCCGACACGTTCCCGAGGATGTTGGAGACGAGGAAGAAGAACGGCATCAGGATGCCCAGCGACAGCATCGGCGAGCGCAGCATCGCGGCGACCCCCATCGAGAACACCGCGATCAGGGTCATGTAGAGGCCGCCGCCGATCACCGCCCGCAGCACCCCGGGGTCTCCCAGCGACGTCCGCAGCGGGCCGAGAACCGTCTGCCCGAGGAAGAACGCGGCGAAGCTGGTGGCCATCCCGACCACCAGCGCGAGGCCGGCGGCGACCGCCACCTTGCTGAAGAGGAAGGTCCCGCGCCGCGGCACGGCGGCCAGCGACGGGCGGATCGTGCCGGTGCTGTACTCGTTGGACACCACCAGCACCCCGAACACGATCATCGCGAGCTGCCCGAGCGTCATGCCCGCGAAGCTGACGTAGGTCGGGTCGAGGACGGTCCGGTCCCGCGGGCCCATCCGGCCGGACTCGTTCTTCGACAGGGCCGAGATCAGCATGCCGAGGGCGACGGTGACGACCACGGCCAGGGACAGCGTCCACACCGTGGAGGCCACCGACCGGATCTTCGTCCACTCGGACCGGATCACCTGGGTCGCCGCCATGCCTCAGCCCTCCGTCTGCCAGTCGCCGCCCCACGCAGGGCCGGGTGTCTCCGCGTGCGCGTGGTACTCCACCGATCCGGCGGTGAGCCGCATGAACGCCTCCTCCAGCGAGGACTGCCGAACACTCAGCTCGTGCAGCACGACGTGGTGCCGCGCGGCCAGCTCGCCGATGTGCTCCGGCTTGCCGCCGTCCACCTCCAGCAGGCCGCCCCCGGTCTCGACCGCCGTGATCCCGGCCCCGTGCAGAGCGTCCAGCAGCCGCTCGCGCTCCGGGGTGCGGATGCGCACGAAGGAGTGGGAGTTGCGCTCGATGAACTCGGACATGGAGGTGTCGGCCAGCAGCCGTCCCTGCCCGATGACGACCAGGTGGTCGGCGGTCAGCGCCATCTCGCTCATCAGATGGGAGGAGACGAAGACCGTACGGCCCTGGGCGGCCAGCGATCTCATCAGGCCGCGGATCCAGTGGATGCCCTCGGGATCCAGGCCGTTGACCGGCTCGTCGAACATGAGGATGCGCGGGTCGCCGAGGAGCGCCCCGGCGATGCCGAGCCGCTGGCTCATGCCGAGCGAGAAGCCCTTCGCCTTCTTCCGCGCGACCGCGGTGAGGCCGACCGTGTCGAGCACCTCGTGCACCCGGGCGGTGGGGATGCCATTGCTCTGGGCGAGGCACAGCAGATGGTGGAAGGCGGTGCGCCCGCCGTGCACGGACTTGGCGTCGAGCAGGGCGCCGATGGACGTCAGCGGATCCCGCAGCCGGTGGTAGGGCCGGCCGTCGATGCGGACGTCCCCGGCCGTCGGGTGGTCCAGGCCCAGGATCATCCGCATGGTGGTGGACTTCCCGGCGCCGTTGGGGCCGAGGAAGCCCGTGACGGTGCCCGGCCGGACGGTGAAGGTGAGGTCGTCGACCGCCAGTTTCCCGCCGTACCGCTTGGTCAGCCCGTCGAGCTCGATCATGCGGCCACGCTAGAACGGCACGAAGCCCCCCGCCACTTCAGTGGCGGGGGGCTCCGCGAAGTTCAGCCCGCTGTGCGGGACGGTGTCACCGGGTCTGCTGGGCCGGGACGCCGCGGGAGATCGGCTCGTCCTCGGCGGGCGTGCCCGCGGCGGCCACCGCGGCACCCGTGAGGGTCGCCAGCATCTCGCGCACGTTCGTCAGCTGGGCGTTGATGGAGTCGCGGCGGTTGGTCAGCGCGGCGAGCTCACGCTCGGACTCGGAACGGATCCGGTCGGCCTTGGCGTTGGCGTCGGCCACGATGTCCTCGGCCTGGCGCTGGGCGGTCTCCACCGTCTGGCGGGCGCGGCGCTCGGCGTCCGTGCGCAGCTTCTCGGCCTCCAGGCGCAGCTGCTCGGCGCGGTGCTCGATCTCCGCGAGCCGCTTCTCGGCCTTGGCCTGACGGGAGGCCAGGTCGCGCTCGGACTGCTCGCGGCGCTTGGCGAGGTTCGTCTCGAAGTCGGCGGCGGCCTGCGCGGCCTTGGCGCGGGTCTCCTCGAAGAGGGCGTCCGCCTCCTCGCGCTTGGACTGCGCGTCCTTCTGGGCGTCGCTGCGCAGCTGGGCGGCCTCGCCCTTGGCCTTCTCGACGATCCGGACGCCCTCGTCCTCGGCTTTGGCCTTGCGCTCCGCGGCGAACGACTCCGCGTCGTTGCGCACCTGCTGGGCCGCCGACTCGGCGAGCTCACGGTGCTGCTCGGCCGCGCGCCGGGCCTCGTCCCGCAGGTCCTTCGCCTCCTCCTCGGCGAGGCGGAGGATCTTCTCGACCCGCGCGCCGAGACCCGCGTACGACGGCTCGGCGTCGGTGACCTGGGCCTGGGCGTTCTGCGTTTCGAGGTGGAGCTCCTCGATGCGCTTCTCCAGAGCGGTGATGCGGGCGAGTGCGCTGTCACGGTCGGAGACGAGCTTGGAGATGCGTTCGTCCACCTGAGCGCGGTCGTACCCACGCCGCACAAGCTCGAAGCCGTAGGGGGAAGTGTCGCTCATGGGGTTCCTGTCGAATGAGACCGGTGAGGTGATAGGTGGAATCCTAGGCGCCTTAGCGGCGTGTCATCGAGCGGATACGCGTTTGATCTGGAGAATGACACCTCTTTTGGGTGGCTGACCGCCGGACGGCTTGCGCGAGAACCGGTCAAAGGGCCCCAGAAGACACGCAAACCACCACCGGCGCTAGTTCTCCGACGACTTGCCACCCGATCGTGGGGCGCCCACCGCGGCTCCCGCCTTGACACCGCTGTCCTTGCCACCCGCCGGGGCCTCGAAAGACTCCAACGCCTCCAGGACGTCCTGGACACGGGAGATCTCGGTATTGATGTCCTCGCGGCGCCGCACCAGGATCTCCAGCTCGCGCTTGCCCTCCTCGACCGTGCGCCGCGCCTCGCGGATCGCCTCGGCCTTGAGCTCCTCGGCCTCCTTCACGAGCGCCGACTTCTTCTGCTCGGCCTCCTTGAGCAGGCCCTCGGCCTTCTTGACCGCGGCGATACGCACCTTGCCCGCCTCGGAGTTGGCCTCCGAGACGATCTCCCTGGCCTTCGCCTGCGCCTTGGCCAGCTGCTCCTCGGCGGCCTTGATGAGCGCGTCGCACCGGTCGCCGGCCGACTTCATCGTCTCGGCGGACTCGCGGCGGGCGCGCTCGTGCAACTCCTCGATCTCGGTGGTGAGGCGGTCGCGCAGCTCCTCCGCGCGCTCCCGGATGGCGGTGGCGTCCCGCCGGGCGCCGACGAGCAGTTCGTCCGCGTCCGTACGGGCCTTCTCCACCAGCCCGTTACCCTCGACGGTCGCCTCGGACAGGATCCGGTCGGCCTCCTTGCGGGCCGCGCCCACCATGGTGTCCGCCTGGGACTCCGCGTCCGCCTTGGTCTTCACCGCGCTCTGCTGGGCCTCGGTGAGCAGCTTGTCGGCCTCGGCCGTGGTCTCGGTGATGAGCGTGTCGACCTGCTCGGCCGCCTCCGAACGCCGCTTGTTGGCGTCCTTGCGGGCCTCGTCCAGCGTCCGCTCCGCCTCCTCGCGGGCCGCCGCCACCAGCCGTTCGGCCTCGGCCTCCGCGTCGGCCCTGACCCGCCCGGACTCGGCACGGACCCGCTCGGCGTGCGTCCGCGCGGAGCCGACGGTCTCCGCGGCCTCGGCGCGCAGCCGCTCCGCGTCCCCGGTGGCGTCCGCGATCAGCTTCTCGGCCCGGGCGATCGCATCGGCACGCACCCGGTCGGCCTCCGCCACGGTCTCCGTCTGGAGCCGCTCGGCCTCGCCCCGCGCCTCGGAGATCAGCGTGTCCGCCTGCGTCGCCGCGTCCGACCGCATCCGGTTGGCGTCGTCGCGGGCCTCCGCGCGGGTGCGCGTGGCGTCCTGCTCGGCCTGCGCGAGGGTGTCGGAGGCCTCGGTGCGCAGCCGCCGGGCGTGCTCGGAGACGTCCGCGCGGATCCGCTCCGCCTCGGCGAGCGCCTCGGACACGGTGTGCTCCGCGAGCGCCTTGGCGGCCGCGGTCTCCTCGTGCGCCTCGCGCCGCAGCCGGCCCGCGTCCTCGCCGGCCCGCTCCCGCTCCGCGTAGGCGTCGGCGCGGACCCGGTCGGCCTCCTCCTCGGCCTCCCGCCGGGTGCGGTCCGCCGCGTGCTCGGCGGCGGAGCGCAGACCGGTGATCTCCTCCTGCGCCTGCTCGTGCAGCCCGGCGACGGAGTCCCGCACCTGCTGCGCGTGCTGCTCGGCGGCGGACACCATCTCGCCGGCGCGCCGGTCGGCCTCCTCCACCAGACGGGTGGCCTCGGCCTGCGCCTCCTCCACCCGCTTGCGCGCGGAGGCCAGCAGTTCCTCGCTCTGCTCGCGGGCCCGCTCCCGCTCCTGGTCGGCCTCCTGCCGCGCCGCGCCGAGCAGTTCCTCGGCCTCGCGGCGGCGCCGGGCGGCCTCCTCCTGCGCGGCGGCCAGCGTCTCGGACGCCTCGGCGCCCAGGCGCTCGGCGGCGGCCTGCGCCTCCGCGCGGACCCGGTCGGCGGTGTCCTGGGCCTCGGCCTTGAGCCGCTCGGCCTCGGCGGCGGCCTCCGAGCGCAGGCGCACGGCGACGGCCTCGCCCTCGGCTCGGGAGGCGGAGGCGTCGGAGGCGGCCTCGGTGCGCAGCCGGGCGGCCTCCTCCTCCGCCTGCTGCCGGAGCGTGCGGATGCGCTCGGCGGCCTCGCCGCGCAGCCGGTCGGCCTCCTCGGCGGCCTCGCGGCGGATCCGCGCGGCCTCCTCACGGGCGTCGGTCAGCGCCTGCTCGGCGGCGGCGAGCCGCTGCTCGGCCTCGGTGTGCAGCCGGGTCAGTTCCCGGGAGGCCTCGCCCTGCCGGGCGGTCAGGGCCCGCTCGGTCTCCTCGCGCAGCTCGCCCGCGGCCCGCTCGGCTTCGTCACGGATGGACTCGGCCTGCTCGGTCGCCTCGGCGCGCAGCCGCTCGGCCTCCTTGCGGGTGCGCTCCAGGGTCTCCTCGGCCTGACGGCGCAGGGTGGTGGCCCGCTCGATGGCCTCGGTGCGGACCTTCTCGCTGTCGGTCTGGGCGGTGCCGCGCAGCTCGTCGGCGTCGGCCTTGGCCTTCGCCAGCAGCTCCTCGGCGGACTTGGCCGCCTCCTCGATCTGCTGGACCGCCTCGCGCCGGGCCTCGGCGCGGATCCGCTCGCCCTCGGCGACCGCGTCGGCGCGCAGCTGCTCGGCGTCGCCGCGCAGCCGGCGGGCCTCCTCCTGCAGCTCGACCGTCTTGGCGCGGTACTCCTTGGTGTCGTCCTTGGCCGCGCCCTTCAGCTGCGCGGCGATGTCGTGCGCCTCGGCGCGCAGCCGGTCCGCCTCGGCCTCGGCCTCGGTGCGGATCCGCTCGGCCTCCTCGGCGGCGGCCTTGGTGGTGTTCTTGGCCTCCTCCGAGGCCTTGTTGAGGACGTCCTCGGCGGTCTTGGCCGCCTTGGACAGCTGGGTGGCGCTCTCCTCGGCGGTGATCGTGCGGGCCTTCTCGGCGGCCGCCGCGACGATCTTCTCGGCCTCGGCGCGGGCGTCGGCGACCAGCTGCTCGGCGTCGGAGCGGGTGTTCTCCGCCTCCTTGGTGGCCTCCTCGACCAGCCGGGCGACCTGCTCCTTCGCGGTCCGGGTGCGCTGCTCGTTGGCCGACTCGGCGGCGGACAGGGCCTTGGCCGCGGCCTCCTTGGCCTCGGCGACCAGCTTCTCGGACTCGCTGCGCGCCTCGCGCAGTGCCTGCTCCGCCTCGGCCATCCGCTGCTCGGCGGTCCGGCTCAGCTCGGCGGCCTGACGGCGGGCGGCGTCCGACTCGGTGGCGGTGGAGGAGCGCAGCTGCTCGGCGTGGTCGGTGGCCTCCTGGGCCTGCGTGGAGGCGGCGTTGAGCAGTCGCTCGGCGTCCGTGCGGGCGCGGCGCAGGATCTGCTCGGCCTCCGCGCGGGCCGCCTCGGCGTCGCTCTGCAGCCGCTGGCGGGCCTCGGAGGCGAGCCGCTCGGCCTCGGCACGGGCGGCGGCCATCGCCTGCTCGGCCTCGGCGCGGGACTCGTCGAGGAGGCGGCGGGCCTGCTGCTCGGTGCGGGAGCGCAGCTGCTCGGCCCACGCCACGTTCTCGTTGACGTGCGACTCGACGGTCTGCCGGCGCTCGGCGAGCTCCTGGTCGAGCTGCTGGCGGCGGGTGACCGCCTCCTGGTGCAGCTCCGCCTGGAGCCGGGCCGCGTTCTCGGCGTGTTCCTGGAGGATGCGCTGGGTCTGCGCCCGGGCCTGGCTCAGCTCGCGCTCGGCGTCGGCGCGGATCTGGTCGGCCTGCATCTGCGCGTTCCGCAGCAGCTGCTCGGCCTGGTAGCCGATGTCCGCGCTGTCGTAGGCGGGCCGGGTCATGATGGTGCGCCGCGCCTCGTGCAGCTTGGCGCGCAGCACCTCGACCTGGTAGCCGAGGTCCTCGGCGTGCTGGATCGCCTTTTCCCGCCCGGTCTTCAGCCGCTCCATCTCGGCCTCGAACCGAGAGAGGTGGTCGACGTCAGCCGCCGGCTCTCGCTCCTGGCGTTCGTAGCCCCGCACTGCGCGGTCCCATCCGTCCCCTGGTCGCAAGCTTCTCCAAACGAGCTCCGTCCATCCGCCGAACGGGGCCCCCGGGGAATGGTGTCAGATCAACGGCGGAGCACGGGCTGCTGCCCCGACGCTCGTCCCCCGAAAACCGGACCCCGGAAAGCGGTCGTCCCTGTTTCGGGGACGACCGCCCCCAACCCTACCGGCCCTTATGTACGAGGGTCAGTGCTCAGCCGACTCAACAGGCGCCGAAGTGACCAGTTCTGTCAGGACGCCGTGGCAGTCCTTGGGGTGCAGGAAGGTGATCCGTGACCCCATGGAGCCGCGTCGGGGCTCCTCGTACAGAACGCGTACGCCCTTGTCGCGGATGTCCGCGGCGTCGGCGTCGACGTCCGCCGTGCCGAAGGCGATGTGGTGGACGCCCTCGCCGTTCTTGGCCAGCCACTTCGCGACGGTGGAGTCCTCGCGGGTCGGTTCGAGGAGCTGGAGGTAGGAGGCGCCGCCGTCGGACGTCTCGTTGATCTTGAGCATGGCCTCCCGCACGCCCTGCTCCTCGTTGACTTCGGTGTGGAACACCTCGAAGCCGTAGGTGGCACGGTAGAACTCGACGGTGGCGTCGAGGTCGTGGCAGGCGATCCCGATGTGGTCGATTCGCGTCAGCATGAATTCAGTGCAGCGCTCCGGAGGTGGTTACGCAACGTGCGCGCGATCACACCGGCGGCCCGATGACGGGGCGGACTACCCCTCAGTACATTCGAAGTAAACCCTCGTTCACTCCTCGGCTGTGCAGGCCGGTAAGGGGATCCAGCTCATGTCTTCTGGAACGAACAGCTCAGTGATCGTCGCGGGCGCGCGGACGCCCATGGGACGCCTGCTGGGCTCGCTCAAGTCCTTCTCCGGAGCCGACCTCGGCGGCTTCGCGATCAAGGCCGCCCTCGACCGTGCGGGGATCGGGGGCGACCAGGTCCAGTACGTCATCATGGGCCAGGTGCTGCAGGCCGGGGCGGGGCAGATCCCGGCGCGCCAGGCCGCGGTGAAGGCCGGCATCCCGATGAACGTCCCGGCGCTCACCATCAACAAGGTGTGCCTGTCCGGCCTCGACGCCATCGCGCTGGCCGACCAGCTGATCCGCGCGGGTGAGTTCGACATCGTCGTCGCGGGCGGCCAGGAGTCCATGACCAACGCGCCCCACCTGCTGCCGAAGTCCCGCGAGGGCTTCAAGTACGGCGCGGTCCAGATGCTGGACGCGATGGCGTACGACGGTCTGACCGACTCCTTCGAGAACGTCGCCATGGGCGAGTCGACGGAGAAGCACAACACGCGCCTGGGCATCGCCCGCCCGGAGCAGGACGAGATCGCCGCCCTGTCGCACCAGCGCGCCGCCGCCGCCCAGAAGAACGGCGTCTTCGAGGCCGAGATCACCCCGGTCGAGATCCCGCAGCGCAAGGGCGACCCGGTCCTGTTCAGCAAGGACGAGGGCATCCGCGGCGACACCACGGCGGAGAGCCTCGGCAAGCTGCGTCCGGCCTTCGCCAAGGACGGCACGATCACGGCCGGCTCCTCCTCGCAGATCTCGGACGGCGCGGCGGCCGTGGTCGTCATGAGCAAGGCCAAGGCGCAGGAGCTGGGCCTGGACTGGATCGCCGAGATCGGCGCCCACGGCAACGTGGCGGGCCCGGACAACTCCCTGCAGTCCCAGCCGTCCAACGCGATCCTGCACGCCCTGAAGAAGGAGGGCCTGGAGGTCGCCGACCTGGACCTGATCGAGATCAACGAGGCCTTCGCCGCCGTCGCCGTGCAGTCAATGAAGGACCTCGGCGTGTCCACGGAAAAGGTGAACGTCAACGGCGGCGCCATCGCCCTGGGTCACCCGATCGGCATGTCCGGCGCCCGTCTCGTGCTGCACCTGGCCCTGGAGCTGAAGCGCCGGGGTGGCGGCGTGGGCGCGGCCGCCCTGTGCGGTGGCGGCGGCCAGGGCGACGCCCTGATCGTCCGGGTCCCCAAGGCCTGATTCCCGTACGTCTTCCTCGTGATCGGAGTTGTGATGCAGGACGTCTCCTCTCTGGTGGCCCAGGCCAGGGAAGGCCGGCCGCGGGCCGTGGCCCGGCTGATCTCCCTGGTGGAGGGGGCGTCCCCGCAACTGAGGGAGGTCATGGCGGCGCTGGCGCCGCTCACCGGCAACGCCTACGTCGTCGGCCTGACCGGCTCGCCCGGCGTGGGCAAGTCGACCTCCACGTCGGCGCTGGTGACGGCGTACCGCAAGCAGGGCCGGCGGGTCGGCGTCCTGGCCGTCGACCCCTCGTCGCCGTTCTCCGGCGGCGCGCTGCTCGGCGACCGGGTGCGGATGTCGGAGCACGCCTCCGACCCCGGTGTGTACATCCGGTCCATGGCGACGCGCGGCCACCTCGGCGGCCTGGCCTGGGCCGCCCCGCAGGCGATCCGGGTGCTGGACGCGGCGGGCTGCGACGTGATCCTGGTCGAGACGGTCGGCGTCGGCCAGTCGGAGGTGGAGATCGCCTCCCAGGCGGACACCTCGGTGGTGCTGCTGGCCCCGGGCATGGGTGACGGCATCCAGGCGGCCAAGGCCGGCATCCTGGAGATCGGCGACGTGTACGTGGTCAACAAGGCGGACCGGGACGGCGCGGACGCGACCGCCCGGGAGCTGAACCACATGCTGGGCCTCGGGGAGGCCCGCGCCCCGGGCGACTGGCGCCCGCCCATCGTGAAGACGGTGGCGGCGCGCGGCGAGGGCGTCGACGAGGTCGTGGAGGCGCTGGAGAAGCACCGCGCCTGGATGGAGGAGCACGGGGTGCTGGCCGAGCGCCGGCTGGCCCGGGCGGCCCGCGAGGTGGAGACCATCGCGGTCACGGCCCTGCGCGAACGGATCGGCGACCTGCACGGCGACCGGCGGCTGAGCGCCCTGGCCGAGCGGATCGTCGCGGGCGACCTGGACCCGTACCGTGCGGCGGACGAGCTGGTGGCGGGTCTGACCGAGGCCTGAGGCGCTCCTCTCCGACGACGGCGGCGGCCCCCCCCCCCCCCCGGGCGCCCCCCCGCCCCCCCCGCCCGCCCCCGGCGGGGGGGCGGGGCGGGGGCCCCGCGCCCGCCCACGCTAGGGGCAGCCCCTCGATGA
>NZ_JBIVBI010000022.1:0-34030 GCF_044746005.1 Streptomyces sp. NPDC086766 | reverse complement strand
TGGGTGGGTGTGGGCCTGGTCCCGCTGTTCGCGCCCCCCCCCCCGGGGGGGGGGGGCCCCCCCCCCCGCGGGGCCCCCCCCCGCCGCCGTCGTCGGGGGCGGCGGCCCCGACGCGCTACGGGCGCCCCCGCTGCCCCCGCAGATGCTCGGCGATGGGCTTGAGGGCCTTGTCCAGCTCGCCCAGCGCCTCAGGGTCCAGCAGGTCGATGAAGTGCCTGCGCACGGACGCCACATGGTGCGGCGCCACCTTCCGCATCGTCTCCATGCCGTGTTCGGTCAGCACCGCGTACAGCCCCCGGCGGTCCGACTCGCAGTTCTCACGGCGCACCAGGTCCGCGTTCTCCATGCGGGTGATCTGGTGCGAGAGCCGACTCTTGGACTGGAGGGTGGCGGACGCGAGGTCGCTCATCCGCATCCGTACGTCCTCCGACTCGGAGAGGTTCACGAGGATCTCGTAGTCGTTCATCGTCAGTCCGAACGGCTGCAGGTCCTTCTCGAGCTGGTACGTCAACAGCCTGTTGACCTCCAGGTGGGTGCGCCAGGCGCACTGCTCCGCATCGGTCAGCCAGGGGGTGGCCGTCTCGGTCTCCATGAATGAAGTCTACCTAAAAAGTTGAAAGGCGAACTAGTGAGGGGTGGCATGACGGTGTGCAGGCGTTCGATCCGTCACACTCCGCAGACTACCGCTCACAGCCCGAAGCGACGCTGGAGGTCTCCCAGCTGTCCGGGAAGGCGCGGTGCGCCGGCCAGCGGTCCGTGACCCCCGGCAGACCCCGCGCCCCCCGGTACTCCGGGCTCGGCAGGGACCGCCCCGGTGGCCTGCTCGGCCATGAGGGTCTCGGACGACTGGAGCAGGACCGTACCGGCTCCCACGAACTCGAACTGGTGCTCCTCACCGGAGGCCCCGCCGAGGCCCGTCATCGCACGTAGGCCGCCCATTACCCCCGTCAGGTAGCCGTGGTCGTAGTGGTGGCACGGCGAGGGGCAGTCGGCCCAGCCGACGAGCGCCTGCGGGTCCACCCGGATCGGGGGTTCCATGAACACCACCGGCCCGTTAGATGCGGCCACGAACTTCCCGGTTCCGATGAGTGTCAGAAAGCCCGGCACGATCGACTGTTTGAGGGCGAGACTTGGCTGAAAAGCGAGCAGATTGCCGGAGCGAATGGTCAGGTTGCCGTCGTCGAGATCGTAGGAATTGACGTCGAAGGCCCGGTCGGCGAGCAGCATCCGGCCCGAGCCCTCCGCCACGACCCAGTCGCTCGCGTGCAGAGGCGAATGGAACGAGGTACGGACAAGTCGGTCGAGCCGGCCGTGTCCGATGCCGTTGAACTCGATCGCCCCGTAGTAGGCGATCATCTTCCCCTTCTGCAGGAACCACTGGCTCCCCTTCAGGTCCACACAGAAGGTGTACGGGTTGACGTTGTCGTCGGCCGGCAGGGTCGTGGGGTCGTACACCACGGGCCCGGTGCCCCCGTATGCGCTCACAGCTTCTCCTCCGAGGCCTGGACGTACACCGTGCCGCTGCCGCTCAGCTCCAGCTGGAACGCCTCGCCGGAACCCCGGCCCACCATGTCGCGCCAGCCCAGCGCGGTCGACAGCTTGTTGCGGACCTCGCCGTGGTGGGCGACGTAGGCCTGGGGATCGACGTGGACCGGGCGCTGCGGGGTGATCGGGAGCTCGAAGACCCCGCCGTGCGCCATGACGGCCACCGAGCCCTGCCCCTGGAGCGTGGTGGTGAACAGCCCCTGGCCGGTGACCTGCCCGCGCACCATGCCCATGATCCCGCCCTGCGAGCCCATGAACATGGTCCCCTGGCGGAGCGTGCCCTCGAAGGCGAGCAGGCGGTCCGCCTCCACGTACAGCGTGTCGCCGGTGAGGTGGATGACGTGGACGTGGTGGCCGCCGTGCCCGAAGAGCACCGTGCCGTCGCCCTCCACGGTCATCAGCGGGGTGGCCTCGCCCGCGACCCGGCGCCCGATCATGGACATCAGGCCGCCCTGGCCGCCCTGGACGTTGGGGGTGAAGGAGACGTCGCCCCGGTGGGCGAGCATCGCGCCGCGCTGGCTGAACAGCCGCCGACCGGGTACGACGGACGCCTCGACGATCTTGGAGTTGAGTTCGCGGAAGGCCATCTCAGAGATCCCCCGCGATCGTGTTCCGCTCGCTCGGCTGCACGTACACCAGGCCGTCCCCCTCGAACCGGATCTGGAAGGCCTCGCCGCCGCCCTCGCCGAGCAGCGTGCGGAACGTCACACCGGACTGGAAGGACTGCCGGACGTTCCCCTGGTGGGCGATGTACGCGCCGGGGTCCACGATCAGCGGGTACTGCGGACCGACCCGCAGCACCACGGCCGGCCCGTCCGACGTGATCGCCGCCTGGCCGTGGCCCTCGACGGTCGTCGTGAACAGCCCGTTGCCCTGGGAGGCCCCGCGCAGCCCGGTGAACGTGGTGCCCGTCCGCAGGCCCGCGTCCGTCGCGAGCAGGTTGCTGGACTCGACGTAGAGCTTGTCGCCCCGCAGGGCGACCAGGTTGATCTCGGAGGCGCGGTCGGCGAACCAGCAGGTCCCCTGCCCGCGCACCTCCATCACGGTCATCTGCTCGCCGGTCAGCCGCCGGGTCACCATGCCCCGCAGGCCCTCACCGCCGCCGGACAGCTTCTTGAAGGCCATCTGCCCGTCGTACGCGACCATCGAGCCGTTCTTCGCCTTCACGGCGTCCCCGGTCATGTCGACGGCGAGGACCTTGCTTCCTTGAAGTCGGAACATCGCCACGCTGCGAAGGTAGCGGTCGCCACGGGCCGCCGACAGGTCCCACGGGTGGAGACGGACCCCGAGTCCTTCTCGGGGTCGGTGCGCCGCGGCCCCCTCCCCGTCCGCCGCCCTCGGGTTTGCCACAATGGACGGACGTTTGTGCTCGCGTTCACAAACGGCCCGCGCCCGAAGCGTCTCTCCCACCGAAGGTGATCCGTGGACATCAAGACCGCCACCGCCCTGCGCCGCCTGCGCCTGGTCTCGGCCCCCGAGGCCGTCTCCTTCCTGCTCCTGCTGGTCTGCTCGGTCCTGAAGCGGACCACGGACTTCAACGCGGTGCCCGTGATGGGCGCGATCCACGGCCTCCTGTTCGTGCTGTACGTGCTCTTCTGGGCGGACGCCTGGAACCGCGCCAAGTGGCCGCTGCGGACCGCCGCGCTCTACTTCGTCCTCTCCGTGCTGCCGACCGGCGGCTTCTTCGCCGAGCGCAGGCTCCGGCGCGAGGCCGAGGACGCGGTGATCGCCTCCCGCGCCCGCCGCGAGGGGGTCGTGAACGCATGATCGTCGCCTTCTCCGTGACGCCGCTGGGCGTCGGCGAGGACGTGGGGGAGTACGTCGCCGACGCCGTCCGGGTGGTCCGCGAGTCCGGCCTCCCGAACCGCACCGACGCGATGTTCACCTCGCTGGAGGGCGAGTGGGACGAGGTGATGGACGTGGTCAGGCGCGCCGTCGCCGCGGTCGAGGCGCGCGCCCCGCGCGTGTCCCTGGTCCTGAAGGCGGACATCCGCCCCTCGGTGACCGACGGGCTCACCTCCAAGGTGGAGACGGTCGAGCGCCACCTGGCCGACGGTTAGGGCCGGTCGCCGGTCCCGCCGCACCGTTCGCGGCGGGGAGCGGGGTCCCGGTGGGCGAGACGGGGCTGACCACGATATGACCGACCGGTAGGGTCTGATGACGTGCCGAAGCCCCTCAGTCTCCCCTTCGACCCCATCGCCCGCGCCGACGAGCTCTGGAAGCAGCGCTGGGGAAACGTGCCGTCCATGGCCGCCATCACCTCGATCATGCGGGCGCACCAGATCCTGCTGGCCGAGGTCGACGCGGTGGTCAAGCCGTACGGACTGACGTTCGCGCGGTACGAGGCACTGGTGCTGCTCACCTTCTCCAAGGCAGGCGAACTGCCGATGTCCAAGATCGGCGAGCGGCTCATGGTGCACCCCACGTCCGTGACGAACACCGTGGACCGGCTGGTCAGGTCCGGTCTGGTGGACAAGCGGCCCAACCCCAACGACGGGCGCGGCACCCTCGCCGTCATCACCGGGAAGGGACGGGAGGTCGTGGACGCGGCCACCCGCGACCTGATGGCGATGGACTTCGGGCTCGGCGTGTACGACGCCGAGGAGTGCGCCGAGATCTTCGCCATGCTGCGGCCGCTCAGGGTCGCCGCGCACGACTTCGACGGGGAGTGACCCCGGGCAAGATCTCCCGGAACGGGCGGTTACGCTCGACGGCATGAAGAAGAGCGTGCTGACCCGCTACCGCGTCATGGCCTACGTCACCGGCGTCCTGCTGGTGCTCCTGTGCCTGAGCATGATCGCCAAGTACGGGCTGGGCGTCGACGGTGCCGCGGACGTCACCCGTGTCGTGGCCATCGCGCACGGCTGGCTGTACGTCCTCTACCTGGTCTTCGCCTTCGACCTGGGCGCCAAGGCCAAGTGGCCGGTCGGCAAGCAGCTCTGGGTGCTGGTGGCGGGGACCGTCCCGACCGCGGCGTTCTTCGTGGAGCGCAAGGTCAGCCGCGAGCTGGAGGCCCGGGTCGAGGACCCCGCCCCGGCCGCCGTCAAGGCGTAGTCTTCCCGACGCCCTCACCGCCGTACGGAACACGTGCGGCGGCCAGCCGTCGACAGTTACTAGGACGTCCTAGTAAATTCGGGGGTATGGACGCTGACGCCATCGAGGAGGGCCGCCGACGCTGGCAGGCCCGGTACGACGCCGCACGCAAGCGCGACGCTGACTTCACCACGCTCTCCGGCGACCCCGTGGAGCCGGTCTACGGCCCACGGCCCGGGGACACCTACGACGGGTTCGAGCGGATCGGCTGGCCCGGGGAGTACCCCTTCACCCGCGGGCTGTATCCGACCGGCTACCGGGGGCGCACCTGGACCATCCGGCAGTTCGCCGGGTTCGGCAACGCCGAGCAGACCAACGAGCGCTACAAGATGATCCTCGCGGCGGGCGGCGGCGGCCTCTCGGTCGCCTTCGACATGCCGACGCTGATGGGCCGCGACTCCGACGACCCGCGCTCGCTCGGCGAGGTCGGCCACTGCGGGGTCGCCATCGACACGGCGGCCGACATGGAGGTGCTGTTCAAGGACATCCCGCTCGGCGACGTCACCACGTCGATGACGATCAGCGGGCCGGCCGTGCCCGTCTTCTGCATGTACCTGGTCGCCGCCGAGCGCCAGGGCGTGGACGTCTCCGTCCTCAACGGCACGCTGCAGACCGACATCTTCAAGGAGTACATCGCCCAGAAGGAGTGGCTCTTCCAGCCCGAGCCCCATCTGCGGCTGATCGGCGACCTGATGGAGCACTGCGCGGCCCGCATCCCCGCGTACAAGCCGCTGTCGGTCTCCGGCTACCACATCCGCGAGGCCGGGGCGACGGCCGCGCAGGAGCTCGCGTACACGCTCGCGGACGGCTTCGGCTACGTCGAGCTGGGCCTCTCCCGCGGCCTGGACGTCGACGTCTTCGCCCCCGGCCTGTCCTTCTTCTTCGACGCGCACGTCGACTTCTTCGAGGAGATCGCCAAGTTCCGCGCGGCGCGCCGCATCTGGGCGCGCTGGATGCGGGACGTGTACGGCGCGAAGACGGAGAAGGCGCAGTGGCTGCGCTTCCACACCCAGACGGCCGGCGTCTCGCTGACCGCCCAGCAGCCGTACAACAACGTGGTGCGCACCGCCGTGGAGGCGCTGGCCGCGGTGCTCGGCGGGACCAACTCGCTGCACACCAACGCCCTCGACGAGACGCTCGCGCTGCCGAGCGAGCAGGCCGCCGAGATCGCGCTGCGCACGCAGCAGGTGCTCATGGAGGAGACCGGCGTCGCCAACGTGGCCGACCCGCTGGGCGGTTCGTGGTACGTCGAGCAGCTGACGGACCGCATCGAGGCGGACGCGGAGAAGATCTTCGAGCAGATCAGGGAGCGCGGTCTGCGGGCGCACCCCGACGGGCAGCACCCCATCGGCCCGATCACCTCCGGCATCCTGCGCGGCATCGAGGACGGGTGGTTCACGGGCGAGATCGCCGAGTCCGCGTTCCGCTACCAGCGGGCGCTGGAGAAGGGCGACAAGCGGGTCGTCGGCGTCAACGTCGCCACCGGATCCGTCACCGGCGACCTGGAGATCCTGCGGGTGAGCCACGAGGTGGAGCGCGAGCAGGTCCGGGTCCTCGGCGAGCGCAAGGGACACCGGGACGAGACCGCGGTGCGGGCCGCGCTGGACGCCATGCTGGGCGCCGCCCGCGACGGCTCCAACATGATCGAGCCGATGCTGGACGCGGTACGCGCGGAAGCGACCCTGGGCGAGATCTGCCAGGTGCTGCGCGACGAGTGGGGGGTGTACACGGAGCCGGCGGGCTTCTGATGCCGCCCCGCACCACCCGGAACACGCCCGGCCGGACCCTCCGCCGGGGGGTCCGCCGGGCGCCCGGACGGCTGCTGCCGCTCCGGGCGGGCCGGCGGGCGACCGGGAAGGCCCTGCGACGGGCGGCCCGCCCGGCCTCCGGGTGGGCACCGCGTCTGGTGGCCCGCCGGGCTGCCGGGAAGGGGCCGCGGCGGGTGACCGGCTGGGCGGCTCGGCGGGCGACTGGGAAAGCGCCGCGGCGGGTGGCCTGGTGGGGTGCTCGGCGGGCGACCGGTAGGACGTCGCGGCGGGTGGCCTGGTGGACGGCTCGGCAGGCGGGCGGCAAGACCTCACGGCGGGTGGCCTGGTGGGCGACGCGGCGGGCTGCCGGGAAGGCGCCGCGGCGCGTGGCTTGGTGGACGGCTCGCCGGGCTGCCGGTAGGACGTCGCGGCGGGTGGCTTGGTGGGGTGCTCGTAGGGCGACCGGCAAGTCCTCACGACGGGTGGCTTGGTGGACGGCTCGCCGGGCGACCGGTAGGACGTCGCGGCGGGTGGCTTGGTGGGGTGCTCGTAGGGCGACCGGCAAGACCTCACGGCGGGTGGCCTGGTGGGTGGCTCGGAGGTCCACCGGGAAGGGGCCGCGGCGCGTGGCCTGGTGGGCGACGCGGCGGGCCGCCGGGGCGGGGATCCGGTCGGGTCTCAGGGGGGTGAGGTGAGGCCCAGGAGCAGCACCCGGGTGAAGTCGCGCACCCACACCTCGTCCGCCGGCTCCGCGCTCACCAGGGTGCGGTGCACCACCGCGCCCGCCACCACGTCGTAGATGAGGTCGACCATGCGGGCCGCCTCCTCCGGGTCCGGCTCCGGGGGCAGTTCGCCGCGGGCCTGGGCCCGGGCCCGGCCCTCCAGCACCAGCCGTTTCTGACGCTCCACGATCGAGCCCCGGATGCGCTCGCGCAGCGCGTCGTCGCGGGTCGACTCGGCGACCACCGCCATCAGGCCGCTCTTGGCCTCCGGCCGGGCCAGGATCGCCGAGAACTGCAGCACCACGCCCTCGATGTCGGCGGCGAGGCTGCCCCGGTCGGGCAGGGTCAGCTCGTCGAACAGCTCGGCGACCGCGTCCACGACGAGTTCGTTCTTGCCCGCCCAGCGGCGGTACAGCGTCGTCTTCGCCACCCCGGCCCGCAGGGCCACGTCCCCCAGGGTGAGCTTGGACCAGCCCAGCTCGACCAGGGCCTCCCGCGTCGCGGCCAGGATCGCGGCGTCGGCGGCGGCGCTGCGTGGACGCCCGGCGCGGGCGGCGGGAGTGCGGCTCTGCATGGCATGACCATAAACCGCCGGTTCCTGTGTCGTCGTGAGGGAGATCACCGAGGTGTGGTTTCCTCGAGGCACCGCGTGCCATTACGCTACGGGTCGTATCGAAAGCACGGGAACACACCCGTGCGAGCGACGACCACACAGCATCACCCTGCGGCGCCCGGTGGGGACCCGGCGCCCAACCGCCCCGTACGGGGCGGCTTTCACAGCGGTTTTCACATGGGCGCGCGGAACGGGGGAGGATAGACGCATGCAGCCACGGAACATGTCCATGAGCGGAGTCGTCGACCTCGCCGCGGTGAAGGCGGCCCAGGAGGCCAAGGCGAAGGCGGAGCAGGCGCGCGCCGAAGCGGCCCGGCAGGGCGGCCCGGGGGCGATCTCCCCGGCCGACCTGGTCATCGACGTCGACGAGGCCACCTTCGAACGCGATGTCCTGCAGCGCTCCGCCGAGGTGCCCGTCGTCATCGACTTCTGGGCCGAGTGGTGTCAGCCCTGCAAGCAGCTGAGCCCGGTCCTGGAGCGACTGGCCGTCGAGTACAACGGACGCTTCCTCCTCGCCAAGATCGATGTCGACGCCAACCAGCTCCTGATGCAGCAGTTCGGGGTCCAGGGGATCCCGGCCGTCTTCGCGGTGGTGGCGGGCCAGGCCCTGCCCCTGTTCCAGGGGGCCGCCGGCGAGGCGCAGATCCGGCAGACCCTGGACCAGCTGGTGCAGGTCGCCGAGCAGCGCTTCGGCCTGACCGGCCTGACCGTCGACCCGGAGGCGGAGCCGGGCGGCCGCCCGGTCGCCGCCGCCGAGGCCCCGGCCGGACCGTACGACGCGGCGCTCGAGGCCGCCGCGCTGGCCCTGGACGCGGGCGACCTGGGCGGCGCGGTCCAGGCGTACAAGAACGTCCTCGCCGAGGACCCGGCCCACCCGGAGGCCAAGCTCGGCCTGGCGCAGGCCGAGTTGCTCCAGCGGGTGCAGGGCCTGGACCCGCAGCGGGTGCGCAAGGAAGCCGCCGAGAAGCCGGCCGACGTCGCGGCGCAGATCGCCGCCGCCGACCTGGACCTGGTGGGCGGGCACGTGGAGGACGCGTTCGGCCGGCTCATCGACACCGTGCGGCGCACCGCCGGTGACGACCGGGACACGGTCCGCATGCGGCTGCTGGAGCTCTTCGAGCTCGTCGGGGCCGAGGACCCCAGGGTGACGGGGGCGCGCCGGGCGCTGGCGCGGGCGCTGTTCTGAGCCGATCGAGAGCCGTCTGCTGACCAGTCACTAAACGCCGGTGCCTGTGATGCCGGTGTGAAAGATTCGCCGACGAGGCGCCACAGCGGCCGCGCTTTGCCAAAACTTGGCAATCGCGGCCGCTGTTACTGGCAGTAAGTCAGGGCTGTGGTTCTGTCTACTTCTGTCCAATGATCAATAGTTTTGTTCTGACCCACGATGCCACCGAGCGTCGCCGTTCGAGACCGGCGAGTCGTTCCTCGGTTATCCGGCCGTTACTAGCCAGTAACGAACCCCCTTGTGCGGGCGGCCGGAATGCACCACGATCGCTCACGCTCGGTCCATTCCCGTACCCGGCATCCGGTTGGGTCGCGGGATTCTCTGGGTCCCCACCGAGCAGGGCCGGCGGCAGTGGCGCCGGCCCTAGGACAGGGGGGTCTTCGCCACTGGCGAAGCCTGTCCAGCAGGGTTGTGCGTGATGCGTGTCAGGCGCGACCAGTGGTTGTCGCTCGGGGGTGATCGCCGGCGGTTCGGGCGCTTTTCGCGCCACCGGGCGCAGGCGCTCTCCTTCCCGAGGACGTAGCACTTCTCCCATCCCTGCCCGGCTGAGCCGCCGCCCTGGGGCGAGCCGGCGCCAGGAGATGTACGTCCGAGAAGGAGGAAATATGGAGTCCCAGGTGCGTGGCGGGACCAGATGGAAGCGGTTCGCTGTGGTCATGGTGCCCAGCGTCGCCGCCACGGCAGCGATAGGCGTGGCCCTGGCGCAGGGTGCCCTCGCCGCGTCGTTCAGCGTGTCGGGTCAGTCGTTCAAGGTGACGGCGGACAAGCTGGTCGGCCACGGGTTCGAGCAGTACGGCGCGATCGACTCGGGGTACACCCTCGACGGCAAGAAGACGGCGCACCCGGTTGCGGTCTCGGCGTTCAAGGACGCCACGATCAACAACATGTGCCAGTCCGTCGTCACGCCGGACATCCCGCTGCTGGGCTCGGTGAGCCTGGTTCTGAAGGCGGGCGAGAGCAAGCCGGTCGAGGCGGACAACCTCTACATCGACGTCGCCGACCTCAACGCCGACGCGACGTTCAACAACATCGACATCGGTGTGGCCGCCAAGGACGCCGCCAAGGGTCCTGGCATCAAGCAGGGCGAGACGGCGAACCCCTACGGATTCGCCCAGCAGGCCGACTCGGCCACGCTGACCGACGTGAAGCAGACGGCGTGGGCGACCACTGCCGGTACCTTCAAGCTCAGCGGTCTGAAGATGTCGCTGAAGACGGGTACGCACGAGTGCTACTAGGCGCTCGGTGACGGGCGGGGGAGCCGAAGGGCGCCCCCGCCCGTTCCCCCTTTCATCCGCTTCTTCACACACCCCCCACACCACCGCAGTAACCCCTCACCACAGCAACGCCGCACCAGGGAGCTGTTTTCCATGAGCGCCGAGACTCCTGCCGTACCCGCCGGCCAGTTCAGCCGCCGGAGGCTGCAGTTCCGCGCCTGGCGGGGCACCCGACCGTTCTGGGCCGGTCTGTTCGTCTTGCTCGGCGGCTTGCCGATCATGTACTTCCCGTACGCCCATCTCCAGGTCGGCCATCTGACACTGACGATGGCCACCACCGCGGGAGCGGGATCCCTGATCATCGGTGTGCTGCTCATCGTCCTGGGCATCAGCCTCTGGTTCCAGAAGCACGTACGGGTCTTCGCGGGCATCGCGGCGATCCTGCTGGGCCTGGTGTCCCTGCCCGTCTCCAACTTCGGCGGCTTCGTCGTCGGCTTCCTGCTCACGCTCATCGGCGGGGCGATGGCCGTGGCGTGGGCGCCGGGTGCGGCGCAGCCGGCCGAGGAGGCCGGCGCGGGTGTTCCCGCCGCCGCGGCGGACGGGGCGAGCGAGCCGAACGATCTGTCTGGAACGAGCCCGGCCAACGGGGCGAACGGGAGGCACAGTGCCGGCTGACGAGGTGACCCACGGGACTGATGTGGACGAGTCCCGTGTGAGAACCGGGCCGCGCCACGCGGCCCCCAGGAAGCCGCTGTTCACCAGGTTCCACATGCCGGCCGGCAAGGCGATAGCCATGGCGGCCATGCCCACGGCGGTCCTCATGGGCATGGGGTTCACCTCGACCCTGGCCGTCGCCGACGGCAACAGCACCTCCCCGTCGTCCGCCAACAGCCTGACGGCGGACGAGTACAAGAACTGCGTCGCCGCGCTGGACTCCAAGGACAAGGCCTCGGCCTCGCCCTCGCCGTCCGCCTCGGCGAGCTCCACCGGCTCCACCGGCGGCAAGGACGGTTCGGCAGAGCCGTCCCCGTCGGCGACGTCCGGCTCGTCGGGGAGCTCCTCGGGCTCGTCCTCCTCGTCGGATTCAGGTTCCGGCGAGACGGCCACGCCCCAGCCGTCCGCCACCACGTCGGACAGCGGCTCGGGTTCCTCCGGCGGCGGCACCGCCTCGCCGAGCCCGTCCGCGTCCACGAGCGGCGACGGCGGCCTGCTCGGCGGCATCGGGGACACCATCGGGGACATCTTCACCGGAGGCTCCTCGACGGACTCCGCGTCCGGCACGTCGACGGCCACGCCGTCCGCGACCGCCTCGCCCTCGGCGAGCGCGACCAAGGACAGCAGCTCCGGCACGAGCCTGACCGACACCGTCAAGGACACGACCGGCAAGGTCACGGGGACGGTCGAGAACACCGTCAAGAACACCACCGACACGGCGTCCAAGGCGGCCCAGGACGTGACCGGGACGGTCAAGGACACGGCCGGCGCGGCCACCGCCGCGGCCGACCCGTCCGCGAGCTCCACCACGGACCCGTCCAACTGCCCTGCGGCCACCGACGCGCAGGGCGGCGTCGACAACAAGGTGCCCCTGGCGGACGACCCCTGGTACCTGGACGCCAGCTCGCTGACGCTCAAGGGCGCCGACTACAAGGGCGTCGTCGAGGTGCGCACGGCCAACGGCACCGTCAAGAAGGTGCTGAAGTACGTCATCTCCGACGGTACGGACATCGGGGACCTGCACCAGACGGTGAAGGACAAGCAGTCCGGCAAGACCTACCACGTGCAGGCGGCCAAGGGCTCGAAGTCCACGATCACCGGCGGCGACACGGTCATGTACACCGAGAGCATCTCCGGCAACCTGCTCGGACTGATCCCGGTGACGTTCGACCCGGACAACCCGCCGCCGCTGAACATCCCGCTGATCTACTTCACCAAGGTGAAGGTGGTCCAGGCGGCGCAGTTCGGCGGCAACCTGCACGTGCCCGGGATGCACCTGTACACGACCGACTGAGCACCGCCACGGACCCGTTCGGGAGCCGCACACACGAGGGCGCCCCCTGCGACGCAGGGGGCGCCCTCAGTGCCGTACGAGGCCTTCCGCGGCCGGACGGCCCCAACGGCCCTAGTCGCGGTCGCCGCCGCCCAGGTGGTGGACGCGGACCATGTTGGTGGTACCGGGGACGCCGGGGGGCGAGCCGGCGGTGATGATGACCGTGTCGCCGGAGTTGAGGCGGTTCAGCTTGACGAGCTCCTGGTCGACGAGCTCGACCATCTCGTCGGTGCTGGCGACGAACGGCACGACGTGCGGCTCCACGCCCCAGCTCAGCGTCAGCTGGTTGCGGGTGGACTCGTCCGTGGTGAACGCCAGGATCGGCTGGGCCGCGCGGTAGCGGGAGAGCCGGCGGGCGGTGTCGCCGGACTGGGTGAAGGCCACCAGGCCCTTGGCGCCGAGGAAGTCGGCGATCTCGGCGGCGGCACGGGCGACCGCGCCGCCCTGCGTGCGCGGCTTCTTGCCGGGCACCAGCGGCTGCAGGCCCTTGGACAGCAGCTCCTCCTCGGCCGCGTGGACGATCTTCGACATCGTCTTCACGGTCTCGACCGGGTAGGCGCCCACGCTCGACTCGGCCGACAGCATGACCGCGTCGGCGCCGTCCAGGATCGCGTTGGCCACGTCGGAGGCCTCGGCGCGGGTCGGGCGGGAGTTGGTGATCATCGACTCCATCATCTGGGTCGCCACGATCACCGGCTTGGCGTTGCGACGGCACAGCTCGATCAGGCGCTTCTGCACCATGGGGACCTTCTCGAGCGGGTACTCCACGGCCAGGTCGCCGCGGGCCACCATCACGCCGTCGAACGCCATCACGACGTCCGCCATGTTCTCCACCGCCTGCGGCTTCTCCACCTTGGCGATGACCGGGACGCGACGGCCCTCCTCGTCCATCACGCGGTGGACGTCGTCCACGTCCTTGGCGTCGCGGACGAAGGACAGGGCGACCAGGTCGCAGCCCATGCGCAGCGCGAAGCGAAGGTCCTCGATGTCCTTCTCGGACAGCGCGGGGACGTTCACCGCGGCGCCGGGCAGGTTGATGCCCTTGTGGTCGGAGACCACACCGCCCTCGATGACGACCGTCCTGACCCGCGGGCCCTCGACGTCGACGACCTTCAGCTCGACGTTGCCGTCGTTGATCAGGATCTGGTCGCCGCGCGAGACGTCGCCCGGCAGCCCCTTGTAGGTCGTGCCGCAGATCTGCTTGTCGCCCGGGACGTCCTCGGTGGTGATGGTGAACTCGTCGTCCCGCTCGAGTTCGACGGGACCCTCGGCGAAGGTCTCCAGGCGGATCTTCGGGCCCTGCAGGTCGGCGAGGACACCGATGGCCCGGCCGGTCTCCTTGGACGCGGCGCGGACGCGGTCGTACCGCCCCTGGTGCTCGGCGTGCGTGCCGTGGCTGAAGTTGAACCGGGCCACGCTCATGCCGGCCTCGATCAGGGCGACGAGCTTCTCGTGGGAGTCGACCGCGGGGCCGAGAGTACAGACGATTTTCGAACGGCGCATGGGGCGATCCTATCGGTTTGTTTCGCTGCGGAATATTCCGTCTGGCGGAAGATACAAATGGGCGGGTTCCCGCTCAGGCGAGTGCCGTCGAATTCCCTCAGTCGTCCTTTCCGACCAGTGCGTAGGTCTGGTTGGCGATCTCCATTTCCTCGTCCGTCGGAACCACGGCGACCATGACCCGCGCGCCGTCCGGCGAGATCGGCCGGGCCCGGTCGTCCCGTACGGCGTTGCGCTCCGGATCGACCGTCAGGCCCAGCCCCTCCAGGCCCGAGACCGCCGCCGCCCGCACCGCCGCCGCGTTCTCGCCGACCCCCGCGGTGAACACCACGGCGTCCACCCGGCCGAGTACCGCGCAGTAGGCGCCGATGTACTTCTTCAGCCGGTGGATGTAGATGTCGAAGGCGAGCCGCGCCTCTTCGTCGCCCTCGTCGATACGGCGCTGAATCTCCCGCATGTCGTTGTCGCCGCACAGACCGAACAAACCGCTCCTCTTGTTGAGAAGAGTGTCGATCTCGTCCATGGACATTCCGCCGACCCGCTGCAAATGGAAGATGACGGCCGGATCAAGGTCACCGGACCGCGTACCCATCACGAGCCCCTCCAAAGGCGTCAGCCCCATGGAGGTGTCCACGCACCGGCCGCCCCGGACCGCCGAGGCCGAGGCCCCGTTGCCCAGGTGCAGCACGATGACGTTGACCTCCTCCGGCGCCTTGCCCAGCAGCCGTGCGGCGGCCCGGGAGACGTACGCGTGCGAGGTGCCGTGGAAGCCGTAGCGCCGCACCCGGTGCCGGTCCGCGATCTTCACGTCGATCGCGTAGCGCGCCGCGGACTCCGGCATCGTGGTGTGGAACGCGGTGTCGAAGACGGCGACCTGCGGCAGGTCGGGGCGCAGCGCCATGGCGGTGCGCAGGCCGGTGAGGTTGGCCGGGTTGTGCAGCGGGGCGACCGGGATCAGCCGCTCGATCTCGGTGAGCACGGCGTCGTCGACGACGGTCGGCTCGGTGAAGAACATGCCGCCGTGCACCACGCGGTGCCCGATCGCGGCCAGCTCCGGCGAGTCCAGGCCGATGCCGTCCCGGGTGAGCTCCTCGGCGACCGCCTTGAGCGCGGCGTCGTGGTCGGCGATCGGCCCGTTGAGCTCCCGGGTGTCGCCCGCGTCGACACAGGTGTGCTTGAGCCGGGAGGTCTGCTCGCCGATGCGCTCCACCAGGCCGACGGCCAGCCGCCGACCGGCCTCGCGCATGTCCAGCAGTTGGTACTTCAGCGACGAGGAGCCGGAGTTGAGGACGAGGACACGGGTCGCCGCGCGGTGTGCAGTCACGGTGTTCAACAGCTCTTTCTACGACGTCAGGTGGCGGGCGTACGGGCCTGGATCGCCGTGATGGCGACGGTGTTGACGATGTCCTGCACGAGGGCGCCACGGGACAGGTCGTTGACGGGCTTGCGCAGACCCTGCAGCACCGGGCCGACCGCGATCGCCCCGGCCGAGCGCTGCACGGCCTTGTAGGTGTTGTTGCCGGTGTTCAGGTCGGGGAAGATCAGCACGGTGGCCTGCCCGGCCACCTCGGAGCCCGGCAGCTTGGTGGCCGCGACCGAGGGCTCGACGGCGGCGTCGTACTGGATCGGCCCCTCGATCTTCAGGTCCGGCCGGCGCAGCCGCACCAGCTCGGTCGCCTCCCGCACCTTGTCGACGTCGGCGCCCGAGCCGGAGGTGCCGGTGGAGTACGACAGCATCGCGATCCGCGGTTCCACGCCGAACCGCGCGGCCGTGCCCGCCGACTGCACGGCGATGTCGGCGAGCTGCTCGGCGTCCGGGTCGGGGTTGACCGCGCAGTCGCCGTAGACGAGCACCCGGTCGGCGAGGCACATGAAGAAGACGGAGGAGACGATGGACGACTCCGGCGTGGTCTTGATGATCTCGAAGGAGGGCCGGATCGTCGCCGCCGTAGAGTGCACGGACCCCGACACCATGCCGTCGGCGAGGCCCTCCGCGACCATGAGGGTGCCGAAGTAGTTCACGTCCGAGACGACGTCGTAGGCCAGCTCGACCGTGACGCCCCGGTGGGCGCGCAGCTTGGCGTACCGCTCGGCGAAGGCGTCGCGCAGCTCGGAGACGGCCGGGTCGATCAGCTGCGAGTCGCCGAGGTCGATGCCGAGGTCGGCGGCCTTCTTGCGGATCTGGTCCACCGGCCCCAGCAGGGTCAGGTCGCACACGCCCCGGCGCAGCAGCACCTCGGTCGCGTGCAGCACCCGCTCCTCGGTGCCCTCCGGCAGCACCACCCGCCGCCTGTCGGCACGGGCCTGTTCGAGCAGCTTGTGCTCGAACATCATCGGCGTGACCCGGTCGCTGCTCGGCGCCGAGACGCGGCGCTTGAGGTCGGCGGTGTCGACGTACCGCTCGAACAGGCCGAGCGCGGTCTCCGCCTTGCGCGGGGTGGCCGCGCTCAGCTTGCCCTCCAGGCCGGCCAGCCGTTCGGCGGTGGGGAAGCTGTTGCCGGAGACCGAGACGACCGGGGTGCCCGGGGCGAGGCGGGCGGCGAGGGTGAGGATCTCCTCGCCGGGCACCTCGTCGAGGGTCAGCAGCACGCCGGCTATCGGCGGGGTGCCGGCGCTGTGCGCGGCGAGCGAGCCGACGACCAGGTCGGCCCGGTCGCCCGGGGTGACCACCAGGCAGCCCGGGGTCAGCGCGTGCAGCAGCTTCGGCAGCATGGCGCCGCCGAAGACGAAGCCGAGGGCGTCGCGCGACAGTCCCGAGGCGTCGCCGAGCAGGACCCTGCCGCCGAGGGCCTGGGTGATCTGCGCGACCGTCGGCGCGGACAGCGCGGGCTCGTCCGGCACCACGAAGCAGGGCACCGGCAGCCGGCCGGCGAGCCGCTCGGCGATCTTGTCGCGGTCCTCGCGGGCCACCCGGTTGGTGATCATGGCGAGGACGTCGCAGCCCAGGCCGTCGTAGGCGCGGTAGGCGTTGCGGGTCTCGGCGAGCACCGACTCGGCGTTCTGCCCGCGGCCGCCGACCACCGGCAGCACCGAGGCGCCGAACTCGTTGGCCAGCCGGGCGTTGAGGGACAGCTCGTCGGGGAGCTGGGTGTCGGCGTAGTCGGTGCCGAGGACGAGGACGACGTCGAAGTCGCGGGCGACCAGGTGGAAGCGGTCGACGAGCGCCGACACCAGCTCGTCCGTGCCCTGCTCGGCCTGGAGGGCGGAGGCCTCCTGGTAGTCCATGCCGTAGACGGTCGCCGGATCCTGGGACAGCCGGTAGCGGGCGCGCAGCAGCTCGAAGAGGCGGTCCGGACCGTCGTGCACGAGCGGGCGGAACACCCCCACCCGGTCGACCTGCCGGGTCAGGAGTTCCATGACCCCCAGCTCGACGACCTGGCGGCCGTCGCCGCGGTCGATGCCGGTCACGTACACGCTGCGGGTCACGCGTGCTCTCCGTTTCGTCGGGGACAACTCCGGGCCGGTCACCTTCGCCCACTGGGGTGAGCGGAACCCCCTTGACAATACCCTTGGCGATGGATAAGGCGCCCGTCAGTGGCGGTGAGCGAAGAGGGCGGACCGGGGCGGAGGGAGCGGAAGCGGCGTCCATCTGGGGGACGTGAAACAATCGGACTGGCTCACCGGTGTCCACAGCGAGCAGGAGACACAGCACGATGCGTATCGGAGTTCTCACGGCAGGCGGCGACTGTCCGGGGCTGAACGCGGTGATCCGGTCGGTCGTGCACCGAGCGGTCACGACGTACGGCGACGACGTCATCGGCTTCGAGGACGGCTACGCGGGCCTGCTGGACGGGCACTACCGGCGCCTGGACCTCAACGCGGTGAGCGGCATCCTCGCCCGCGGCGGCACCATTCTCGGCTCCTCGCGCCTGGAACGCGACCGGCTGCGCGAGGCCTGCGAGAACGCCTCCGACATGATCCGCGACTTCGGCATCGACGCGCTCATCCCGATCGGCGGCGAGGGCACCCTGACGGCGGCGCGGATGCTGTCGGACGCGGGCCTGCCGGTGGTCGGCGTGCCGAAGACGATCGACAACGACATCTCCTCCACGGACCGCACCTTCGGCTTCGACACCGCCGTGGGCGTGGCCACCGAGGCGATGGACCGGCTGAAGACGACGGCCGAGTCCCACCAGCGTGTGATGGTCGTCGAGGTCATGGGCCGGCACGCGGGCTGGATCGCCCTGGAGTCCGGCATGGCGGCCGGCGCGCACGGCATCTGCCTGCCCGAGCGGGCCTTCGACCCGGCCGACCTGGTCAAGATGGTCGAGGAGCGCTTCGCCCGCGGCAAGAAGTTCGCCGTGATCTGCGTCGCCGAGGGCGCCCACCCCGCCGAGGGCACCATGGACTACGGCCACGGCGAGATCGACCAGTACGGCCACGAGCGCTTCCGGGGCATCGGCACCGCGCTGGCGTACGAGCTGGAGCGGCGGCTGGGCAAGGAGGCCAAGCCGGTCATCCTCGGCCACGTCCAGCGCGGCGGCACGCCGACCGCGTTCGACCGGGTGCTCGCCACGCGCTTCGGCTGGCACGCCGTGGAGGGCGCGCACCGCGGCGACTTCGGCCGGATGACCGCTCTGCGCGGCAATGACATCGTGATGGTGCCGCTGGCGGAAGCGGTGACCGAACTGAAGACGGTGCCCAAGGACCGGATGGACGAGGCGGAGTCCGTCTTCTAGGCACCCGCGCCGCCCCGGGCCCGCTCGCGAGGGGGCCCGCGGGACGCACCCGGCACGAAGCGCGAGGGCGGGCCCTCGGGGAAGTCGCCCCTCGACCGCCCCGCCGGGCCGTCGTGCGTCCGCTCCCGTCTACCGCGTCCGGCCCGTGTCCCGGAGCCAGCGGTAGACCAGTTCGGGTCGGCCCACCTGCCCGTACAGGGGGCTCCGGCCGGCCCGGCCCGCCTCCACCAGGTGCTCCAGGTACCGCCGGGCCGTGATGCGGGAGATGCCGACGGCCTCGGCCAGGGCCGCGGCCGTGAGCCCCTCCGGCGCCTCCCGCAGCGCCCCCGTCACCCGCTCCAGGGTCGGCGCGCTCAGCCCCTTGGGCAGCGCGGCCGGTCCCGGTGCGCGCAGGGTCGCCAGCGCCCGGTCCACCTCGTCCTGCCCGCTGGCCTCCCCGGCCGCCGCGTGGAACTCGGCGTACCGCACCAGCCGGTCCCGCAGCGTCGCGAAGGTGAACGGCTTGAGCACGTACTGGACCACCCCCAGCGACACCCCCTCCCGGACCACCGCCAGGTCCCTCGCCGAGGTCACCGCTATGACGTCCGCCTGGTGCCCGGCGGCCCGCAGCGAGCGGGCCAGGTGCAGGCCGTGCCCGTCCGGCAGGTGCAGGTCGAGCAGCAGCAGGTCCACCGGCGTGCGGTCGAGCATCCGCCGTGCCTGCGCGCCGGTGTGCGCGGTGCCCACGGCGACGAACCCGGGCACCCGGCCCACGTACATCACGTGCGCGTCCGCCGCGACCGGGTCGTCCTCCACGACGAGGACGCGGATGGGCTCCGACGGGGTCATGCCTCGCCTCCGGGCACTCCGTCGCCGTCCCCGGCCTGGACCGGTACCCGGCTCCGGGCCCCGTCCGCCAGCGGCAGCCGCACCTCGAACACCGCCCCGCCCTCCTCGGCCTCCGCCACGCTCAGCGTCCCGCCGTGGCGGTGCACCGCCTGCCGGACGAGCGCCAGTCCGAGGCCGCGGCCGTCGGGGCCGGCCGGCTTGGTGGAGAACCCGCGCTGGAACACCAGGTCGGCGTGGGCGGGATCGACCCCCGCACCGGTGTCCGTCACGCGCAGCAGCAGTTCCGCGCCCTCGGTGCGCGCGGTCACCGTCACCCGCGCCGGCATACCGCCAAGGGCCGCGTCGACCGCGTTGTCGACCAGGTTGCCGAGGATCGTCACCAGGTCCCGGGCCGGAAGCGCCTCGGGCAGCAGTCCGTCGTCCAGGCCGCTGTCCGGCGACACCACCAGCTCCACGCCCCGCTCGTTGGCCTGCGCCGTCTTGCCGAGCAGCAGCGCGGCCAGCACCGGCTCGCTCACCGCCGCGACCACCTGGTCGGTCAGCGCCTGGGCCAGCTCCAGCTCCGCCGTCGCGAAGGCCGCCGCCTCCTCAGCCCGGCCCAGTTCGATCAGCGAGACCACCGTGTGCAGGCGGTTCGCCGCCTCGTGCGCCTGCGACCGCAGCGCCTGCACGAAGCCCCGCTCGGAATCCAACTCGCCCATCAAAGACTGGAGTTCGGTGACATCGCGCAGGGTCACCACGCTGCCCCGGCGCTCTCCGCCGGACACCGGGGAGGTGTTCACCACCAGGACCCGCGACGCCGTCAGATGCACCTCGTCCACCCGCTGTTCGGAGGCCAGCAGGGCGCCGGTGAGGGGCACCGGGAGCCCGAGGTCCGCCACCGACGTCCCCACCACGTCCTTCTCCCTCGGCACGCCCAGCAGTTCCCGCCCGCCGTCGTTGATGAGCGCCACCCGGTACTGCGCGTCCAGCATCAGCAGCCCCTCGCGCACCGCGTGCAGCGCGGCCTGATGATAGTCGTGCATCCGACTGAGCTCCGCGGCGTTCATGCCGTGGGTGTGCCGGCGCAGCCGGGCGTTGATGACGTACGTGCCGATCGCGCCGAGCGCGAGGACCCCGGCCGCGACCCCGAGCAGCGCCGTGACCTGGACCCGCTGGCTGATCGCCGTGACCTTGATGCCGGCGCTGACCAGCCCGACGACGCGGCCGTCCGCCGTGACGGGCGTGACCGCGCGGACGGACGGCCCGAGGGTGCCGGTGTAGGTCTCGGTGAACGTCTCGCCGCGCTGGGCCCGGGAGATGGTGCCGAGGAAGCGCTTGCCTATCTCGGAGCGCTGCGGGTGGGTCCAGCGGATGCCCTGCGGATTCATGATCGTGACGAAGTCCACGCCGGTGTCGTGCTGGACCTTCAGCGCGTACGGCTGAAGCAGCGCGGTGGGGTCGGGGGAGCCGATCGCCGCCCGCACCGACGGGGCGTCGGCGATCGAGCGGGCCACCGCCGTGGCCTGCCGCCGGGCCGCCTCCTCGGCCTGGCCGCGGTCGCTGACGTAGGTGAACAGTGCATATCCGGCCACGACGAGCGCGAGCAGCACGGCCTGCATGGCGAAGAGCTGGCCCGCCAGGCTGCGAGGTCTCGGGGGGACGGGGAGGCGCATGCCGTCAGTCTGCCTCCGAGTCGTGGCGTGAACTAAATGAACGGAAGGGTGACCGCCCTCACAGGGCGGGAGATAGTCACGGTGTTCCCTCGGGGTCTGTCCGGCCGGTCGTGGCGCAGAAAAGCGACGGTGACCGATCGACGCCGGCGAGTGGGGTCCGGTGCGTGCAGCTGCAAGGCGGAGGAGGGAGTCGACGCGGAGCGTCGGCGACCGACGACAACGCCGCGGATGTGCGTGCCGGACCCCGCGTCTGCGGCACGACCGGCCGGACAGACCCTGATCCCCCGGACGTGAGCCGCACGCCGGTGATGCCGACGAAGACGTCAAGGAGGGCAGCCGTGGCCGCCAGCACCCCCGATACGGCACCTGCCGCACCCGCCGTGAGGCGGGACCGCACCCATTATCTGTACATCGCCGTGATCGTCGCCGTGGTGATAGGCATCGGCGTGGGCCTGATCGCCCCGGACTTCGCGGTGGAGCTGAAGCCGCTGGGCACCGGCTTCGTCAACCTGATCAAGATGATGATCTCGCCGATCATCTTCTGCACGATCGTGCTGGGCATCGGCTCGGTGCGCAAGGCGGCCAAGGTCGGTGCCGTCGGCGGTATCGCGCTCGGCTACTTCCTGGTGATGTCGCTGGTGGCCCTGACCATCGGCCTGGTGGTCGGCAACGTCCTGCACCCGGGCGACGGGCTGCACCTGACCAACGCCCTCAAGGAGACCGGCCACGCCCAGGTCTCGGCGGACGCGCTGCCGCCCGTGGACTTCGTGCTGTCGATCATCCCGGTCACGTTCGTCTCCGCCTTCACCGAGGGCCAGGTCCTGCAGACCCTCCTCGTCGCGCTGCTCGCCGGGTTCGCGCTGCAGGCGATGGGTGCGGCCGGGCAGCCGGTGCTGCGGGGCGTCGAGCACATCCAGCGGCTCGTCTTCCGCATCCTCGCCATGGTGATGTGGGCCGCCCCGATCGGCGCCTTCGGCGCGATCGCCGCGGTCGTCGGCTCGGCCGGCGTGGACGCGCTGAAGAGCCTCGCCGTGCTGATGCTCGGCTTCTACGTCACCTGCTTCCTGTTTGTCTTCGTCGTGCTCGGCGCGCTGCTGCGCGTGATCTCCGGGCTGAACGTCCTCTCGCTCTTCAAGTACCTGGCCCGCGAGTTCCTGCTGATCCTGTCCACCTCCTCCTCCGAGTCCGCGCTGCCGCGGCTGATCGCGAAGATGGAGCACCTGGGCGTCAGCAAGCCGGTGGTCGGCATCACCGTCCCGACCGGCTACTCCTTCAACCTCGACGGCACCATGATCTACATGACCATGGCGTCCCTCTACATCGCCGACGCCCTGGGCACCCCGATGTCGGTCGGCGAGCAGATCCCGCTGCTGCTGTTCCTGCTGCTCGCCTCTAAGGGCGCGGCGGGCGTCAGCGGCGCCGGCCTGGCCACGCTGGCCGGCGGCCTGCAGTCGCACAAGCCGGCCCTGGTCGACGGCGTCGGCCTGATCGTCGGCATCGACCGCTTCATGAGCGAGGCCCGCGCCCTGACGAACTTCGCGGGCAACGCCGTCGCCACGGTCCTGATCGGCACCTGGACCAAGGAGATCGACCGCGACCGGGTCCGCCGGGTGCTCGCCGGTGAGCTGCCCTTCGACGAGAAGACGCTGCTGGACGACGCCGAGGGCGACTCCGGCGATCTGCCCGGGCAGCGCGAGGACGGCGAGAAGGAGCTGGCCAAGGCGTAACCCCTGGAACGGCCGGGGCGTCCGCCCCGGCCGCGGGCCGGCCGGCGGATGCGGCCGCCCCGGCCCCCACCGAGAGCCCGACCCCGCCTGATCCGGGGCCGGGCTCTCGGCGTCCGGCCGCCCCCGCGGCCCGCGTCAGCCGTTCGTCCGCGTTCCCGCGGCAGGCAGCCGTTCGTCCCCGCCGCAGCCGCAGCCGCAGCCGCAGCCGCAGCCGCAGCCGGAGCCGTCCGTTGCCGGGGCCGACCGCCGGTGTCAGTCGATCGTCTTCGCCACCAGCGCGGTGGCCAGGGAGGCGGGCACGCCCGCCGCGGCCAGGACGGTGACCGCGGCGGAGCGGCCCGCCTCCTCTGCCGTGAGCAGGCCGTCGTTCACCGCCTCCATCACCGCGAACAGCATCTGCTCGTGCACGTACGCCAGGGCCGGCGCGGGCAGCGGGGAGACGAAGACCCCCCGGTCGAGACCCCGCTGGAGCAGCTCCACGGCGCTCTCCCGGACCGGGGCGAGGCGCTCGCGGATGCCCTGCATGGTGACCGTGCGCTGGGCGAGCGCGATGAGCAGCCGGTAGCGGTCGGCGATCTCCCAGACCGCCAGCACCGAGCGCGCCACCGCCTCCGCCGGATCCGCGACGCCCTCCCGGCCCGCCGCGTGGGCGTCCGCCAGCGCCTGCACCGCACCGTCGACGAGGGTGCTGATCAGGGCCTCGCGGCTGGGGAAGTGCCCGTACACCGTCCGCCGTACGACGCCCGCCGCGCGCGCGATCTGGTCCATGGACGCGTCGGGATCCCGCAGCAGCTCGGCGAGGGCGACATCGAGGATGCGGCGCCGGTTCGCGTCGGCGCGACTGGTGTTACCCGTGGACATGGCTGCCATTCTGCACGCCCCGCGGCCGGTCTCCCCGGTTCCTCCGCCAGGGCTTCACCTCCTCCATTTGCACAACGCTGTGCAGTGACCGTACATTGCACATGGTTGTGCAATTGCGCTTCCCTGTGCAAGTTGCTCGTGTCAGTGCCGTCGCGCACGTCTGTGAGGAAGGCGACCCGAAGCCATGCGACTCGTCATGACGGAACCGGTCGAGAGGACGGACCGCCCCTACGCCCGGCGCTGGTGGGCGCTCCTGGTGCTCTGCCTGAGCCTGCTGATCATCGTGATGGCGAACACCGCCCTCACGGTCGCCGCGCCCGACATGACGAGGGACCTCGGGCTGTCCAGCGCGGACCTGCAATGGGTGATCGACGGCTACACCGTCCCCTACGCCGCGCTGATGCTGCTGCTCGGCGCGATCGGCGACAAGTACAGCCGGCGCGGTGCGCTCGTCCTCGGGCTCGTCGTGTTCGGCGGCGGGGCAGTCTTCGGCTATCTCGCCGACAGCGCCGCCACGGTCATCGCGGCCCGCGCGGTGATGGGGGTGGGTGCCGCGCTGATCATGCCGGCCACGCTCTCGCTGCTGGCCGCCACCTTCCCGCGCGCCGAGCGCGCCAAGGCGATCACCCTGTGGACCGCGACCGCCGGACTCGCCATCGCGGCCGGACCGGTCGTCGCCGGAGCGCTGCTCAGGAACCACGGCTGGTCCTCGACCTTCCTGATCAACGTGCCGATCGCCGCCGTCGCGCTGGTCGCCGCCTTCGTCCTGGTCCCGCCGTCCAGGGCCGGCCACCACGACCGCATCGACTACGTCGGCGGACTGCTGTCGGTGGTCTGGATCGGCGCCCTGATCTACATGATCATCGAGGGCCCGCACTTCGGCTGGGGCGTCAAGGCGGTCACGGCCGCGGTCGTCGCCGGCGTGGGTCTGGCCGCCTTCGTCCTGTGGGAGCTGCGCCACCCGCGTCCCGTGCTGGACGTCCGCCGCTTCGCGCACCGCCGTTTCGCCGGGTCCAACCTCGCCGTCGCGCTGTTCTTCCTGGCCGTCTTCGGCGCCTTCTACTACCTCACCCAGCACCTGCAGTTCGTCCTCGGGTACGACGCCCTGGGCACCGGCCTGCGGATGCTGCCGCTCGCCGGCGCCGTCTTCGCCGGCTCGGCGCTGACCGGCTACCTCACCCCGCGCGTCGGCATGAGGCTCACCGTGACCGCGGGCATGGTCGGCGGCACCGCCGCCCTCGCCCTGCTCACGCGGGTGGACGCCGGGTCGTCCTACGGCGACTTCGTGGCCCCGCTGGTCATCCTCGGCCTGGCGATCGGGCTCGCGCTCTCGCCCTGCACCGACGCCATCATGGGCGCCTTCCCGGAGTCCGAGCTGGGCGTCGGCGGCGCCGTGAACGACACCTCGCTGGAGCTCGGCGGCTCGCTCGGCATCGCCGTCCTCGG
This sequence comes from Streptomyces sp. NPDC086766, assembly GCF_044746005.1. Classification (NCBI taxonomy): domain Bacteria; kingdom Bacillati; phylum Actinomycetota; class Actinomycetes; order Kitasatosporales; family Streptomycetaceae; genus Streptomyces; species Streptomyces sp. NPDC086766. The sequence goes on along the minus strand of NZ_JBIVBI010000022.1, from coordinate 9,127 downwards.
CTCGCTGCTGTCGACCTCGTACGCGCACCACCTCTCCGGCGCCACGGCCGGCAGCACGCTCCCGCCGAGCGCGCTGTCCACCGCGCAGGACTCCGTCGGCGCCGGCTACCAGGTCGCCTGGGGCATCGGCGCGAAGGCGCGGCGGCTCGCCGAGCAGGCCGCCGGGGCGGGTGACCCCCAGCAGGCCGCCCAGTTGAAGGCACAGGCCGGGCAGCTCGCCCAGGGCGCCCGGCAGATGAAGGACGCGGTCGGCTCCGCCTTCTCCGACGCGGTCGCGCACACCAGCCTGGTCGGCGCCGTGGTCCTCGGCGTGGGCACGCTCCTCGTCGCCCTGCTGCTGCCCGGCCGGGAGGCCCCCGCCCCGGACGCGGCGGCCGAGGAGGAGCGGGAGCCGGCGCTCGGCGCCGCGCGCTGACCAGCGGCCCCTCGTACCGCCCTCTTCCCCGGATGCACTAGCGTGCCGTGCCGGATCAACCGGCACGGCACGTTCCGTGTGCGTGCGAGGCTCTGCGGAGGTACGGGGGACATGAAGATCGACTGGGACCGGCGCCACTGCGCGCGCAAGGGGCACGTGACCTACGCGCCGGACGACCCCCGGCTGCGGGTCCGGCTGCACACCCGGACCGCCCTCGGGGACGCGTGGCGCTGCCTGCGCTGCGGCGACTTCGTGCTCGGTGAGCCGCACGGTTCGGGACCGGCCGCCGACGCCCCGCTGGTGCCGCGCGGGAAGGTGCTTCGGGACCTGTTCATCCTGCGCTTCCTGGCGATCGAGCGGGCCGTGCGCGGGGTCTTCATCGTGCTGGTCGCGGTCGCCGTGTGGAAGTTCAGCAACAGCCAGGACGCGGTGCGCCGGCTCTTCGAGGAGAACCTCGCCGTCTTCCGCCCGGTCTTCCGGCACTTCCACTACGACCTCGACCACTCGCCGGTCGTCGGCACCGTCCAGAAGACCTTCGGCTACAGGCACTCCACTCTGCTGCTGGTGGCCGCGCTGCTGCTGACGTACGCGCTGGTCGAGCTCGTCGAGGCGGTCGGCCTGTGGTACGCCAAGCGCTGGGCCGAGTACCTCACCGTGGTCGCCACCGCGGCCTTCCTGCCACTGGAGGTCTACGAGCTCACCGAGCACGTCAGCGCCGTGAAGATCGCCACGCTGGTCCTCAACATCCTCGCCGTCCTCTACATCGCCCTGGCCAAGCGCCTGTTCGGCCTGCGGGGCGGCCGCAGGGCCTTCGACGAGGAGCGGCACAGCGCCTCGCTGATGGAGGTGGAGGAGTCCGCCGGAGTCGGAGCCTGAGCGGACGGAGCGGAGGGGAGCGGACCCGCGCCGCCGCCGTGCTTGCCTTGACGTCGGCGTCAAGGCGTACGTTCCTGTCCATGCGAATCGGCGAGCTGGCCGAGCGGGCCGGGACCACCACGCGGACCCTGCGGTACTACGAGTCGCGGGGACTGCTGCGAGCGCGGCGGGACCCCAACGGGCACCGGACGTACGACGAGGCGGACCTGAAGCTGCTCCGGCAGATCAGGACGCTGCGGGACTTCGGGTTCGACCTGGAGGAGACGCGGCCGTTCGTGGAGTGCCTGCGGGCCGGGCACCCGGAGGGCGACTCCTGCCCGGCCTCGCTCATGGTCTACCGGCGCAAGCTGGACGAGCTCGACGCGCTGATCGGCGAGCTCCGGGCGGTGCGGGCGCAGGTCGGCGCGCAGCTCGCGAGGGCCGAGCGGGCCCGGGACGGGCTGGCCGCCGAGGCGCGGGTTCCGGGAGGTCCGGAGCCGCGGTGCGAACTGGGAGGGCAGGAGCAGTGATCAAGGCCGCGGGTGTGGCAGAGGTGACCGACGGGGACTTCGGGACGGAGGTGCTCGGCTCGGACCTGCCGGTGCTGGTGGAGTTCACCGCCGACTGGTGTCCGCCGTGCCGGCAGATGGGGCCGGTGCTCACCGCGCTCGCCGCCGAGGAGGGCGGCCGGCTCAAGGTGGTGCAGCTGGACGTGGACACCAACCCGGAGACCACGAACGCGTACAAGGTGCTGTCGATGCCCACCTTCATGGTGTTCCGCGACGGCGAGCCCGTGAAGGCGATGGTGGGGGCCCCGCCCAGGCGCCGGCTCCTGGAGGAGCTCTCCGAGGTGCTGTGACGGACGTGCCGTGACCGCACCCGGATATGAGGAAATCCCCCGAGCGATTGCGCTCGGGGGATTTCTTCGCGTATATTCGTCGATTCGCGACTTCAGAGAAATGGGTCGCGAATAAGTTCAGTGAGCACAGTATATCCGGGCGGGAGCGGAATTGTCAAACACCGAATTTCCGGACGTTGAATTGCGGCGCGAACAGGAATTCGTCGACGGGCTGTACGCGCGCGTGGACGCGCTGCGCGGCGACACCGAGACCTCGGTCGCGGACGCGCTCGCGCAGGGCGACAAGCCCATGCAGGCCAGGCTGGAGCGGGACATCCTCGTCGCCGAGCGCTCGGGGCTGCTCGCCGCGCTGAACGCCGTGGACGGCTCGCTGTGCTTCGGCCGGATCGACCTCGCCTCCGGCATCAGCCACCACATCGGCCGCATCGGGCTGCGCGCCGACGACGCCGACCGCACACCGGTCCTGATCGACTGGCGGGCCGACGTCGCCCGCCCCTTCTACCTCGCCACCGGCCACACCCCGATGGGCCTGCGCCGGCGCCGGCACATCTCCACCGAGGGCCGCCGGGTCACCGCCCTGCACGACGAGATCCTCGACCTCGGCGACGCCACCCGCACCGGCCACGAGGACCCGACCGGCGACGCGGTGCTGCTCGCCGCCCTCGACTCCGCGCGCACCGGCCGCATGGGCGACATCGTGCGGACCATCCAGGCCGACCAGGACCGCATCATCCGGGCGCCGCACCGCGGGGTGCTCGTGGTGGAGGGCGGTCCGGGCACCGGCAAGACCGCGGTCGCGCTGCACCGCGCGGCCTACCTGCTCTACGAGCACCGGGACCTGCTCGCCAGGCGGGCCGTCCTGATCGTCGGACCCAACCCGGCCTTCCTCGGCTACATCGGCGAGGTGCTGCCCTCCCTCGGCGAGACCGGCGTCCTGCTGGCGACCGTGGGCGAACTGTTCCCCGGCGTACGGGCGACGGCGGCCGACACCCCGGAGGCGGCCGCGGTGAAGGGCCGCGCCGAGATGGCCGACGTGCTCGCCGCCGTCGTACGCGACCGGCAGGCGCTGCCCGACCCGGTCGTCACGATCGAGCACGACCGCGAGGTCCTGATGCTCGACGACGGCCTGGTGAACGTCGCCCGCGAGCGCACCCGCGCCACCGGGCTGCCGCACAACGCGGCGCGCGAGCACTTCGAGGGCCACATCCTCAACACACTCACCGATCTGGTCGCCGAGCGGATCGGCACCGACCCCTACGACGGCTCGAACCTGCTCGACCCCAGTGACATCACCCAGATCCGCGACGAGCTCGCCGAGAACCCGGAAGTCTGGTCCGCCATCGACGGGTTGTGGCCCCGGCTCACCCCGCGGCGGCTGGTCGCGGACTTCCTCGCCGCGCCCGACGGATACCTCTCCGAGGCGGACGCGGACGCCGTCCGCCGCCCCGTGACGCGCGCCTGGACCGTGGCCGACGTGCCGCTGCTCGACGAGGCCGCCGAACTGCTCGGCGAGGACGACCGCGCGGTCCGCGCCCGCGCCGAACGCGAGCGCGAGGCCCAGGTGTCGTTCGCGCAGGGCGTCCTGGACGTGTCCTACGCCTCCCGGACCTACGAGTTCGAGGACAAGGAGGACAGCGACCCGGAGGGCTCCGAGGTGCTGTCCGCGCACGACATCATCGACGCCGAGCGGTTCGCCGAGCGGCACGAGGAGGCCGACCACCGCAGCGCCGCCGAGCGCGCCGCCGCCGACCGTACCTGGGCGTTCGGGCACATCATCGTGGACGAGGCGCAGGAGCTGTCGCCGATGGCCTGGCGGCTGCTGATGCGGCGCAGCCCGACCCGCTCGATGACGCTGGTCGGCGACCCCGCGCAGACCGCGGAGGCGGCGGGCGTCGGCTCCTGGGCGGACATCCTCCAGCCGTACGTCGAGGACCGCTGGGAGCACACCCGCCTCGGCGTCAACTACCGCACCCCGGCCGAGATCATGGAGGTCGCCGCCGCCGTGGTCCGCGCCGAGGACCCCGCCTTCGAGCCGCCCGGCTCGGTCCGGTCGACCGGCCTGCGGCCCTGGGCCCGCGCCACCGACGACCTGCCCGGCGCCGTCGCCGCCGCGGTGCGGGAGCTGACCCCGGCCGAGGGCCGGCTCGCGGTGATCGCCCCGCGCGATCTGCACCGGGCGCTCGCGGCACGGCTCGACGGGGTGACGGCGGGCGCGGAGCCCGACCTGACGCGGCCGGTCGTCCTGCTCGACCCGCGCCAGGCCAAGGGCCTCGAGTTCGACTCCGTCCTCGTCGTCGAACCCGCCCGCTACGGCACCAGCGACCTGTACGTCGCCCTCACCCGGGCCACCCAGCGGCTGGGCGTGCTGCACACCGGCGACCTGCCCGGGCCGCTGGCGGACACCCTCGGCTGACGGCCCGCGGCCGGGCGGGCCCGGTTCACGGCCGGGCCCGGTTCGCGGCTACGCGGGCCGGAGCCACACCGTCGCCAGGGGCGGCAGGGTCAGGCGGATGCTCGCCGGACGGCCGTGCCACCCCTGGGGCTCCGGCTTGACCGGGTCCGGGTGGACGACGTCGCCGCCGCCGTACCGGGCCGCGTCGGTGTTGAGCACCTCCAGCCAGGCCGGGACGTCGTCGGGGACGCCGAGGCGGTAGTCGGGGCGGACCACCGGGGCGAGATGGGTGACCGCCAGCAGCGGGTTGCCCTCGGCGTCGTAGCGGAGGAAGGCGAACACGTTGTCGTCCGCGGCGTCCCCGACGACCCACTGGAAGCCGTCGGGATGGACGTCCCGCTGCCACAGCGCGGGCGCGCCCCGGTAGACGGAGTTGAGGTCGCGCACCAGGTCCCGCACGCCCCGGTGGTCGGCCTCCGCCCCGTACGCCGGGTCGAGCAGCCACCAGTCGGGGCCGCGGACCTCGGACCACTCCGAGCCCTGCGCGAACTCCTGCCCCATGAAGAGCAGCTGCTTGCCGGGGTGGGACCACATGAAGCCCAGGTAGGCCCGCAGGCTCGCGCGCTGCTGCCACCAGTCGCCGGGCATCTTCGACACCAGCGACCGCTTGCCGTGCACGACCTCGTCGTGGGAGATCGGCAGCACGTAGTTCTCGCTGTAGGCGTACACCATCGAGAAGGTCATCTCGCCGTGGTGGTACTTGCGGTGGACCGGCTCGTGGCTCATGTACTCCAGCGAGTCGTGCATCCAGCCCATGTTCCACTTCAGGCCGAACCCCAGACCGCCGAAGCCGCTCGGCCCCCGGTGGTGGGTGGCCCGGGTGACGCCGTCCCACGCGGTGGACTCCTCGGCGATGGTCACCACGCCCGGCGCCCGGCGGTACACGGTGGCGTTCATCTCCTGCAGGAACGCCACCGCGTCCAGGTTCTCCCGGCCGCCGAACTCGTTCGGCGTCCACTGCCCTGGCTCGCGCGAGTAGTCGAGGTAGAGCATGGAGGCGACCGCGTCCACGCGCAGGCCGTCGATGTGGAACTCCTGGCACCAGTACACCGCGTTGGCGACCAGGAAGTTGCGCACCTCGCGCCGGCCGAAGTCGAACTCCAGGGTCCCCCAGTCCGGGTGCTCGGCGCGCAGCGGGTCCTCGTGCTCGTACAGCGGGCGCCCGTCGAACTCGGCCAGCGCCCAGTCGTCCTTCGGGAAGTGCGCCGGCACCCAGTCCATGATCACGCCGATGCCGGCCCGGTGCAGCGCGTCGACCAGGTACTTGAAGTCGTCCGGGGTGCCCAGGCGCGCGGTGGGGGCGTAGAAGCCGGTGACCTGGTAGCCCCAGGAGCCGCCGAAGGGATGCTCCGCGACCGGCATCAGCTCCACATGCGTGAAGCCCATGTCCTTCACGTACGCCGGGAGCTGCTCGGCCAGTTGACGGTACGTCAGTCCCGGCCGCCAGGACGGCAGGTGCACCTCGTAGACCGAGAGGGGCGCGTCGTGCGCCGGGACGTCGGCGCGGCGGGCCAGCCACTCCTGGTCGTGCCACTCGTAGTGCGAGGCGTGGACGACCGAGGCCGTGGCCGGCGGGGTCTCGGTGCGGCGCGCCATCGGGTCGGCGCGCAGCGTCCGGGAGCCGTCCGGCCGGGTGATGTCGAACTTGTACAGCTCGCCCTCGCCGATGCCGGGCACGAACAGCTCCCACACGCCCGAGGAGCCGAGCGAGCGCATCGGGAACCCGGTGCCGTCCCAGAAGTTGAAGGTGCCGGCCACCCGCACGCCCCGGGCGTTCGGCGCCCACACCGAGAAGCGGGTGCCGGTCACGCCCTGGTGCGTCATCGGGTGCGCGCCCAGCACCTGCCACAGCTCCTCGTGCCGGCCCTCGCCGATCAGATGCAGGTCCAGCTCGCCGAGGGTGGGCAGGAAGCCGTAGGCGTCCTCGGTGTGCTGCACCGTCCCCTCGTACGCCACCTCCAGCCGGTAGGCCGGGACCTCCCGCAGTGGCAGCAGCCCGGAGAAGAACCCCTGCCCGTCGTCGTGCAGTTCGGCGCGCAGGTCACCGGTGAGGACCGTGACCGCCAGCGCGTACGGCCGGAAGGCCCGGAAGGCGACCCCGCCGGGCACCGGATGGGCGCCGAGCACGGAGTGCGGGGCGTGGTGCGCGCCGGCGAGCAGCCGCTCGCGGTCCCCCGCGTCGAGGGCCGGTGAGACGGCCACCTCCAGCGGCCCGGCCGGGGCCGCCCCGGCCACCGCCTCCTCGGCCGCGACGGCGTTCGCCGTGCCCCCGGTCTCCGCGACCGCCTTGACCGCGACCGTCCTCTTGGCCGGGGTCCTCTTCGCGGCGGGCTTCTTCGCCGGTGCCTTCCTCGGCGCGGCTTTCGCCGCCGCCTCCGGCGCGGACCGCGCCGTGGACGCCGCGGTCTTCGCCGCCGTCTTCTTCGCGGTCGCCTTGATCCCCTCCGTCGTCCTGGTCGCGGCCTTCTTCGTCACCGCCTTCCGGGCCGCCGTCTTCTTCGCCGCGGCCTTCTCCACGCTCTTCCGGGTGGTGTTCCCGGCGCTCTCGTTCTTCTCGGCCGTCTGGGGCGCCGTCTTCCTCGGGGCGCTCCTGCGCGGGGCGGCCGTCGGCTGCTCGGCGCCGGCCCGCTCGGGCGTCTTCTTCGGATCCGAACCGCTGGACGGGGGGCGGGGGGTCACGGGCGGTGCCTCCTCGGCGCAGGTCAGGTGGGAGGTGGGCGGAGATGGGTCAGGTGGGGTCGGGGGCGGCCAGCCGGCGCACCGCCGCGAGCGGCACCGGCAGCCAGTCGGGGCGGTGCCGGGCCTCGTAGAGGACCTCGTAGATCGCCTTGTCCGTCTCGTAGGCCCGCAGCAGCACCGGGTCGGTCCGCGGGTCGCGGCCGGCGACCTCGGCGTATCCGGTGCAGTAGGCGGCCCGGCAGGCCTCGGCCCACTCCGGGGCGGGCGCACCGCCGGCCGAGTGCGCCGCGTAGTCGAAGGAGCGCAGCATCCCGGCGACGTCCCGCACCACGGGCTGCGGCATCCGCCGCTCCGCCAGCGGCTTGGCCGGCTCGCCCTCGAAGTCGATCAGCCACCACTCGCCGGACGGGGAGCGCAGGCACTGGCCCAGGTGCAGATCGCCGTGGATGCGTTGCGCGGTCCAGGTCCGGCCCTCGGCGGCGAGATCGGCGAGCGCCTCGAACGCCGAGAACAGACCGGGGGCGAACGGCCGCAGCGCGGGCACCGCCTGCGCGGCCGCCTCCAGCCGCTCGGTCATGCCGTCCACCAGCGACTGCATCTGCAGATGGGCCAGGGTGACGGTGGGCAGCGCGCGGGCGAGCGCGGTGTGCACCTCGGCCGTGGCGCGTCCGAGCGCCCGCGCCTCGGCGCTGAAGTCCTCCCCCTTGGCCAGCTCGCGCAGCGCCAGCTCCCAGCCGTCCGACGCGCCCTGCAGGAAGGGCTGGAGCACGCCGAGCGTGTACGACTCGCCGTCCAGCTCCGCCGTCATCCACGCCGTCGGCGGGGGCACCCGCGGGCAGCCCTCCCGGGCCAGCGCGAGCGGCAGCTCGAGGTCCGGGTTGACGCCGGGGACGACCCGGCGCAGCAGTTTGAGGATGAACGTATCGCCGTAGACGACCGAGGAGTTGGACTGCTCGGCGGTCACCATGCGCGGTACCAGGTCCGGGCGTATGTCGTCCCGCCGCTCGAAACGCAGCCCGCCGATGCGGGCCCGGGTGCGCAGCGCCTCCAGGATCACCTCGGCGGGCCGGGGGTCGTACAGGGCCTCGTACACCGTGCGTCCGGCGAACGGCCCCTCCGTCACGTGCCCGATCAGCGCGGGCGCCAGCCGGGGCGGCAGCGCCTCGCGCACGCCTATCAGGAGCTGGTAGCAGTCGCCCGGGTGGGACACGGCGCCCTGGACGGGAGCGAGCGGCTGATGGGCGCGGACGAGCAGGTGGAACAGCCCCAGCTTTCCGTTCGCGGGCAGCAGCTCGGTCGCGGCGACCAGCGAGAACCCCGTGACCGGGCGCCCCTTGCCCGCGAACCAGCGCTGCCGTGGCAGCCACTCCCGCAGCAGCGGGTCCAGGGACGCGAGGAGGCCGGGGCTGCTGGTGATGACAGAGCGTGTGGCGGCTTCCGACATGGCGTCGCGTCCAATCGCTGGTCATGGGTGTGACTGACGCGTGCCCACGGGTGGGGCGGGAGAAACCGCCCCACCCCCGGGTACTAGGCGGCATCCCTGCGGAGCCGGAACCAGTAGAAGCCGTGTCCCGCCAGGGTCAGCAGATACGGCAGCTCCCCGATGGCCGGGAAGCGCACCCCGCCGAAGAGCTCGACCGGGTGCCGCCCCTGGAAGGCGCTCAGGTCCAGCTCGGTGGGCTGCGCGAACCGGGAGAAGTTGTGCACGCACAGCACCAGGTCGTCCTCGTACTCCCGCAGGAACGCGATGACCGCCGGATTCGACGACTGCTGTTCGGTGTAGGAGCCGAGGCCGAAGGCGTGGTTCTGCTTGCGGATCTCGATCATGCGGCGGGTCCAGTGCAGCAGCGAGGAGGGCGAGGACATC
>NZ_JBIVBI010000021.1:0-110821 GCF_044746005.1 Streptomyces sp. NPDC086766 | reverse complement strand
TGAATGTCCGCGATCACCGGGATCTGCGACTTCCGCGCGATCGTCGCCAACGCGTCCGCGTCGTCCTGCGTCGGACACGCCACCCGCACGATCTGACACCCCGACGCCGTCAGCTCCGCGATCTGCTGCAACGTCGCACCGATGTCCGACGTACGCGTCGTCGTCATCGACTGCACCGACACCGGGGCCCCGCCCCCGACCGGTACCGACCCGACGTCGATCCGCCGCGACACGCGCCGCTCGGCGATCGGCCGGCCCGGTACCTCGGGAACGCCCAGGGAAACGGCGGTCACGGCGTCACTCGCGGTTTCCGGAGACGGTCTCGCGCAGGGCGCGCAGGGACTCCTTGAGGGAGCCCATGGTGGCCAGCACGGCGGTGGGCTCGTACCCGCAGTGCGCCATGCAGTTGGCGCAGCGCGGGTCCTTGCCGCGGCCGTACTTGTCCCAGTCGGTGTCCTCCACCAGTTCGCGGTAGGTGGGGACGTAGCCGTCGCTCATCAGGTAGCAGGGGCGCTGCCAGCCGAAGAGGGAGTAGTTCGGGATCGCCCACGCGGTGCACGGGAAGTCCACCCGGCCCTCGAGGAAGTCGAGGAACAGCGGGGAGTGGTTGAGCCGCCAGCGGCGCCGGTTGCCGCCCGCGAAGGCCTTCCTGAACAGCTCGCGGGTCTGCTCGACGCCCAGGAAGTGCTCCTGGTCGGGGGCCTTCTCGTAGGCGTAGGCGGGCGAGATCATCATCTCGTCGACCTTCAGGTCGTCGTTGAGGTAGTTGAGGACCTCGACGACGGTCTGCGGGGTGTCGGTGTTGAAGAAGGTCGAGTTGGTGGTCACCCGGAAGCCGCGCCGCTTGGCCTCCTTGATGGCCTCGACCGCCTCGTCGAACACGCCCTCCTTGGCCACCGACTCGTCGTGCCGCTCACGCAGTCCGTCGATGTGCACGGCGAAGGCGAAGTAGGGGGAGGGCGTGAACCGGTCCATCTTCTTGCGCAGCAGCATCGCGTTGGTGCACAGGAAGACGTACTTGCGCCTGGCCGTCAACTGGCGGACGATCTCGTCGATCTGAGGGTGCATCAGCGGTTCCCCGCCCGCGATGGACACCATCGGCGCGCCGGACTCCAGCACCGCTCCCACGGCCTGCGCGACCGGCATCCGCTGCTTGAGCACGCCGGCCGGGTGCTGGATCTTGCCGCAGCCCTCGCACTTCAGGTTGCAGGCGAAGAGGGGTTCGAGCTCCACGATGAGCGGAAACTTGTCCCGCCTGCGCAGCTTCTGTTCGGCCAGGTATGTAGCGACCTTGATGGACTGACGCAGCGGCATGGCCATCTGGCTCACCTCCGGGGGAGCAACACACTACGGTGCCATTCGAAGAAAGTCGGCAGGACGGAACGAAGAACACGGAAAGCTGATATTCCACCGCGCACCGTGCCGATCCGGACGAGTTCATGTTCTGGAGCGTCCACGACCACCCGGACGGCCGCAACCGGGCGGGCGCCCTCGCGCACCGCGCCCAGGAGCGTGGCCGCGGACTCCATGTCGACCGCGATCGCGCCGGTGGCCCGCAGGCCGGAGCGTTCCGGACCGCGGACCACGTGGTCGGAGCCGGTGACCGGCCCGGTGTGGACGCTGCGCCCGGGCAGGGAGCGCGCGAGTTCCCCGACGAGCAGCTCGGTGCCCACGCACCGCACGGTTCCGCGCGGGTCCCGGGTCTCCTCGGCGACCACGAGGTCACCGGGGTGCATCCCGGGCGCGAGTCCGGCGCAGAAGCCCGTGGCGAGCACGGCGGCCCCGGCGAGCGTGGGGTCGGCGAGGAGCCGGGTGACGGAGCGTTCCGCCGCCTTCGGCCCCATGCCGGTGCGCAGCACGGTGACGGGCCCGCCGGCGGCCCAGTGGCCCGCTTCGGCCCCGGGGCGTCCGAGGCCCCTGCGCCCCGCACCGCGGCCGCCCGTGCGCAGGGCGAGGCGCTCGATGCCGAGCGCACAGGCGATCAGCAGCGGTCTCGGGGCGGGCCGGGCGTCCATCAGCCCCCCTCGGCCCCGGCGCGGGCCTTGGCGGCGAAGGGCTCGCCGTGGACGTACCGGCCGAGCGCTGTCAGCGGGAAGACCTGCCGGTAGAGGTGGTAGTTGATCGAGAAGTCCCAGGGGAAGCCGGTGCCGGTGAAGTACGGCTCGTCCCAGGAGCCGTCCTCCCGCTGGGTGGCGGCGAGCCACGCGACGCCGGACTCGACGGCCTTGGACTCCTTCTCCCCCGCCGCCAGCAGGGCGAGCAGCGCCCAGGCGGTCTGCGAGGCGGTGGAGGCGCCCCGGCCGCTCCACCCCTTGGCGTCCCGGTAGGAGCGCAGGTCCTCGCCCCAGCCGCCGTCGTCGTTCTGCACCGACTCCAGCCAGGTCACCGCGCGGCGGATCGCCGGGTGCGCGCCGGGCAGCCCGGCGGCGACCAGTGCGGGCACCACCGACCCGGTGCCGTAGACGTAGTTGACGCCCCAGCGCCCGAACCACGAGCCGTCCGGCTCCTGTTCGGCCAGCAGCCACCGGATGCCCCGCCGGGTGCGGGGGTCGTGGGAGAGGCCCTCCACCGCGAGCATCTCGACGACGTGGGCCGTGACGTCGGCCGAGGGCGGGTCGATGACCTCGCCGAAGTCGCAGAACGGCAACCGGTTGGGGAAGGGGCTGGTGTTGTCGACGTCGAAGGCGCCCCAGGCGCCGTTCTTCGACTGCATGCCGAGGTTCCAGCGCACTCCGCGGGCCACTGCCTTGTCGACCCGTTCCGGGTCGTGGTGGCGGACCCGGCGCAGGGCGAGGACGACCTCGGCGGTGTCGTCGGTGTCGGGGTAGTTGTCGTTGTGGAACTCGAACGCCCAGCCGCCGGGCGGCAGTCCGGGGCGGCGCACCGACCAGTCGCCGGGCCGCACGACCTGCTCGCCGAGCATCCAGTCGGCGGCCTTCACCAGTTGCGGGTGGTCCGCGGGGACGCCGGCGTCGGCGAGCGCGATGGTGGCCAGGCAGGTGTCCCACACCGGCGACTGGCAGGCCTCGATCATCCGGGCGCCGTCCGGGCGCCGGACGGCGAAACGGTCCAGCGACCGAAGGCCCGCGCGCATCACCGGGTGGTTGAGGTCGTAGCCCAGCAGGTGCAGCGCGATGATCGAGTACACGGCCGGCGGCTGGATGCCGCCCCAGCAGCCGTCGTTCTCCTGGCGCTCGATGATCCAGCGGGCCGCGGTGTTCATCGCGGCCCTGCGCAGCCGCTTCGGCGCGACCTTGCGCAGCGCGTGCAGCGCCTTGTCCAGACGCTGGAAGGCGCCGTCCCAACTCGCCGCAGGGGCGAAGGGCCTGGGCGGGTTGGGGCGGTCGGGGTCGGTGTGCAGCTCGTCCAGCGGGAAGGGGGCGGGCCGCACCGGCCGCTTGGCGGAGACGACGGTGAGCGGGACGATGGTCTGCCGGGCCCAGCAGCCGAAGTCGTAGATGTTGAGCGGGACCCAGGTCGGGAAGTAGAGGAGCTCCGGCGGGAGTTCGGGCAGGTCCTCCCACTTCCACCAGCCGAACAGGGCCAGCCAGATCCGGGTGAAGACGCGGGCGGCCGCGATGCCGCCCTGCGCGCGGATCCAGGCCGAGGCCCTGGCCATGTGGGGGTCGCCGGGCGCGTCGCCGGCCAGGCGGAGGGCGACGTAGGCCTCGATGGTCGTGGACAGCTCGCCGGGGCCGCCGAAGAAGGTGGCCCAGGTGCCGTCCTCGCGCTGCTCGCCGCGGATGAAGAGGGCGGCGGACCGGGTCGTCTCCTCGTCGAGGATGCCCAGGAACTGACGCAGCAGCAGGTCCTCGGCGTCCATCGTGACGTTGGTCTCGAGGTCGCCCTTCCACCAGCCTTCCGCGTCCTGCCGGGAGAGCAGGAAGTCGGTGGCGCGCCGGACCGCGCGTTCGGCGGCTTGTGCTGCCCCGGCCGCCACGGGTGTGGTGAGTACGGTTTCGCTGGCCGCGGCAGCGCGGGGCGGGAGAGTGGCCCCGGTACTTCCGTCGGTCGTCGCTGTCATGGCTTCCCCTTCGTGCAGTCGTGCGAGTCGTGCTGCTGTGGGTCCGCCGTCGGCCGGTGCCCGCAAACCTCCTGCGGCACCGGCCGGCGACTACGCGAGGCTGGTTCGACCGATAACGATCATCTCTTTCGTACGACGACGAAGTCGGCGAGCGCCGTGAAGGAGGCCCGGACCGGCTCGGGCATGTCGACGGCGTCGAGGGCTTCGATGGCGGTGGTGTGCTGGCGGCGCGCCTCCTCGGCCGTCCACGCACGGCCGCCCGCCTCCTCGATGAGGGCGGCGCGGGCCGCGAACTCCTCCTCCGAGAAGTTCTCGAAGTCGCTGCTCTTGGCGTCGGCGGCGAGCATCTCACCGAGCCGCTCCGAGGCCGATCCGCCCGCCGCGAGGGCGGCCACGACCGGCAGCGACTTCTTGCGCTGGCGCAGATCGCTCCAGGTCTGCTTTCCGGTGGCCTCCGGGTCGCCCCAGATGCCGAGGAGGTCGTCGACGGCCTGGAAGGCCAGGCCGAGGTGGTAGCCGTACTTCTCCAGCGCGTCGGCGGTCGCGTCGTCCGCGCCGCCGAGCACCGCGCCGATGGAGCTGGCGCAGGCGAGCAGGGCGCCGGTCTTGTTGCCCTCCATCTCCAGGCACTCCTCGACGCTGACGCGGTCGCGGTGCTCGTAGGAGATGTCCTGCGCCTGACCGTCGATCAGGGCGCGGCTGGCGGTGGTCAGGCGGCGGGTGGCCCGGCCTGCCTCGACGGTGCCGAGTTCCAGGAGGACCTCGTTGGCCAGGGCGAAGAGTGCGTCGCCGACCAGAATGGCCTGAGCCGGGCCGTGCACCTTCCAGACCGTGTCGCGGTGCCGGCGCTGCTCGTCGCCGTCCATCAGGTCGTCGTGCAGCAGCGAGAAGTTGTGGACCAGCTCGACGGCGACCGCGCCGGGGATCCCGGTCTCCGGCGCGGCCCCGGTGACCTCGGCGGAGAGCACGGCCAGGGCCGGGCGGACGGCCTTGCCGCCGTCGCCGTGGGCCGGCCTGCCGTGGGCGTCGATCCAGCCGAAGTGGTAGGCGGCCACCGTGTCCATGGGGGGTGCCAGGCGGTCGACCGCCGCCCGCAGAACCGGCGTGGCCAGGGTCCGGCCGCGCTCCAGCAGCGCGGTCACGTCCGCCGCGGTCCTCCGAGCGGGCGTCGAGGCCGGGGGCACAGTGGGCACAGTGTCTCTCCTTGTTGCGGTGCCGGGGATGCGGGGGCCTGCCGCGCCGTGCTGGTCGAGCATCACGCCGCCTCCTCCAGAGCGAAGAGGCGGCTCGGGCGGGGCCGGCCGAGGGCGCGCAGCGCGGCCTCCGCCGCGCTCACGCCGCTGCGGACCGCACCCTCCATGGTCGCGGGCCACCCTGTGGCGGTCCACGCTCCGGCCAGGTACAGGCCGGGTGCCTTGGTGCGGGCGCCGGGCCTGAGACGGCCGACGCCGGGGGTCGGGGCGAACGTCGCCGTGCGCTCCCTGGTGACGAAGAAGTCCTCGACCTCCGCGCCGCGCGCGCGGGGCAGCAGCCGCCGCAGCTCGGGCAGGTAGCGCTCCCTCAGCTCGGCTACGGGGGCGTCGATCTCGTCCTGGGCCGCCGACTGGGAGACGGCCAGGTACTGACCCCGCTTCAGGCCGGAGGCCTCCGTGCGGTCGAAGACCCACTGCACCGGGGTGCCGAGGGCGGCGAAGAACGGGCGGGCGAGCACCTTGCGGTCGTAGACGACGTGGACGTTGAGGATGGGCGCGGTGCCGATGCGCAGCAGCCGCTCGGGCGCGTCGAGGGCGCCGGGCGGCAGCAGTCCGTGCGCCTCGCGCTGCGGCACGGCGAGCACGACCGCGTCGGCCCGCAGCGTCTCGCCGGGAACCCGGACGCTCCAGCCGCCGTTCTCGTGGGGGGAGAGGGAGGTGACGCGCGTGCGGAGTTCGGTGCGCACGCCCGCGGAGTCGAGCGCCTTGCGGGCCAGCCCGTCGTGCAGTTCTCCCAGCGGGACGCGGGCCCAGCCGATGTCGGCCGCGCCCGGGTCGGACAGCAGACCGGTCTTGAACACCATCGCGGCGAGCCCGAGCGAGGTGTCGCGCGCGACCGCGTTGAGGGTGGCGACCCCGACCAGGTCCCACAGGGCCTCGACGGCCCGCGCCGACTGGCCGTGCGCGGTCAGCCAGCCGCCGAAGTCCTGGGCGTCCAGGGCCGGATCGGTGAGGTCGAGCGCCTTGAGCGCGAGGGCGGCCCGGCCGACCCGGGCGCGCTCGGCGAGCGAGAGGTGGGGGTAGGCGGCGAGGCTGCGTCCCAGGTGCAGGGGTACGGGCAGCGGGTCGCGCCGCAGCCGGCCGAGCCGTCGCCCCTCGGGTCGGGTGGCGTCGAGGACGGGCACGTCGAGCCGGTCCTGCAGCGGGGCGAGCGCGCAGGCGTCGATCCGGCCGAGGAACCAGCGGTAGGCGGTGCAGCAGCGCAGGTACACGTGCTGGCCGTTGTCGACGGTCAGGTCGCCGCGCCGGAAGGAGAAGGCGAGGCCGCCGAGACGCGGCCGCCCCTCGATCAGCGTCACGCGCACTCCCGCGTCGGCGAGCGCGAGCGCGGCGGTGATGCCGGCGAGCCCTCCGCCGACCACGACGGCGTGCCGCGCGGCGGCACGCGCGGTGCCGTCCAGCGGCTGGTCGGGCCGGGTGCCGTCGGTCATCGCGCCCCCTCCCCCGTGCGTCCGCCGTGGCGGCGCGGTGCCCCACGGCCGGTCGTCGCCCTCAGGGACGCCGCGTGGCGGCGGAGGGTTGCGCGCCGCTTCTCGGCGGTGGAGCCGCCCGGGAGGGAACGGTCCATCAGACGCGCCTCCTGACGGTCTGCCGGGACACGTGCCGGGTGTCCAGGCCGGACAGGCCGCGCACGGCGACGTACGCCTTCTCCCGGCCCGGCAGCGAGACCCGGCCGCGCAGCACGGCCTGCGGCTCGCGCTCGATGCGGTCGAGCAGACGGCGGTAGATCCCGGCCATGGCGGCGACGCACGCGCCGCTGCGCCGGTCCAGCAGGGGCAGCAGCCGGTAGCCCTCGGCGAACAGGGCGCGGGCGCGGCGCACCTCGAAGTGGACCAGACCCGCGAAGTCGGAGCCCTCCGGCGGGATCGGCCCGCGGAACCCGGCCGAGCAGCCGAACTTGGCGAGGTCGTCGGCGGGCAGATAGGTGCGGCCGCCCGCGGCGTCCTCGCGGACGTCCCGGAGGATGTTGGTCAGCTGCAGCGCGAGGCCGAGCGTGTCGGCGTACTCGGGGGCGCGCTCCGCGCTGCGCGCGCCCGGCTCGGTGCCGAACACGCCGAGCGAGAGCCGTCCGATGGCCCCGGCCACGCAGCGGCAGTAGGCCTTCAGGTCGTCCCAGGTCTCGTACGTCTCACCGCGGACGTCCATGAGGACGCCGTCGATGAGTTCGTCCAGGCCGCCGAGCGGGATCGGGAAGGTCCGGGCGGCATGGGCGAGGGCCACCGCGACGGGGTCGGTGTCGTCGTCCTCGACCCCGCCCTCGCGGATCCGGCCGAGCAGGGCCCGGGTGTCCTCCAACCGGGCGATCTTGACGTCGTCCGTCAGCTCGCCGTCGCCGATGTCGTCGACGCGCCGGGAGAACGCGTACAGCGCGGACATGGCGCGCCGCTTGGAGGTCGGCAGCAGCCGGATGCCGTAGGCGAAGTTGCGGGCCTGCTGACCGGTGACGGCCTCGCAGTAGCTGTAGGCGGCGAGTACCGGTGCGGACACCAGCGGCGGAGCTTCCACGGCCCGGATCACCCCTCTCCTCGCAGGGTCACGCCCACCTCGCGCAGCAACTGGAGCTTGCCGGGCTTGGGCGGGCCGGGAAGTACGTCGTACCGGGCGGCGGCGATCGCCCGGAGGGCCGCCCTTCCGCCCGCGACGAACCCCGCGAGCAGCAGCTTCAGCCTGCCGTGGACGCTGCCCACCAGGGGGTCGCCCTCATTCAGCAGGACGCGGGCGCGTTCCGCCTCGTACGCGACCAGGGCGCGCACCGACGCGCCGGCGGTGGGGGCGGCGAGATCGTCCTCCCGCACGTGGAAGCGCTTCAGGTCGGCGGCGGGGAGGTAGACCCGGTCGCGGCCGAGGTCCTCCGCGACGTCCTGGAGGTGCTCGACGATCTGCAGGGCGGTGCAGACCGCGTCGGAGCGGCGGATCCGCTCGGGGGTCGAGGTGCCGGTGACGGCGAGCACGAGGCGGCCCACGGGGTTGGCGGACAGCGCGCAGTAGGCCAGGAGGTCGTCGTAGGTCTCGTACCGCGTGACGAGCTGGTCCTGGCGGTTGGCCGCGATCAGGCCGAGGAAGGGCTCGGGGGTCAGCGCGTGGCGGCGGACGGTGGGCTGGAGCCGGCGCAGCAGCGGGTGGCGCGGCGCGCCGTCGAACACGCGGCGCAGGTCGTCCTCGAAGGCGTCCAGAAGGATCAGGCGGTCTTCCGCCTCCCCGCGCGACACGCCGAGCAGCCGGGCGTCGGCCCCGCCGGGAGCCAGGTCGCCGTCGCCGATGTCGTCGACGAGGCGGGCGAAGCCGTAGACCGCCATGAGGTCGGCGCGCCAGGCTCGGGGCAGGAAGAACGGGGCCACGGGGAAGTTCTCGCCCGCGGCCTTGTCCAGCGTGGCGCGCCCGGGGTCGCGCGCCGCGGTGGTTCCCGTCACCGCGCGCTGCCCGGGGCGGGGACGGCACGGCTTGCGCTGAGCTGGGGAGTTTCCGTAGCCATTGCCGTCACATCTCCCGTTCTACACTGCCGATCCGATACACACTATTTCGGACACGCCGCCGGACCCCCCGCGGGGCTGCCCCGAGGGGGGTGTCGCGCATTATCGCCCCATGTGCCGCTTTCGGGGACCGGTACAGCTTACGTTGTACAACGTGGTGTGTTCCGCAAGGGTGTCCCGCACATCACAACAACACACCGATCGGTGTCAAGATTCCGCGCCCTGGCCCGAGTTGACGTTTCCTTTGCAGACGCCGGGCCCCGCCGGAGCAGTTCCGGCGGGGCCCACGGTGTCCGGGTCACTTGCCGGTGAACTTCTCGTACTCCTTGAGCACCTCTTCGGTGGGGCCGTCCATGCGCAGCTCACCGCGCTCCAGCCACAGCACCCGGTCGCAGGTGTCGCGGATCGACTTGTTGTTGTGGCTGACCAGGAAGACGGTGCCGGCCTCCTTGCGCAGCTCCCGGATCCGCTCCTCGGACCGCTTCTGGAACTTGCGGTCACCGGTGGCCAGCGCCTCGTCGATCATGAGGACGTCGTGGTCCTTGGCGGCGGCGATGGAGAAGCGCAGCCGGGCCGCCATGCCGGAGGAGTACGTCCGCATCGGCAGCGTGATGAAGTCGCCCTTCTCGTTGATGCCGGAGAAGTCGACGATCTCCTGGTAGCGCGACTTGATCTCCTCGCGGGACATGCCCATGGCGAGACCGCCGAGGATGACGTTGCGCTCACCGGTCAGGTCGTTCATCAGGGCCGCGTTCACGCCCAGGAGCGAGGGCTGGCCGTCGGTGTAGACCTTGCCCTTCTCGGCGGGCAGCAGGCCGGCGATGGCGCGCAGCAGCGTGGACTTGCCGGAGCCGTTGGAGCCGATCAGGCCGATGGCCTCGCCGCGGTAGGCGACGAAGGAGACGCCCTTGACGGCGTGCACCTTGCGCACGCCGCGCTCCTCGCCGCGCTTGAGGATGCGGCTGAGCGCGGCGGTGGCGCTGCCCTTGCCCGTCTTGGCGCCGTTGACGCGGTAGACGATGTGCAGTTCGTCCGCGATGACGGTGGGAATCCGCTCCCCGTCGACGCGGGCGGCGTTCTGCTCAGCCACGGCCGTACCTCTCCTCCGCCTTCCAGAAGTAGACGAACCCGCCGGCGAAGACGACGACGGCCCAGAACAGGGCGACGGCCCACACGTGCGGCGGCAGGTGCGAGGCGCCGTACCCGTCGATCAGCGCGAACCGCATCAGATCCATGTAGACCGCGGCGGGGTTCACCTGCATCAGACGGATGAACCACTCCGGCCGCCCGGCGAGCATCCCGCTGATGGAGAACATCACCCCGGACGCGTACATCCAGGTACGCAGAAGGAACGGCATGAGCTGGGCCAGGTCGGGGGTCTTGGCGCCCATCCGGGCGACGATCAGCGCGAGGCCCGTGTTGAACAGGAACTGCAGTGCCAGCACCGGCACGATCAGCAGCCAGGACAGACCCGGGTAGCTGCCGAAGCCGATGGCCACCACGAACAGCACGACCATCGAGAACAGCAGCTGCTGGAGCTGCTGCAGCGCGAAGGAGACCGGCAGGGAGGCGCGCGGGAAGTGCAGCGCCCGCACCAGGCCCAGGTTGCCGGAGATGGCCCGCACCCCCGCCATCACCGAGCTCTGCGTGAAGGTGAACA
Organism: Streptomyces sp. NPDC086766; assembly: GCF_044746005.1. Classification (NCBI taxonomy): domain Bacteria; kingdom Bacillati; phylum Actinomycetota; class Actinomycetes; order Kitasatosporales; family Streptomycetaceae; genus Streptomyces; species Streptomyces sp. NPDC086766. The sequence continues at coordinate 100,414 of NZ_JBIVBI010000021.1, read as the reverse complement.
CGAACACGCCGGTGACCAGGAAGGGGATGTACGTCTCGGGCGTCATGCCCCGGCTGGCGCGCAGGATCACGCCGAAGATGAAGTAGTAAACGGCCGCGTTCAGCAGCGGGGTCGCCACCTGCCAGAGCTGGCCGAGCTTGGCCTGGCTGTACTGGGCGGTCAGCTTCGCCTGGGAGAAGGCGAGGATGAAGTGGCGGCGGCCCCAGAGCTGGCGGACGTACTCCGTCAGCGGGGGCCGGGCGCCGCTGACGGTCAGCCCGTGCCTGGCGGCGAGCCGCGCCGCCGTGAGGCCCTCGTCGGGCGACGGCGCCGCGTCGACCGCGACGCCGCCGTCGTGCGTTGTCTCACTCACAACCGGATACTTTCGTCTTCGAAGATGCGCCGCCTGTGCGGGCAGCGCGAGCGCGGGCCGGGTGGTGGCCCGGCACCCACGGGATCGAGCTTTTCAGATGACCGGAGGCCGGCCCAGCCGGGTCAGCCGCCACACCGTAATCCACTTCATGGGCCGGCGCGGACCGCACGGTGTGGTCCAGCCTTCCCGGAAACCGCCGAACCAGGCCTTCAGCGCCGGCCGGGAGGGGCGGCGGAGCAGGGTCAGCAGCATCCAGACCCCGAGGTAGACCGGGACCAGCGGCGCGGGCAGGTTGCGGCGGGCCAGCCAGACCCGGTTGCGGGCGACCATGCGGTGGTAGACCGCGTGCCGCGAGGGCGCGGTCGTGGGGTGGTACAGCACCATGTCGGACCGGTAGTCGATCATCCAGCCCGCGTCGAGGGCCCGCCATGCCAGATCGGTTTCCTCGTGCGCGTAGAAGAATTCGTCCGGCAGCGCGCCCACTTCCGCGAAGACCTGGGTGCGGACGGCGTTGGCGCCGCCGAGGAAGGTGGTGACCCGGGAGGAGCGCATCGGGTCGGCGGCGCGCAGCCGCGGCACGTGGCGGCGCTGGGTGACGCCGGTCTCCGGGTCGGCGATGCGGAAGCTGATGATGCCGAGTCCCGGATCGTCCGTGAAGGCCCGGCGGCACAGCTCGGCGGTGTCGTGGTGGGCGAGGAGGCCGTCGTCGTCGAGGAAGAGCAGGATGTCGACGTCCCGGCCGCTCGGGCCGAAGGCCTCGATGCCGACGTTGCGCCCGCCGGGGATGCCGAGGTTCTCCGGCAGCTCGATCGTGCGGACGCCCTCGGGGACGTCGGGGACGGGCGAGCCGTTGCCGACCACGACCACCTCGACCCGGCCGCCGTCCTGCTTGGCGACCGAGTCGAGCAGGGCGCGCAGCTCGTCGGGGCGGTTGCCCATGGTGATGACGACCGCGCCGACCTTGAGCTCGCTGCCCACGGCGCTCATCGCAACCTGCTGGAGGCGAGGACGGACACCAGGTGCAGCAGGGTCTGCAGCAGCGCGATCCCGGCGAGTACGGCGGTGCCGAGCCGGGTGAAGAACAGGTCGCCCCTGGCCGCGTCGGCGATCGCCAAAACCAGGATCAGCAGGGACGCCTCGATGCCGAGGATGAGGCGGTGGAACTTCAGCGCCGCGGCGGCCCGGCGGGCGAGCGCCATGCCGGAGGAGCGCGGCTCGGAGGCGGCCTCCTTGACCGGCGGCAGGCCGCCCTGGTGCCGGGCGACGCCGACCAGGTCGGTCTCGGCCTTGATCAGGATCGCGCCGAGGGCGGCGAGGGTCCCGAGGAAGGCCCACAGCCAGTCGATCCGCCCGCTGCCCCACAGGTCGGCGGCGCGCAGGCCCAGCCCGACCAGGACGGCGGCGTCGCACAGGTAGGCGCCGACCCGGTCGAGGTAGACCCCGCCGAGCGAGAACTGCTGCTTCCAGCGCGCTATCTCGCCGTCGACGCAGTCCAGCAGCAGGTACAGCTGCACCATGACCACGCCGAGCACGGCGCCCGGAATCCCCGGCACCAGCAGGGCCGGGCACGCCAGGACGCCGCAGAGGGTCATCAGGTACGTGAGCTGGTTGGGCGTGATCCTGGTGTTGACCAGGTAGCGGTCGACCCGCAGGGACACCTCACGCATGTAGAGGCGTCCCATCCAGTGCTCACCGCTGCGCCGGTCCTTGACCCCCGCGGGGTGGACGACCGGACGGAGTTCAGCTACCGATGGCCTTGACATAGTCGGCGTAGATGTCCTTGATCTGGTTCGTCTTGAGGGCGAGGTGTTCGAGGATCGTGTAGCGGCCGGGCCGGGTCTCCGGGGCGAACTCCACGGCGCGGACGAACTCGTCCACGGTGAAGCCGATCTCCTCCGGCAGCACCGGCAGTCCGTGCCGGCGCAGCACCCCGGCCATGAACGCCGACTGCTCGTGGGCCCCGCGCAGGTACATCGCGAAGGCCGCGCCCAGTCCGCACTGCTCGCCGTGGCTCGCGGCGCGCTGGGGGAACAGCAGGTCGAAGGCGTGGTTGATCTCGTGGCACGCCCCCGACGAGGGCCGGGAGTCGCCCGAGACCGACATGGCGATCCCGCTGAGCACCAGCGCCTCGGCGAGCACCTGGAGGAAGTCGTTGTCGCCGATGCCGCCCGGGTGCCGCAGCACGGCCTCGCCCGCCTGGCGGGCCATGGCCGCGGCCAGTCCGTCGACCTTCTCGCCGTTGACGCGGTGGGACAGCTCCCAGTCCGCGACGGCGGAGATGTTGGACACGGCGTCGCCGATGCCGGAGCGGACGAAGCGCGCGGGCGCCTCGCGGATCACGTCCAGGTCGATGACGACGGCGATCGGGTTGGGCACACCGTAGGAGCCGCGGCCCGCATCGTTGTCGAGGGTCGCGACCGGGGAGCACAGGCCGTCGTGCGCGAGGTTCGTCGGCACCGCGACCAGGGGCAGGCCGACGCGCGCGGCGGCGAACTTGGCGCAGTCGATGATCTTGCCGCCACCCAGGCCCACGACCGCGTCGAAGTGGCCGGACTTCATCTCGTCGGCCAGCCGGATCGCGTCGTCGAGGGTGCCGCCGCCGACCTCGTACCAGGTGGCGCCGGGAAGGGTGGGGGTGACCCGGTCGCGCAGCCGCGCGCCGGAGCCGTTGCTGACGGCGACGGCGAGCCGGCCGGAGTGCGAGATGCGCTCGTCGGCGAGCACGCCGCCCAGGTCGTCGAGGGCACCCGGGCGGATGTCCACGACGACCGGCGACGGGATGAGCCGGGTCAGTAGTGGCACGCGATCTCCCGTCCCCGGGCGAGGTCGTCGTGGTTGTCGATCTCGACCCAGCTGACGTCGCCGATCGGCGCCACGTCGATCCGGAAGCCGCGGTTGACCAGCTCCTGGTAGCCGTGCTCGTAGAACTGCTGCGGGTCGGTCTCCCACACGGCGCGCAGCGCGTCGGCGAGCTCCGGGGCGGCGTCACCCTCGATGAGGGTGACGCCGATGTACTCGCCGGTGGCCTCGGCCGGGTCCATCAGCTTGGTGATCCTCGTCATGCCCTTGTCGGGGTCGACGACGACCTTCATCTCCTCGTCGGCCAGGTTCTTCACCGTGTCCAGGGCGAGGATGATCTTCTTGTCGCCGCCGCGGGCGGCCAGCAGCGTCCGCTCGACGGAGACCGGGTGGACGGTGTCGCCGTTGGCGAGGATCACGCCGTCCTTGAGGGCGTCACGGCCGCACCACAGGGAGTACGCGTTGTTCCACTCCTCGGCCTTGTCGTTGTCGATCAGGGTGAGCTTCAGGCCGTACTTCCGCTCCAGGGCCGCCTTGCGCTCGTAGACGGCCTCCTTGCGGTAGCCGACGATGACCGCGGCCTCGGTCAGGCCGATCTCGGCGAAGTTGCCGAGGGTGAGGTCGAGGACCGTCGGCTCGCCCTCCACTCCCGCCGGCCCCACCGGCACCAGCGCCTTCGGCAGGGTGTCGGTGTAGGGGCGCAGACGCCGTCCGGCGCCGGCCGCCAGCACGAGGCCGATCATGCGGGTTCTCCTTCGTCGTGTACGGCGGGCGCCCCTGCGGACACCCAGAAGCGGATGCTCTCGGCGAGCACCAGCAGGGCGACGACCACGGCGAGGACCGTGAGCGCGACGGTGAACTGCGACGCGGTGAGCAGCGCCGCCAGCACGGTGACGAGCAGCGTCCGTCCTTCGTGCCCCCCGACGGCGCGCACCAGCCAGGCCGGCGGCGCTCCGGCGTCGCCGCGGATGCGGTACACCGTGTCGTAGTGATGGTAGGCGACCGCGGCCACCAGGCCGAAAGCCGCCGGAAGCGCTCCGTTCACCCCGGCCTTGGCGGCCAGGGCGAGGACGGTGCCGTACTCGGCGGCCCGGAACAGCGGTGGGACGAGCCAGTCGAGGGCGCCCTTGAGGGGGCGGGCGACGGCGAGTGCGGAGGTGACCGCGTACGCGAGGGCGGCGAGGGCCGCCCAGGGGCCGCCGAAGCCGGTCAGCGCGGCGGTGGCCACGACGGCGAGCGAGCCGAGCAGGGCGAGGGCCGGGGCGGCGGCGCCGGGCAGCCGGCCCGCGACGGTGCGCAGGGCGCCCGCGAGGACCTGGGCGAGGGGGCCGCTGTCCGCGAGGTCGGCCAGCGCCCCGGCCGCGCGGTCGGTGCGCGTCGCCTTGCGGGTCACCGAGCGCAGCACACGGCCCGCGGTGGTGTAGGCGGCCGCGAAGGCGCAGCCGGCGAGCAGCGCGTAGAAGGTGATGCGGGGCGTGGTGGCCGCCGTGAGGAGGGCGATCATCGCCCAGCGCTCGCCGATCGGCAGGACGATCATCCGGCGTACCCAGACCGTCCAGCCGACGCTGTCGAGCTTGTCGGAGAGGGCCGCGGTGGGGCTGGTGTTGGCGGTGGCGTCGTGGTTGGCCTCGTTGAAGGAGAAGTCGACCACGTGCCGGCAGGTCTGCAGGACCATCGCGCCGAGCGCGAGGGCCCAGACGTCGTCTCCGCCGCGGGCGGCGCCGAGCGCGAGGCCGGCGTAGTAGGCGTACTCCTTGGCCCGGTCGAAGGTGGCGTCCAGCCAGGCGCCGAGGGTGGAGTACTGGAGCGAGTAGCGGGCGAGCTGGCCGTCGGTGCAGTCCAGCACGAACGAGGCGATGAGCAGCACGCCGGCCGCGACGAAGCCACCGCGGGTGCCGGTGGCCGCGCAGCCGGCTGCTATCAGGGCCGTGAGCAGGGAGGCGGTGGTGACCTGGTTGGGGGTCAGGCCGCGCCGGGCGCACCAGCGGGCGAGGTAGCGCGAGTACGGGCTGATGCAGAAGGTGGTGAAGAAGCCGTCGCGGGCCTTCACGGCCGACTTCAGGCGTACGGCCTCGTCGTCGACGGAGGCGACGGCCTGCCGTGCCTCGTTGCGGCCCTGCGGGTCGGTGGGCACGGCGGCGACGAGGCTGCCGAGCTCGGGGCGGTGCACGGCGGAGCCCTCGGCGTCGAGGGCGGCGACGATGCGGTCCGCGAGGCTGTCCACGGCCAGTGCGGTGCCGCCGCCGGCGGAGTTCTCACGGGCCATCGCCCGGGTCAGGGCCTGGCGGCCGGCCGGGCGGGCGGTGACGGCGCCGGGCACGGCGGCGAGGTCGAAGCGGGGGTCGGTCAGGCCCAGGCGCAGGGCGTGCGGATGGCCGACGAAGCGGGCGTCGACGACGGCGACCCGCTGGTCGCCGGGGACCTGGGCCAGCTGCGTCTCGGCGTCGGAGGCGTCGGAGGCGATCCGCACGTCGAAGCCGAGGGACCGCAGATCGTTCTCGATCGACGATCCGGGAACCGGCTGACCGGTGAGGATGGCGGTCGACAACCGAAGTCACTCCCTGGGGGCCGACGCGTCCGCGCCGGTCATGTGCATGGTGGGGGGCGCCGTATGCCTGTGGCACCCGGGCGGCATGTCGGCAGAGGCTATCGGATGCGGGGAAGACCGTGTTCACCGCCCGTTCACGGGACGATCAACGCGGTCCGCTGCGGCCTGCGCCGCGATCATCATCGGTGATGCGGGGGGCCCGCCACAAACCGCGGGGGCGGGGACGGGCATCCGCGACGGGGGTGAGGGGTGCCGGGGAGAGCGGGCGCCTGGGAGAGCGGGGCGCCCGGGAGGCCGGGGGCCAGGACGCCGGGCGTACGACAGCGGACGGGGCGGCCGGCATCACGGCGGGGGCCCGAAGTCACGGTCGGTGCTCGATGTCATGGCGGGTGCCCGAAGTCACGGCGGGGGCCCGAAGTCACGGCGGGCGTCGGTGTCACGGCGGGTGTCGGGTGTCGCGGTGGGCGGCCCGCATAGGGTGGGGCGGCATGACGTGGCTGATCACCGGCGGGGCCGGGTACATCGGGGCACATGTGGCGCGGGTCATGGCCGGGGCCGGGAAGCGTGTGGTCGCGCTCGACGACCTGTCGGCGGGGCGGGCGGCGCGGCTGCCCGAGGAGGTGCCGCTGGTCCGGGGCTCCTCGCTCGACACGGAGCTGCTCGAGCGGGTGCTGGCCGAGCACGAGGTGACCGGGGTGGTGCACCTCGCCGCGCGCAAGCAGGTCGCCGAGTCCGTGGCGCAGCCGACCCGCTACTACCAGGAGAACGTGGGCGGTCTCGCCACGCTGCTGGACGCGATGGCCGGGGCCGGGGTCCGGCGCCTGCTGTTCTCCTCCTCGGCGGCCGTCTACGGCAACCCGGAGGTGGACCTCATCACCGAGGACACCCCGTGCGCCCCGGTGAACCCCTACGGCGAGACCAAGCTGGCCGGGGAGTGGCTGGTCCGGGCGGCGGGGCGGGCGCACGGCATCGCCACGGTGTGCCTGCGGTACTTCAACGTCGCCGGCGCGGCCGCCCCGGAGCTGGCCGACACCGGGGTCTTCAACATCGTCCCGATGGTCTTCGACCGTCTCACGCGCGACGAGGCCCCGCGGGTCTTCGGCGACGACTACCCGACGCCGGACGGCACCTGCGTGCGCGACTACATCCACGTCGCCGACCTTGCGGACGCCCACCTGGCGGCGGCCCGCCGCCTGGCCGGGACGGACGGCGGCGGTGACCTGACCCTGAACATCGGCCGCGGTGAGGGCGTGTCGGTCCGGGAGCTGATCTCGGTCGTCGGCGAGGTCACCGGCGACCGGCGGCCGCCCCTCGTCGAGGCCCGCCGTCCGGGGGACGCGCCGCGCGCCGTCGCCTCCGCGGAGCGGGCCGCCGCCGAGCTGGGCTGGCGGGCCCGGCGCGGCGTGGCCGAGATGGTCTCCTCGGCCTGGCAGGGCTGGCAGTCGCACCACGGCGGCTGACCGCGCCGCCACCCGGCCCCACCGCCCGATCAGCGGTTCGTTCAGGCAGGTCAGGCCGGGTACCGGGGCACATGACAACGGTGTTCAGTGCCGCGTTGCCCGGTGGCCGCCGCCCGTAGTTGACTGTGGTCCCGGAACGCGTCTTGAGGAGGGCGGAAGGTCAGATGGGGGCCGGTCACGACCACGGGCACGCGCACGGCGCGGCGGCCACCGGGACGGCGGCGGCAGCGCACCGCGGCACGCTGCGCGTCGCGCTGTCGATCACGCTCGCCGTGATGGTGGTGGAGATCATCGGCGGCGTGGCCGCGGACTCGCTCGCGCTCGTCGCGGACGCGGCCCACATGGCGACCGACGCCGTCGGCCTCGGCATGGCCCTGCTCGCCATCCACTTCGCCAACCGCCCGCCGAGCGGCAACCGCACCTTCGGCTACGCCCGCGCCGAGATCCTCGCCGCGCTCGCCAACTGCCTGCTCCTGCTCGGCGTCGGCGGCTACGTGCTCTACGAGGCCGTCCAGCGCTTCGTCACCCCGGCCGACACCCGGGGCGGCCTGATGATCGTCTTCGGGCTGATCGGCCTGGTCGCGAACTCCGTCTCGCTGACGCTGCTGATGCGCGGCCAGAAGGAGAGCCTGAACGTGCGCGGCGCCTTCCTGGAGGTGGCCGCGGACGCCCTCGGCTCGCTGGCGGTGATGATCTCGGCGGCGGTGATCCTGCTCACCGGCTGGCGGGCCGCCGACCCGATCGCCTCGCTGCTGATCGGCGTGATGATCGTGCCGCGCACCGTCAAGCTGCTGCGCGAGACCCTGGACGTCCTGCTGGAGGCCGCGCCCAAGGACGTCGACATGGCCGAGGTGCGGGCGCACATCCTGGCCCTGGACGGGGTGGAGGACGTCCACGACCTGCACGCGTGGACGATCACCTCCGGGATGCCGGTGCTCTCCGCGCACGTCGTGGTGAGCACGGACGTGCTCAACGCCATCGGGCACGAGAAGATGCTGCACGAGCTCCAGGGCTGCCTCGGCGACCACTTCGACGTGGAGCACTGCACCTTCCAGCTGGAACCGGGCGGACACGCGGAGCACGAGGCACGCCTGTGCCACTGAGGTGTGTCCGCGCGGCCGAGGCGCGGCTGGGCCACTGAGTAGCTGCTGTGCAACCGAGGCGCGCCCGGCCGCGGACCCCGGCCCGGCGCGGACATGCGAGAGTGCCGGGAAGCGCCGGGAGTGCCGCTTTCGTACGGCAGACTTGGGGTTCGAGGACCGATGTGAAGGATGGGTATGTCGATCACACCTGCCACCGAGACGCACAGCTCGCCGAGCGGCACCACGGAAGCGATCCTGCTGGAACTGGTCGACGAGCACGGCGTGACGATCGGCACCGCGGAGAAGCTCGCCGCCCATCAGCCGCCGGGACAGCTGCACCGCGCCTTCTCCGTGTTCCTCTTCGACGAGCGCGGCCGGCTGCTGCTGCAGCGGCGGGCGCTCGGCAAGTACCACTCCCCCGGTGTGTGGTCCAACACCTGCTGCGGCCACCCCTACCCCGGTGAGGCGCCCTTCGCGGCGGCGGCCCGGCGGACGTACGAGGAGCTCGGGATCTCCCCCTCGCTGCTCGCCGAGGCGGGCACGGTCCGCTACAACCACCCGGACCCGGACTCGGGCCTGGTGGAGCAGGAGTACAACCACCTGTTCGTGGGTCTGGCGCAGTCCGCGCCGCGGCCGGACGAGGCGGAGGTCGGCGCGACGGCGTTCGTGACGCCCGCCGAGCTCGCGGAGCGGCACGCCCGGGACACCTTCTCCGCCTGGTTCATGACCGTGCTGGACGCGGCCCGCCCCGCGATCAGGGAGCTGACGGGTCCGTCGGCCGGCTGGTGAGACGGTACGTCACCGCGCGGGCTTGAGCGGCAGGGCGGCCCAGATCACCTTGCCGCCGCTCGTCGTGTGCTCCATGTCGCAGACCCCGCCCGCCTCCCGGGCGATCTCCCGGACCAGCAGCAGCCCGCGCCCGCCGGTCCGGCCGTGGTCGGCCTCCAGAGCGGTCGGGCGGTAGGGGTGGTTGTCCTCCACGGACACCCGCACCCACTCGGCGCCGACGGCGACCTCCACCGCGAGCATCGGCGACAGCAGCGCCGCGTGCCGTACGGCGTTGGTGACCAGCTCGGAGACGATCAGCAGCAGCCCGTACACGAGGTCGTCCGAGACGGGCACCCCCTGACGCAGCAGCAGGTCCCGCACCGCGTGCCGGGCCTGCGGGACCGAGGCGTCGACGGCGGGTGCGGTGAACCGCCAGACACCCTCGTACGGCGCCGGATCCGGCGGCCTCTCCTGCGGGGGAAGCCCCGCGCCGCCCGCTGGGCGCGGGCCGAAGCCCTGCCCGTGGTCGCCCGTCGTCGGGTCGCCACCCTCGCGCTCGATTGTCGCCACACGTCGAGTGTTGGCAACGCACGCGTCCCACCTGAGGGACTGAGCACAAGTCAGCTGGTTTGAAGCGCTTTCTGACCGGCTGGGTATGACACGGCCACGTGTGGGACCGCTCCTGTCGCCCTCCGCGCCGCGTTCGCGAACTCTTCGGTTTGTACGGGCGGCCCGAGGGCGCCCGGGTCCGCGCCTCCGCGGGCGGCGCCGCGCCCGCCGAAACGGTCGCGTTCGGGCCGAGCCGGTCGCCCGGCGACGTGTCGTACCTCTCCCCGGGCCCTTCTTGATCGAACGGCCGGGCCGGCGGATAGCATCCGGCGCATGGAGCCGCAGCTGCAGCACGAGGTCACCGACGGCGTCGCCACGGTCGTCGTCGACCACCCGGCCAAGCGCAACGCCATGACGGCGGCGATGTGGCGGGCGCTGCCGCCGCTGCTGACGGGCCTCGCGGCCGATCCGGGCGTGCGGGCCCTGGTGCTGACCGGGGCCGGCGGGACGTTCTGCGCGGGCGCCGACATCTCCACGCTGCGCGGCTCGCCCGAGGAGGCGCAGCGCCTCGCGGTGCTGGCCGAGGAGGCGCTCGCGGCCTTCCCGAAGCCGACGCTGGCCGCGGTGCGCGGGCACTGCGTGGGAGGCGGCGCGCAGCTCGCGGCCGCCTGCGACCTGCGGTTCGCGGAGGCGGGGTCACTGTTCGGGGTGACCCCGGCGAAGCTGGGTATCGTCTACCCGGCCTCCTCCACCCGGCGGCTGGTCTCCCTGGTCGGCCCGGCCACCGCCAAGTACCTGCTCTTCTCCGGCGAGCTGATCGACGCGGAGCGGGCGCTGCGCACCGGGCTCGTCGACGAGGTGCTCCCCGAGGGCGAACTCGGCGCGCGGGTCACGGAGTTCACCCGCATCCTGGCCGCCCGCTCGCAGCTGACCCAGGCCGCGGCGAAGGAGTTCGCGAACGGCCGCACGGACCGTGACGCCCACTGGACCGCCCAGTCCCGCGACGGCGCCGACACCGCGGAGGGTGTCGCCGCGTTCCTGGAGCGCAGGCGCCCGGTCTTCACCTGGACCGTTCCCGCGTCGGACTGAGACGGCCGCGCCCCGCCGAGGCACGCCCTGAGCCCCGGCTGCCGGTCCCGCCTGCCACAATTGCGGCGCAACCCGAAGTGAGAAGGCGGTACGGGATCGTGACGACACCCCTCGTAGGGTCCATCGAAGGCAGGATCGCCGAGGAGCTCGGCGTACGGGAGCGGCAGGTGAAGGCCGCCGTGGAGCTGCTCGACAGCGGTTCGACGGTGCCTTTCATCGCCCGCTACCGCAAGGAAGCGACTGAGATGCTCGACGACGCGCAGCTGCGCACGGTCGAGGAGCGGCTGCGCTATCTGCGGGAGCTGGAGGACCGGCGGACGGCGATCCTGGAGTCGGTGCGCGAGCAGGGCAAGCTCACCGAGGACGTCGAGGCGCGGATCCGGGGTGCCGAGACGAAGGCGCGCCTGGAGGACATCTACCTGCCGTTCAAGCCGAAGCGGCGGACGAAGGCGCAGATCGCCCGTGAGGCGGGCCTGGAGCCGCTGGCCGAGGGCCTGCTCGGCGACCCGTCCGTCGAGCCGCTCGCCGCGGCGGCGGCCTTCGTCGACGCCGGCAAGGGCGTCGCCGATCCGCAGGCCGCTCTGGACGGCGCCCGGGCGATCCTCACCGAGCGCTTCTCGGAGGACGCCGACCTGATCGGCGAGCTGCGCGAGCGCATGTGGGTGCGCGGACGGCTGGCCGCCAAGGTGCGGGAGGGCAAGGAGGAGGCGGGCGCCAAGTTCGCCGACTACTTCGACTTCGCGGAGCCGTTCACCGAGCTCCCCTCGCACCGGATCCTGGCGATGCTGCGCGGTGAGAAGGAGGAGGTCCTCGACCTCGTCCTGGAGCCGGAGGAGCCGACGGACGGTCCTTCCTCGTACGAGGGGATCGTCGCCGCGAAGTTCCGCATCGCCGACCGCGGGCGTCCCGCGGACAAGTGGCTGACCGACACGGTCCGCTGGGCCTGGCGCACCCGCATCCTCGTCCACCTCGGCATCGACCTGCGCCTGAGGCTGCGCACGGCCGCCGAGGACGAGGCGGTGAACGTGTTCGCGGCGAACCTGCGCGACCTGCTGCTCGCCGCCCCGGCCGGCACCCGCGCGACGCTCGGCCTGGACCCCGGCTTCCGTACGGGCGTGAAGGTGGCCGTGGTCGACGCGACCGGCAAGGTCGTGGCCACCGACGTGATTTACCCGCACGTCCCGGCCAACCGGTGGGACGAGGCCATCGCCAAGCTGGCCCGGCTGGCGAAGGAGCACGCGGTCGACCTGGTCGCCATCGGCAACGGCACGGCGTCCCGGGAGACCGACAAGCTCGCCGGTGAGCTGATCACGAAGCACCCGGAGCTGGAGCTCACCAAGGTCATGGTGTCCGAGGCGGGCGCGTCGGTGTACTCGGCGTCGGCCTACGCCTCCCAGGAGCTGCCGGACATGGACGTGTCGCTGCGCGGCGCGGTCTCCATCGCCCGCCGGCTCCAGGACCCGCTGGCCGAGCTGGTGAAGATCGACCCGAAGTCGATCGGCGTCGGCCAGTACCAGCACGACCTGTCCGAGGTGAAGCTGTCCCGCTCGCTGGACGCGGTGGTCGAGGACTGTGTGAACGGCGTGGGCGTGGACGTCAACACCGCGTCCGTGCCGCTGCTCGCCCGGGTGTCCGGCATCACCTCCGGCCTCGCCGAGAACATCGTGGCGCATCGCGACGCCAACGGGCCCTTCACGTCCCGTTCGCAGCTGAAGGGCGTCTCGCGGCTCGGCCCGAAGGCGTTCGAGCAGTGCGCGGGCTTCCTGCGGATCCGGGACGGCGAGGACCCGCTGGACTCCTCCAGCGTGCACCCCGAGGCCTACCCGGTCGTACGGCGGATGGTGAAGACCTCGGGCCAGGACGTGGCCTCCCTCGTCGGCAACACCGCGGTGCTGCGCTCGCTGCGGCCCGCCGACTTCGTGGACGACACCTTCGGTCTGCCGACGGTCTCCGACATCCTCAAGGAGCTGGAGAAGCCCGGGCGCGACCCGCGGCCCGCCTTCAAGACGGCCACCTTCAAGGAGGGCGTGGAGAAGCTCTCCGACCTGTCCGCCGGGATGGTCCTGGAAGGCGTCGTCACCAATGTCGCCGCGTTCGGCGCCTTCGTGGACGTCGGTGTCCACCAGGACGGCCTGGTGCACGTCTCCGCGATGTCGAAGACGTTCGTCAAGGACCCGCGTGACGTCGTGAAGCCGGGTGACATCGTCAAGGTGAAGGTCCTCGACGTGGACATCCCGCGCAAGCGGATCTCGCTGACCCTGCGGCTGGACGACGAGGCGGCGCAGCAGGACCGCCAGGGACAGGACGGCGAGGGCGAGCGGCGCCGGCGCGGCGGTCGCCCGCCGCAGCAGCGCCAGGGCGGCCGGGGCGGCGCGGGCGGGAGCGGCGGCTCGCGTCAGCCGCGCCAGGCGCCCGCGCCCGCCAACAGCGCCATGGCCGACGCGCTGCGCCGCGCGGGCCTGCTAGACCCGAAGAACGGGCGGCGCTGACGCGACGGGCCCGGACTCCCCCGCCCAGCGGGGGTCCGGGCCCGGTTCTCCGCCCCCTGCAGGGGCGAGGGGCCTGGCCTCCGTCCGCGCGGGTTCCCCGTCCGGGCGGCTCACCTCCGTCAGGGGCGCCGGGCGCGTGCTCGGAGACCGGCCCCCGTGGGGCGCGCGCTCAGCGCTCCGTCACCTTGCCGTCCGCCACCTCCAGGCGGCGGTTCACCCGGACCGCGTCCAGCATCCGCCGGTCGTGGGTGACCAGGAGCAGGGTGCCCTCGTAGGAGTCCAGGGCCGTCTCCAGCTGTTCGATGGCCGGCAGGTCGAGGTGGTTGGTGGGTTCGTCCAGGACCAGCAGGTTGACGCCCCTGCCCTGGAGGAGGGCGAGGGCGGCCCGGGTGCGCTCGCCCGGGGAGAGGGTCGCCGCCGGACGCAGGACGTGGTCGGTCTTCAGGCCGAACTTGGCGAGCAGCGTGCGGACCTCGACCGGCTCGGTGTCCGGGACCGCCGCGCGGAAGGCGTCCAGCAGCGACTCGGAGCCGTGGAACAGCTCGCGTGCCTGGTCGACCTCGCCGACGAGCACGCCCGAGCCGAGCGCCGCGTGCCCGGCGTCCAGGGGGACCCGCCCCAGCAGGGCGGCCAGCAGGGTCGACTTGCCCGCGCCGTTGGCGCCGGTCACCGCGACCCGGTCCGCGAAGTCGATCCGCAGGGACACCGGGCCGAGCACGAAGCCGCCGCGCCGCACCTCGGCGTCGCGCAGCGTGGCGACGACCGCGCCGGAGCGCGGGGCGGCCGCGATCTCCATGCGCAGTTCCCACTCCTTGCGGGGTTCCTCGACGACGTCGAGGCGTTCGATCATGCGCTGGGTCTGGCGGGCCTTCGCGGCCTGCTTCTCGCTGGCCTCGCTGCGGAACTTGCGGCCGATCTTGTCGTTGTCGTTGCCGGCCTTGCGGCGCGCGTTCTTCACGCCCTTGTCCATCCAGGAGCGCTGCACCTGGGCCCGTTCCTGGAGGGCCGCCTTCTTGTCGGCGTACTCCTCGTAGTCGTCGCGGGCGTGGCGGCGGGCCACCTCCCGCTCCTCCAGGTAGGCCGCGTAGCCGCCGCCGTAGAGGTTCACCCGGCCCTGGGCGAGGTCGAGTTCGAGGACCTTGGTGACCGTGCGGGTGAGGAACTCGCGGTCGTGGCTGACGACGACCGTCCCGGCGCGCAGGCGGGACACGAACCGCTCCAGCCGTTCCAGGCCGTCCAGGTCGAGGTCGTTGGTGGGTTCGTCGAGCAGGAAGACGTCGTAGCGGGACAGCAGCAGGGAGGCGAGGCCCGCGCGGGCCGCCTGCCCGCCGGAGAGGGAGGTCATCGGCTGGTCCAGGTCGACGGCCAGGCCGAGGGAGTCGGTCACCTCCTCGGCGCGCTCGTCGAGGTCGGCGCCGCCGAGGCCGAGCCACCGCTCCAGGCTGGTCGCGTAGGCGTCGTCGGCGCCGGGCGCGCCGTCGACGAGCGCCTGTGTGGCCTCGTCCATCACGCGCTGCGCCTCGGCGACCCCGGTGCGGCGGGCCAGGAACGCCCGCACGGTCTCGCCGGGCCTGCGCTCCGGCTCCTGCGGCAGATGCCCGACGGTCGCGGCCGGCGGGGAAAGGCTGAGCTCGCCCTGCTCCGGGGCGGCCAGTCCGGCGAGCATCCGCAGCAGGGTGGACTTGCCCGCGCCGTTGGCGCCGACCAGCCCGATGACGTCCCCGGGGGCGACGACGAGGTCCAGCCCGGTGAACAGCGAGCGGTCGCCGTGACCGGCGGCGAGGTTCTTGGCGACGAGGGTGGCAGTCATCAGACCGCCGATCCTAACGGCCGTCGGAGGAGGTGTTCAGCGCCCCACGGGGGCGACGAGCACGCTCCCCGGCGCCCGTGCCACCAGGAAGGCCTGTCCCTTCACGGCCCGGGCGTCCAGCGGGACGCGGTGACGGCCGGGCTCCAGGAGCCCGTCGAAGACCTGCCGGGTGTGCGTGCGGTGGAGGCGGTCGAGGCGGTGGGCGGTGAGGCGGACCCGGCAGGAGGAGGTGACCTCCACCTCGGCCGTGCCGTCGGCGGCGGTCAGGCCGCGCAGGCGGCGCCGCTCCTCGGGACCGCGGTCCAGGGCGTGTTCGATCTGGGCGACGAGCAGGGGGACGACGGGGGCGAGTCCGCCGACGAGAGGGACCTCGGCTCCCGCGCGGGCGAAGGCGTCGCGTACGGCGGCCCGTTCGGCCGCGCCGACGGCCGGGCCGAAGGCGACGGCGCCGTACGGGCGCAGTTCCTCCGCGGGCACGCCGGTGACGTCGCGGGCGATGTCGGCGCCGATGCCGAGGGTGCTCAGGGCGGCGGCGAGCCGCGCGAGGACGGCGACCCGCGGCCCGATCAGCAGCACCCGGGGGCGGCGCGCGGGCGCGTCCCCGTCCAGGAGGGCGTACAGCGCCGCTCGGTAGGCGGCGCCCTGGAAGCGGAACGGGCCGATGCCCCGGTACCCGTTGAGTTCCAGGTCGGCGTCGTCTCCGGTCTGCCAGGCGAAGTCCCGCCAGACGTAGTCGTCGCCGGCCCTCTCGATGACCGCGGTGACCGCGCCGCAGGCCAGGTCCGCGCACTCGGGGCAGCCGTAGATGACGTACCGGCCGCCCGGCAGCGGTGCCTTCGCCTCCAGCAGCAGGGCGCGCACCTGGTCGGTGAAGACGGCGGGCGGGACGTCGGAGGCGAGCGGGGAGACCGCGTCCAGGTCGCTGAGCCGGAACAGCAGGGGCCGTCCGTCCACGACGAAGTCCACGAAGTCCCGGTGGACCTGGTGGCCGCCGTCGGCGAGGACCTCTCCGGCACGCATCGCCGGGGCCAGGCCGAAGGTGGCGTACTCGGCAGACATGGGGTGAGTATTCCCCTCCCGCGGCCGATGCGAGCGCCGCGCGCCGCATTCCGCTACCGTCCCGGCGTGCGCGGTGAACCGAGTGGTGAGGTCGTGGTGGTGGGCGGTGGGGTCGTCGGACTGACCACGGCCGTGGTGCTGGCCGAGGGCGGCCGACGGGTGCGGGTGTGGACACGGGAGCCGGCCGAGCGGACCACCTCGGCGGTGGCGGGGGCCCTGTGGTGGCCCTACCGGATCGAGCCGGTGTCCCTCGCCGGGGAGTGGGCGCTGCAATCCCTCGCGGTCTACGAGGAGTTGGCGGCGCGGCCCGAGGAGACCGGGGTGCGCATGGTGGAGGGCGTGCACGGCGAGACCCGGCTGGACTCCCTGGGGCCGTGGGCGGCGCGGGTGCCGGGGCTGCGGGCGGCGCGTGCCGGGGAGTACCCGGGGACCGGGTTGTGGGCGCGGCTGCCGCTGATCGACATGCCGGCGCATCTGCCCTGGCTCAGGGAGCGGCTGCTGCGGGCCGGCGGCACGGTGGAGGAGCGCACCGTGCGCGACCTGGCAGCGGTCGACGCCCCGGTCGTGGTGAACTGCACGGGTCTCGGCGCCCGGGACCTGGTGCCCGACGCGGAAGTACGTCCCGTGCGCGGCCAGCTCGTCGTGGTGGAGAACCCGGGGATCACGACCTGGCTGACGTCGGTCGACCACGCCTCGGCCGCGACCACGTACTTCTTCCCGCAGCCGGGCGGGCTGGTCCTCGGCGGCACGGCCGAGGAGGACGTCTGGTCCCTGACGCCCGATCCGGCGGTGGCCGAGCGGATCGTCGCGCGGTGCGCGGTCTTCCGGCCGGAGATCGCCCAGGCGCGGGTGCTGGGGCACCGGGTGGGTCTGCGTCCGGCGCGGCACGCGGTGCGGCTGGAGCGGGTGCCGCTGCCGGGCGGGCGGGTGCTGGTGCACCACTACGGGCACGGCGGGGCCGGGGTCACCGTGGCCTGGGGGTGCGCGCGGCAGGCGGCCGGGCTGGTGGGCCCGGCCGCCTAGGGGCCGTCCGGCGGATCACGTCGCAAAGAGGCAACGGCGCCTCATCAGCGCAGGTGAGCGGGGTCTGGGGCGCCGTGAACCTTTCCGGTCACAGCACCAGCGTGTCAGTGCCCGGGGATCCGGTGGGCGGCGCCCGGCGCCCGGACCCCGGCCGGCGTCCGGGCCGTGGAGGGCGCGGGGCCCGGTCCGGCCGTGGCGCGGGCGAACGCCGCCGCCCCGCCGACCAGGGGCACCCGCGCCGAGGTGCGCGCCAGGTCCAGGGTCAGGGTCGGGGTGGTGGAGGGGGGATCGACGAGGTCCTTGTCGGTCCCCGCGACGATCAGCGCCAGCCGGTGGCCCCGGGGCACGACGTGGTCGGTGGCCGCGAGGTCGAGCGTGATGGTGTACGCCCGCCCCGGGGTGAGCGGGACGCCCGTGCCGGCGTCGGCGTAGGTGCCGAGGTCGGCCCAGCCCCGGCTGAGGACGGTGTGGCCGACGGCCGCCGTTTTGGCCCTGGTCTCCTTGAAGCAGGCGCTGTCGCCCGCCGTGCTCGCGCCCCAGCAGGTGCGGTCGGTGAGCGTGGTGATGCCTTCGGCGGCGTCGGCGTAGTCCCGGATGGTGTCGGGGCCGAGGTCGACGAGGACGGCGGACAGGTGGGCCGTCGACGTGGTCGGGGTGGCGGTGACGGTGACCCGGGAGGAGCCGGACAGCCGCAGGTCGCGGGTGAGCGGCCGGCTGACGAACCCGGCCTTGTCCGGGGTCGGGGTGTCGATCTGGGCGGCCCAGTCGGTCTCGCCGCGGCGCGGGTCGTCGGTGACGGTCTCGGTGCCCCGGCTCCGGCGCAGGCCGAGGGCACCGACGCCCGCCCGCTCGCCGGGGGCGGGGCGCAGGGTGGCCGTCGCCGTACCGCGCGGCGGCCAGGTCTTCGAGGTCTCCCACTGGTCGGGGTGGCGTTCGACGTCGGCCATGGGCGCGCGGTCGATGCCGTTGTCGTAGCCGAGGAGTTCGTGGTCGAACCAGCGGTGCAGGGTGTCGACCCAGGCTCCGCGCCGGAAGTCGAAGGGGTCGACGTGGCCGGTCTGGGAGAGCCAGATCTTGCGCTCGACGCCGTTGCGTGCGAGCGCGTCCCACCACTGGCCGAAGTTCTTGGTGCGCACGTTGAGGTCCTGCAGCCCGTGCACGAGGAAGACGCTCGCCCTGACCCTGTTGGCGTGCCGGACGTAGTCGCGCTCGGTCCACAGCGGCGTCCAGTCGCCGCTGCGCGGGGCCCCGTCGACGAGTTTCCGCTGCACGGCGGCGCACCGGGAACGGGCGTCGGGGCTCTCGACGTAGCCGGACAGCCAGTCGGGGCCGGAGTCGTAGAGCGGGGCGCCCTGGGCGAAGTAGTAGTCGTACCAGGAGGAGATGGCGCTGATCGGCACGATGGTCCGCAGGCCCTTGACGCCGGTGGCCGCGACGCCGTTGGCGACGGTGCCGTCCCAGCTCTTGCCGATCATGCCGGTCCGGCCGTTGGTCCAGTCCGCCCGGACGGTGGTGGAGCCGGTCCGGGTGGTGTAGGCGCGGGCGCGGCCGTTGAGCCAGTCGATCACGGCCTTGGCGGACCGGACGTCGGAGCGGCCGCCGACGTCGACGCAGCCGTCCGAGCGGTTGGTGCCGGCGAGGTCGACGCCGACGAACGCGTAGCCGCGGGGAACGAAGTAGTTGTCGTAGAACAGCGGCATCCCGACGACGCGGCCGTTCGCGTCGTACGTCTTCTTCTGGCTCTCGTTGCCGCGCCCGCAGCAGGAGTAGTACGGGCTGGCGTCCATGATGACGGGGATCTTCCGGCCCTGCCGGGCGGGCTCACGGGGCCGGACGATGTCGGCGGCGACCCGGTCGGTGCGCCCGTCGCCGTCCGAGTCGAGCCCGGTGTCCACCCAGACCGCCTCGCGGACGGCGTTCGCGTACGAGTAGACCGGCCGGCTCTCGCGCGGGGCGCCGTGGGCCGCCGCCGGGGTGAGGAGAGCGGCCGCGAGGACGGCGATGGCCGTCACGGTGAGCGGTCTCCAGGTCGTGCAGCGCATGCGTATCGGCATGTGCGGGACGCTACAGGCGGCAACTGCCTTACAAAAGAGGGACATTGACGGCCAGTCGGGTCGGCGGTGGCCGTGCGGGGCCGGTGGGAGCGCCCTCGTCCATGGCGGCCGGATGGCGATCGTGTGACAGCGGCGGCCATGGACACGTACGGGGGTGCCGGGACTCAATAGGCTCCGAACGGACTGCGAACCCCTACGACTTGGAGTTCTCGTGCACCGTAGAACCATCGTTCCGGGAGCACTCGCGGCGGCCTCCCTGTTGCTGGCGATCCCGGCATCGGCCGCAAGCGGCACCCCCGGCGCACCGGGCATCGGCGATCCCTACTACCCGAACTACGGCAACGGTGGATATGACGTCTCCCACTACGACCTTCGGCTGACCTACCGTCCCGCCACGGACGAGCTGGCGGGTACGGCGACGATCCAGGCGCGGACCACCCAGGCCCTGTCGCGGTTCGACCTGGACTTCCTGCTGGACGTGAGCGAGGTACGGGTCAACGGCGCGAGGGCGGCCTTCACCCGCTCGGGAGAGCACGAGCTGGAGATCACCCCGAAGACCCCGCTGGCCGAGGGCGCGCCGGTCACGGTGGTCGTCCACTACAGCGGAGTGCCGTCGGCGAAGAGCGCCTACGGGTTCACCACCTGGCACCGGACGCCCGACGGGGCGGTCGCGGCCGACGAGCCCGAGGCGGCCTGGTGGTGGTTCCCGAGCAACGACCACCCGAGCGACAAGGCCACCTACGACGTGTCGGTCGCGGTGCCGGACGGTACCCGGGCGCTGTCCAACGGAACGCTCCAGTCGACGAGTTCGAAGCTCGGCTGGACACGGTACAACTGGCGGCAGAACAAGCCGCAGGCGACGTATCTGGCCACGCTCGCGGTCGGCCGGTTCGACATCACGACCGGCACGTCCGAGGGCGGGGTACCGGTCGTCAACGCCTACAGCGAGGATCTCGGCGACAACGACGGGGCCGCGCGGGCGAGCGTGGAGCGCACCGGCGAGATCGTCGACTGGCTGAGCGGCTATTTCGGGCCGTATCCGTTCGCCTCGGCCGGCGGCTACGTCCCGAACACGACCACCGGGTACGCGCTGGAGACGCAGACCCGGGTGTACTACAGCCCGAGGCAGTTCGCGGGCGGCTCCAACACCTCGGTCGTCGTGCACGAGCTGGCGCACCAGTGGTACGGCGACGACGTGTCGATCAAGGGCTGGAAGGACATCTGGCTCAACGAGGGCTTCGCCCGGTACGCGCAGTGGCTGTGGTCCGAGCACGAGGGCGAGGGCACCACGCGGGAACTCGCGGACTACGTGTACGCCTCCCACCCGGCCGACGACGCGTTCTGGACGGTGAAGCCGGGCGACCCGGGTCCGGACCACCAGTTCGACATCGCGGTCTACGACCGGGGGGCCCTCGCCGTCCAGGCGCTGCGCGACGAGGTGGGCGACGACGCGTTCTTCGCCATCCTGAAGGGCTGGCCGAAGGAGCACGCGTACGGCAACGCGTCGGTGGCCGACTTCCGGCAGTACGCCGAGCGGGTGTCGGGCAAGCCGCTGGCGGCGCTGTTCGACACCTGGCTGTTCCAGCCGGCGAAGCCGGGCGCCCCGGCGGCCCGGGCGGCGTCCGTGGCGACGGCGCCGACGGCCGTGGCGCAGCCGAGGTCGTGGAAGAAGATCGAGGCGACCGACGACGTGCACGCGGGGTGAGTGACGGCCGGGCGGGGCGGCGGAACACCGCCGCCCCGCCCGGGGCCGTGGCCGTGGCCCGTTACTTCGTGAGCTCCGAGAGCTCCTCGTCGGCCGCCCGCGCGACCCGGCGGCGGACGCCGAACCAGCCAGCGACCAGGAGGGCCGCGATCAGCGGGATGAGCAGCAGGGTCCTGCGGCCCACCTCGGGGTCGTTCCACATCAGGCCGAGGCAGACGAGCAGGAAGGCGATCGTCGCGATCTCCGTGACCGGGCTGCCGGGCAGCCGGAAGTGCGGCCGGGCGATCCGGCCCTCCTTGGCCCGGCGGACGAAGACCAGGTGGCAGACCATGATGATCACCCAGGTGCTGACCACACCGAGGGAGGCGACGTTCAGCACGATCTCGAAGGCCTGGCTGGGCACCAGGTAGTTCAGGCCCACGCCGAGCACGCACACCGCGCAGGTCAGCAGGATGCCGCCGTACGGGACCTGGCTGCGGCTCATCACGCGGGTGAACTTCGGGGCGGAGCCCGCCATGGCCATGGAGCGCAGGATGCGTCCGGTGGAGTACAGGCCGGAGTTCAGCGAGGACATGGCGGCCGTGAGGACCACCAGGTTCATCACGTCGCCGGCCGCGGGGACGCCGATCCTGGACAGGACCGTGACGAAGGGGCTCTCGTCGCCCGAGTAGAGCGAGCCGGGCAGCAGCAGGGCGAGCAGGACGACCGAGCCGCAGTAGAACAGGCCCACCCGCCACATGATCGAGTTCACCGCGCGCGGGACGACCTTCTCCGGGTCGGCGGTCTCGCCCGCGGCGACGCCGACCAGCTCCAGCGCGGCGTAGGCGAAGATCACGCCCTGCATCACCAGGACGACCGGCATCATGCCGTGCGGGAAGATGCCGCCGTTGTCCGTGATCACGGACAGGCCCGGGGTCCGGCCGCCGACCTCGTGCTGCGTGGCCAGCAGGAACACGCCGATCAGCATGAAGCCGACCAGGGTGGCGACCTTGATGACCGAGAACCAGAACTCCATCTCGCCGAAGATCTTCACCGAGATCAGGTTCACGGCGAGGACGACCGCCAGGGCGATCAGCGCGAGCACCCACTGCGGGACGCTGGTGAACAGGCTCCAGTAGTGCGTGTAGAGCGCGATGGCGGTGATGTCGGCGATGCCGGTGGTCGACCAGTTGAGGAAGTACATCCAGCCGGCGACATAGGCGCCCTTCTCGCCGAGGAACTCGCGCGCGTACGACACGAAGGACCCGGACGAGGGCCGGTACAGGACCAGCTCGCCGAGGGCGCGGACGACGAAGAAGGCGAAGACGCCGCAGACGAGGTAGGCCAGCGCGAGCGCCGGGCCCGCGGTCTGGAGGCGGCCGCCGGCACCGAGGAAGAGTCCGGTGCCGATGGCGCCGCCTATGGCGATCATGTTGACGTGGCGGTGCTTGAGGTCCTTGCTGTATCCGGCGTCGCCCGCGTCGGCGGGCGTCCCGGTCGCCTGGGGGTGTGCGGCGACCTGTGCCGTGTGCACGGAGTCCTTGCTCACGGGTGGTTCCACTCTCTGGTGCCCCGGGGCGGTTGTGCGCCCGGTGTCCGTACAAGTACAGGCCCGCACCACCCATGACGCGGTACAGACCAAGTGGGCAGCTTCCCCGCGGGATCACGTCTCATGCGATGGCCCATGTCACACAGCGGCGCTTCTCACACGATCTTCGCGCCGCGCTCACCGCCTCCCACCACGGACAACGGGTTTCACAGTGGTGGTGAGACAGCGATACTGCTGCACATGACGACCGACACCGGGGAGCCGGCCCTCACCATCGACGAGCTGGCCGCGCGGGCCGGCGTCACGGTGCGCACGGTCCGCTTCTACGGCACCCGCGGCCTGCTGCCGCCGCCGGCGATCGGCCCGCGGCGGGTGGGGCACTACGGCAGGGAGCACCTGGCGCGGCTGGAGCTGATCGAGGAGATGCAGCACCAGGGCATGACGCTCGCCGCGATCGAGCGCCATCTGCGGGGGCTGCCGCCGGACCTCACCCCGCACGACCTCGCCATCCACCGCGCGGTGGTCGCGTCCTGGGCGCCGGACGCGGTGGAGACCGTGTCGCGCGGGGAGCTGGAGCGGCGGGCGGGGCGGCCGCTCACCGACGAGGACCTGCGGCGGCTGGCCGCGATGGACGTGGCGGTCCGGGACGGGGAGTCCTTCCGCCTCGATTCCGGGCTGCTCCGGCTCGGTGTGGAGCTGCTCGACGTGCCGCTGTCGGAGGAGACGGTGCTGGCGGCCCGCACCGCGCTCGTCGAGCACGCGCGGGCCGCCGCGCACGAGCTGGCGCGGCTGCTGCGGGAGGCGGTGGCCGAGCGGGACACGCGGGACGTGAAGTCCCTGTCCGCCCACATGCACCCGCTGGTGGTGCAGGCGCTGCTGACCACCTTCCAGCGCTCGCTGAAGGAGGAGCTGCGGGAGTGGCTCGACGGGGGACGGCAGGAGCGCCCCGGGGAGGATCCCGGAGCCGCTCCGTCCGCGTGAGCGGGTCCCGCGTCAGCGCGGCCCGCGTCAGCGGGCGGGAGCACGACGTCCGCACGCGGGAGCGACGCGTGCGGACGTTTCGGGGCCCGCGGCCGCCGCAGGGGCCCACGTCCGCCCGGTCGGGGCCGGCGTCCGCCCGTCGGGGGGCGCTTCGCCGGTACGGCGCCGCGCCCCCCACGCGCGTCAGCGGGCGTCGGTGAAGGTCTCGCCCTTATCCGCCTTCTCCACCAGCAGGGCGGGCGGGGTGAAACGCTCGCCGTAGCGCTCGGCGAGTTCGCGCGCGCGGGCCACGAAGCCCGGCAGGCCGCCCTCGTAGCCGTTGACGTACTGCAGCACGCCACCGGTCCAGCCCGGGAAGCCGATGCCGAAGACGGAGCCGATGTTGGCGTCGGCGACGGAGGTCAGGACGCCCTCCTCCAGCAGCCGGACGGTGTCGAGCGCCTCGGAGAAGAGCATCCGCTCCTGCATGTCCCGGAACGGGATCTCGTGCCCAGGCTTCCCGAAGTGCTCGCGCAGCCCCGGCCACAGCCCGGCCCGCCTGCCGTCCTCGCCGTACTCGTAGAAGCCGGCGCCGCCGCTGCGGCCGGTGCGGCCGAACTCGTCGACCATGCGGTCGACGACCGCTTCGGCCGGGTGGGGCGTCCAGGTGCCGCCGGCCTCCTCGACGGCCCGCTTCGACTCGGCCCGGATCCTGCGCGGCAGGGTCAGCGTCAGCTCGTCCATCAGGGACAGCACCTTGGCGGGGTAGCCGGCCTGGGCGGCCGCCTGCTCCACGGAGGCGGGCTCGATGCCCTCGCCGACCATCGCCACGCCCTCGTTGATGAAGTGGCCGATGACCCGTGAGGTGAAGAAGCCGCGCGAGTCGTTGACGACGATCGGGGTCTTGCTGATCTGCCGGACCAGGTCGAAGGCGCGGGCCAGCGCCTCGTCCCCGGTGCGCTCGCCCTTGATGATCTCGACGAGCGGCATCTTGTCGACCGGCGAGAAGAAGTGCAGCCCGATGAAGTCGTCCTGGCGCTCCACGCCCTCCGCCAGCAGGGTGATGGGCAGCGTGGAGGTGTTGGAGCACAGCAGCGCGTCCGGCGCGACCACGCTCTCGATCTCCTCGAACACCTTGTGCTTGAGGGCCACGTCCTCGAACACGGCCTCGATCACCGCGTCGCACCCGGCGAGGTCGCGCACCTCGGCGGTGGGCGTGATGCGCGCGAGCAGCGCGTCGGCCTTCTCCTGGCTGGTGCGGCCCTTGGCGACGGCCTTGGCGCACAGCTGCTCGGAGTAGCCCTTGCCCTTGACGGCCGCTTCCAGGGAGACGTCCTTGAGGACGACGTCGATGCCCGCGCGGGCGCACGCGTAGGCGATGCCCGCGCCCATCATCCCGGCGCCGAGCACGGCCGCCCTGCGGACCTTGCGGGGCTCGACGCCCTGCGGGCGGTTGGCGCCGGAGTTGACGGCCTGGAGGTCGAAGAAGAAGGCCTGGATCATGTTCTTCGAGGTCTGCCCGGCGGCCAGCTCCACGAAGTAGCGGGCCTCGATGACCTGGGCGGTCTCGAAGTCGACCTGGGCGCCCTCGACGGCGGCCGCGAGGATGTTGCGCGGCGCCGGGTAGGGCGCGCCGTTCGTCTGCTTGCGCAGGGTGGCCGGGAAGGCGGGCAGGTTGGCGGCGAACTTGGGGTTCGCGGGCGTGCCGCCGGGGATGCGGTAGCCCGGGCGGTCCCAGGGTTGCTGCGACTCGGGGTGCGCGTCGATGAAGGCGCAGGCCTTGGCGATCAGCTCGTCCGGCGTTTCGGCGATCTCGTCGACCAGGCCGTTGTCCAGGGCGCGCCGCGGGTTGTACTGGGTGCCCTGGAGCAGCACCTTCAGCAGGGCGTCGGCGATGCCGAGCAGGCGCACGGTGCGGACCACGCCACCGCCGCCGGGCAGCAGGCCGAGGGTGACCTCGGGGCAGCCGATCTTGGAGCCGGGCGCGTCGAGGGCGACGCGGTGGTGGCAGGCGAGGGCGATCTCGTAGCCGCCGCCCAGGGCCGCGCCGTTGAGGGCCGCGACCACCGGTTTGCCGAGGGTCTCGATGCGGCGCAGGTCGCGCTTGATGGCGAGGCCGCCGTCGAACAGCTCCTGCGCGGTGTCGGGGGTGACCCGGATGAGGTCGCGCAGGTCGCCGCCCGCGAAGAAGGTCTTCTTGGCCGAGGTGACGATGACGCCGCGGATGGCGTCCCTCTCCGCCTCCAGCCGGTCGGTGACGGCGGCGAGGGAGTCGCGGAACGCCTGGTTCATCGTGTTCGCGGACTGGTGGGGGTCGTCGAGGACGAGGGTGACGACACCGGTGTCGTCCTGCTCCCAGCGGATGGTGGTGCTCTCGGTCATGACAGGGGTCTCCGTTGAGGTCTGGTGGTGGCGCCGGGAGGTCAGATGCGTTCGACGACGGTGGCGATGCCCATGCCGCCGCCCACGCACAGGGTGGCGAGGCCGTAGCGCTTGTCCTGGCGCTCCAGTTCGTCGACGAGGGTGCCGAGGAGCATCGCGCCGGTGGCGCCGAGGGGGTGACCGAGGGCGATCGCGCCGCCGTTGACGTTGACCTTGTCCAGGGACAGGCCCATGTCCTTCACGAACCGCAGCACGACCGCCGCGAACGCCTCGTTGATCTCGACGAGGTCGATGTCGTCGATGGTCAGCCCGGCCTTGGCGAGCGCCTTGCGGGTGGCGGGGGCGGGCCCGGTGAGCATGATGGTGGGCTCGGAGCCGGAGACGGCGGCGGAGACGATCCGCGCGCGCGGCCGCAGACCGTAGCGCTCGCCGACCTCCCGGGAGCCGATCGCGACGAGGGACGCGCCGTCGACGATGCCGGAGGAGTTTCCCGCGTGGTGGACGTGGTCGATCTTCTCCACCCAGTGGTACTTCTGCAGCGCCACGGCGTCGAAGCCGCCCAGCTCGCCGATGTCGGCGAACGACGGCTTGAGGCCCGCCAGCGAGTCGGCGGTGGTGCCGGGGCGCAGGTGCTCGTCGTGGTCGAGGACGACCAGGCCGCTGCGGTCCTTCACCGGGACGACGGACCGGTCGAAGCGGCCGTCCTTCCAGGCCGCGGCCGCCCGCTCCTGCGAGAGCGCCGCGTACTCGTCGACGTCCCGCCGGGAGAAGCCCTCGATGGTGGCGATCAGGTCGGCGCCGATGCCCTGCGGCACGAAGTTCACGGCGAGGTTGGTCATCGGGTCGTTGAACCAGGCGCCGCCGTCCGAGGCCATGGGCACCCGGGACATCGACTCGACGCCGCCGGCGAGCACGAGGTCCTCCCAGCCCGAACGCACCTTGGCGGCGGCCAGGTTGACGGCCTCCAGGCCCGAGGCGCAGAAGCGGTTCTCCTGCACGCCGGCGACGGTGTCCGGGAGGCCCGCCGCGACGGCGGCGATGCGGGCGATGTCGGAGCCCTGGTCGCCGACCGGGCCGACGACGCCGAGCACGATGTCGTCGATCGCGGCCGGGTCGAGGCCGGGGAAGCGGTCGCGGATCTCGTGGATGAGGCCGACGACCAGGTCGATGGGCTTCGTGCCGTGCAGGGCGCCGCTGGCCTTGCCGCGCCCGCGCGGGGTGCGGATCGCGTCGTACACGTACGCTTCGGTGCTCACTGACAAGCCTTTCGGTGAGGGTTCGGTCGGGGCGGGTGCGGGGGTGTCAGAGTCGTACGTCCATCAGGCGCCGTCCTCCCGGAGCGCGGGCACGTCCCAGTCACGGGCCACGTCCAGAGTGTCGGCGCCCGGCCGGGCGGGGCCCGTGCGGACGGTGGTGGGGGTCGCGGAGAAGCGGGGCGCCGGGGCGGGCTGGGTGATGCCGGAGTGGTCGGTGAAGGTGCCGCGGGCGGCGAGGTGCGGGTGGTGCGGGGCCTCCCGCAGCGACAGGACGGGTGCCACGCACGCGTCCGAGTTCTCGAAGACGGCCGTCCACTCGTCCCGGGTGCGGGACTTGAACCGGGCGGCGACGGCCGCGCGAAGTTCGCTCCAACGGGTGACGTCCGTGTGGGCGGCCCTGTGGTCCTCCAGGCCGATGAGGGTGAGGAACTCCTCGTAGAACTGCGGCTCCAGGGCGCCGACCGCCATGTACCCGCCGTCGGCGGTCTCGTAGGTGCCGTAGTACGGGCAGCCGCCGTCCAGGAGGTTGGCGCCGCGGCGGTCCTGCCAGCCGCCGGCCGCGAGCATGCCGTGGATCATGGCGGCGAGGTGGGAGGCGCCGTCGACGATGGCGGCGTCCACCACCTGGCCGGTCCCGGTCGCGCGCGCGTGGTGGAGGGCCGCGAGGACGCCGACGACGAGGTAGAGCGAGCCGCCCGCGTAGTCGCCGAGGAGGTTGGCGGGGACGGCCGGCGGCTCGTCCGGGGCGCCGATCATGCCGAGGGCGCCGGTGACGGCGATGTAGGCGATGTCGTGCCCGGCGCGCGGGGCGAGCGGCCCCTGCTGGCCCCAGCCGGTCATCCGGCCGTAGACCAGGCGCGGGTTGCGGGCGCGGCAGGCGTCGGGACCGACACCGAGGCGTTCGGCCACGCCGGGGCGGTAGCCCTCGATGAGGACGTCCGCGCGGGCGGCCAGGTCGAGGACGCGGGCGGCGCCGTCCGCGGCCTTCAGGTCCACGACCACCGAGCGCTTGTTGCGGTTGGTGACGTCGTACGCCGGGTCGATCCCCAGCGCGGCGCCGCCGGGGCGGTCGACGCGGACCACGTCGGCGCCCAGGTCGGCCAGGAGCATGGCGGCGAACGGCCCGGGACCGATGCCGGCCAGTTCGACCACGCGCACGCCGGAGAGCGGGCCGTCACGCCCTGGCGCCCGTGCCGTTGTCATCCAGCCCCCTCGCTGTGACACAACCGATGTAACACCGATGATGCTAAGAACGTGTTTCAGTCCGCACAAGACCTGGACGAGCAAGCGCTTAGCCAAGTTGTGCGCGTGCCGCTCCTCCCCGTGGGTCGGGCCACCGCGGGACATGGGCCACCGCACACCTCCGGGCTCCTCGTCGGGCTCCGCACCCCTCACGCTAGCCTCGGCCACCGAGAGCGGCGCGTACTGCGGAACCGAGGCGGAACCGGTGCCGGGACAGAGAGGTGTCATGAGCAGGATGAACAGGACGGACCGTCCGTACGACCTCGTGCTCTTCGGAGCCACCGGGTTCGTCGGGACGCTCACCGCGGAGTACCTCGCCGCGCACGCTCCCGCGTCACTGCGCTGGGCGATCGCCGGCCGCAGCGAGCGCAGGCTCCGGGAGCTGCGCGAGCGGCTGCCCGGCGGCGCGTCCGTCGGGGTCCTGCGGGCGGACGTCGCCGACCCGGCGTCGCTGCGCGAACTCGCCCGGCAGGCGCGCGTGGTGGCCACCACGGTGGGCCCCTACGTCACGTACGGGGAGGAGCTCGTGGCCGCCTGCGCGGACCGCGGCACCGACTATCTGGACCTGACCGGCGAGCCCGAGTTCGTCGACCTGGTCTACGTCCGGCACGACGCCCGCGCGCGGGAGACCGGGGCACGGCTGCTGCACGCCTGCGGCTTCGACTCGGTCCCGCACGACCTGGGCGCGTACTTCACGGTCCAGCAGCTCCCGGAGGGCGTTCCGCTGACGGTGGACGGGTTCGTCCGGGCGGACGCGGCCTTCTCGGGCGGGACGTTCGCCTCGGCGCTCAACCAGTTCGCCCGGCCCGGCCGGATGCTGGCCGCCGCGCGGGACCGCGCCCGGCACGAACCACGGCTGCTGGGCCGGCGCGCGTCCGCGCCGGCGGGCGCGCCGCGGTTCGCCAAGGAGGTCGGCGCCTGGGCGCTGCCGCTGCCGACCATCGACCCGCAGATCGTGCGGCGCTCCGCCCGGGCACTGGAGCGCTACGGCCCCGACTTCCGCTACCGGCACTACGCGGCCGTCGCGCACCTGCCGGTCGCCGTGGGCGGGGTGGCGGCCGTCGGGGCGCTCGCCGCCGCGGCCCAGCTGCCGCCCGCGCGCCGCTGGCTGTCCGGCCGGCTCCGGCCCGGCGAGGGCCCGAGCGCCGAGAAGCGGGCCCGGAGCTGGTTCTCGGTGCGCTTCGTGGGCGAGGGCGGGGGCCGGCGGGTGTGCACGGAGGTCGCCGGCGGCGATCCGGGGTACGACGAGACGGCGAAGATGTTCGCCGAGGCCGCCATGTCCCTGGTCCTCGACGACCTGCCGTCGACGGCGGGCCAGGTCACCACGGCCGTGGCCATGGGCGACGCGCTGATCGACCGCCTGCGCGCGGCGGGGATCACCTTCCGGGTGGCGGCGAGGCGTTAGGGCCTCTCTTTCGGCTCTTGCCGGGGTCCCGGGGCCTGGCACCTCGGAAGGAACCGTCCGCCCGGAGCCGGCCCGATCCGAAGGAAAGGCCATGGTCCGGTGAGCCCGCCCCCCGTGGGGCGGGCCCGCCGGCAGGATCACGCGGCGCTCGCGGGCACCGTGGGGACCGGCCTCGATCGCTTGCGTTTGACGTGCGTGGTGTAAGCCGTGTTGTAGGCCAGGCCCACGACGAGAAGGCCGAACTGAATGGCCAGATGGGCACCACGCCCCAGCCCGGAGTAGTACATCATGATCGCGTTGACGGCGAGGGCCAGGAACACCACCGTCCAGAAACTGGTCAGCGCGTAGCACACACGCACGAACTCACCCGTCTGCCAGCGTTCGGGGTCGACTTCCTGGCGGGCGAAGTCCTGGACGAACGGGTGGCCCATGATCATGGAGATCGCGGAGGCGGCGAAGAGGATGGTCCCGGGGAAGACGCCCACATGACGCAGGAACCACACGTTCCCCGCCCACACTCCGAACACCAAAGTGGCGGCGAAGAATGCGGCGATGGCCCACAGGAGGACGCCACGGGTGAGTCGCAGCACCGCTATGACGGCCAGCATCGCGGCACCGGTGTAGGCGGCGATGTTCAGCCGCAGCAGTGAATGCCCCCACGAGATGAACAAGAAGGCGTAGAGCGGCAGGAAGGACGGGAGGATCTTGCCGGTCTGCCTGAGGCTGCCTCGGGTGATCTCGTCGATGGGCATCGAAGGCTCCCATCCAAACGCGCATGGACCTGCGCAAACCCCGATTTCACCCTATGGCCGGGGTGCTACCGGGGCAAACGGCGCCTCCGTGAAGGGCGATGGCCCGGCGAGCTACGACTCGGTGACCCGGGATGCGGGCGTCCGCCGCGTCGTCGCCTCCCGCAGGGCCCGCCGGCACAGCGCGTCCGCCCTGCGAGTGGTCTCCGGGAGGCGGTACGCGGGGGTGAGGGCGAGCGTGTGGGCGCAGGCGTCGTCCAGGGTCGTCCGGTGGCCGACGGAGACGAAGACCGGCTTGACGCCGTCCCGGGTGCGCAGGGCGCGGCCGACCACCTCGGCGCCCGCCAGCAGGGGGGACCAGCTCCCGCGCGGGGCGTCCGGTTCGTCGTAGGTGAAGGTGAAGGGGTTCTTGGCCACGCCGATCGTCGGCAGCCCCGTCAGGACACCGAGGTGGCTGGCGAGGCCGAAACGCCGGGGGTGGGCCAGGCCGTAGCCGTCGCACACGACCAGGCCGGGCGGGCAGGTCAGGGCGTCGAGGGCGGCCAGCACGGTGGGGATCTCCCGGAAGGCGAGCAGTCCCGGCACGTACGGGAAGGAGACCCGGCCGACGGCGGTCGCCTCGGCGACGACCTCCAGGGTGGCGGCGTCCAGCACGACGGCCGCCGCGGCCACGACGTCCCGTTCGTCGTCGTAGGCGACGTCGACGCCCGTGACGTGTCCGGTCCCGGCGGGCGGCCCCGGCTCGTCCCGCACCACCCGCGCCCGCAACTCGTCCTGGACGGCGCGGGCCTGTTCCTCGGTCGCGGGCCAGCCCGCGGGGATGCGTACGGTCGTCATGATGGGGTCGAGCGTACGGGCCCGGTCGCGCGGGAGGTCGACGTGGGGCTGGGGGGGGCACGGGGCGCGGGGGCTCGACGCGGGGCCGGGGACCACGGCGGGTGCGCGGTCTCGACGCGGGCGGGGAGACGCGACGGGCGCGGGGGCCGGTCGACGAGGGACGGGGACACGCGGCGGGGCGGGCTGGGTGCCTGGGGGCGCGAGGCCCTCCGGGCGCGAGCGCCGCCCCGCCGTGAGCGGACCGCTCAGTTCTTGCCGAGCGCCTTCTGCAATTGCTGCTTGTTCATGTCCGAGCGGCCGTGGATGTTGCGCCGCCTGGCCTCTTCGTAGAGCTGGTCGTAGGTGGGTCCCTGCGAGCCCTGGCCCGACCGCCGGCCGCCGCGCCGGCCCGAGGACATGTCCTGGACCGAGGTGCGACTGGCCGTCTTCGACTCGCCGGCCCGGGAGCGCTCCTTGTTCACCGTGCGCGCCGCGATCTCCTTGGCGCGGCCGGCGCTCTCCCCCCGTTCCTGCGCGCTCTCCTTGATGTGTTCGTACTGGCGCTCCCGTTTGGCACTGGAACCGCGTGGCATGCCGTTCACTTCCTCTCTGTGCAGGGAACGGATACCCGCAGTCTTGGACGATTCGCCCCATCAGGCGATTTTCAGCCACCCAATCGAGCGACGCGCCCTGTTTCGCCGGCCGCCCAGCAGCCTCCGTCCGGGGCGCAGTCGACGGTGTCGTAGGAACCGGTGTCCACCGTCCGCCAGGTGCGGCCGCCGTCGGTGGTGAGGTCCGTGCCGGTCGGCCCGACCGCGAGGGCGGCCGTGCGGCGGTGCGGGAGCCAGGCGACGCCGGAGCGGTAGGCGGGCGGGGGCGTGGCGGCGGGCTGCCAGCTCCGGCCGCCGTCCCCGGTGGTGGCGGCCGCCCGCGGTGACGCCTGGTCGGCGCGGTAGTCGCCGCCCACGGCCAGCCCGTGGACGCGGTCCCGGAAGGCGAGCGCGAAGACCCCCTTGGCCGGGTCGCCCGCCGGGACCGGCGTGTCGGCGGCCGTCCAGGTCAGCCCCCGGTCCGCCGAGTGCAGCACGCGTGCGTGCGCCGCCCCGCCGGTGGCCAGCCACACGTCCCGCGGCCCCGACGCGACCAGGCACTGGCCACTGGCGGCGAAGCCCGCCTCGCCCGGCTGCGCGGCCGGCACCCCGGTGTCCGGCAGCACGGTCCAGGAACGGCCGCCGTCGCTGGTGGACAGGAGGCGGAACCGGCCGTCCACCGGGTCGCTCATCGCCAGTCCGTGCCGGTGGTCGAAGAAGGCGAGGCAGTCGTAGAAGGCACGTGCGTCGGTGTTCCGGAAGGACTCCGTCCAGGTGGCTCCGCCGTCGTCGGTGCGGTAGACGCGGGACGCCTCGCCCTCGCCGATGGCCAGCACCACGGCGCGTCGCGCGCCGAACGCCTCGACGTCCCGGAACTGGAGGTCCGCGGCTCCCGGCGGCGAGACGTTCCGCCAGTGCGCGCCGCCGTCGGTGGTGCGCAGCACCGTGCCGCCGCTGCCGGCCACCCAGGCGGTGTCGCGGCCGACGGCGGACAGCCCGCGGAAGCGGACCCCGGGTGCGCCGGTGTCCGTGAGCCGCCAGTGCGGCGTCCGCGGTTCCCGTCCCCGGGCCTGTGCGGGGGCGGCCGCCGTCACGGCCAGCAGCACCCCGATGCCCACCGCCGCGGCCACCGCGCGGCTCGTTCGTTTCGTCGGTCCCGTCCCTCGCGTGCTCCCCAAGCGCCTCATGGCGGGCGAAGCTAACCCACTCCCCCGGCGCCGTCCAGACGGCCGTCGCCGCTCCAACTCCCTTTCCCCCTACGGCGGGAGTCCGGGCCCGTGCGGCGGCGGGAGCCGGCCGGGCGGCGAGGCACGGGCGCGCGGGGAGGCGGGGCACGGGTGCGCGGGGAGGCGGTGACGCAGGTCACGCGTCCCCCGCGTGCACGGATTGGCTGATTCCGACGTCTCTTCCAGTACCCGGCCTCATCCGCCCGGACGTCCGTCCAGCCGTCACAAGGGAGCAAGGCGTTGCCCACCGTCATCGAGCAGCTCGTGGAGGCGCGTCTCGTCGCCGCCGCGCCCCGGATGCCCAACATCCCCGCCACGCTGCACTACGACCGCCGCGACCCGTTCGCCGTCCGCATGACCTTCCCCGCCCCGGCCACCCTGGAAGGGGTGGAGGTCTGCTGGACCTTCGCCCGCGAACTCCTCACGGCCGGCCTGCGGGAGCCCGACGGCCACGGCGACGTGCGGGTGCGGCCGTACGGGTACGACCGCACCGTGCTGGAGTTCCACGCCCCCGAGGGCACCGCCGTGGTGCATGTCCGGAGCGGCGAGATACGAAAGTTCCTGGAGGCCACGAACGAGCTGGTGCCGGTGGGTCTGGAGCACCTGCAGCTCGACCTCGACCACGGCCTGGCGGAGCTGATGCGGGACGCCTGCTAACGCTCCGGCGTCACCAGCGCGTTGAGCTCGCCGTAGGCGAGCCCGTCCGCCAGCGCCCCGTACGTCCCCGCGTCCAGCAGCTCCCGCGCGGCGCGGCGGACCAGGGCGTGCGCGGCCGCCGCGAGGCTCGATCCCGTGCTCACCCGGGCGACACCGAGCGCGGCCAGTTCGGCGACCGGCGGCGCGCCCGGACCGGCCAGGATGTTGAGCGGCGCCTCGACTCCGTCCGCGAGCACCTTCACGATCCCCGGGTCGACGGCCCCGGGGACGAAGATCCCGTCGGCGCCCGCGGCGCGGTAGGCGGCCGCCCGCTCCAGGGTGAGGTCCACGTCGCCGGCGCCCCGCAGGAAGGTGTCGACGCGGGCGTTGACGAACAGCGGCACCCCGGCGGCGTCGGCGGCCTCCCGGGCGGCCGCGATCCTCTCGGCCTGCTCGGCGACGGGCCGCAGCGGTGCCGCGCCCGCCTCGTGCAGCGCGTCCTCGATGTTCACCCCGACCGCGCCCGCCGCGAGCACCGCGCGGACCGTGTCCGCGACCCCGGCCGCGTCCTCGGCGTACCCGCTCTCGATGTCGGCGGTGACCGGGACGCCGACGACGCCGGTGATCCGCGCGAGGGCGGCGAGCGCCCGGTCCCGGCCCAGCCGGTCGCCGTCGGCGGCGCCGAGGGCCCAGGCCAGCCCGGCACTCGTGGTCGCCACGGCCGCGGCGCCGGCCTCCTCCACGACCCGGGCGCTCACGGCGTCCCAGACGTTGGCCAGGACCAGTGGCCGCCCGGGCACGTGCAGGGAGCGAAAGGCGAGTGCGCGGTCGCGCGGGGTGTTCTGCTTCGTCATGCGTGACACTCAACCAGCCCGGCGGGGCGCAGGCTGGCAGAAATCCGACGTGCACGTCGCCCGCGACCGGACCCCGGTCCGGGGAACACCGGTGTGCGGTGGCGTGCCCGACCGGCCCACGGCACCACACCGGGCCCTGCCCGGCCACGGCACCGCGCGACGACGCGACCGGCCGCCGCCTCAGCCCCCCGCCGGCGCCGACGCCGCCGCGGCAGCCGCTGTCATCGCCGTGCGCACCTCGCGGACGACCCTGCGCAGGGCGGGGGCCGCGGCGCCGCTGCGTTCGGTCAGTTCCTCGATACGCTCCCGGTGGCGCCTGCGGTCCCGGCCGGACGCGAGCGTGCGCAGCCCGGCCGCGGCGGCCAGGGCGACGACGGCCGCCTCCCGCTCGGAGACCGCCGCGACCGGCAGCGATCCCCCGAGCACCTCCCGGGCCTCCTCGCGCAGCGCGTCCACCACGGCGACGCGCTCCAGGGCGTACTCCACCGACGGGAAGACGCCGAGGACACGCCGCTTCTCCGCGCGCAGATAGCCCTCGGCGGCCAGCTGCTCCCGTACGGCCACCAGGGTGTGCCGGGCGCGCAGCGTCACCCAGGTCCGCCAGCGGCGGGGCAGCGACTCCCGTACGAGGTCGAGGAGGCCGTCGAGTACCGCGTCCCCGGTGCGGGCGTCCAGGTCGACGGGGGTGGCGATGCCGTCGTCGTCGAGCAGCAGTCCGCGCTGGGCCAGTTCGGTGAGGGCGCCGGCGCGGACCAGGTGGTGCAGATGGGCGGTGCCGGTGATCCGCATCCGTGCGGTGTCCCAGGCGAGCAGGTAGAGGCGGGCCGGAAGCGAGAGCGAACCGTTGGGCACGGGACCTCCTTGGTGCGGTGGCCCCGGGCCCACGGAAATTCCGTTGACGGCCCTCCGGCCCCCTCGTACGGTCTGAGTGGTTCTGTCGCCGTCGATTGGAGAAGGACGTTGCTCGTCTGAGGTCCCGAGACACCGCCTCACACCGGTCAGGTGTGTGCGTCGTGTGCGACCTCGGCGTGCGAGCCGTCCTTCCGGAAGTCCGGCCCAGGCCCTCCTAGTGCCCTCTTACCGGTTTCCTACACGGCCCCCTCGCCCCGCGGTGTCTCGGCACGTGCCCGTTCCCCCGACCGCACCCGGCAACCGCGAGGCGCCCATGTCCACCTCACTCACCTGCACCTCCCTCTCCTACGCCTGGCCCGACGGCACTCCCGTCCTCGACGGCCTCGACGCCGCGTTCGGCCCCGGCCGGACCGGCCTCGTCGGGGTCAACGGCTCCGGCAAGTCCACCCTGCTGAAGCTGATCGCGGGCGAGCTCACCCCGTCCGGCGGCACCGTCCGCGTCACGGGCGAAGTGGGACTCCTGCCGCAGAGCGTCACCCTCGACACCGCCCTCCGCGTCGACGAGGCGCTCGGCATCGCGGAACGGCGGGCCGCGCTGCACGCCATCGAGGCGGGCGACACGGCCGAGGAGCACTTCGAGACCGTCGGCGACGACTGGGACGTCGAGGAGCGCGCCCTCGCCACCCTCGGCGAACTCGGACTCGGCCACATCGGCCTGGACCGCACGGTCGGCGAGGTGTCGGGCGGCGAGTCGGTGCTGCTGCGCCTGGCCGCGCTGCTGCTGCGCCGCCCGGACGTCCTGCTGCTGGACGAACCGACCAACAACCTCGACCTGTACGCCCGCCGCCGGCTGTACGCGGCCGTCTCCGCCTGGCCGGGCGTGCTCGTCGTGGTCAGCCACGACCGCGAACTGCTGGAGCTGGTCGACCAGATCGCAGACCTGCGGGCCGGGGAGATCACCTGGTACGGCGGGAACTTCTCGGCGTACCAGGAGGCCCTGGCCACCGAACAGGAGGCGGCGGAGCGCATGATGCGCGTCGCCGAGGCGGACGTGCGCAGGCAGAAGCGCGAACTGGCCGACGCCCAGGTCAAACTGGCCCGCCGCAAGCGGTACGGCCAGAAGATGTGGGACAGCAAGCGCGAGCCGAAGATCGTCATGGGGGCGCGCAAGCGGGCGGCCCAGGAGTCCGCGGGCAGGCACCGCATCCTGCACGAGGAGCGGCTCGCCGAGGCCAGGGAGCGGCTCGACGAGGCGGCGGAGGCCGTACGGGACGACGACGAGATCCGCGTCGAGCTGCCGTACACGGCCGTACCGCCGGGCCGCGGCGTGCTCACGCTCCAGGACCTCCGGCCGGCCCACGGCGCGCGCGTCGAGGGCGTCTTCGAACTGCGCGGCCCGGAGCGGGTGGCGCTGATCGGGCGCAACGGGGCCGGCAAGACGACGCTGCTGCGCACCATCGCCGGGGAGATCCCGCCGCTGTCGGGCGAGGTGACGGCGCACGTCCCGCTGCGCTTCCTGCCGCAGCGGCTGGACGTCCTCGACGACGAGCTGACGGTCGCGGAGAACGTGGCCCGCCACGCGCCGGACGCCACCGTCAACCGGATCAGGGCCCGCCTGGCGCGCTTCCTGTTCCGGGGGGCGCGGGCCGACCAGCGGGTGGGGACGCTGTCCGGCGGCGAACGCTTCCGGGCGGCGCTGGCCGCGCTGATGCTGGCCGAACCCGCTCCGCAGCTGCTGATGCTGGACGAGCCGACGAACAACCTCGACATCGCGAGCGTGCGCCGGCTGACGACGGCTCTGGAGTCGTACGAGGGCGCGCTGATCGTGGCCGGCCATGACCTGCCGTTCCTGGAGTCGATCGGCATCACGCGCTGGGTGCTGCTGGAGAAGGGGGTGCTCGGGGAGACGACGCCGGAGGCGGTCCGGGGCCCCGCCTGACGGGCCGCCCGGGGTTTTGCGGGCACCGGCAGTTGGCGCATGATGGCGGACCGGTGCCGCACCGTCCGGCCCGCAGAACCGTCCCGCCGATTCGGAGGCCGCCGTGCCCAGCAAGAAGGCCCTCGTCCGCCGCCCCAGCCCGCGCCTGGCCGAGGGGCTGGTGACCCACATCGAGCGGGAGAAGGTCGACGTCGAGCTCGCGGTCCGGCAGTGGGAGGCGTACGTCGAGGCGCTGCGCACCCACGGCTGGGAGACGATCGAGGTGGATCCGGCGGACGACTGCCCCGACTCCGTCTTCGTCGAGGACACGGTTGTCATGTACCGGAACGTGGCGCTGATCACCCGGCCCGGCGCCGAGTCCCGGCGCGCGGAGACCGTCGGCGTCGAGGAGGCCGTGGCCCGCCTCGGCTGCTCGGTGAACTGGATCTGGGACCCGGGCACCCTGGACGGCGGTGATGTGCTGAAGGTGGGCGACACGATCTACGTCGGCCGCGGCGGGCGCACCAACGCGGCCGGGGTGCAGCAGCTGCGGGCCGCCTTCGAGCCGCTCGGGGCGCGGGTCGTCGCCGTCCCGGTGAGCAAGGTGCTGCATCTGAAGTCGGCGGTGACGGCGCTGCCCGACGGCACCGTCATCGGCCACATCCCCAAGGTGGACACGCCGTCGCTGTACGCGCGCTTCCTGCCGGTGCCCGAGGAGTCCGGCGGCCATGTGGTGCTGCTCGGCGGCGGCAGGCTGCTGATGGCGGCGAGCGCGCCGAAGACGGCGGAGCTGCTCGGCGACCTCGGCTTCGAACCCGTCGTGGTGGACATCAGCGAGTTCGAGAAGCTCGAGGGATGTGTGACATGCCTCTCGGTGCGGCTGCGCGGGCTGTATGCCTGACCGGTTGAGCACATGCCTCGTCCGGCCCCGGGACCTGCGGTCCCGGGGCTGTGGCACACCCGGCCCAACTGCCCGATGACGGCGGCCTGATCAGCGATCTTTACGCAGAACTTAACCTACGGCTTCGTAACCTACGGCCTCGTAGCCTACGATCCCGTAGGTTCCCGGTGCCGCTCGCCGGTCCGTTCCGCCGTCCCGCTCGTCCCCTCTGGAGTTCCCGTGACGCTCACTTCCGCCCACCTCGGCAGCCCGTCCTCCGCCTGGACCGACGCGCGCCTGCTGTACGCGCTGGAGGAAGTGGTCGAGAAGGAACTCAACCGGCATCTGAAGGTCGCCAAGGACTGGATGCCGCACGAGTACGTCCCCTGGAGCGACGGCCGCAACTTCCCCGGCCTGTTCGAGGACGGCGAGGCCTGGGACAAGGAGCAGTCCAAGGTCACCGAGCTCGGCCGCATCGCGCTCGTGGTGAACCTGCTGACCGAGGACAACCTGCCCAGCTACCACCACGAGATCGCCTCCCTGTTCGGCCGGGACGGCGCCTGGGGAACCTGGGTGCACCGCTGGACGGCCGAGGAGGGCCGGCACGGCATCGTGATGCGCGACTACCTGCTCGCCTCGCGCGCGGTCGACCCCGACCAGCTGGAGCGGTTCCGCATGGCGCACATGAGCGAGGGCTTCGAGTCCGACAACCGCCACTCGATGCTGCACTCGGTCGCCTACGTCGCCTTCCAGGAGCTCGCCACCCGCATCTCGCACCGCAACACCGGCCACCAGTCGGGCGACCCGGTCTGCGACCGCATGCTGACGCGCATCGCGACCGACGAGAACCTGCACATGGTCTTCTACCGCAACCTGCTCAAGGCGGCCTTCGAGATCGCGCCCGACCTCACCATGCAGGCGGTGCGGGACGTGGTGGTCGACTTCCGCATGCCGGGCCACGGGATGCCGGGCTTCGAGCGCGCGGCGGCGCAGATGGCGATCGGCGAGGTCTACAACCTGCGCATCCACCACGACGACGTGCTCCAGCCGGTGCTCCGCTTCCTGAAGATCATGGACATCGACGGCCTCGGCCCCAAGGGGCTCAAGGCGCAGGAGGAACTGGGTCTGTACCTGGACGGCCTGGACGCGGAGGCCACGAAGTTCGACGAGAGGCTCGCCGCCCGCAAGGCCCGCATGGCGGCCCGCGCGGCGGGCTGACGGGCGCCGGGGCCGGTCGGCCGAGCGCGGCCGGGACGGATCGGCCGAGGGCGCAGGGGTGGGTCGGTCCAGGGCAGCCGAGTCGGCGGTGGGCCGACGGCCGTGACGGACCGGCCGGGAGCGGTATGCCCCGGCGAGCACCGGCCAGGCCCGGGAAGCACCGGATCAGCCGGACGTCCGGCGCAGCGCCAGTCGCTCCTTCTCGGACAGGCCGCCCCAGACGCCGAAGCGTTCGTCGTTGTCCATCGCGTACTCCAGGCAGGCCGTGCGCATCTCACACATGCCGCAGATGCGCTTGGCCTCGCGCACCGAGCTGCCCGGCTCGGGGAAGAAGAAGTCCGCTCCGGTCTGCGCGCACAGGGCCAGGGTCTGCCAGGCGGTGTCGGCCGGCGTGATCGTCTCGATGTGCATGGACGAGAGCGTGCCGGGCGGCGAAAAACGTTCCATCAACGCGGGATCAACGCACCGCCCGGCCCCGTACGACCCGCTCGGCCCCCTGGCCGCCTCGGCTCCCTTGCTCCCCTGGCCTTGTCCCGCCCGGCCGGCGCTCGGCGCGCGGCCGGGCGACCCCCCGATGATCGACCCCGTCCCCCCGGCGGCGCACGGCGGCGCGCGGGAGCGGTGGGGACGAACCGGCCCGGGCGACCCCCGCGCGTGACGCCCGCCGGGTGCTCCCGCGCGCGCCCCGCACCGATTGTCAGTGGGCGGTGCCAGACTCGGCAGAGCAGACAACGGGACCCTTCGAAGGAGGGCACGGATGCTCACCACCCGTTTCGTCAACGGCGCCCCCAGCTGGCTCGACGTCGGCACATCCGACATCGACGGCGCCCGCGCCTTCTACGGCGGCCTCTTCGGCTGGCAGTTCCAGTCGGCGGGGCCCGAGGCCGGCGGCTACGGCTTCTTCCAGCTGGACGGCCGGACCGTGGCCGGCGGTATGCAGACCGGAGCCGACCAGGGCCCGCCCTCCTGGAACGTGTACTTCCAGACCCCCGACGCGGAGGCCACCGCCAAGGCAGTCGAGCAGGCGCACGGACGCGTGCTGGTCCCGCCCATGGACGTGATGGGCGAGGGACACATGGCCTTCCTCGCCGACCAGGCGGGCGTGACGTTCGGCATCTGGCAGCCGGGGCGCACCAAGGGCCTGGACCGGGCGGGCGACCCCGGCTCGCTGTGCTGGGTCGAGCTCTACACGCCGGACATCGCCGCGGCCGCCGCCTTCTACCACAAGGTGCTCGGCCTGGAGACCTCGGCCGCGCCCTTCCCGGGCGGCACGTACACCTGCGTGAATCCCGCCGAGGGCGGCGAGGACGCGATGTTCGGAGGCATGGTCCCGCTCGGCGACGACCCGGCCGAGGCGCAGGCAGGCCCGGTGTGGCTGCCGTACTTCGAGGTCGCCGACGTGGACACCACGGTTGCCCGGGCGCAGGAGCTCGGCGGCACCGTGCGGGTGCCCGCCACGGACATGGAGGGCGTCGGCCGCATGGCCCGGCTCGCCGACCCCTACGGAGCCCGTTTCGCGGTGATCAAGAGCGCCTCGCCGCAGACCTGAGGCCGGCGGCGCAGGGGGCGCCGGACGGCGCGAGGGCGTACCGGGATCGTGAGAACGCGGGGGCGTACCGGGTCCCGGTCCACGCGAGGGCGTACCGGGTCAGGCGGAGGCGCGCCGCACCAGCGTCGTGGGCAGTATCACGCTGGACGGCACGCCTCCCACACCCGGCCCTGCGCCGTGCCGGTCGAACCCGCGCAGCAGCAGGCGGGCCATGAGCCGGCCCATCTCCTCGATGTCCTGACGGACCGTCGTCAGCGGCGGGTCGGTCTGCTCGGCCACCGGCAGCATGTCGTCGAAGCCGACCACGGCGACGTCCTCCGGGACCCGCAGCCCCCGCTCGCGCAGGACGCGCAGGGCGCCCGAGGCGGTGAGGTCGTTGGCGGCGAACACGGCGTCCAGTCCGGGGCAGCGGTCGAGGAGTTCGCGCATGGCACGCTCTCCGCCGGCGGGGGTGAAGTCGCTCTCCACGATCAGCCGGGGATCGACGTCGACCATGACGTCCCGGAAGCCGTCGAGCCGGTCCACCGCCGAGGTCTGGTCCAGGGCCCCGGAGATGTGCCCGATCCGGGTGCGGCCGAGGCCGACGAGATGCCGTACGGCCTCGCGGGCGCCGCCCCGGTTGTCGCTGTCGACGTACGCCACCCCGCGCGTGCCGTCGCTCCAGCCGGGCCGCCCGCCGAACACGGTGGGCACCCCGGCGCGCTGGATCAGCCCGGGCAGCGGGTCCTGCAGGTGCAGCGAGAAGACGAGCGCGCCGTCGACATGGCCCCCGGCCAGGTAGCGCCCGACCCGTGCGTGGTCGTCCCGGCCCTCGGTGAGCAGCAGGACCAGCTGCGTGTCGTGGGCGGTCAGTTCCTTGCTGATGCCGCGCAGTTGCAGGGCGAAGAAGGGGTCGGCGAAGACCCGGGTCTCCGGTTCGGCTATCACCACGGCGACGGCGTCGTGCCGTTTCGTGACCAGGCTGCGGGCCGCCTGGTTGGGCACGTACCCGAGCTCCTCGACGGCCTGCCGGACCCTCTCGGCCAGGGGCTCCCTGACTCCGTCCGAACCGTTCACCACACGGGAGACGGTCGCCCGCGACACCCCCGCCCGTGCGGCCACGGCCTCGAGCGTGGGACGCGACGCTGTCTCGGTCACTTGGGCACTCCTCACCTGCGGTTGCGGATCAGGATAGCCCCGGCGGCACCGGACCGTGAGAGCGCTCTCCCCCGGGGTACGGGCACGAGGTGCGGGTGCTCGACCGGCCCGGCGGCGACCTGTGCGAGACCGCTTCGGTCCGACGGCTTCGACCGGGTCGGGCCCGCCGGAGCCGGCGTCACCCGGAAGGGCCCGGGCCCTGCTTCCGCGCCCGGCTCGGCTGCACCCGTTTCGGCTCGCCCGGCATCTTCGGGTACTCGGGCGGGTAGGGCAGGTCGCCCAGGCCGTGGTCGTGCTCGTCCTTCCTGGCCAGCTCCAGCAGCGCCTCCAGG
This sequence comes from Streptomyces sp. NPDC086766, assembly GCF_044746005.1. NCBI lineage: Bacteria > Bacillati > Actinomycetota > Actinomycetes > Kitasatosporales > Streptomycetaceae > Streptomyces > Streptomyces sp. NPDC086766. Next base: position 58,097 of record NZ_JBIVBI010000021.1, on the reverse strand, counting down.
GAGAACGCGTGGTCGTCCATGTCGGCGTGCACGTCGCCGAGTTCGGCGAAGCGCGCGGGCATGGTGGCGAGGTCGAAGTCGCGGGGCCGGGCGGCGTCCACCTCGTCCCAGCGCAGGGGCGCCGAGACCGGGGCGTGCGGGTGGGGGCGCACGGAGTAGGCGGAGGCGATGGTGCGGTCCCGGGCGGTCTGGTTGTAGTCGAGGAAGACGCGGCGGCCGCGCTCCTCCTTCCACCAGGTGATGGTCACCAGCTCCGGCATCCGGCGTTCCATCTCCCGCCCCACCGCGATCGCGGCGCGCCGCACCTGGGTGAAGGTCCAGCGGGGCTCGATCGGCACGAAGACGTGCAGGCCGCGGCCGCCGGAGGTCTTGGGCCAGCCGCGCAGGCCGCCGAACTCATCCAGCAGAGCGCGCAGTTCGTGGGAGGCCCGGACCGCGTCCGCGTAGTCGGTGCCGGGCTGCGGGTCGAGGTCGATGCGGAGCTCGTCGGGGTGCTCCACGTCGGCGCGGCGCACCGGCCAGGGGTGGAAGGTGAGCGTGCCGTACTGGGCGGCCCACACCACGGCGGCCTCCTCGGTGGGGCACATCTCGTCGGCGCTGCGGCCACTGGGGAAGGTGATGTGGGCGGTGGGGATCCAGTCGGGCATGCCCTTGGGGGCGCGCTTCTGGTAGAACCACTCGCCTCCTACGCCGTCCGGGTAGCGCTCGAGGGTGGTGGGCCGGCAGCGCAGGGCGCGCAGGATGCCGGGGGCGACCGCCTCGTAGTACCGGGCGACGTCCAGCTTGGTGAAGCCGCGCTCCGGGAAGAAGACCTTGCCCGGGCTGGACAGCCGCACCGTCCGGCCGGCCACCTGGAGTTCGACCGCATCGCCCATGCGAGTCACGGTAGGCCCGGCGCACACGCCTCGCACATCGGAGACGGACCGGGGCGGACGGGCCGCGACCGCGACGTGCCGCCGCACCGCCGGGCGCCTCCTCCCCTCGGCCGCGACCGCGAGGTGCGACCCGGCGGCCGCCGAGGTCACCTCGGCCGCGACCGCGAGGTGCGGCCGGCCCGGCGGCCGCAGAGGCCCCCCGGCCGCGCCTCGCGAAAGTCCTTTCGGCCGCGACCGCGAGGTCCCGCCGGATTGCCGGCCGAGTCCGAAGGAGCCGGCAGGCCGGCGGGACGGTCCGGAGGAGCCTGCCGGACCCGCGGCCGCGACCGAAAGGCGCCCGCCGGCACCGCGGGGTGCGGTGCCGGCAGGCCGGGAACGGGTCAGCGGCGGACGTCGTGGCCGCGATCCCCGTGGTGGTGGCGGTCGCCGTCGTGACCGCGGCGGTCGCGGTCGTCGCCCCAGGAGACGGAGTCGACGTAGCGGCCGCGGTCGTTGCGCAGGGTCACCGTGTCGGAGTGCCGGTCCCAGATGGAGCGGAAGCGGTCCTGGTAGACGTCGGTGCCGGTGTCCCGGCCGAAGCCGGTGTGCACGCGGACGGTGGCGCGGCCGTAGAGACGGTAGTGGTGGAAGGTGTAGCGGTGGCCGTCCTCGTCGGCGAGCGTCCAGCCGTCGAGGTTGACGGCGTGCCGCGTGGTGTTGGTGACCTCCACCCACTCCTTGTTCAGAGCGCGGCCGGAACGGTCGTAACGGCCGTAGCGGTCCTGGGAGGCGTGGTGCACTGCGCTGATCTCCACGCGCGGCCCGTGCGACCGGACGTGGTCGGCCGCGGAGGCCGGCATCGCCACCGCCCCGGTCAGGGCCGCGGCGGTGAGAGCTGCGGCGGCCAGACGGCGGGCGGTAACAGTCGTGGACATGGTCACAGGTCCCCCTGCTGGGTTCGAGCACCCCCGCCACGGCGCCGTGGCCGGCGCGGGCGGGGTGGTGCGAGGTGCGGTGGGCGGCCGGTCGGCCGCACACGCACACTGTGGCGTCCCCGACGCGGGGGTTTGACCCTTCCACGAGCGGTGTTACGAATTGCCCATATTCACGTGACACTTGAATGTAGCTTCCATTTATCTGCCGAACTCTTCGCGCCACCCCGGCCTGCCGGATCGTTCCGCTTGTGCGGCTTGTCCCTTGATGACCCTTCGCCCTGTCACGCCACCCCAGGCCCGCCCGGTCCGTCACCCAAAAGTGAGTAACAGCCGTGCCCGGCCGACCGCCCCCGGTACGCCGCGGCGCGCCCGACGGGCGGCCGCCCGGGGCGGCTCCTAGAGTCGGAGCATGGATCTGCCGGTGATGCCGCCCGTGAAGCCGATGCTCGCCAAGCCGGTGGCGGCGATCCCGCCGGACATGCAGTACGAGGCCAAATGGGACGGGTTCCGGGCCATCGTGTTCCGCGACGGGGACGAGGTCGAACTCGGCAGCCGGACCGGCAAGCCGCTGACCAGGTACTTCCCCGAGCTGGTGGGGGCGCTGAGGGAGCGGGTGCCCGAACGCTGCGTGCTCGACGGCGAGATCGTCATCGCGCGGGAGGGCCGGCTCGACTTCGACGCGCTGACCGAGCGGATCCACCCCGCGGACTCCCGGGTGCGGATGCTGGCCGAGCGCACTCCGGCGTCGTTCGTGGCGTTCGACCTGCTGGCGCTGGACGGCGAGTCGCTGCTGGACGTGCCCCTGTCCGACCGGCGGGCGCTGCTGGTCGGGGCGCTGGCCGGGGCCACGGCTCCGGTCCATGTGGCCCCGGCGACCACCGACATCGAGGTCGCGCGGCAGTGGTTCGAGCAGTACGAGGGCGCGGGGCTCGACGGCATCGTCGCCAAGCCGCTCGGTCTGCGCTACCTCCAGGACCAGCGCGCGATGTTCAAGGTCAAGCACGAGCGCACGGCCGACGTCGTCGTCGCCGGCTACCGCCACCACAAGAGCGGCCCCGTCGTCGGCTCACTGCTCCTCGGCCTGTACGACGACGGGGGCCGCCTCCAGCACGTGGGCGTGTCGGCCGCCTTCCCGATGAAGCGGCGCGCGGAGCTGGTGACGGAGCTGGAGCCGCTGCGCATGGAGGACGTCAGCGGGCATCCGTGGGCGGCCTGGTCCGAGGAGGCGGCCCACGCCGCGGCCCGGCTGCCCGGCGCGCCCAGCCGCTGGTCGGGCAAGAAGGACCTGTCCTGGGTCCCGCTGCGCCCGGAGCGGGTGGCCGAGGTGGCGTACGACCACATGGAGAACGGGGAGCGCTTCCGGCACACGGCCCGCTTCCGCCGCTGGCGGCCGGACCGCACCGCCCGGAGCTGCACCTACGCGCAGCTGGAGGAGCCGGTCCGCTACGACCTCACGGAGATCCTGGGATCACCGGACTGATGCCGCTCGGGGCCTCCGAGCGGCATCAGCTCCGCAGGCGTGCCCCTCACGGCGTCAGCTCCTCAGGCGTCAGCCCTTCAGGCGTCGGCCCCTCACGGCGTCATCAGCACCTTGATGGCGCCGTCCTCCTTGCGCTGGAACATCTCGTACGCGTGCGGCGCGTCCGCCAGCGGCACCCGGTGGGTGGCGAAGTCGTCGACGCCGAGCGGGTCCTCGTCCGTGAGGTACGGCAGGAGGTCGTCGCTCCAGCGGCGCACATTGGCCTGGCCCATGCGTATCTGGATCTGCTTGTCGAACATGGTGAGCAGGGGCATCGGGTCGGCCGTGCCGCCGTACACGCCGGAGATCGAGATGGTGCCGCCGCGGCGCACCAGTTCGATGGCGGTGTGGAGCGCGCCGAGGCGGTCCACGCTGAAGCGTTCCGCGAGCGGGCCGCTGAGGGCGCGCGGCAACACCGCGGCGGTCTGCTGCATGAGGCGGGCCGCGACACTGCCGTGCGCCTCGGTCCCGACCGCGTCGATCACGGCGTCGGGACCGCGCCCGTCGGTCTCGTCGCGGATCGCCGCGACCAGCTCCTTCTCGTGGTCGAAGTCCCGCAGGTCGTACGTCCGCACCCCGCGCCGGCGCGCCCGGGCCAGCCGCTCGGGCACCAGGTCCACGCCGAACACCTCCGCCGCGCCGCGTGCCAGGGCGATCCGGCAGGCCATGTCCCCGATGGGCCCGAGGCCGAGGACGGCCACGGTGCCGCCGCGCGGCACATCGGCGTAGGCCACCGCCTGCCACGCGGTGGGCAGCACGTCGGAGAGGTAGACGAAGCGGTCGTCGGCCGGGCCCTCGGGGACCTTCATCGGGCCGTAGTGGGCCTGCGGGACGCGCAGGTACTCGGCCTGGGCGCCCGGCACGGCGCCGTACAGGCGGGTGTAGCCGAACAGGGCGGCACCCATGCCCTCGCTGGTGACCTGGGTGGTCTCGCACTGGGTCTGCAGGCCCGAGGAGCACATGAAGCAGTGGCCGCAGGAGATCTGGAAGGGGACCACCACCCGGTCGCCGGGCTTGAGGTTCGGCACCTCCGGGCCCACCTCCTCGACGATGCCCATCGGCTCGTGGCCGAGGATGTCGCCGGGGGTCATGAACGGGGTGAGCACCTCGTACAAGTGGAGGTCGGAGCCGCACAGGCCGGTGGAGGTGACGCGGATGACCGCGTCCGTCGGCTCCTCGATCCTCGGATCCGGCACGTCCTCGACCCGGACGTCCCGCCTGCCCTGCCAGGTCACAGCCTTCATCGCCTCGTGCTCCCTCCGTGACGTCTGCGGACGGCCCGGGTACCCGGGCCGCATCCGCCGAACCGCCCCCTCCGGGACGGCCGGCCCGCGGGACGGGCGGGATCGGGGCCCAACGGGTCTGGGCAGCGGCGGCCCGGCGGGCCGACAATCGGTGCACGGGAACGGGGGCGTGAACGTGGACGAGGGACGAAGAGCGCGCGCACGGCGCGCGAGGACGACCGCGGTCCTGCTGGCCGCCGTGGCCGCGGCCGCCCTGGCCGCGGGCTGCACGTCCGGGCGCGAGTCCGGCGGGGACGGGCGGGGAAGGCCGACCAGACCGGCCGGGCACACCGGGCCGGTGCTGGCCGTCAAGATCGACAATGTGCCGCCGGCCCGGCCGCAGACCGGTCTGGAGGCCGCGGACGTCGTGTACACGGAGCAGGTGGAGGGCGGGCTCAGCCGCCTGATGGCCGTGTACGCCACCCGGCTGCCCCCGGTGGTGGGGCCGGTGCGCAGCGCGCGCGAGTCCGATCTGGAGCTGCTGCGTCAGTTCGACCGGCCGACGCTCGCGTTCTCCGGGGCCCAGCGCAAGCTGCTGCCGCTGATCGACGCGGCCCCGCTGTCGGCCCGGACGCCCGGCGACACGCCCGGCGCCTACTTCCGGGAGACCGGCAGGACGGCCCCCCACAACCTCTATCTGCGCCCGGGCCGGCTGCTCGGCTCGCCGCCCGGGGCCAACGCGCTGACCACCGGTTTCCGTTACGGTCCGGCTCCCGCCGGCGGCCGGCCGGAGACCTCCCGCACCGTGCGCTACCCGGCGGCCCGGTTCACGTTCACCTGGTCCGCGATCCGGCACGGCTGGCAGGTGGCGATGGACGGCCGGCCCACGGTCGCGGCCGACGGGAAGCCGGTCACGCCCGCGACGGTCGTCGTGCAGCACGTGAAGGTGCGCGCGTCCCGGCTGCACGACGTGCTCGGCAGCCGCACCCCGTACACCGAGACCGTGGGGTCGGGGAAGGCCGAGGTGCTGCGGGACGGACGGGCCTTCGCCGTCACCTGGAAGCGCCCGCGGGCGGCGGACGGCACGCGGTTCACGGCCGCCGGCGGCGCGCCGGTGGACTTCGCGCGGGGTCAGGTGTGGGTCGTCCTGACCGACGCGCCGTGACCGGCGTCGCGTGACCGAGGCGCCGTGACGGCCGTCGCGTGACAGATGCGCCGCGACCGCCGTCGCGTGACCGACGCGCCGCGACCGCCGTCGCGTGACCGACGCGCCGTGACGGCCGTCGCGTGACCGACGCGCCGTGACCGGCGTCGCGTGACCGACGCGCCGCGACCGACGCCCGTGACCGGCCTCGTGACCGGGGCAGGAGGGCCGCTTCGGCCGGGCCGGGCGGCTTCGGCCGGGCCGGCCGCGCAACCCGGATCAGGGCTGCGCGGCGACGGGTTCCGCCGGGTTGCGCAGGCCCTCGGCCGCGTCCGCGACACGCCGGATGAGGTCGAAGAACAGGGCCTGCTCCTCGGCGCTGAGCGGGGCCAGGAAGACCTGGTTCATCCGGGCCGTGCGCACGGTGAGCTTCCGGTGGGTGCGCTCGCCCTCCGCGGTCGGGCGCAGCAGCGACCGGCGCCCGTCCTGCGGGTCGCGGACCTTGTCGAGGAGTCCGCGGCGGGTGAGCCGGCTGATGACCTCAGCGATCGTGGACCGGTCGAGGCCGACCCGCTCCCCCACCGTGCGCTGGTCGAGCCCCGGCTCGGCGACGAGGGTGTTCAGGACCGCGAACTGCGGCGAGGTGATCTCCTCGGAGACCATCGTGTTCCACAGCAGGTAGTGCGCCTGCTGAAGCCGCCGGGCCAGGTGCCCGGGGTGCGTCGTCAGGTCCACCGCGCCCATGTGCGCTCCTTGCTCCGGTCGGTCGTCACGTCCGAGGAATTACGTAGGTGCACTGAACGATACAGCGCCCGCCCCACCCCCACCCCGCCTTCATCCCCTCATCCGATCGGCCTCTTGCTGGGGCCTTGACGGCCCCTCCGCCTGATGGCAGCGTGAGGGAAACCTCGCGGAAATACTCAGTGCCCTGATTAATTTGGGGTGCGGGACGCTCGGAAGGGATGGGACTTCTCCGATGGACAAGGTGGTCGCCACGGCCCTGGAGGCGGTGGCCGACGTGCCGGACGGCGCGTCGCTGGCGGTGGGCGGTTTCGGGCTGAGCGGCGTGCCGAACGTACTGATCCAGGCCCTGTACGAGCGCGGCACCGGCTCGCTGAGCGTCGTCTCGAACAACTGCGGGGCGATGGAGTCCGGGCTCGCCGTGCTGCTCTCGGCCGGGCGGATCGCGCGGGTGACCGGCTCCTACATCGGGGCCAACAAGGAGTTCGCCCGCCAGTACCTGGGCGGCGAGCTGGAGGTGGAGATGATCCCCCAGGGCACGCTGGCCGAGCGGCTGCGCGCCGGCGGCGCCGGCATCCCCGCCTTCTACACCCCCGCGGGCGTGGGCACCCAGGTCGCCGACGGCGGGCTGCCCTGGCGCTACGACGGGCAGGGCGGGGTCGCCCTGGCCTCGCCGCCCAAGGAGGTCCGCGAGTTCGACGGCGCGCAGTACGTGCTGGAACTCGGTATCCGCACCGACTTCGCGCTGGTGCGCGCGGCCCGGGGCGACCGGCACGGCAACCTGGTGTTCAGCAAGTCCTCCCGCAACTTCAACCCGCTCGCCGCGACGGCCGGCCGGGTGACGATCGCCGAGGTCGAGGAACTCGTCGAGCCGGGCGACCTCGACCCGGACGCGGTGCACCTTCCGGGGATCTTCGTCCAGCGGGTGGTGGCGCTGACGCCGGAGCAGGCGGCCGACAAGCGGATCGAGAAGCGGACGGTGTCCGCTCCTTCGGCACGAGAGGCGGTGAACGACTGATGGCCTGGACGCGGGAGGAGATGGCCGCCCGTGCCGCGCGGGAGCTGACCGACGGCAGTTACGTCAATCTCGGCATCGGTCTGCCCACGCTGATCCCCAACTACCTGCCCGAGGGGGTGGAGGTGGTCCTGGAGTCGGAGAACGGCATCCTCGGCACCGGCCCCTACCCCACCGAGGAGCGGGTCGACCCCGACCTGATCAACGCGGGCAAGGAGACGGTCACCGTCCTGCCGGGCGCCTCGTTCTTCGACTCCGCGCTGTCCTTCTCGATGATCCGCGGCGGCCACATCGACATCGCCGTACTCGGTGCCATGCAGGTGTCCGAGCACGGCGACCTGGCAAACTGGGCCGTCCCCGGCAAGATGATCACCGGTATCGGCGGGGCCATGGACCTCGTCCACGGCGCCCGTACGGTCGTCGTGGTCATGACGCACACCGCCAAGGACGGCTCGGCGAAGATCCTCCGGCAGTGCACGCTGCCGCTGACCGGCAGGGCGTGCGTGAACCGGATCATCACCGATCTCGGCGTCCTCGACGTGACCGGCGACGGACTCGTCCTCGTCGAGACCGCGCCCGGCGTGACCGTCGACGAGATCGTCGCCCGGACCGACGCCGAGCTCACCGTCGTGGAGGGACTCGTATGAAGACCGTCTACCTCGTCGACGCCGTGCGCACCCCGATCGGGCGCTACAACGGCGGCCTGGCGGGCGTGCGCCCGGACGACCTGGCCGCACACGCCCTGCGCGAACTCCTCGCCCGCACGCCCGCACTGGACCCGTCCCGCATCGACGACGTCTACCTCGGCAACGCCAACGGCGCCGGCGAGGAGAACCGCAACGTCGCCCGCATGGCCGCCCTGCTGGCCGGGCTCCCGACCTCCGTGCCCGGCGTGACGGTCAACCGGCTGTGCGCCTCCGGCCTGGAGGCCGTGATCCAGGCGGCCCGCGCCATCGCCGTCGGGGACGCCTCCGTCGCGGTCGCGGGCGGGGTGGAGTCGATGACCCGCGCCCCCTACGTGCTGCCCAAGAGCGACCGTCCCTTCCCGGCGGGACACGCCGAGCTGTACTCGACCACCCTCGGCTGGCGCATGGTCAACCCGGCGATGGACCCGCAGTGGACCGTCCCGCTCGGCGAGTCCGCCGAACTCGTCGCCGACAAGCACAAGATCACCCGCGAGCGGCAGGACGAGTTCGCCCTCGCCTCCCACCGCAAGGCGGCCAGGGCGCAGGCGGAGGGGCTGTTCGACGCCGAGCTCGCGCCCGTGGCCGTCCCGCGCCGCAAGGGCGACCCCGTCATCCTCGCCGCCGACGAGTGCGTGCGCCAGGACGCGTCCCGGGAGGCGATGGCCGCGTTGAAACCGTCCTTCCGCACCGAGCACGGCACGGTGACCGCGGGCAACGCCTCCCCGCTCAACGACGGCGCCGCCGCCCTGCTGCTGACCGACGAGGAGGGGCTGCGGGCCCTCGGCCGCGAGCCGCTCTCCCGGGTGAGCGCGACCGGCGTGTCCGCGACCGACCCGCAGTACTTCGGACTCGCCCCCGTCGAGGCCACACGGCGCGCCCTCGCCAGGGCCGGCCGGACCTTCGCCGACCTCGACGTCCTCGAACTCAACGAGGCGTTCGCCGCCCAGGTGCTGGGCTGCCTCGCCGAATGGCCCGAGTTCGACCGCGCGGTCCTCAACCCGCAGGGCGGCGCCATCGCCCTCGGCCATCCGCTCGGCGCCTCCGGCGCCCGCCTCGCGGGCACGGTCGCCCACCAGCTCGCCCGCAAGGGCTCCGGTGTCGGCGTCGCCACCCTCTGCATCGGCGTGGGCCAGGGCCTCGCCCTCGTCCTCGAACGCTAGGAAGACCCATGGCTCTCACCCAGCACGACATCGACCAGGAGATCGCCGCCGAGCACGCCGCGTACGACAAGCGCGTCGCCGACGGCTCCCCCGTCGAGCACCACCCGCGCCGCGACTACGCCCCCTACCGCTCCTCCGTGCTGCGCCACCCCCGACAGCCGCCGGTCGCCATCGACGTCGCCCAGGACCCGGAGCTGGTGGAGCTGTCCTCCCCGGCCTTCGGCGAGCGCGACCTGACCGAGATCGACAACGATCTCACCCGGCAGCACACCGGGGAGCCGATCGGCGAGCGGATCACCGTCTCCGGCCGGCTGCTGGACCGCGACGGGCGGGCGGTGCGCGGCCAGCTCGTCGAGATCTGGCAGGCCAACTCGGCGGGCCGCTACGCGCACCGGCGCGAGCAGCACGACGCCCCGCTCGACCCCAACTTCACCGGCGTCGGCCGCACCCTGACGGACGACGACGGCTTCTACCGCTTCACCACCGTCCAGCCGGGCCCGTACCCGTGGCGCAACCACGTCAACGCCTGGCGTCCGGCGCACATCCACTTCTCGCTCTTCGGGGCGGCGTTCACCCAGCGGCTGGTGACGCAGATGTACTTCCCGAACGACCCGCTCTTCCCCTACGACCCGATCCTGCAGTCGGTGACGGACGACGCCGCCCGGCAGCGGCTGGTCGCCACGTACGACCACAGCCTGTCGGTGCCGGAGTTCTCGCTCGGCTACCACTGGGACATCGTGCTGGACGGCCCGCACGCCACCTGGATCGAAGAAGGACGCTGACCCGCCATGACGAGGATCGACACCGACCGGCCCGAGAGCGTGCTGCCCACCCCCTCGCACACCGTCGGCCCCTTCTACGGATACGCCCTGCCCTTCCGCGGCGGCGAGGACATCGCCCCGCTGGGGCACCCGGCCACGGTCACCGTGCACGGGTACGTCTACGACGGCGAGGGCAGGCCGCTGCCGGACGCTCTGGTGGAGCTGTGGGGGCCGGACCCGGACGGCAACCTGCCGGCGACCGACGGCTCGATGCGCCGCGACCCGGCATCGGGGGGCTTCCTCGGCCGCAACGGGGTGGAGTTCACCGGCTTCGGCCGCGTCCAGACCGACGCGAACGGCCACTGGTACGCACGGACGCTGCGGCCCGGCGCGCGCGGGCGCAACGCGCCGTACGTGAGCGTGTGCGTGTTCGCGCGCGGGCTGCTCGTGCACCTGTTCACCCGGATCTACCTGCCCGGTGACACGGCCGCGCTCGCCGCCGACCCGCTGCTGTCCCGGCTGGAGGAGGAGCGGCGCGGCACGTTGATCGCCGCCGAGGAGGCCCGGGGGACCTACCGTTTCGACATCCGCCTTCAGGGCGAAGGCGAGACGGTCTTCCTGGAGTTCCGGTGACATCACCCGACCACCCCGTGCCCGGCGGCCACTCCGTACCCGACGGCCGTCCCGTGGCAGCCGACCGACCGGCACCCGCCGGCGATCCCGGGGCCGCCGCGCCGGACGCCGGTCTGCTCGCCCCCGGAAGGGCGGGCTCGCCCGCGGCGGCCACGACGAGCGACCTCGCGTATCTGCGGGCGCTGCTCGACGCGGAGACCGCCCTCACCCGGGCCCAGGCCGCGCTGGGCCTAGCCCCGGCCGCCGCGGCGGACGCGGTGACCCGGGCCGCCGACGCCGCCCGCTTCGACGTGCACTCCCTCGCCGAGCGGGCCCGTGGCGGCGGCAACCCCGTCATCCCCCTGGTCGCCGATCTGACCGCGGCGGTGGGCACGGAGTACGGTCCCCACGTCCACCGGGGCGCGACCAGCCAGGACATCATGGACACCGCGACCATGCTGGTGGCCGTACGCACCCTGGAACCGGTGCTCGCCGATCTGGGCCGCACCGAGCGGGCGCTGGGGCGGCTGGCGGCCCGGCACCGCGACACCGTGATGCCGGGACGGACGCTGACCCAGCACGCCGTACCGACGACGTTCGGCCTGAAGGCGGCGGGCTGGCGCTCGCTGGTGCTGGACGCCCGGGACCGCCTGACCCGGGTGCGCGACTCGCTGCCCGCCCAACTCGGCGGCGCGGCAGGCACGTTGGCGGCCTTCTCGATGTACGGCGCCGAGGACGCGACCGCGCTCCCGGCGGCGTACGCGCGAGAACTGGGCCTGGTGGCACCGGCGTTGCCCTGGCACACCCTGCGCACGCCGGTCGCCGACCTCGCCGGGGCCCTCGCCTTCACCGCCGGGGCGCTGGGCAAGATCGCCGCGGACGTGCTCACCCTCTCCCGCACGGAGATCGCCGAACTGGCCGAGGGCAGCGGCGGCGGCTCGTCGGCCATGCCGCACAAGGCCAACCCGGTGCGGTCCACCCTGATCGCGGCGGCGGCCCGGCGCGCACCCCAGCTCGCGGCCACGCTGTACGGTTCGCTGGCCGCGGAGGACGAGCGGCCGGCCGGGGCCTGGCACGCCGAGTGGGAGCCGCTGCGCGACCTGCTCCGGCTGGCCGGCGACGCGGCCCGCGACGCCGCGGAACTGGCCGAGGGTCTGCGGGTGGACACGGCGGCGATGCGCGCGCATCTCGGCCTCACCCACGGGCTGATCGTCTCCGAGCGGCTGTCGGCGGAGCTCGCCCCCCGGCTCGGCCGCGCCCGCGCCCGGACGCTGCTCACCGAACTCGCCCGGCGCTCCGCGGCCGAAGGACGCACGCTCGGCGAACTGCTTGCTGAAGAAACCGAGTTGAAGGACATCGACCTGGCGGATCTGACCGACCCCGTCCGCTACACCGGCTCCGCCGGAGCCCTCACCGACCGTGCGCTGGAGCGACGTTGACCGAGAAACTCCTGAACCACCGCATCGAAGGGCCCGCCTCCGCTCCCCCGCTGCTGCTCGGGCCCTCGCTCGGCACCTCGTACGCGCTGTGGGACGGGATCGCCCCCGAACTGGCGATCACCCACCGGGTGGTGCGCTGGGACCTGCCCGGCCACGGCGGGTCCCCGGCGGACCTCGTCCGGCCCGGCGCGACCGTCGCCGACCTCGCCGCCCTGGTGCTCGAGCTGGCCGACGCGCTCGGCGTCGAACGGTTCGCCTACGCCGGGGTGTCGCTGGGCGGCGCGGTGGGCCTGCACCTGGCCGTGCACCACCCCGAGCGCGTCGCGTCCCTGGCGGTGATCTGCTCCTCCGCCCACTTCAACGGCTCGCGGCCGTGGCGGGAGCGGGCCGAGCTGGTCCGGCGGGAGGGTCTGGAGCCGCTGGTCGGGACCGCGAACGACCGCTGGTTCAGCGGCGGGTTCACGGCGCCGGAGCTGATCCGCGACCACGCGCGGACCGACCCGGAGGCGTACGCCGCCTGCTGTGACGCGCTGGCCGCCTTCGACCTGTCCGAACGGCTGCCGGAGATCACCGCTCCCACGCTCGCCCTGGCGGGCCGGGACGACCCGGCGACCCCGCCCGCGCATCTGCGGCAGATCGCGGACGCGGTGCCGGGTGCGGCGCTGGCCGAGATCCCGGGCGCCTCGCACCTGGCGCCCGCGCAGTGCCCGGAAGCCGTCCTGGCGGCGCTGCGGGCGCACTTCGCCCCGGCCGGAGGTGCCGGGCGGGGCATGGCGGTACGGCGCGAGGTGCTCGGCGACGCGCACGTCGACCGGGCGCAGGCGCGGCAGACCCCCTTCACGGCCCGCTTCCAGGAGTTCATCTCCCGTTACGCATGGGGCGAGATCTGGACCGACCCGACGCTCACCCGCCGCGAGCGCAGCATGGTCACCCTGACGGCACTGGTCGCGCACGGCCACCACGACGAGCTGGCCATGCATGTGCGCGCGGCCCGCCGCAACGGGCTCACCCGCGAGGAGATCGGCGCGGTGCTGCTGCAGACCGCCGTGTACTGCGGGGTGCCGGCGGCGAACTCGGCGTTCGCGGTGGCCCAGCGGGTGCTGGCCGAGGAGACCGACGACGGGTCCTAGGTGCGTGGTGAGCCTCCCCCCGGGGGGGGGTCGCTTGGATCGGCCCGGGTCCGCGACGCCCGGCACGGCCTGGTCCGGGATCCGACCTGATCCGAACGAGGCCCGCTAGCGCAGCCCGCTCGCGGACTCCAGCACCTTTCGCGCCCGGGCCGCCAGGCCGTCCGCGCCGCACGAACGGGCCAGCGCCAGACCGCGGTTGAGTTCGGTGGCGGAGCGGGCGAGGATGCCGTACTCGACACGGGCGGCGGCGTGCTCGTACTGGCAGGGGGAGGCCTCCAGGTAGGCGACGGCCTGGGCGGCCAGTCGCACCGCGCGCTGGCCGGTCTCCAGGGCCGCCGCGCAGCGCAGGGCCTCGCCGATGGCGGTGTCGGTGCCGAAGCGCTCGGCCTGGCGGCGGACGTCGGCGGCCAGCCGTCCGGCCCGCGCCGGGTCCTCGGTCGCCAGGGCCAGGGCGAGGTCGACCGCCCAGGGCACCATCACCGGGTTGAGGTGGCCGCGCACGGCCGCCGCCTTCTCGGCGGCCTCCAGTTCGTTGATGCCGTCCTTGGTGCGGCCGACGGCGAGCAGCAGCCGGCCGCGCACGGAGCGCGGGTCGGGGATGACGATGGTCGTGGGGTAGGGCGGGGCGAACCCGTACCGCTCGGCGATCTCCCATGCCTCCTCGACGTGCCCGCGGGCGATCAGGGTGTCGACGAGGTTGCAGGTCGCGGTCCAGTACAGGGGCAGTCCGCGGCCGACCCGCTCGGCGAACCGCAGGGACTCGCGCAGGGAGGCCTCCGCCTCCTTCAGCCGGCCGCGCCTGCGGTGGCCGAGGCCGACGTAGGCGTGGGCCAGGGCGAGGTGGCCGCCGCTCCAGCCGGCGGTCTCGTAGGCGCGCAGGGCCTCGTTGTAGAGGGCGTCGGCGCGGTCCAGCCGGTCGCAGTAGGCGTAGGCGCTGGCCAGCATCAGCAGCAGCTCGATGCCCCACTCGGGGTCGGTCCAGCCGAGGCCGGGGGCGAGGCGGCCGTTGACGAGGGCGCGGTCGCACAGTGCGACGACCTCCTCGGCGCTCTCGCCGTGGGTCATGGCGTCGAAGCCGCGCAGGATCAGCAGGGCCCGCTCGGGGTTGTCGCGTCCGGTGCAGCCGGCGGCGAGGCGGGCGAGCCGCTCGGAGCGGTCCGGCGAGCTCGACTCGCCCGCGTGGATGCCCTCCCACATGAACTGCACGGCCTGCAGCCGCAGCCGGGTGGGCCCCGGTTCGTGGCGGGCGGCCTCCGCCTCGACCGTGCGGACGGCCTCCTCCAACTGGTCGTTGTGGAGCAGCGCCTGGGACAGGCGCCAGACGGCGTCCACCCGGGTGTCGCCGTCGAGTCCGGGCATGCTCAGGGCCCGTTGGAGGTGCTCGATGGTGCGGGCCGGCGCGGTCAGCAGGGTGGCGCAGCCCAGTTCGTACAGGACGCGGGCGTGGATCTCGGGGACGGGCGGTTCCAGCAGGGCCCGTTCCAGGCAGCGGCGGGCGGCGTCGGGGGCGCCCACGGCGAGGTGTTCGCGGGCGGCCAGGCGCAGTTGCTCGACGAGTTCCTCGTCGTCGTCCGGGTGCACCTGGAGCAGGTGCCGGGAGGCCGCGGCGGCCCCGAGTCCGCAGTCGGCGACGACCTGGGCGGCGATGCCGTGCATGGCGGTGCGCAGGGCGTCCGGGATGGAGTGGTAGACGGCGCTCGCGATGAGCGGGTGGACGAACTCCAGGTCTCCGTCGCCGCCCCGGGCCCCGGCCGGGTCGGGCCTGGTCAGGATCCGGGCGCCGCGCAGCAGTTCGGCGCAGCGGGCGGCCTCGTCGCGGCCCATGGTGGCGAGCCGCGCGACCAGGTCGACGGTGATGCCGGTGCCGAGGATGGCGGCGGCCCAGGCGAACCGGGTGGCGTCGATGCCCAGGTCCTCCAGGCGGGCGACGAGGCCGCCGCCGCGGGCCGAGCGGTTCAGGGCGCGCAGTTCGCCGGCGCGGGCCTCGACCGGTTCGATCTCGCTGTCCTGGCACTTGGCGAGCAGTTCTACGGTCTCGTAGGGGTTGCCGGCGGTGACGGCCCACACCTCGCGGCAGAACGCGGCGTCCGCGTGCGGGCCGAGGGTGGCGCGGGTGAGACCGGCGGTGGCCTGCGGGGTCAGGGCGTTGAGGGTGCTGATGCCCGCGGCCGCGCCGACCGCCGCGAGATGGCGGCCGCTGTCGCCGCCGACGTCCCCGGGGCGGCGGGTCACCACGACCAGCACGGACAGGTCGTCGAGGCGCTCGGCGAACGCGGCGAGCCAGCGCAGGGTCTCCTGGTCGGCCCAGTGGGCGTCGTCGATCAGCAGCACGAGCGGCCACTCGCGCCTGGCGAGGCGGCGCACCGCGGCGACCAGCCCGTCGCACACGCCCTGCGGGTCCGCGTGCCGGTCGCCCGGTTCGGCGATGCCGAGGGCGGGGCCGGCGATGTCGTACCAGTCGCCGAGGTACTCGCGCGCCTCCTCCGGCATCAGCGACAGGAGCGCCGGCTGGAGCAACTGGCGTACGACGTTGAAGGGGACGGACCGGAGGGTCTCGCCGCTGCGGGCCGACCAGACGGTGCAGCCGCGCCGCTCGGCCAGGCGTCGGGTCTCCGTCAGCAGGGCCGTCTTGCCCAGTCCCGCCTCGCCCTCGAAGAGCAGCAGGCTGCCCGAGGACGACCGGTCGGCGCACAGGGTGTCGACCGCGCGCAGGACGGCGGCGACTTCCTCGTCTCGCTCCCACAGGGAAGCCGAGGCGGCCGCACCCGGCCCTACCTCCGTCATCCCGCTACCTCCCCAAGTCGCCCGAACGACGTACAGAACTCGAGAGTAGTCGTCGGGCCGGGGAAGTGGAGGGCGCTCCGGCCACCTGTTGCCATGACGGGTGACGGACGGTGCGGACGGACGACGCGGCGGGTCCCGCGACCTGCGCGGCGGGCGGCCGTTGCGTCAACAGGCCCTGGACGGGCGCTGGTTCGGTTGCCGCGCCGGGGCCGGGCGGGGACGTCGCCCGACCCCGCGGGCCGGTGCCTCCACGCGAACCCGGGTCCTCTCATCCGGCTTTCACCGACACCTCATACGGTGGGGGCATGACGCAGGTGACTCCTCCCGGGTGGTACCCCGACCCCGGGCAGACGAAGGACGGTCCCGCCACCGAGCGCTGGTGGGACGGCACGGCTTGGACGGACCGGACCCGCGCCGCGGGGACGGCCGCCGCATGGGGTCCCCCGGCGCAGGCGCCGGCCGCCGGGGCATATCCCGGATACCCGGCGTATCCGGCGCAGCCGCGGACCACGCCGCGCCGCGGCCTGCGCACGGGCGTCGCCGTGGCGGCGGCCGCGGCGGTTCTGGCCAGCATCGGGATCGGCGTGTTCGCCCTGGCCGCGCACGGCGGAGGCGGCGGCGACCGGGCGGGGTCCCGGCAGGGCCCGGGCGGCCGGGGCGGGCCCGGGGAACCCGACGGCCGGGGCGACCCGTTCGGCGGCTCGGGCGGGTCCGGCGGCCGTTCGCCCGGCCCCGGCGAGTCCGAGGCCCCGAAGATCCGCAGCGGCTCGGTCACCGACCGGCTCAGCGGCATCAGCCTTCCCGTCCCCGGGGGCTGGTACGGCCAGCAGCTGACCGCGGGCGCCCAGGTGACGTCGGACGACGCGTACAAGTGCCCCGGCGACACCTCCAAGACGTGCACCAAGGGCGGTGCGTACTCGGCGCCCGCCCTGCTCCTGGGCACCCGGGGCAGCACGGCCGAGGAGGTCGCGAAGGCCGACATAGCGGCCAACGCCCGCGAGTCCTACGGCGGCAAGACGTACGGCTCGATCACCTCGCACCAGGTGCTGGCCTCCGAGGGCGTCACCGTGGCCGGGCAGAAGGGCTATCTGGTCCGCTGGAAGGCGGTCACCGGCAAGGGCGCCGACGGCTACGTCGAGTCGCTGGCCTTCCCCTCGCCCGCGGACTCACGGCGGATGATCGTCGTCCGCTTCGGTGTGGACGTCGGGCAGAAGCAGTCCGTCATCGACGAGATCACCAAGGGCATCAAGGTGGCCACGGGCGGCGGAGACGGCCGGAACGTGTGACCGGCGCGCCCGCCCCCGCGGCACACATCGGCCGGGCGGGGTCCCCCTCCGCTCCAGAGGGACCCCGCCCGGCCTGGGGTGCGCGCCGCCCCCGTCCCCACGGTGCGGCGCGGTCAGGTCGCCGTCCCGTCATCCCGTGGACGGCGGCCTGAGTCTCAGGTGAGGCCGAGCGCCGGCAGCACGGCGGCCTCCACGAACCGGACCAGGTAGTCCGGGTCGGCGTACTTCCCCTCCAGCACGGGCCGGACGCGCAGCACACCGAACATCTGCACCGGCACGAACTCCAGGGCGGGATGACCGGCGGGCACCTCCCCGCGTTCGACCCCGCGCCGCAGGATCTCCCGCAGGGCGGCGATCTCCGGCTCCACGAGTGTCTCGCGCAGCGCGCACCTCAGCTCCGGGTCCTGCGTGATGGCGTGCCCGAGCGCCTCCACCAGCCTGGTGTCCTTGCCCGACCACTCCCCCGCGGCCCGCGCGGCGCACCGCAGGTCCTCCGCGAGCGAGCCGGTGTCGACGCCGTCGAAGCGCGACCGGCGGTCGGAGCGCAGCGCGGCCGCGACGAACTGCGGCTTGGTCCTCCACTGCCGGTACAGCGTGGACTTGCTGCAACGGGTGCTCGCGGCGACGCCCTCCATGGTCACGGAGTCGTAGCCGCACTCGCGGATCTGGTCGAGCACGGCGTCGAAGAACTCCTGCTCGCGCTCGGGCGTCAGTTTGGAGCGGCGCGAGGCGACGACCGGTTCGGGTCGGTCCGCGGCCTGCGACGTCATCGCTCATCCCCTCGGTCGGCGTCCGGCGGGCCGGGCGGCCCGCCCCCAGTGTGGCGCACATCTATCGATACGGCAGTGTACCGGTACCGAACCGTATCGGTACACTCGCGTATCGGTACGCTACCGTATCGATGCCCGTCCGGCCCGTACTCGGGGCCCGGGCACGCACCACCACACGCACCACCGTCAGCGAGGGGGCCGGGGATGACCGCCCGTACCGAGGCCGCCGGGACACCGGGGGCGATTCCCCGTACCGGGGCCGCCGAGGCGGTCGGGGGCACGAACGCCCGGGCCGCGTTCACCGGCGAGCCGATCCGGGCCACTGCGGCCGAACCGGTCCGGGGCGCGAACGCCCTGGCCGCGGCCGACGTGGCGGAACCCGGCGCACCCGCGCGCCCTCCGCTCGTCCGGGAGTTCCTGCTCGTGGCGGGCCTCTTCCTCGTCTACAAGCTCGGCCGGCAACTGGCGGCGGGGCACACCGCCGAGGCGTTCCGCGACGCCCACCGGGTCTGGGACCTGGAGCGGGCGCTCCACCTGCCCGGCGAGGGCGCGCTGCAGTCCCCGCTGCTGTCCGGCGGCCTCCCGGCGCACCTCGCCAACACCTACTACGCGGCCGTCCACTTCCCGGCCACCGCGGCCTTCCTGGTCTGGCTCTACCTGCGGCGTCCCGCGCACTACGTCTGGGCCCGCCGGGTCCTCGCCGTGGTCACGGCGGCGGCCCTGGCGCTGCACCTGGCGTTTCCGCTCGCCCCGCCCCGGATGCTCGGCGCGGCGCACCTGGTGGACATCGCGCGCGTGTACGGGCCGTCGGTGTACGGACCGCCGCGCGGCGACCATCTGTCGAATCAGTTCGCGGCGATGCCGTCGCTGCACTTCGGCTGGGCGCTGATGGTGGCGGCCGGGCTGATCGCGGCCACCCGGTCCCGGTGGCGCGCGCTGTGGCTGCTGCACCCGCTGGTGACACTGCTGGTGATCGTGGGCACGGCGAACCACTACTGGCTCGACGCGCTCGTGGCGGCGGCCCTGCTCGCCGCGGCCCTGACGGCGGTCCGCCCACCGCACCGGACGGAGGCTCCGGCAACCCCGACGGCCTCGGCAGCTCCGGCGACGGCGACGGCCCTGGCGGCACGCGGTCCCGGGCAGTTCGGGCCGGCCGCGGCGAACGCCCTGGCGGGGGCGGGCCGATGAGCGCCACGCTGCTCGCCGTGCTCGTGTCGCTGTTCTCGGCCGTCGCCTACGCGGCCGCCGCCGTCGCCCAGGAGCGGCTGGCCCGGCGTGACGCCGGGGCGGGCGCCGGGCGGCTGCTGCGCTCCGGCGACTGGTGGTCGGCCGTGGCGCTGAACGGGTCGGCGGCCCTGCTGCACGTGGTGGCGCTCCGGTACGGCCCGCTGGCCGTGGTGCAGCCGTTCGGCGCGCTGACGCTGGTGGCCGCCGTGCCCATGGGGGCCCGGACGGCCGGGCGGCGGGTGAGCGGGACCGAGTGGCGCGGCACGGCCTGCACGCTCCTCGGACTCGGCGCGCTGCTCCTCTCGGCCTCCGGGCCGGCGCCCGAGCAGGTGCTGAGCCCGGTGCAGGCGGTGGCCGTCGCCGGCGGCACGGCCGCTCTCATCGGCGCGCTGTCCCGGCCGGGAGCGCGGCCGGGCCTGCGGCACGCGACCGCGTCCGGCGTCGCCTCGGGTGTCGCCTCGGCCCTGACGCAGACGGTCACGGTGGCCGCCACCGACCATTCGGGGCCGCTGCTGAGCGTGCGGGTGGTGCTGGTGGCGCTGCTGGTCGCGGCGTTCGCGACGAGCGGGCTGCTGCTGTCGCAGACCGCCTACCGGGCCGGCCTCGGCGCTCCGCTCGCTGTGGTGACGCTGGCGAACCCGGTGGCGGCGGCGCTGATCGGGCTGACCCTGCTCGGCCAGGGCCTGTCCGGCGGCACGACGGGCGTCCTGCTCGCCCTGGCGGGGGCGGTGCTCGCCGCCGCGGGTGTGGTGCTGCTCTCGCGGGCGGCGCCCCGGCCCGAGCGGCCCGAGGCGGCGCCGCGGCCCGTACGGACCGGGACGGCGGGACGGGACGCGTCGGCACCGTACTCCGCGGCGGAACGCGGCAGCGGCCCCGAGGCGCACCCCGTGGCCGCTGTTCCGACCCTGGAACCGGAACCGGCGTCGCAGCAGAAGGTGGTGCTGCCCCGGCCCGCCGGGCCGGGGCGTCTCACACGGCTGTGACCGCCCGTCAGCCCAGGCCGCGCGAGTCCTGCTTGAGCGCGGTGTCGACGGTCAGCGCCGTCGCCACCACCAGGCTCAGCAGCGGCTCGGGCAGCTGGAAGTGGATCTGCAGGACGTAGTTGTCGGCCGTGGTGAACATCGTCTTGGCCAGGCCCTCCCAGGTCTTGGTGATCCGGGCGACCTCGTTCTGGGCGTGGTCGACGATCGCGAAGTTCCAGGCGCGCCAGTTCTCCGCCTTGATCGCGCCGACCTGCTGGCCGTTCGCGTTCATCGCGAAGTTGATCTTGCCGAAGACGTTCTGCTGGACGATCTCGCCGACGACGGAGCCGTCCGGACGGGACACGACCACCCGGGACTTGAATATCTTCGCGGGCCGGGTCAGCAGCAGCTGCGGCCGACCGTAGGAGTCGCGGATCTCCAGCTTGTGCGTCATGAACTGGTCGAGGCTGGAGACGAACCGGAGGATCTTCTTCAGTGCGCTCTGACCGACCTCGGTGACCGCGCCGATCTGATTGCCGTTCTGGTCGAAGACCTTGTACTCGTTGGTCAGCTCGATCAGCTTGGCCTTCTGGTTCACCACCAGCACGGGCTCGCTGAAGAGGGAGCCGCCGCCGACGCCGCTCGGGGCGACACCGGCCTGCTGCTGCACCTGGCGCTGCACGCGCGCGTCGGGACCGGCCTGCTGCTGCGGCATCTGGGGCGTGCCCTGGACCGGCTGGCCGGCGTGGGTGTGCTCGGTCCACTGGGAGCCGTCCCAGTAACGCAGCGTCTGGGACGCCCCGTGCGGATCCGGGTACCAACCTGCAGGTGTGTTCGAATGCGTGGTCACCGGGGCACACTACCGTGAGTCGGCCGGAAAGACACCGGCCCCGAGGGGCACGTCATCCGGTCGCGATCGCCGGGTCGCTCACCCCCGGACGCCCGTTCTCGACATGTCCGGCGAACCGCCGCAGATACGTCGCGTCCGCCTCGGAGGTGACCTCCAGGTCGTACCAACGGCTGCTCGCCGTCAGGTCGAAGAGCTGCTTCACCGTGGCGCCGGAGCGCACCGTCACCGTCCGCGACGCGCCGCCGTAGCCGCTGGTCACCTTCAGCCGCACCGTGGCCGCGCCCTTGTTGGTGAAGGTGAGCTCGACGTCGTCGCCGGTGTGCCGGGCGGTGACCTCGGGGCCGGCCACCGCGCCGGGGCCCTTGAAGACGCGCAGGAAGCCGCCGGGGCCGTGCACGGTCAGGTCGTGGGAGCCGCCGGAGTACGCGGAGTTCCAGGTGTCGGAGACCGTCTTGCCGGCCTCGGCCGTGTACGTCCACGGGCCGTCGGCGCGGTTGCCGGAGGTGACGAGGAAGACCGCACCGGCGTGCGCGCCGGAGGCGAAGGTCAGCGTGAGCTTCCCGGCCGCGGTGTCCGCCGAACCGTCCACGACGGGCGCGTACTTGAGGGGGCGGGTGGGCCGGTGGCCGCTCTCCTGGCGGGGCAGCACCGGGTGGGCGGGCGGGGTCGGGACGTAGTCGGGGTGGCGGTCGTGGTCCGGCGGCCGGTAGCCGGAGGTGTCCGGCAGCGAGACCGGCCGGGTGTCCGTGCGGGAGAAGTCGAACGCCGAGGTCAGGTCACCGCAGACGGCGCGGCGCCAGGGCGAGATGTTCGGCTCGTGCACGCCGAAGCGGCGCTCCATGAACCGGACGACGGAGGTGTGGTCCAGCGTCTCGGAGCAGACGAACCCGCCCTTGCTCCAGGGCGAGACGACGAGCATCGGCACCCGCTGGCCGAGTCCGTACGGGCCGGGGACGTGCGCGCCGTCACCCGGGAAGACGTCCGGGCCGACGTCGACCGTCGACCTGCCCTGCGCGGCGGAGGCGGGCGGGAAAGGCGGAGGCACGTGGTCGAAGAAGCCGTCGTTCTCGTCGTAGGTGACGAACAGGGCCGTCTTCGCCCACACCTCGGGGTTGGAGGTGAGCGCGTCCAGGACCTGGGATATGTACCAGGCACCGTAGTTGGCGGGCCAGTTGGGGTGCTCGGTGAACGCCTCGGGGGCGACGACCCAGGAGATCTGCGGCAGTTCGCCGTTCTTGGCGTCGGCCCTGAGGCGGTCGAAGTACCCCTCCCCCTTGCGGGCGTCGGTGCCGGTGCGGGCCTTGTCGTAAAGGGGGTCGCCGGGCTGGGCGTTCTGGTACTGCTTGAAGTAGAGCAGGGAGTTGTCGCCGTAGTTGCCGCGGTAGGCGTCCTCGATCCAGCCCCAGCCGCCGGCGGCGTCGAGGCCGTCGCCGACGTCCTGGTAGATCTTCCAGGAGACGCCCGCCTTCTCCAGCCGTTCCGGGTACGTCGTCCAGCTGTAGCCCGCCTCGTCGTTGCCGAGGACCGGGCCGCCGCCCTGGCCGTCGTTGCCCGTGTATCCGCTCCAGAGGTAGTACCGGTTGGGGTCGGTGGAGCCGATGAACGAGCAGTGGTAGGCGTCGCAGACGGTGAAGGCGTCGGCGAGGGCGTAGTGGAACGGGATGTCGTCCCGGGTCAGGTACGCCATCGTGGTGGACGACTTGGCGGGCACCCACTGGTCGTACTTGCCCTGGTTGAAGGCTTGGTGTCCGTCGTTCCAGCCGTGCGGGAGGTCCTGGAGGAAGGCCAGCCCCAGGTCGTCGGCGTCGGGGTGGAAGGGCAGCACGTCCTTCGTGCCGTCCGACTGGTGCCAGACGGGCTTGCCGTTCGGCAGGGTCACCGGGCGCGGGTCGCCGAAGCCGCGGACTCCGCCGAGGGTGCCGAAGTAGTGGTCGAAGGAACGGTTCTCCTGCATGAGGACGACGATGTGCTCGACGTCCTCGATCGACCCGGTGCGGTGGTTCGCGGGCAGTGCGACGGCACGTTCGATGCTGCCGGACAGCGCCGTGAGGGCCGTCGTGGCGCCCGCGAGCTGGAGAAAGCGGCGCCGGTTGACTTCGGACATGGGTGAGGGACCTCTCATCCTGACGTACGGATGGCCGGTGCAGGGGGGACTGCGCGGAGCGAGTGTTCCAAGCGCATCGAACGGGAGGGAAGGGTCGGATTGCGCCCATGTGAAGCTCGGCGGTACGTGAGGTGCGCGAGCGCCCGCCCTCGCGGAGCCGGCACGACCAGGTCTTCCGGAGGCCCCGCAGAAGGCACCAGGACCCCCGAGCGCACGGCTCGCGTGCCCGATCGCTCCCCCTGTGCCCGTCGGCTGCGACATCCCCCACGGCGGCATCGCCGCGCTCGCCCCCGGCACCCGGCTCCGCACGCAGGGCTGTCCACCGGACGTCGGACCGCCGGGGGCTGAACCCCTCTGACCAGCCTTCTCACGGCGGAAGTCGGGGGCGTCCTACATCACCGAGGCGGTGGGCCGGAACCGGACGTCCGCCGAACGGCCCCCGCCCGCGCTCACACGCCCGGCTGGTCCACGGAGGGCCCCGCAGCGGCGGGCGTGCCCGGTCCTGCCGGATGGTGGCCGGGCGCCGACGCACGGCCGTCGCCCGAGACCGGGCCGCAGAGGGCAGCCCGGGGGCGCAGCGGCACACCGTTGGCGCGCAGCACCTCGCGCACGTCCAGGATCAGGGGGAAGACCTCGTGGTTGCGGTCCTCGCCCTGTTCCTCCCACGCCCGTTGCTCGGCTTCGACGGCCATGCGGTCCTCGGCGAAGACGCGCTCGGTGAAGCGCCTGATGAGCGGCCACGCCAGGTGCAGCACGCCCGGAATCCCGGGCTTCTCGATCATGAGGAGGCCGTAGACGTGACACCGGCGCTGCTCGGCGTCCTCGGGCACGTACGCGGTCCACAGGCGGAAGGCCGGGCGTTCGGCGTTCTCCGGAACCAGGTCGAGTGTCTGGTACGGGTAGTCCGTGCGGATGGTCATCACATCGGCGGAGTCGCTGCCCCCGATGCCCTCCCCGGCCAGCAGGCCGGCGCCGCGGTTTCGCTTCCCTCCGGCGTGGGTGAACAGGTACTTCGCCTCCACCGAGCGCTCACCGGTGCGGTACTCCAGCAACTCGGGGTGGAGCCTGCCGACGACGCCGCGGTGGAGGAACTGGTGGTTCATGTCGAGCAGGTTCTCGTGCATGAACGAGTAGTGGCAGCGCACCGTCCGGGAGAAGGTCATGGTCCGG
This sequence comes from Streptomyces sp. NPDC086766, assembly GCF_044746005.1. NCBI lineage: Bacteria > Bacillati > Actinomycetota > Actinomycetes > Kitasatosporales > Streptomycetaceae > Streptomyces > Streptomyces sp. NPDC086766. The sequence goes on along the minus strand of NZ_JBIVBI010000021.1, from coordinate 33,725 downwards.
TACTTCGGCGAGCCGAACGCCGGCAGCTCGGGCGGCCGTGTGACCGCCGCCTTCTCCGGATCGCCGGGGAAGACGAACACCAGGCCGTACGCCTCGTGGACGGGGTAGCCGCGCACGCCGCGCGGCGGGCGGCCGTCGCCCTTGGAGAGGTACGGGATCTGCGAGATGCGGCCGTCGCCGCGATAGGCCCAGGCGTGATAGCAGCAGCGGAGGGTCTCGCCCTCCACGACCCCCATGCTCAGCGGCACCTGCCGGTGGGCGCAGCGGTCCTCCAGCGCGTGGACGGCACCGCTCCGCCCGCGGTAGAGCGCGATCCGCTCGCCGGCGAAGGTGGTCGCGATCACCCGGCCGCTGCGCACCTCGCCGGACCGCGCGACCGGGTACCAGAAGTCGGGGTTCGCCCCCACACGCCTCAGGTCGACGATGCCGGAGCCGGGATCGCGGCGCCCGTTGCAGCGGCCGCCCGTAGCACCCTCGGAGTCTGTTTCGGTCATGCCTCTCCCTTGCCGAGGGAACACCGGCGTGGACAGTCGCGCGTCAGCCCGGGCGTCACCGACTCGCCGGTGCGGCAGGTCCGGCCCCCTCCCATCCTGGAGGATGTGGCCGCCCCTGTCGTGTGCGGCACGCCCGGAGGGTTGAGCGGGCCGGGCGGGCCCGAGAGCGGTCCTCGCTCTCAGGGGGCGGCCCAGAGTCCCCGCACGTGCCCGAGGTGGCGGGTCAGCACCGTCCGCGCGGTCTCCTCGTCCCGGGCGAGCAGCGCGTCCAGCAGGTCCAGGTGCTCCTCGGCCGACGCCTGGAGCCGCCCCTGTTCGGCCAGGGAGGTCAGCCCGTAGAGCCGGGAGCGCCGCCGCAGGTCGCTGACCACGTCGACCAGGTGGCCGTTGCCCGCGAGGGCCAGCAGACCGAGGTGGAAGCGCAGGTCCGCCTCGACGTACGCGATGAGGTCGCCGGCCGCCGCCGAGGTCACGGTCTCCCGCGCCACGGGCCGTAGCGCCGCCAGGTCGCCGGGGTCGGCGGTGGTCGCCAGTGAGGCCGTGGTCGGGATCTCTATCAGGGCGCGGACGTGGGTGTACTCGTCGAGCTGCCGCCCGGAGACGGCGGTGACCCGGAAGCCCTTGTTGGGGACGGTGTCGACCAGACCCTCCTTCGCGAGGTCGAGCATCGCCTCGCGCACCGGTGTCGCGGAGACCCCGAAGCGGGCGGCGAGGCCGGGCGCGGAGTACACCTCGCCGGGACGCAGTTCGCCGGTGATCATCGCGGCCCGCAGCGCGTCCGCCACCCGCTCCCGGTAGCTGGGCCTCCTGCCGCCCAGCGCGGGCAGTGCGGGGCCGTGCTGCGGTGCCATGGGGTCGTCCTCCTCCTCGATCACCGGCACATTACCGGTGCGGCCTACAGGACGAACCCGGCCGGGAAGGGGTCCTCGGGGTCGAGGAGGTACTGGGCGGTGCCGGTGATCCAGGCGCGGCCGGTGAAGCTGGGCAGCACCGCGGGGCGTCCGGCCACCTCCGTGGTGCCGAGCAGCCGGCCGGTGAACCGGGTGCCGATGAAGGACTCGTTCACGAACTCGGTGTGCAGGGGCAGTTCGCCCCGCGCGTGGAGCTGTGCCATCCGCGCGCTGGTGCCGGTGCCGCAGGGCGAGCGGTCGAACCAGCCGGGGTGGATCACCATGGCGTGCCGCGAGTGGCGTGCGGTGGCGCCGGGGGCGTACAGGTGGACGTGGTGGCAGCCGCGGATGGACGGGTCCCCCGGGTGCACCGGCTCTCCTTCGGCGGCGACGGCCTCCATCAGGGCCAGTCCGGCGGCGAGGATGTCGTCCTTGCGGGCGCGGTCGAAGGGCAGGCCGAACTCCGACAGCGGGGCGATGGCGTAGAAGTTCCCGCCGTACGCGAGGTCGTACGTCACCGTCCGCCCGTCCGGCAGGGTGGCCTTCCGGCCGAGCCCGACGGCGAAGGACGGGACGTTGCGCAGCGTCACGGCCCTGGCGGCGCCGTCGCGTACGTCGACCTCGGCGACCACGGGGCCCGCCGGGGTGTCCAGCCGGATGGTGGTGACCGGTTCGGCCACCTCGACCATCCCCGTCTCGACCAGCACGGTCGCCACGCCGATCGTGCCGTGTCCGCACATCGGCAGCCAGCCGGAGACCTCGACGTAGAGGACACCCCAGTCGCAGTCGGGGCGGGCCGGCGGCTGGAGGATCGCCCCGCTCATGGCGGAGTGGCCGCGCGGTTCGTCCATCAGCAACCGCCTGACGTCGTCCCGGTGTTCGCGGAACCACAGCCGCCGCTCGTTCATGGTCGCTCCGGGCACGGCGCCGATCCCGCCGGTGACGACGCGGGTGGGCATGCCCTCGGTGTGCGAGTCGACGGCGTGCAGGACGAGTCTGCTGCGCATGAACGTCCGCCCTTCTCCGCGCTAGGCGAGTCCGGCCGCGAGGGCCTTCTCGGTGGCGGCGCGGACGGCGGCCTCCTGCCCCGGCAGCAGGGGCATACGGGGCGGCCGCACCGGGCCGCCGTACCGTCCGGCCACGTCCATGGACAGCTTGACGGCCTGCACGAACTCGGGGCGCGAGTCCCAGCGCAGCAGCGGATGCAGCTGCCGGTACAGGTGCCGGGCCGTGGCCAGGTCGCCGTCGACGGCGGCGTGGAACAGCTCGACGGTCGCGGCGGGCAGGACGTTCGGGAAGCCGGCCACCCAGCCCTTGGCGCCCGCGAAGGCGAACTCCAGCAGGACGTCGTCGGCACCGGCCAGCAGGTCCAGGTCCGGGGCGAGTTCGGCGATCCGCCAGGCGCGGCGGACGTCTCCGGAGAACTCCTTGACGGCTCGGATGTGTCCCTCGCCGTGCAGCCGCGCCAGCAGCTCGGGCACGAGGTCGACCTTGGTGTCGACGGGGTTGTTGTAGGCGACGACGGGCAGACCGGTCCTCGCGACCTCCGCGTAGTGGGCGAGGACCGAACGCTCGTCGGCGCGGTAGCCGTTGGGCGGCAGCAGCATCACCGCCCGGCAGCCGGCGCCGCCCGCCTGCTCGGCCCAGCGGCGGGCCTCGGCGGACCCGTAGGCGGCCGCGCCCGGCACCACGCGCTGCCCGCCGATCGCCGCGACGGCGGTGTCGACGACCCGGGAGCGCTCCTCGGGGGTGAGCACCTGGTACTCGCCGAGCGAGCCGTTGGGCACGACGCCGTCGCAGCCGTTCTCGACGAGCCAGGCGCACTGCTCGGCGTAGCGGTCGTAGTCCACGGACAGGTCCTCGCGCAGCGGCAGCGCGGTGGCGACGAGGACGCCGTGCCAGGGGCGGTGGCCGGTCATGGGGTTCCTTCCTCGGTGACGTCGTCGGGGTGGCGGGCGAGCACGCCGAGCGGCACGGGCCGGGCCAACGGCATCCGGCCCGGCACGAGTTCGCAGCCGGCGGTCCCGGCGACCGCCGGTGCGCACATCCGGCCCTGGCACCAGCCCATGCCGGCCCGGGTGAGCAGCTTCACGGTGCGCAGGTCTCCCGCGCCGAGCCCGGTCACGGCCGCGCGGACGGCGCCCGCGGTGACCTCCTCGCAGCGGCAGAGCACGGTGTCGTCGGTGACCTGGTCGGCCCAGTGCGCGGGCGGGGCGTACGCGGCGTCGAGTGCCGTCGCGCAGGCCCGCAGCCGGCGGCGGGCCCGGGCGGCCGCGGACCACCCGCGCGGGTCGGGTGCGGTGCCCTTCAGCCGGGCCGCGGCCGACCGGCCGGCGATGTGGCCCTCCGCGAGCGCCAGTGCGGCGCCGCCGACGCCGGTGGTCTCCCCGGCCGCCCACACTCCGGGCACGTCCGTGCGCTGCTCGTCGTCCACCCGCACGGCAGGGCCGTCGAGTCCGCAGCCGAGCGCTTCGGCGAGGTCGGTGTGCGGGAGCATCCCGTGCCCGACGGCGAGGGTGTCGCAGTCGAGGTGCCGCGCGGTGCCGGGCCGGACGCGGCCCGCGGTGTCCAGTGCGGCGACGGTGACGCCGGTCAGCGCGGTGTCGCCGTGCGCACGGACGACCGTGTGGCGGGTCAGGAGGCGGACGCGGTGGCGCAGCAGCCGGGCCGCGTGTCCGGCTCCCTCGGGCACCTTGGCGGCCAGGGCCCGCCCGTGCCGTACGAGGGTCTCGGCTGCGGTGGACTCCACCAGCGCGGCGACCTCGACCCCGGCCGTCGCCAGCCCGGTCGCCACCGGCAGCAGCAGCGGCCCGGTGCCCGCCACGACGGCCCGGCGCCCCGGCACCACCAGCGCCCCCTTCAGCAGGGCCTGCGCCCCGCCCGCGGTGACGACGCCGGGCAGGGTCCAGCCGGGGAAGGGCAGCACCTTCTCGTAGCCGCCGGTGGCGATCAGCACGGCGCGCGCGCGGACCGCGACCGGCTCCCGCTGGTCCGGGCCGCGCAGGGCGTGCACGGTGAAACCGCGCTCCACGAACCACACATGATGGTCCGTCAGTATGCGCACGTCACTGGCCGCGAGCGCGTCCCGCATCCGTTCCCGGATCCGCCCGTGGTGGTGGAGCGTCCGGGGGCGCGGGGCGCCGAGGCCGGGTGCGGGCTGCCGGTGGAACTGGCCGCCGGGCGCCGGGGCCGCGTCGAGCAGGGTGACCCGCGTCCCGCGCGCGGCCGCCGCCAGGGCCGCGGCGATCCCCGCCGGTCCCGCGCCGACCACGGCGAGGTCAGTCCTCATGGCCCGTCCCCTCCTGCGTGCGGATCACGTCACCGGGCCGCACCGGCGCCAGGCAGGCCCGCTGGTTGGGGCGGCCGTTGACGGTCACCAGGCAGTCGAAGCAGACGCCGATCCCGCAGAACACCCCGCGCGGGCGGCCCGCGCCCCGGGTGGTGCGCCAGGAGGTGACGCCCGCGGCCCAGAGCACGGCGGCGACGGTCCGGCCGGGCAGGGCCTCGATCTCCCGGCCGTCGAAGGTGACGGTGAAGGCGGGACCGGGCCTGGCCCCCACCCGTTCGAGCGGGTTCACCGGGCCTCCCCCCGGACCCGCGCGGGGCGGGCCGGTCCGGCGCCGGGCGGCGGGAAGCGGTCGGGCCGGAACGGCGCCGGGTCCAGGGCGGGTTCGGCCCCGGTCAGCGCCCGCGCGATGAGGGGCCCGGTCCCGGTCGCCAGCCCGATGCCCGCGCCCTCGTGCCCGCACGCGTGGTACAGCCCGGGCGCGCGGGGGTCCGGGCCGATCGCGGGCAGGTGGTCGGGCAGGTACGGGCGGAAACCGGCGTAGGTCCGCAGCGCCCGTACGCCGGTCAGGAACGGGAACAGCCGGATCGCGCCCGCCGCCAGCGCCCGCAGCGCGGGCAGGGACGACGACCGGTCGAAGCCGACCCGTTCGCGGCAGGCGCCGATCAGGAGCGGACCGGCGGCCGTCCCCTCGACCACCGGGGAGGTCCGCAGGACGGCCGAGTCGCCGGCGACGTCGGCGACGTAGCCGGCCGCGTAGACCTTGTGCCGGACGCGGGGCGGCAGCGGTTCGGTGACGAGGACGAAGCCGCGCCGGGGCAGCACGGGCAGGAACACCCCGGCGAGCGCGGCGAGTTCGCCGCCCCACACCCCGGCCGCGTTGACGACGGCCGGGGCGTGGACGGTGCCCCGGTCGGTGCGCACCCCGCGCACCGCGCCCGCCGGGCCGCGCAGCACCTCGCCCACCGTCCGGCCGGTCAGCAGCCGCGCGCCGGAGGCCCGCAGCACGTGCGCGGCGGCCAGGGCGGGCATGACCTGGGCGTCCTGCGGGTAGTGCACGGCGCCGGCCAGTCCGGGCGCCAGGTACGGCTCCAGTACGCGGAGTTGCCCGGCGGACACGCCCACCGCGCGTACCCCGCAGGCTCGTTGGGCCGACGCCAGGGCCTCCAGCCCGGTCAGCGACTCGGGGGTGGTGGCGACGACGACCCCGCCCTTGGGCTCGTATTCGACGAGATCGCCCAGTTCCCCGGCCAGTTCGCGCCACAGCCGCAGGGAGTGCAGGGCCAGGTCGAGTTCGGGGCCGGGCTCCTTGTCGGAGACGAGGAGGTTGCCCTCCCCCGCGCCCGTCGTGCCGGAGGCCACCGGTCCGCGGTCCACCACGGTCACGTCCAGGCCCGCCCGAGCGGCGTACAGAGCACACGCGGCGCCCACCATCCCGGCGCCGACGATCACGACATCGCAGGTCAGCGACTCGCCCACGCCAGTACTATGTCACACACCACACGTGGAGGGAACAGGCCCGGCCGGGCGGCCGGGCCCCGTGCGCACCCGCGCGGGCCGGCACCCGCCGACGGCCCCGGACAGCCCGCGGCCGACCCCTGACAGCCCCGGCCGGACCCGGCCGATCCCCGCCACGCGGGCACCACCCCGCCCCGGCTACACCCGGCTCGTGGTCGCCGTGTCCGCCGACAGCCGCTGGGCGACGTAGATGGGCACGACGGACAGGAGCACGAGGAGGGCCGCCACGACGTTCACCACCGGCGCCTGCTGCGGCCGGGTCATGTTGCCGAAGATCCAGACGGGCAGGGTCTCGACGCCCGGCCCGGCGGTGAAGGTGGTCACCACGATCTCGTCGAAGGACAGCGCGAAGGCGAGCAGGCCGCCCGCGAACAGCGCCGAGCGCACCAGCGGGAAGGTGACGTCGGCGAAGGCGCGGAAGGTGTGCGCGCCGAGGTCGGCCGCCGCCTCCTCGTAGGAGCCGGAGGTGCGCCGCAGCCGGGCGACGACGTTGTTGAAGACGACGACGATGCAGAAGGTGGCGTGCCCGACGACCACCGTGAACAGGCCGAGGCCGACGCCGAGGGGCTCCAGGACCGCGCTGAACGCGGAGTTGAGCGCGATGCCCGTGACGATGCCGGGCAGCGCGATCGGCAGCACGACCACGAAGGAGAGGGTGTCGCGGCCGAAGAAGCGGTGCCGGGCCACCGCGAAGGCGATCAGCGTGCCGAGGACCAGGGCGACGGCGGTGGCGCCGAGGCCCGCCTTCACCGACACCCACAGAGCCGCGCGGGCACCGGAGTTGTCCCAGGCCACCGACCACCAGTGCGCGGTCAGTCCTGGCGGCGGCCAGCTCGCACTGCGGTCCGGGTTCAGGGAGTTGACGAGGACCAGCAGCAGCGGCACGTAGATCACCGCGAAGCCGAAGCCGGCGGCGACGCGCAGCGCGAGGCGGGCCGGACGGGAGAGCTGCATGACGAGGAACACCCCTCTTACAGGCTGCTGAGGGCGCCCGTGCGGCGCACGGCCAGCAGGTACAGCACGATGACGACGACGGGGACCGTGCCGAGCGCGGCGGCCATGGGCAGGTTGAGTTCGATGTCGGAGTAGACGAGGTTGCCGATCAGCTGGGTCTTGCCGCCGACGATCTGCACGGTGATGTAGTCGCCGAGGCTGAGCGAGAAGGTGAAGACCGACCCGGCGGCCACGGACGGCAGCACCATGGGCAGCACCACCGAGCGGAAGGTGCGCCAGGCCCCGGCGCCCAGGTCGGCGGAGGCGTCGAGCAGGTTGGCGGGCAGCTGCTCCAGGGCCGTGTGGATCGGCAGGATCATGTACGGCAGCCACAGGTACGTCAGGGTCAGCACGGTGGCCGCCAGGCCGAACCCCGGACCGGCGAGCCCGAACGGCCTCAGCATCCAGTCGGCGAGGCCGCCCTCGGACAGGATCAGCCGCCAGGCGTACACCTTGACCAGGTAACTCGCCCACAGCGGGGTGAGGATGGCGACCACCAGCAGCGGGCGGCGCCGCGGCCGGGCCACGCGGGCGGTGTAGAAGGCGAGCGGGAAGGCGATCACCACGCAGAGCGCCGTGACCGCGAGCGCGACGCCGATGCTGCGCAGCACCACCTGGCGGTAGACGGGCGTGGTCAGCAGCGCGCGGAAGTTGTCGGCCGTCCAGACCCGCACCACCTCGGAGGTGAAGGCGTCCGTGGTCCAGAAGGCGGACACGAACAGCGCGGTCAGCGAGCCGAGGTACAGCACGGTCAGCCACAGCAGCGGGGCCGTGAGCAGCGCGGAGAGCCGGAGCCGGGGGTGGCGGTGCAGCACTCCGGCCAGCCGCCGGACGGTGGCCCGCGAGCCCCGCCCGGCGCTGTGCGCGGTGACGGTCATGGATCAGCCCTTGATCTCGGTCCAGGCCTGCACCCACCGCGCGTACGGGACGCACTTGACATCGGTGCGGCCGTCCAGGCACTGCTGGATGGGGGTGTTCCAGAAGGCGATCCGCTTCCAGTAGGCGGTGTCGCCGGCGTGGTAGGTGGCGCAGAAGTTCTTGTCGGCGGTCAGCGCGCAGGCCTTGGCGTTGGCGGGGGCCTCGCCGAAGTACTCGGCGACCTGGGCGTTGACCTTCGGGGAGACGATCCAGTCCAGCCACTTGTAGGCGCAGGTGGGGTGCTTGGCCTTCGCGGCGACCATCCAGGTGTCGGACCAGCCGGTCGAACCCTCCTTCGGCACCACGGCCTTGACCTTGGCGCCCTCGGAGGCGGCGAGGTTGGCGATGACCTGCCAGGTGGTGCCGACCACGGAGTCGCCGCTCTTGAAGGCGGAGACCTCCTTGAGGTAGTCGCTCCAGTACTCGCCGATGTTCGTGTTCTGCTTCTTCAGCAGGGCGACGGCGGCGTCGAACTGCCTCTGGTCGAGCGCGTAGGGGTCCTTGATCTTCAACTCGGGCCGGGTGGACTTGAGATACAGGGCCGCGTCGGCGATGTAGATGGGCGAGTCGTACGCGGTGACGTGGCCCCGGTGCGCCGAGGCGTCGTCGAAGACGGCGGACCAGGAGGTGGGCGCGGGGCTGACCTTCTCGGTGTTGTACATCAGCAGGTTGGCGCCGCGGCCGTGCGGGATGCCGTACGCCTTGCCCTTGACGGAGTTCCAGGGCTGCATCTTCAGGTCGCCGAAGATGTCCTTGTAGTTGGGGACGAGGGCGGTGTTGACGGGGGCCGCGTCGCCGGAGGCGATCAGGCGCAGCGAGGCGTCGCCGGAGGCCGACACGGCGTCGTACTGGCCGGTCTTCATCAGCTTGACCATCTCGTCGGAGCTGGCCGCCACTTTGGAGTGGACCTGACAGCCTGTGTTCTTCTCGAAGTCGCCGACCCAGTCGACCTTGGGGTCGTTGGAGCCGTCCTCGACGTAGCCGGCCCACGCGATCAGGTTGACCTGGCCCTCCGCCGCGCCCAGCTTCGACGGCGCCTTGAGGTCGGGCGGGTTGAGCCCGGGGGACGAGGAGGAGCCCGCGGAACCGGAGGATCCGCAGGCGGTGGCCGTCAGCAGCAGCGCGGCGGCGGCTGCGGCCTGAAGGGTTCGGGTGAGGCGCACGACGTTCTCCCTGGGAGGTGGGGTGGATCAGCGGGCGTCGGGGACCTGGACCGCGTGGCGGCGCTGCCACGCCAGGCGGACCCGGGTGCCGCGGTAGGCGGCGACGTCCTCGGCGGAGGTCTCCAGGTTCTGCTGGAGAGCGGTGAGCCGGCCGCCGGCGTCGAGGTCGACCAGGAAGCGGGTGCTGTCGCCCAGGTAGACGACCTCGGCGACGGTGCCCGTGGCGGTGGCGACCTCGGGCTCGTCGGCGGTGGCGGCCTCCTTGAGGACCCGGATCTTCTCCGGGCGGACGCTGTGGGTGCCGGACGCTCCGAGGATCCGCCGGGCGGACTCGCCGAGCAGCATGTTCGAGGTGCCGACGAAGGACGCCACGAACGGGGTCGCCGGGCGCTCGTAGATCTCGGCGGGGGCGCCGACCTGTTCGATGCGGCCCTGGTGGAAGACCGCGATGCGGTCGCTCATCGTCAGTGCCTCCTCCTGGTCGTGGGTGACGAAGACGAACGTGATGCCGACCTCGCGTTGCAGCGCCTTCAGTTCGACCTGCATCTGCTCGCGCAGCTTCAGGTCGAGGGCGCCGAGCGGCTCGTCGAGGAGCAGCACCCGGGGGCGGCCGACGAGGGCGCGGGCCAGTGCGACGCGCTGGCGCTGACCGCCGGAGAGCTGCGCGGGGCGGCGCCCGCCCAGACCGTCGAGCCGCACCTCGGCGAGGGCCTCGCGGGCCCGCACCAGCCGCTCGGCCTTGGGAACCTTGCGGATCTTGAGGCCGTAGGCGACGTTCTGCTCGACGGTCATGTGCGGGAACAGCGCGTAGTCCTGGAAGACGGTGTGGACGTCCCGCTCGAAGGGCGCGAGGCCGGTGACCTCCCGCCCGGCGAGGTCGATACGGCCCTCGGTCGGCGTCTCGAAGCCGGCGATCAGGCGCAGGACGGTCGTCTTGCCCGAGCCGGAGGGGCCGAGCATCGAGAAGAACTCGCCGTCCCGGATCTCCAGGTCGACCCCGGCCACGGCGGCCGTCTCCCCGAACGTCTTCCGCAGGCCCTGCAGCCTTACGGCCATTCCCTCCATGCGGGGAACCTTTCTGGCGCTCTCGAACGTTGAGCGGAAACATATGAAGTCATAGTTCAAATCTCAAGACCGCATCAAGGCAAAGCTTGGGTCAACTGGCAAGGTGGTGGCCGTGAAGCAAGAAGAACTCGGGAGCGGGCCCGGCCCGACCGGCGAGACCGGCACCACCGGCGGGGCGACGGGCACGGCGAGCGGTGCCGGCGAGAGGGGCGGGCTCGGCGCGATGGGCGGGGCCTTCGGAGCGGGCGACGCCCGCAGGGCCGTCTTCGCACCGGTGGACGGCCGGGCGCGGGTGGACGCCGTGGTGCGCCGGATCGGCGACGCCATCGAACTCGGGCTCCTCGCGGACGGGGAGCAGCTGCCCGGCGAGAGCGAACTGGCTGGTCTGCTCGGGGTGTCCACGGTGACCCTGCGGGAGGCGCTGATGGCGCTGCGGCAGCAGGGTCTGGTGACCACCCGGCGCGGACGCGGCGGCGGCAGCTTCGTCGCGCTGCCCGAAGTACCGGGCGAGGAGCGGCTGAGGTCCCGGCTGAGCGGCTGGAGCACCGAGGAGCTGCGCGACCTCGGCGACCACTGGGCCGCCCTGGCGGGCACCGCGGCCCGGCTCGCGGCGGAGCGCACGGAGCCGCACGACCTGACCCACCTGCGCCGTACGGCCGAGGAGCTGGCGCGCGCCGAGGACGCGGCGGCGCGCAGCCGGCTGTACGGCCGGTTCCATGTGGAGCTGGCGGCGGCCGCGCAGTCGGCGCGGCTCACCCGGGAGCAGGTCGCCCTGCAGACGGAGGTCGGGGCGCTGCTGTGCCTGGTGTTCGGCGACGACGAATATCGTGAAGAAGTCGCAGAACGTCACCGTGCCGTGATCTGTGCCGTGCAGGATGGGGACCGTGACGCGGCCCGCACGTCGGCCGAGCGGTGCGTGCGGGAGTCGGTGGCGCGGCTCGTAGCCGTACGCCTGACCCTGTAGCCGCACCGCCTCCGCTCCCGTCCGCTGGAGGGCGCCATGAGCCACAGCCCCGCGCTCGCCGAGGCGGCGGCCGCCGCCGCGCGGGACGCCTCCGCGGCGGAACGGACGGAGGCGCGGGTGACCGCACGGGTCGGCCGCGCCTTGGAGGCGGTGTTCGACGTGGTCGCCGACACCGCAGCGGACACGGCCGCGCTGCTGGCGCGGGCGGCCGGGCGGGGACATCGGCCGGCCACCGCCGACCTCGCCGCGCTGCGGCCGGGGCTGCATCTGCGCCTGGCCCGGGAGGAACTGGTCTCCGGGGTCGGCTTCATCGCCGCGCCGGGGCTGCTGGCCGATGTGCCGGCCTGGCTGGAGTGGTGGCAGAGCACGGCGCAGGGGGACGTGCGGCCGCTGCTGCCCGACCTCGATCCGGGGCGGTCGGCGTACGCGGACTACACGCACTGGGACTGGTTCGCGCTGCCCCGCGACACCGGGCTGCGGGCGGTGGCCGGGCCCTACGTCGACTACCTCTGCTCCGACGAGTACAGCCTGACGCTGTCCGCGCCGGTGACCGTGGCGGGCCGGTTCGCGGGGGTGGCCGCGGCCGACGTGTACCTGCGGCACTTCGAGGCGGCGGTGCTGCCGCTGCTGCGGGAACTGCCCGGCCCCGCCCGCCTGGTGAACGCCCGGGGGCGGGTGGCGGCCTCCGCCGATCCGGCGCACCTGGCCGGATCGCTCACCCGGGGGCCGGACTTCGGGGCGGTGCTGGAACGGGCGCGGGCCGTCGCCCACGGCGGGCTGCGGCTGGTGCCGTGCAGGTCGGTTCCGCTCGTGCTCGTGATCGGCGAGAGGTGAGGGCGCGGGCGGTACGACGGTGGCGCGCCGTGAGCGAGCCGGGCGAGGGATGTGAGCCCGGCGTCCAAGGCGGGTCGCGCGAGAGCCGGGGAGGGCGTCAGCCCGGCGTCCGGGGCGCGTCACGTGAGCCGGTCGGAATCCGCGGGCCCGGCGTCCGGGGCGAGTTCGGAGGGGTGGATGAACCCGGCGCCGTGGGCGACCTGAACGCGGACGGTGCCGGGTCAGGCCTCCGGGGCGGTCACCACGCTGAGGTGGCTCGCCGCACGCCGCGGGCGCTGTCGTCCGCGCGGGTCCTGCGCGGGAGGGCGCGTCTCGCGCAGCACCAGGGTGAACCGTGTGCAGCCGAGGTCGCGCAGGGTGGCCGGGGTCTCCTCGATGATGCGGCAGTCGGTGGCGCCCCAGCGCGGGTCCGGGTGCAGCAGCGGTCGGACCGCGCCGTCGGACACGACGGCCGCGTCGCCGACCGCGCGGATCCAGTGCGGCAGGCCGTGCCGGTAGGCGGCCTCCATGATGGGGTCCTGCGCGATGTCGCGGCGGACGGCCTGGAGCGCGGGGTCGTGACCGCGGCGCTCCATGGCGGACTCGAAGTGCGCCAGCATCGGCAGGCACCACCGTGACTCGTGCTCGCCGAGGACGCTGCCCGCGTCCGGGTGGAACAGCACGAACCGCAGGAAGTTGTCGTGCGGCATGGCCGTGGGGTGCGGTCCGACCTCGCCGAAGAGCGAGGTGAAGGCAGGGTTGGTGAGGACCACGTCCCAGCGGTGGTCGACGACGAACGAGGGAAAGGAGACGGCCTCCAGAAGCGCGGCGTAGTCCTGGAGATAGGCCCGCGCCTCGGGACTCTCGGGGACGGGCCGCGGTTCCGACCGCTGCCCTCCTGCCTGATATGCCATCGGGAGGTGTCACCCCTCTTGCCTCTGCGGCCTTCACGCGGCGCCTTGATCCTCCTGCCCGGACGCGAGTCGTGTCAACTATCGTGGCATTTCATGCCCGTCGACGGCTGAAATTGGCCACAGTTGTGGCGAGACCTGGATGTGAGTTCGAACGACCCGCTACTCTCCGGGAAGTTCACGGCAACCGCTTGTGAGAAGCCTGTGAGAGACGTAGGAGATCTGTCGGTGACGGATGGCTTCGAGGATCCGGGCACCACGGCGTCGGCTGTCCTGCCGGCCGTCGTCGCACGCGTCACCGCACTCGCCGACCGGCTCGACGTCCCGCACGCCGAGGTCTTCGACGTCAGCCGCCTGTCCGTGGCCTGCGGCGTGCCGGAACCCGTGGTCAGGGCCCTGCTCGGCGGACGGCCCGCGGGCGAGCCGGACGTGCAGGCCCGGTTCCTGCAGCGGCTGGACCTGCTGCGCCGCACCCGGCTGAAGCCCAACGGGCGCCGCTACACGCAGCAGGAGATCGCCGACGGCGCGGGCATGTCGCGGCAGCAGGCGGGCGCCCTCATCAACGGCGACCGGCGCCCCACCATGGAGCACTGCGACGCCATCCAGCGCTTCTTCCGGGTGCACGCCGGCTTCCTCACGGCCGAGGACCCCGAGGCCCTCGCGGGCGCCCTCCAGCGCAGTGAGCAGGAACTCCTCCAGCGGCTCGCCGACCGCGAGCGGCAGGCCGCCGAGGCCGCCGACGACCCGCTGGAACGGCTGTTGCAGGACCACGGCGTGCGCGGAATCGCCTGGCGGGCCGCGCAACTGCCCACCGACCAGCACCGCGACAAGGTCGCGGAGTGGCTGGACATGCTTCTGGAGAGCGTCAAGCGGCCCGAGTCGTGATGCTGGGGAGAAACATGGGCATCGGCAGGGACATGCGCCGCCTGTGCGGCGAGCTGGTCGCGGAGCTGAGCCTGCCGGCACCGGCCCGGCCGGCCGAGCTGTACGCCGCGCTGTGCGACGCCATGAGCAGGCGCCGCGGCCGTCCCGTCCGCTTCCGCACGGCCGCCTTCCCGCCCGGCACCGCCAGCGGGCTGTGGCTCGACATGACCGACCAGGACCTGGTCCTGGTGGAGGAACGCACGGCTCCCGACCACCAGTTGGTCATCCTCGGCCACGAGCTGTGGCACATGCAGGCCGGGCACTGCGGCCACCACGTCGACGGCGTCTCGGTCGCCGCGCGCCTGATCGGCGACCGGGCCGACCTCGCCGACCTGCGGGCGACCGTGCACCGGGCCGCGGCGCGCACCCGGTTCGACCTCAGCGAGGAGGAGCAGGCAGAGGCCTTCGGGCTGCTCCTCGCCAGCAAGTGCCGTACGTGGCTTGCCGGTTCGTCCTTACGCGGGCCGGTACGGCGCAATCATCTCGCCGGGCGGATCGAGGCGTCCCTGGGGTACCTGGGCCGCCGCGGGGAGGGCGAGGCGCACGACGCCCCCGGGGAGGGTGACATGTCCGAGGACGGCGGCGCCCCCGGGACCGGGGACGCCCCAAAAGCCGCGCGGGACGCGGGCGAGGCCCAGGACGGACGCGAGGCCCGTAACGCACCGCAGGACGGGAACGAACGTCAGGACCGCAACGTATGCGCGGCTCCGGGCGCCCCTGACGCCTGTGCGGCGGACCCGCGGCAGGGCGAGCCGGCCTGAGACGGCGGGGCAACGCGGGGCGGTAGGGGCAGTACGCACGGTGCGGTCGACGCGCCTTCCGGCCGTCCGGCCGTGGTCACGGCTGGTTTCGCCTCCGCTGAGCGGGCGAACCGGTACGGATCGCCGGGGGCATTGTCAGTGGCGGGCGGCAAGCTGGGAGTGCGCAGCCGCCGTGCGGAGGCGTACGCGCCCTCCGAGGGGCCGGGCGCGTGACCGTGTGACGCCGACCGGGGAGAGCGAATCCATGCCGACCGCCGTACTGACCGACCGCGAGCGCACCGCCGTCCAGGCCTACCTGCGCTTACTGCACACGGTACACGCGGCCTTCGACGGGCCGCCGGAGGGCCGGCCACCGCTCGTGCCGCCCGCCGTGCTCGCCGAGGCGGAGCGCGCCCTGGCCCGCGCGGGCCTCACCGGGAACGAGGAGGCGTTCTTCCGTCTGCTGCGGACCTGGTGCCCGGGGTCGTGAGCCGCGCCGGTGGACCCCTTCGGGCCGCCGGACCTCTTCGGGTCTCCTGCGGGGGCGGGTCGGCCGCCCCCGCATGGGGGATGTCAGGCGTGAGGCACCGTCACGGCGGTGGCCACCAGGCCCCGCCGGACGGCCCAGCGGCCCTCGAAGTGCGTGAGCGGACGGCCGCCCACCAGGGGCCCGGGGACCAGCAGTTCGGCACGGAAGCGGCCGAGAGGCGGCGTCCCCGGGTCGGCGTGGACCTCGATGTCCGCCTCGGTGAAGTCCAGCCACTTCCCGGTGAGGGGGAACCACGCCTTGTAGACGGACTCCTTGGCGCTGAACAGCAGCCGGTCCCAGTGCACGGCGGGCTCCCGGGCGGCCAGCAGGCTCAGCCGCTCCCGCTCGGCGGGCAGGGCGACGGCGGACAGGACGCCGTCGGGCAGCGGGGCGTGGGGCTCGGCGTCGACACCGAGGGAGGCCAGGTCGGCGGCGCGGACCAGGGCGGCGGCCCGGTAGCCGTCGCAGTGGGTCATGCTGCCGGTCAGCCCCTCCGGCCAGCGCGGGGCGCCGCGGTCGCCGGGCAGTACGGGCTGCGGCGGCACGCCGAGCTTCTCCATGGCCCGGCGGGCGCAGGCGCGCACGGCGGCGAACTCGCGGCGGCGCTTGTCCACCGCCCGCGCCACCACCGCCAGCTCCTCGGGGTGCAGCGGGGCGCGGTCGGTCTCGTCGTCGCCGTACGCCTCCACGGTCACCACCGAGTCCGGGAGCAGCTCCTCGATCAACGGGATCCGACCTCCATCGGAAGCACGCGGCGCAGCCGTCCCGGCGGTTCCGGGCGCTTGCGCCACTCACGGGGGTAACCCACCGACACCTCCTCGAAGCGGACGCCCTCGTGCCAGGTGGTCCGCGGGATGTGGAGGTGGCCGTAGACCATGGTGGCCACGCGGAATCTGCGGTGCCAGTCGGCGGTCAGCCGGGTGCCGCACCACATGGCGAACTCGGGGTGCCACAGGACGTTCAGGGGGTGCCGGTCCAGCGGATAGTGGTTGACCAGCACCGTGGGCAGGTCGCCGGGCAGTTCGGCGAGCCTGCGCCCGGTCTCCGTGACACGGGCCCGGCACCAGGCCTCGCGGCTCGGGTAGGGGTCGGGGTGCAGCAGGTACTCGTCGCTGCACACGATGCCGGTCCCGTGCGCGTACGCCAGCCCCTCGTCCTTGGTGGCGCAGCCCGCCGGCAGGAAGGAGTAGTCGTACAGGAGGAACAGCGGCGCCACGGCCACCGGGCCGCCGGGTCCGTCCCAGACCGGGTAGGGGTCCTCGGGCGTGATGACGCCCAGGTCGCGGCAGACCTCGACGAGGTGCTCGTAGCGCGCGACGCCGCGCAGCGTGACGGTGTCCCTCGGATGGGTCCACAGCTCGTGGTTGCCGGGTGCCCACACCACTGTGCGGAAGCGGTCCGCCAGCGTCTTCAGGGCCCAGCGGATGTCGGCCACGGTCTCGGCGACGTCCCCGGCCACCAGCAGCCAGTCGTCGTCGGAGCCGGGCACCATCGCCTCCACCAGCGCGCGGTTCTCGGCGTAGCCGATGTGCAGGTCGCTGACGGCCAGCAGCTCTCCGGCACCGCCGGCCTTCCTCGTCACCTGTCGCCCCCCTCCGCGCGCACGACGGTGACCACAAGAACACACCCGGCGCCGACCGGACAAGGGAACCCCGCGCCGACGGCGGGCGCGGCGGCCGAAAACCGCTGCTGCCGCGCAGGTCGTGCGGCGGTCCGTGTCGGCCGGCCCGCGCCCGCCGCTCGCCCCCGTGGCCGGGTGCCGGGCGCCCCCGTCGCCGGGGTCCGCGGAAGCGGCGAATCCGTAACACGCGCGTTGTACGCGGCGGCCTTCGGAAGCCGTATGATCGCCCCAACACCACCGCCGTAACTCTCCCTCGCGCAGGGCGGTTTGGTGTCCCTCCATCCCCCCTGGCCGGGCACGGCCCGGTTCGCCCTGCCCGCGCACCCCGAAAGGCGGCCTGCATGGTCTCTCGCGTACGCGTCTGGCTCAACCGCACGTACGCGGAGAACGTGTTCTTCATGGAACAGCTGCGGAGAAATCCCGGCGACCGGGCCGTGGAGATCCACGCGACGCACGGCGACGCCGACTCCCCCGTGCTGGCCGCCGCCGACACCGCCGACATGGAACCCGAGGGCCTGTCCCCGGCCGGGTATGTGGAGTACGCGCTGGCCCAGTGCCGGCGGCGCGGCATCGACGTGTTCGTGCCGCGGCTGCACCAGGCGGCGATCGTGGCGCACCGCGCCGACTTCGCGGCGGCGGGCACCGCGCTGCTCGCGCCGACGCCCGAGGCGGTCGCCGTCTTCGAGGACAAGGCGACCGCGTACGAGGCGGTCCGCTCCATCGGCGTGCCGGTGCCGCCCTGGTGGCGGGTGCGCACCGCCGACGAACTCCTCTCCGCCGTTACGGAGTTGGAGTCGAAGGGGCACCAGGCGTGCTTCAAGCCGGCGGCCGGCGCGGGCGGTGTGGGCTTCCGGGTGATCACCCGTGCCCCCTTCTCGCTCGCGCAGCTGAGCGGCTTCCCGAGCCCCTCCGTCCCGCTCGACCTGGTGCTGCGGGCCCTGGAGGAGGCGGACGAGGAGGCGGCCGGGCAGGTCGACTGGCTGGTGATGCCGCGGCTGGGGCAGCCGGAGGTGTCGGTCGACTGCCTGACCGGGCCGGACAACCGTGTCCGCATGGCCGTGGGCCGCACCAAGAACGGACGTCGCCGCGGTTTCACCGTGCACGAGCGGTGGCTGGATCCGGCCCACCGGATCGCGGAGGGCTTCGGGCTGCACTACCTGTCCAACATCCAGTTCCGGATGTACGGCGACCAGCCGGTCCTGCTGGACGTCAACACCCGGCCGGCGGGCGGGCTGCACCAGCTGTCCCTGTGCGGGATCAACGCCCCCTGGGCGGCGGTGCGGTTGGCGCTGGGCGAGGACCCCGGGGAGATCGAGCCCCCGTTCCTGGGACCGGACTACACGGTGGTGTCGGGCCCGCGTCCGCTGCGGCCGGTGTCCCTTCCGGCACAGCGCGCGCAGGAGCCGGAGCGGCTGCTGCCGGCCGTGCCCGCACCGGCCCCGGAACCGGCCGGCGCCACCCCGGCGCAGACCACCCCGCGGGCCACGGCACCCGCCTAGACTCCCGCGCGCGGACGCGCCCGGACACTCCCGGACGCGCGCCGGAGACCCGCCTCGCGGCGGGCGGCCCCCGACGGGCGCGCCCGCCGGCCACAACTCGATACCGGTCTGGACCAATCCCGGCGCCGCGTCTTGACACCGGGATTGGTCCATACCAACTTGGTTGCGCACCACCGCACTTCAGCTGTGCCTCCCGAACACCCCACTTTCATCAGGGAGATCGCGTGCGCAACACACCCGGACGTCACAGACGTCGGCTTCTCGCCCTGCTGGGCTCCGCGGCCCTCGCCCTGGCCGGGGCCGTCGCCCTCCCCGGCACGGCCCACGCGGCCAACATCCTGTCCAACCCCGGCTTCGAGTCGGGCGGGCTGTCCCCCTGGACCTGCACCGGGAACCTCGGCTCGGTCGTCTCCTCCCCCGTGCACGGCGGCACCAAGGCGCTCTCCGGCGCGGTGACGTCGAGCGACAACGCCCAGTGCAGCCAGACCGTCCCGGTCCAGCCGAACACGACGTACACGCTGGAGGGCTGGGTGCGCGGCTCCTACGTCTACCTCGGCGTGAACGGCGGCGCCTCGACCTGGACGACGTCCCCGTCGGCGTACAGCCGACTGTCGGTGTCCTTCACCACCGGCGCCGCCCAGACCAGCGCCACGATCTACGTCCACGGCTGGTACGCCCAGGGGACCTACTACGCCGACGACATCAGCCTGGACGGCCCGGGCGGCGGCGGTGGGGGCTCGGACACCCAGGCGCCTACCGCGCCCAGCGGCCTGACCTCCACGGGCCGGACGTCGTCGAGCGTGTCGCTGAAGTGGAACGCCGCGACGGACAACGTGGGCGTGACGGCGTACGACGTCTACAGCGGCTCGAACAGCGTGCTCAGCGTCTCCGGCACGAGCGCCACGGTCGGCGGGCTGTCGCCGAGCACCTCCTACACCTTCACCGTGAAGGCGCGGGACGCGGCCGGCAACACGTCGGCGGCCTCGAACTCCGTGAGCGTCACGACGGACGCGGGCACCGGCGGCGGCACCGGCTTCAGACAGGCCGCGCCCTACCTCTACCTCGGCTGGGGCGACCCGCCGAGCGCGACCTCGGTGATGAGCGCGACCGGGATCAAGTGGTACACGATGGCGTTCATGCTGGACTCCGGCGGCTGCAACCCCGCCTGGGACGGCAGCCGGCCGCTCACCGGGGGCACCGACCAGAGTGTCATCAACCAGATCCGCTCCGCGGGCGGTGACATCGTCCCGTCGTTCGGCGGCTGGCAGGGCAGCAAGCTCGGCGCCAACTGCTCGTCCGCGAGCGCGCTGGCCGGGGCGCTGCAGAAGGTGATCGACGCCTACGGCCTCAAGGCGATCGACATGGACATCGAGAACACGGACGAGTTCGAGAACGAGGCCGTCCAGGCGAAGATCCTCACCGCGCTGAAGACCGTCAAGGCAGGCAACCCCGGTCTGCGGACGATCGTCACCTTCGGCACCTCGACGACCGGGCCGACGTACTACGGCAACCGGCTCATCGAGCAGGCGCAGTCGCTGGGCGCGAACATCGACGTCTTCACGATCATGCCGTTCGACTTCGGCGGCGGCTCCGACATGTACGGCAATACGGTCAACGCCGCCGAGGGGCTCAAGGCCAAGCTCAAGTCGACCTTCGGCTGGGACGACGCCACGGCCTACGCGCACATCGGCATCTCCGGTATGAACGGCCTGTCCGACCAGCAGGAGACCACCACCCCGGCGATCTGGACCCAGATCCGCGACTGGGCCGACACCCACCACATCGCCCGGCTCGCCTACTGGGCGGTCAACCGCGACCGCCCCTGCCCCGGCGGCGGCGTGGTGAGCAACTGCTCCGGAATCGACCAGAGCACCTGGCAGTTCACGTCCATCACGGCCGGCTTCACCGGCTGAACCCACCGCACACCGCGTCGGAGGGAGTCCCCCGGATCCCGGTCCGGGGGACTTTTCCTCGGCGGGGGTGTATCAGGGCGCCGACCGCCCGCTCTATAGGAATGAAAGGCACGGGGGAAGCGGGGGACCACGGGGGGATCACGGGGGACACGGGGGATCACGGGGGGCCTGGCGGTCGGTCGCTGTTACGGGGGAGCGACCGACCGCCCGGCGGAACCCCGCCGGCGCGGGTCCACTCCCCGGCGGTACCCGACCGACGTGGGCGCGGCGCCGCCTACGACCGGTCCCGGCCGAGGTACGCCAGGCCGGGGTGGACGGCGCGGTAGCCGTCGACCAGTCTGCGGGCCACGTTCACCGAGTCGACGAGCGGGTGCAGCGCGAAGGCCTTCACCGCCGTCGCGCGCGAGCCCGACGCGGCGGCCGAGAGCACCTCGCGCTCCACCGCCTTGACCGCGCAGACCAGGCCCGCCGCATGACCGGGCAGCGGATCGGCGGCGATCGGGTGCGCGCCGTTCGCGTCGACCAGGCACGGGACCTCGACGACCGCGTCGGAGTCCAGCACCGACAGAGTGCCGCGGTTGCGGACGTTGAGGATCAGCGTCGCGCGTTCGTCCCGGGCGATGGCCCGCATCAGGGCCAGGGCCACCTTCTCGTACCCGCCGGACAGGTCGTCGGCTTCGCGCTCGCCCGCGCCGGCCGTCTCCCGGTTCTCCGCCATGTAGGTGGCCTCGCGCTCGGCGCGGGTACGGTCCCAGGCGGCCAGCGCCGACACGTCCGGGTCGCGCGCCTCCGCGTAGAAACGGGCCTGCTGGTCGCGCAGGAAGGCGCCGCGGGTCTGCCCGGCCTCCTGGTAGGCGCGTACGGTCTCGCGGCTGAAGTAGTAGTAGTGCAGGTACTCGTTGGGGATCGCGCCCAGCGACCGCAGCCAGTCGGCGCCGAAGAGCCTGCCCTCCTCGAAGGAGCCGAGCAGGCCGGGGTCGGCCAGCAGGCGCGGGAGTTCGTCGCGGCCGGCGACGCGCAGGCCGCGCACCCAGCCGAGGTGGTTGAGGCCGGCGTAGTCGATCCACGCCTCCTCGGGGCGCACGCCGAGCACGCGCGCGATCCGCCGGCCGAGGCCGACCGGGGAGTCGCAGATGCCGATGACGCGGTCGCCGAGGTGGCGGGACATGGCCTCGGTGACCAGACCCGCGGGGTTGGTGAAGTTGATGACCCAGGCGTCGGGAGCGAGCCGGGCCACGCGCCGGGCGATGCCGTCGGCGACCGGCACGGTCCGCAGCCCGTAGGCGATCCCGCCCGCGCCGACCGTCTCCTGGCCGAGGACGCCCTCGGCCAGCGCCACCCGCTCGTCCTCCGCCCTCCCCTCCAGGCCGCCGACGCGGATCGCGGAGAAGACGAAGTCGGCGCCGCGCAGGGCCTCGTCCAGGTCGGTCGTGGCGGACACCTCGGGTGCGTCCGGCACGCCCGCGGCCTGCTCGGAGAGGACCCGGGCCACCGCGTTCAGCCGCCCCGCGTCCAGGTCGTGCAGCACGACCCGGGTGACCCGCCCCTCGGCGCGGTCGCCGAGGAGCGCCCCGTACACGAGCGGCACCCGGAATCCGCCGCCGCCCAGAATCGTCAGCCTCACAACCGCACCCTTCCCGCCGCGACCGCCGCGACCGCCCCGGCACCCGCGTTCACCCCGTACGCCTCGCGCGCCCTGGGCACCATGATGGTCGATCCCGGGACGCGCCGTTCCCGATCAACGCCGCGGGCGGACGGGAAGGAGGCCGGTGAGGAGTGCGAGTTCGATGGCGTGGCGCCGCGGGTCCTCAGGCCGTGTCAGCAGCTCGGCGGCGCCGCGGCCCAGGCGCTGCGGCATGACGGCGCATCAGGAAGCGGCGGTCGGCCGTGACGGCTTCCCCGCTGATCGAGTCCGGACGGGCACGGTGGTCGACCGGTTCGACGTGATCAGTCGTCCTTCCCTCCGCCCCGCCGGCGGGCGAGGTACCAGCGTCGGCCAGAGGCGAAGGCACGCCGTGCCGTGCGCACCGCGGCGATCTGGGTGGCGAGATGGAGTTGGAGGTGCCAGGGGCTCTGCCCGCCGTGGCGTACCGACATGGCATGCGCGAACGCCACAGCGCCGCGGTCGACGTACTGGTCCACGTGCTCGAACCACGCCATGCTCGTACGCGAGGCCGCCTGCACCGGATGGAGTTCCGCGCGGCGATGGCGGTCGTACTCCCGCAGCGCCTCCTCCACGTCCCCATAGGTCTGCAGGCTGTGTGCGAGGACGATCGCATCGATGATCGCCAGTCTGGTGCCCGAGCCCAGTGTGAAGTGGGTGGTGTGGGCGGCGTCGCCGACGAGCACCGTCCTGCCGTCGTACCAGGTCTCGTTGGTCACGTGCGCGAAGCGCTGCCACTTCGCCGGTGCACCCCGTGACCGGCTGATCAGGCGGTGGCCGTCGAGTGGGCGCTTGAAGATGTCCTCCAGGAGCCGCACTCCCTGTTCGCGGTCCAGCTCGTCGAGTCCCAGGCCGTGCCAGGTCTGCGGTGAGCATTCGACGATGCAGGTGCTGACGCCGGCGATCGAGGGGTAGGCGTGAAACCAGATCCATCCCGCGGACGTCCGCTCGAAGCTGAACACGAAGCTGCGGAACTCCTGGTCCGTGCCGAGCCAGATGTAGGGGTTGAGCCCGACCTCGATGCGCGTTCCGAACGCTTCGCTCTGGCTCCTGATCCCGCTGTTCGCGCCGTCGGCGGCGACGACGAGGTCCGCTTCGGGAAGCGTCGAGAGATCCGTGACGCGGTGGCCGTACTGGACGTCGATCCCGAGTTCCACGGCACGGCGGGTCAGGACGTCGAGCAGGTCGGCTCGGCTCATGCTGTACCCGTAACCCCCGAAGTAGGCCGTCTGCTCGCCGTCCGGGCCGTGCACGCGCACCTCCTGGTCCTGCCACAGCACGGACTTGGCGGCGATCTCCCGGGCGCTCTCCGGATCGTTGTGGTAAAGGACGTCCAGCAGGTCGTCCCAGTACACGACGCCCCAGCCGTAGGTGGCCGCGGGCGGGTCACGGTCATACACGGTGATCTGGTGCCCGGCATTGCGCAACTTGGCCGAGATCGCAAAGTACAGCCCCGCGGGCCCCGCACCGACGCACACGATCCTCACCGCTGAACACCACCCCGAAGTCGGTCGGATGGGAGGCCTGCTGCTCCAGACAGGTCCGGATGCCCGAAATATACGGGCATCCGGATCCGGCACTCACAGGACTGCGGCGTGTTGATCGCGAACTCACTGCGCTGGAGCAGTCAGTGCCCGCCACCGCCACCGCCGCCGCCACCGCCGTAGCCGCCGCCACCGCCACCGCCGTGGTCACCGCCACCGCCGTAGCCGCCGCCACCGCCACCGCCGTGGTCACCGCCACCGCCGTAGCCGCCGCCGTGGTCACCACCGAAGCCGTGGTCACCACCGCCGTGGTCGAAGCCGTGGTCGAAGCCGTGGTCGAAGCCGTGGTCGAAGCCGTGGTCGAAGTCGTGGTCGAAGCCCCAGCCCCAACCCCAGCCGTCGCCGAAGTAGCACCGGTCGCCCCAGCCCCAGCCCCAGCCCCAGCCGTTGCAGCAGTCCCAGCCCCAGCCGCCACGGAAGAAGCAGAAGTCCGAACGGAACTTGCTGTCGTGAGTGGGAGCGGAAGCGACATGGGACGACGAGGGGAAAGCGGCCGCGTGGGCAGCGCCTGCTCCCGCCGCGATGGCAAGGAGGGGCGCCGTGCAGACCGCAGCGGCGATTCGCCGCATCCTGCTCTTGGTCGCGCGCATGATGATGTCCCCCTTCCGGGGGGTGAAACAGGAATCTCGGGCATTCGGAAAACGCCCCTGTGCGTCAGATCCTGCGCGCGGGTCTGACGCGAAGTGATCGGCCCGCCCGACGTGCTGACCACCGTGCAGCAGTTCCCAGACGGGCCTTCCAGATCTTACTATTAAATTACCAAACGGGGTATACGGTACGAAACGCCCCGTTTCGGTAAGCATAGGACTGCTTTTCGGGCCAAGTCAACGGGGTGCCAGTGGGCTCGCAAGGGAGGCACGCGGTGGACATCCCCAGGCCCCAGGAAGACCGTCAGAGCGCAATGGCTCCTGTACGCGCCCAGCCCGACCGCATCACACCTGACGCACGGCGGCGCCGCCGCGAGTCTCACGAGGCCGTGCTCCGAGCCACGAAAGACCTCCTCGGCGAGGTCGGATACCAGCGTCTGGCGTTCGAGGGCGTCGCCCGGCGGGCCGGAGTCAGCAAGGCCACCATCTACCGGTGGTGGCCCAACAAGGCCGCACTCGTGATCGAGGCCCTCAGCGGCAGGGTTCCCCTCCCCCCCATCAACGAGACCGGCGACCTCGAAGCCGACCTGCGCACCGCCGTCCGTCTCACGATCGAGCTCGTCTCCGCCATGCCCACGTGCCTGATCCTCCCGGCGCTCCTCGCCGACGTGATCGAGGATCCCACCGGCACGGGAGCCTTCGCGGAGCTCATCGAGCCCCGCCGCGCGTCGGTCGTGAACCTGCTGGAGCGGGCTCGCAACGAAGGCCGGCTGCCCCCGGACACCGATACGTCACTGATGGTCGACATCTACTCCGGGGCGGTCGTGTACCTGGCAGCGGTGAACCGTACACCGCCGGGCGAGGCGGTGGTGGACCAGCTCGTCAGCCTGCTCCTGCACGGCCACCTCCCCGTCTCGCGCGGATCCGCACCCGCGGACCGGGATGGATCGTCAGGCGGGTGACTCAGCCGCACGCCGCCACTGCCGGCCAGGCCCCGAAGAGCACGGGTTCGCACCTGGGGTACGCCCGGAGCGGGCTCGGGCGAAGCACACGACTGTGACAGGTGCGGGCAGGGCGACATCTGGGAAATCCCGGCCTTCATCACCTGAACTTCCCCCTCCCTAAATCACTTTCCTTGTTTTAAGCCTTGACGATAGGGGCGGCCGAGAGCACATTGGCGGCGCACACCCGCATGAGAGCGCTCTCAGGCATCCGTCGGCGCTCTCGGACGAGGCACCCGCGCACCCACTCCGCACCCGAGAGGCCCCCATGAGCGACCCATCCGGCACACCCTCAAGCGTCCCCTTCGACAGGCCTACGAGCGCCGCCGCCTCCTCCGGAGCGCGTCGCGGCCGGCGTTCGGTGCGGCGGAGGCTCATCGCCGCCCTCGGCACGCTCGGTCTCGCGGCGGCCGTCACCACCGCCGCGACGCCGCCCGCCGACGCGTCGGCGCCCACGCCGCCGTCCGGCTGGACGCAGGTGTTCCTGGACGACTTCGACGGCGCCGCGGGCTCGGGCGTCGACACCACCAACTGGCAGTACGACACCGGCACGTCGTACCCCGGTGGCGCCGCCAACTGGGGCACCGGTGAGGTCGAGACGATGACCTCGAGCACCAGCAACGTCTCACTCGACGGCAACGGCAATCTGCTCATCACCCCGCGCCGCAGCATCTCCGGCAAGTGGACCTCGGGCCGCATCGAGACCAACCGCACCGACTTCCAGCCCCCGGCCGGCGGCAAGCTGCGGGTCCAGGCCCGCATCCAGCTCCCGAACGTCACCGGCGCCGCCGCCAAGGGCTACTGGCCGGCGTTCTGGATGCTCGGGGCGCCGTTCCGCGGCAACTACCAGAACTGGCCGGGCGTCGGCGAGCTGGACGTCATGGAGAACGTCCAGGGCCTCAACACCGCCTGGGCCACGATGCACTGCGGCACCAACCCGGGCGGTCCCTGCAACGAGACGTCGGGCATCGGCAATTCGACCTCCTGCGTCGGCACCACCTGCCAGGCCGGCTTCCACACGTACTCCATGGAGTGGGACCGCTCGACCAGCCCCGAGGAGATCCGCTTCTACCTCGACGGCGTCAACTTCCACACCGTGAAGTCCACCCAGATGGACGCCACGACCTGGAACAACGCCACCGCCCACGGGTTCTTCATCATCCTCAACGTGGCGATGGGCGGCGGCTTCCCGAACGCCTACGGCGGCGGCCCCGACCGGGGGACCGAGCCCGGCCACCCGATGGTGGTGGACTACGTCCAGGTGCTCCAGTCCTCGCCGTGACCGACACCCACCACGTCTGCCTCACCTTCAGCGGCGGGCAGTCGGCCGGCCCCGTCGACGTCGGCCGGTGCGGCTCCGGCCGCTGACCCCCACCACCCAGAGAGGAAGGGGCCCCACGCGCGTCCGCGTGGGGCCCCTTCCCGCGCCCGGCCGCCACCAGGGGGCGGCAACACGGCGCGCGCTCAGCGCAGTTCGGCGCGGAAGGCCACCGGGGTCCGTCCCGTGTGCAGCTGGAAGAACTTGGAGAAGTTCGCCGCGTCGGGGAAGCCGACGGCGGCGCCGATCCGGCCGATCGGCAGGTCGGTGTGGGCGAGCAGGCGCTTGGCCTCCAGCACGACCCGCTTGTCGATGAAGCCCTTGGGCGTCTCGCCGGTGGCCGCGCGGACCGCGCGCACGAGGGTACGGCGGGAGTAGCCGAGGGCGTCGGCGTAGGCGCTGACGCTGTGGTTGGTGGCGAAGTCCCGCTCGACGGCGTCCCGGAAGCGGGTGAAGGTCGTGTCGTCCTGCTGCGGCGCCGACCGGGCCGAACTCGCCGCGAGATGCGCGAGGCGCAGCAGGAACGCGGTGAGCGAGTGGCGCAGCACCGAGGCGTGCAGGCTCGGCGGCAGCGTCGCGGTGTCCTCGTACTCGCGTTGCAGTTGCGCCAGCGCGGCCCGCAGACCGGCGAGCTGGGCGTCGTCGGGCCGCAGCAGGGGCGGCAGGTCGTAGCGGTACAGGCCGGTGGCCTCGACAGTGGCGCGGGGCAGGAATCCGGGCTGCATGGTCAGGACGGTTCCGCGGTACTCGCTCGTCCGCGAGAAGCGGTGGACCTGTCCGGGACGGATCCAGAGCACGTCGCCGGCCCCGGCCTCGTACTCGGCGAAGTCGATCATGTGCCGTACGGGTCCGTGGCTGAAGAGCATGACCACGTGGAAGTCGATGCGGTGGACCCGGTGCAGGGGCGCCTCGGCGTGCCAGGTGCGGCCCGCGCCCATGGGGCCGATCTGCATGCCGACGCCGCGGACGCCGAGTTCGACCGGGAAGGGGAAGGTTCTGATCCCGACGCCGTCCTCCGCGCCGTGCCCGTCTCCCGCTCCGTCTCCGTCTCCGTCCCGCCGTCCGTCCCGGTCCCGGTCTCCGTCCGCGACTCCGCCTCGGATGGTTCTGTCCGCCATGTCCTTCTCGCGCCGTCCCGCTCGCACGCCGATCCCTCAGCGTGTCCCACTTTCACCACAGGCTGACACAGGGAGACCTTCCCGTGAAAAAGTCAGACTTTTAAGTTTGAACGCGTCCGGCAGCAATCCGCGACCTTTCGAGGACTTCTTGAAGATGAGCACGCAGACATCCGACCGCTTGGAGTGGACCGAACTCGACCGGCGTGCCGTCGACACCGCCCGCATTCTGGCGGCCGACGCGGTGCAGAAGGTCGGCAACGGTCACCCCGGCACCGCGATGAGCCTCGCCCCTGCCGCGTACACGATCTTTCAGAAGGTGATGCGTCATGACCCGGCCGATCCGGAGTGGACGGGCCGTGACCGCTTCGTCCTCTCCCCCGGTCACACCTCGCTGACCCTCTACACGCAGCTGTTCCTGTCCGGGTACGAGCTGGAGCTCGACGACCTGAAGGCGTTCCGCACCCAGGGTTCGAAGACGCCCGGTCACCCCGAGTACGGGCACACGGCCGGGGTGGAGACCACCACGGGCCCGCTCGGCCAGGGCGTGGCCAACGCCGTGGGCATGGCGATGGCCGCCCGCTACGAGCGCGGCCTGTTCGACCCCCAGGCACCCGCGGGCGACTCCCCCTTCGACCACACGATCTGGGCGATCGTGTCCGACGGCGACCTCGAGGAGGGCGTCTCCGCGGAGGCGTCCTCGCTCGCCGGCCACCAGAGGCTCGGCAACCTGGTCTTCCTCTACGACGACAACCACATCTCCATCGAGGGCGACACCGCCACCGCCTTCTCCGAGGACGTGCTGAAGCGCTACGAGGCCTACGGCTGGCACACGCAGCGCGTGCAGCCCGCCGAGGACGGCGACATCGACGTGCCCGCGCTGTACGCGGCGCTGCGGGCGGCGCAGGCCGAGACGGGACGCCCGTCGATCATCGCGATGCGCACGATCATCGCGTGGCCGGCCCCGAACGCGCGGAACACCGAGGCCGCGCACGGCTCCGCGCTCGGCGAGGAGGAGGTGGCCGCCACCAAGCGCCTCCTCGGCTTCGACCCCGAGCGGTCCTTCCAGGTCGACGACGAGGTCCTCGCCCACGCCCGCCGGGCCCTCGACCGGGGCGCCGAGGCGCACGCCGCCTGGGACAAGCGGATCGCCGAGTGGCGCGGCGCCGAACCCGAGCGCGCACGGCTGTTCGACCGGGTCGTCGCCGGGAAGCTGCCCGAGGGCTGGGAGGACGCCCTGCCGGTCTTCGAGGAGGGCAAGGCGCTCGCCACCCGCGCGGCCTCCGGCAAGGTCCTCCAGGCGCTGGGCGCCGTCGTGCCCGAGCTGTGGGGCGGCTCCGCCGACCTGGCCGGCTCGAACAACACCACCATCGACAAGACGTCTTCCTTCCTGCCCGAGGGCAACCCGCTGCCGGAGGCCGATCCGTACGGCCGCACCGTCCACTTCGGCATCCGCGAGTTCTCCATGGCCGCGGAGATGAACGGCATCGCCCTGCACGGCAACACCCGCGTCTACGGCGGCACCTTCCTGGTCTTCTCCGACTACATGCGCAACGCCGTGCGCATGTCCGCCCTGATGCAGCTGCCGGTGACGTACGTGTGGACGCACGACTCCGTCGGCCTCGGCGAGGACGGCCCCACCCACCAGCCGGTCGAGCACCTGGCCTCGCTGCGCGCGATCCCGGGCCTCAACATCGTCCGCCCGGCGGACGCGAACGAGACCGCGATCGCCTGGCGCGAGATCCTGCGGCGCCACTCCACCGGGCCGGCCCCGCACGGCCTCGCGCTCACCCGCCAGGGTGTGCCGACGTACGCGCCGAACCCGGACGCGGCCCGGGGCGGTTACGTGCTGCGGGAGTCCCCCACCGGGACCGTGGACGTGGTGCTGCTCGCCACCGGCTCCGAGGTGCAGCTCGCCGTCGCCGCGAGCGGGCTGCTGGAGGCCGAGGGAATCGGCGCCCGGGTGGTGTCGATGCCGTCCGTGGAGTGGTTCGAGGAGCAGCCCCGGGCGTACCGCGAGCGCGTGCTGCCCCCGTCGGTGCGGGCGCGCGTCGCCGTCGAGGCGGGGATCGCCCTGACCTGGTACCGCTACGTGGGCGACGCCGGACGCGTCGTCTCCCTCGAGCACTTCGGTGCCTCCGCCGACGCCCAGACCCTGTTCACCGAATTCGGCTTCACCCCCGAGAACGTCGTCGCGGCGGCCCGCGAGTCGCTGGCCGCCGCACGCGCCTGATCCGAACGCGACAAGGAAGTTGATCACTGTGACCGAAGCAACCGCGACCGCGGGAGCGCTCAAGCGCCTGTCCGACGAGGGCGTGTCCATCTGGCTGGACGACCTGTCGCGCAGGCGGATCACCTCGGGCAACCTGGCCGAGCTCGTGTCGTCGCGGCACGTCGTGGGCGTCACCACCAATCCGTCGATCTTCCAGGCCGCGATCGGCTCCGGCGAGGGCTACGAGGAGCAGCTCGCCGACCTGGCGGTGCGCGGCGTGACGGTCGACGAGGCCGTACGGATGATGACCACCGCCGACGTGCGCGCCGCCGCCGACGTCCTGCGGCCGGTGTACGACGCGACCGGCGGCCGGGACGGCCGGGTCTCCATCGAGGTCGACCCGCGGCTCGCCCACCGCAGCGCGGCGACCGTCGCCGAGGCCAAGCAGCTCGCCTGGCTGGTGGACCGCCCCAATGTGATGATCAAGATCCCGGCCACCCGGGCGGGCCTCCCGGCCATCACGGAGGTCGTCGGTCTGGGTATCAGTGTCAATGTGACGCTGATCTTCTCCCTGGAGCGCTACCGCGAGGTGATGGACGCCTACCTCGCCGGTCTGGAGAAGGCACGGGCCGCGGGCCTCGACCTGGCGGCGATCCACTCCGTCGCCTCCTTCTTCGTCTCCCGGGTCGACAGCGAGATCGACAAGCGGCTGACACTGCTCGGCACGGACGAGGCCCTCGCCCTGAAGGGCCGGGCGGCGCTGGCGAACGCGCGGCTGGCCTACGCGGCCTACGAGGAGGTCTTCGCCGGCGAGCGCTGGCTCGCCCTGGCCGGCGCGGGAGCCAACGCGCAGCGTCCGCTGTGGGCCTCCACCGGGGTGAAGGATCCGGCGTACAAGGACACCCTGTATGTGGACGAGCTGGTCGCTCCCGGCACGGTGAACACCATGCCGGAGGCCACGCTCCACGCCACCGCCGACCACGGCGGGATCACCGGTGACACGGTGACCGGCGGCTACGACCGGGCCCGCGCGGACCTCGCGGCCGTCGGGGCGCTCGGGATCTCGTACGACGAGGTCGTGCGGCAGCTCGAGGACGAGGGTGTCGCCAAGTTCGAGGTGGCCTGGCAGGACCTGCTGGACGCGGTCACGAAGTCCCTGAACAGCAAGGGAGTTGACGCGGAATGACGAAGAAGCCCGCCGAGGCGGCGGCCACGCGGGCCGCCGGGGCGGCGTCGGCCGGCGCACCGGCCGACGCCAGGACCGACGGGACCGGGGCCGCCCTGTCACCGGCCGCCGCGCCGGGCGAGGGCGCCGCCGCCGGGGCGCCGCGGGCGGCGACCGCCGAGACCGAGGCCGCGAAGTCCCGCGCCGCCGAGGCCGACGTGCGGGTCCCGGTCGTCCCGGCCGCCGACTGGGTGAACCCGCTGCGCGACGAGCGGGACCGCCGGCTGCCGCGGATCGCGGGGCCGTCCGGCCTCGTCATCTTCGGCGTGACCGGCGACCTGTCCCGCAAGAAGCTGATGCCGGCCGTGTACGACCTGGCCAACCGCGGCCTGCTGCCGCCGGGCTTCTCACTCGTCGGCTTCGCCCGGCGGGACTGGGAGGACCAGGACTTCGCGCAGGTCGTGCACGACGCCGTCAAGGAGCACGCCCGGACCCCGTTCCGCGAGGAGGTCTGGCAGCAGCTCGCCGAGGGGATGCGGTTCATCCCCGGCGACTTCGACGACGACACGGCGTTCAAGCAGCTGCGCCAGGCCGTGGAGGAGCTGGACGCCTCCCGCGGCACCGGCGGCAACTTCGCCTTCTACCTCTCCGTGCCGCCGAAGTTCTTCCCCAAGGTCGTGCAGCAGCTGAAGAAGCACGGCCTGGCGGAGGGCCCGCAGGGCTCCTGGCGGCGAGCGGTCATCGAAAAGCCGTTCGGCCGCGACCTGGCCACCGCCCGGGAGCTCAACCGGATCGTGCACGAGGTGTTCGACCCGGAGCAGGTCTTCCGCATCGACCACTACCTGGGCAAGGAGACGGTCCAGAACATCCTGGCGCTGCGCTTCGCCAACCAGATGTACGAACCCGTCTGGAACCGGTCGTACGTCGACCACGTGCAGATCACGATGGCCGAGGACATCGGCATCGGCGGCCGGGCCGGCTACTACGACGGCATCGGCGCCGCCCGCGACGTCATCCAGAACCACCTGCTGCAGCTGATGGCGCTCACCGCCATGGAGGAGCCGATCGCCTTCGACGCCGAGGCGCTGCTCACCGAGAAGCTCAAGGTGCTGAAGTCGGTGCGGCTGCCCGACGACCTCGGCGCCCACACCGTGCGCGCCCAGTACGCGGACGGCTGGCAGGGCGGCGCGAAGGTCGCCGGGTACCTCCAGGAGGAGGGCATCGACCCGCAGTCGAACACGGACACCTACGCCGCCGTGAAGCTGGAGATCGACAACCGGCGCTGGGCCGGCATCCCCTTCTACCTGCGCACCGGCAAGCGCCTCGGCCGCCGCGTCACGGAGATCGCGGTGGTCTTCAAGCGCGCCCCGCACTCCCCCTTCGACTCCACGGCCACCGAGGAGCTCGGCCAGAACGCGATCGTGATCCGCGTCCAGCCGGACGAGGGGATGACGGTGCGGTTCGGCTCGAAGGTGCCGGGAACCTCCATGGAGATCCGGGACGTGACCATGGACTTCGCCTACGGCGAGTCCTTCACCGAGTCCAGCCCGGAGGCCTACGAGCGCCTCATCCTGGACGTGCTGCTCGGGGACGCGAACCTGTTCCCCCGCCACCAGGAGGTGGAAGAGTCCTGGAAGATCCTCGACCCGATCGAGGAGTACTGGGACACGCACGGCAGGCCGGCGCAGTACCCCGCGGGCACGTGGGGTCCCCGGGAGGCCGACGAGATGCTCGCACGAGACGGACGGAGCTGGCGCAGGCCATGAAGATCGACCTGACCGACACCACGGCAAGCAAGATCAACAAGGCGCTGGTGCACGGTCGCCGGGCCATCGGCACGCCGGCCGTGGGCATGGTCCTGACGATGGTCATCGTCACGGACGAGGAGAACGCCTACGACTCGCTCAAGGCGGCCGAGGAGGCCTCCCACGAGCACCCCTCACGCACCCTGGTCGTGATCAAGCGGCACGCCCGCACCCTGCGGGACCGCACGCACTCGCGGCTGGACGCGGAGGTACGGGTCGGCTCCGAGGCCGGCACCGGCGAGACGGTGGTGCTGCGGACCTACGGCGAGGTGTCCGGCCACGCCGACTCCGTGGTGCTGCCGCTGCTGCTGCCGGACGCCCCGGTCGTCGTGTGGTGGCCGGTGGACGCGCCCGAGAACCCCGCACAGGACCCGCTGGGCGCCCTGGCACAGCGCCGGATCACCGATCTGTACGCCGTCGAGCGCCCGCTGGAGGTCCTTCAGACCCGGGTGCGCTCCTACGCGCCCGGTGACACCGACCTCGCCTGGACCCGGCTCACCCCGTGGCGCTCGATGCTGGCCGCCGCCCTGGACCAGGCCCGGGTCAAGGTGACCTCGGCGGCCGTGGAGGCGGAGGCCGAGAACCCGAGCGCCGAACTGCTCGCCCGCTGGCTCGAGGCCCGGCTGGACGTCGAGGTGGACCGCGTGGTCACCGCCGGCCCGGTCGTCACCGCCGTACGGCTCGGCACCGAGAGCGGCGAGATCGTCATCGACCGGCCGGAGGGCCCGCTGGCCACGCTGACCCTGCCGGGCCAGCCCTCGCGCACCCTCGCGCTGAAGGTCCGCGCCACCTCCGAACTCATCGCCGAGGAGCTCCGCCGCCTCGACGCCGACGAGATGTACGCCGTCGCCCTGCGCGGCGAGGGCATCAAGGAGACCGTCTGACATGTCCGACACCCCCAAGCTCACCCGGCGCCCCGAGTGGACCGCCCTGGAGGACCACCGCGCGACCACGCTCCGCGCGCCGAACCTGCGGGAGTTGTTCGCGGCCGACCCGGGGCGCGCCGAGCGGTACACGGTCCGGGTCGGCGACCTGTACGTCGACTACTCCAAGCATCTGATCACCGACGAGACC
>NZ_JBIVBI010000020.1:0-116824 GCF_044746005.1 Streptomyces sp. NPDC086766 | reverse complement strand
GGAATGATTGCCCTGGTCGGAGCAGTGACGATGGTCTGCGCCCCGCTCGCCGGCCGTCTGGTGGACCGCTACGGTCCCGATCCAGTGAACCTGGTCTGCATGCTCGGCGTCCTCGTCTCAGCCGTGATCCTCACCCTTGGGGCCCGGGGCGGCACATGGGGTCTGGCCGCCCTGATACTCGGCACGCTGCTCCTCGACACCGCGATGCAGTCCGGCATGGTCGCCAATCAAGTCCGCGTCTACGCCCTGCGCACCGACGCCCGCAGCAGGCTCAACACCGCCTACATGACCTGCGCCTACCTGGGCGGCAGCACAGGTTCCTGGCTCGGGATACACGTCTGGAGCCAGGCTGGCTGGTGGGGCGTGTGCGTGCTCGTCGCGCTGCTCGCCGCACTCGCCCTGGCCCGCCACCTACGGGCGCTGTACACGTTCGGGGAAAGCCCGGCCAGGACCCGTGTCACGCATGCGGATGGCCGCGGGCACCACTGACGCACCAGCCGCTGAGGCGAGACTCCCGGCACCAGCGGCTCTCGAAAGCGGGCGGCGTGCCACCCTCTCACCCGGACGGCGCGCCGTTCGGCGTGCGCGGCCCGGCGTGTGCCCCCGGCCCGCCGGGGGCGAAGCGGCGCGCAACGGGCCGGCCCTCCAAAGGTCTGTCCCTGTGTCGGTCTGCACGGCTGATAACCCTTCCGACCAGCACTTTTCGGCTGGAACGAAAAGGCTAGTGCTACGTCCTCATGGTCGGCCAGGCTGTGAGGCATCGGGACAGCTTCCATCACGGGGCTGTACAGGTTGCGGGCCGTCGGGGACCGGTGGGGAGCCCGGCCGGCCGCCAGGGAGGGGAATGATTGTGAACGCACGTAGGCGCATCGCTGTGGGCCTGCTGTCGGCCGCTTTCGTCAGCAGCACCGTGGTTCTCGCCGAGCCCGCGTCGGCGGGTGAATACTGCTCCAGCGGCTACCACTGCGTCTTCTACGCCGACATCGGTACCTCGAAGCACTCGTACTTCGACAGCGACTCCAACTTCACCAACGACTACTTCGGCAACGGCGCGGTGGTGAACGACAACTTCGAGTCCGCCAGCAACTCCAGCACCGGGGGATACGAGAGCCACTACTACTACGACATCAACTACGGCGGTGGCCTGGTGTTCTGCGTGAACCCCGGGCACACCGTCCACGCCAGCCAGCTCACCAACGACTGGGTCGCGGGCAACCACTCCGCCCAGCAGAACGAGGGCAGCTCGCTGAGGCTGCGCCCCACGACGACGATCACGTGCTTCTGATCCGCAAGCGAGGCGACCGGTGCGCAGGCCGCGAAGCATCGCAGCGACGCGGCCTGCGCACCGCCGGGATCTGGCTGGCGATCGGCCTGGCAGTCGGCAGCGTCTCCGCCCTCACCACATGGAGCAGTGACCGCGGCGTCGACCCGCAACGACGCCCGGTCTCGCTCGACGCGCTGCACCGGCTGCCACCCGTCAACGCGGTCGTCTACTCCTGGGATCCGGCAGGCGCACGCATCACCCGGGCCCAACAGCGCCTGACCGTGGCATGCATGGCCAGGCACGGGCTCAGCTACCGGCCTGCCGCGCCGGCCACAAAGTCCGACGTGGGGCAGGAGTGGCCGACACCCTTCGGGCGGGAGTCACTCGCACCGTACGGCGGCCGTGCCCGAGATGGATCCGAATCCTCGACGGGCCGGAGCGCGGCCTATGGCCGGGCCCTTCTCGGCGACCCCGGCAAGCAGATCACCGCTCACGGCGAGCGGCTCTCTGTGAGCGCACCGGCTGAAGGCTGCCTGGCCGAGGCCGAGCAGCGCATGCTGGGGGACCAGCGGGTGCGGTGGATGCAACTGCAGATCCTGCTGCAGGAAGCACAGCAGGACGCGCTCGGGATGGTCATGCGTGACCGCCTCTTCCGCGCCGCGAACGCCCGCTGGAGTGCCTGCATGCACCGCGCAGGCTTCGAGTTGGCCTCCCCGTCCGAGGTGGCGGCCCACTCGCAGCCCGGGAAGGACGCCGGCAGCAGCCGGCTGCCCCCAGCGGACGTCCGATGCAAGGAGAGGGACGACTACCTGAGCGTCGCCTACACCCGGCTCGCCGTGTTCCAGCGCCGGTGGCTGACCCAGCACCCGGACGTGCTCAGGGACCGTGCGGCACTGGTGCGCAAGCAGGATGCCATCGCCCGCACCCTCCTCGGGGTCGGGACTGCTCGGAGCGACTCCACACGTGGGCCGACCGGAACCGCCGACCGCCGGGGGTGAGCCGCTGGTGCCGTATCGGGCAACGTTCGCCGGTACGGCGGTTTCAGCGCCGGTGCATCAGTGGGTCCAGACGTCCGCGCCGGCCACGTACCTCCTGCGCCGTCTCACGTACGCAGGCGGGCGAGGCCGGGGCGAGCCGGACGACCTCCGTGCTGCCGCCGGTACGCGAAGCTGCGGCCCGGCCCCGCTCCACGCTGCGGCGGGCGAGCACCACATGCGCCCCGCCTGCCGCGAGGAACCGAACCCGTCCACAGGCCGATGCCGCTGGACGCGCCGGTGACCGGGGCGGTCCTGCCGCCCTGGTCGGGCGCGTGTACGGCAGACCGGGCCATGGTGCCCTCCTGGGGCAGGCGGCGCGGACGGTACCGGTGTCAGCGCGCGGCGCCGTACCCGTGATGGATGATTCTTTCGGCCGTCAGGTCGTAGAAGGACGCATCGGACGGCACGGCGGTGGCAAGACCGTTCACGTACCGGTTGAACATGGCGAACGCGGCCGCTATCAGGACCGTGTCGTGGATATGGGTGTCCGTCGCGCCTTCGGCGCGGGCCGCGGCGACAGCCTGGTGAGACACGGGGGCCGCTTTCGCCTGCACCTCGCCGGCCACCCTCAGCAGCGCTCGGAGCAGTGGAGTGATCGGCGCCGTGTCGACGTCGGTGAACACGGCCGCGACCAGCTCCGCACCGCCCTCCAGCTGCGCGGCGGCGATAGCGCTGTGCGAACCGGCACAAAAGGCCGTGCGGTTCAGGTTCGACACGTAGGCGGCGATCAGCTCCCGCTCGCCCCTGCTGAGCGGTGACGGGCCACTGCGCAGCAGCGTCTCGGCGAGTTCCGACAGCACCACGGCGGTGTCCGGGCGCTGGACGAACAGACCGCTGATGCCGGGAAGACCGTTCGTGATCTCGATGTGGGCCACCAGCACGTCCTTTTCCAGGGGCAACAGGCGGGCGCTTCATGGTCCAAACCCGCAGCCGGCGCGATCAACTCCCAGAATGCGGGGCCTGCTCGAGGCCAAGGCGAGGCCCGCACGGGAGGCTGCCGGCGGCCAGAAGAGCCGTCGCAGAGGCCGCCGGCACCGGCGCCGCGACCCGCCGGCACCACCTGGGGCGAGCTCCCGGGTGTCATCGCCTTCCGCCGGCGTGAGGGTCCCGCCGAGACCGCCGGCATGCGCCGCCGGTGGAAGGCCGTCGGCAGGCCTGCCGCGGCGGAGCACGCTGAACGCCAATGCGGCACCGCACGAACGAAGTTGACCCGATCGCCCGCGCCTGCCCACGATGAGGGACCCGAACCCCGCGCAGCAAAGGACACTGTGGTGCCGCACATCGAGATCGCCAGCGACCTCCCGGGCATCAGGGGACTGATGGCCGACCGCCCCGACACGGCCGTCCCCCTCAACGCCCTCGCCGACGCCCTGCTGCGCGGCCCCTCGCCCCTCACCCGCGGCGAACGCGAACTCATCGCCGCCCACGTCTCCGAGCTGAACGCCACCCGCTTTTGCGCCGACACCCACGGCGCGGCCGCAGCTGCCCAACTCGACGGCGGTATCGACCTGGTCAAGGCCGTCCAGCACGATCCGGACACCGCCCCCCTCACCCCGCTGATCCGGGCCCTGCTGCGCATCGCCGCCGAGATCCAGGCCCAGGCGGCCCCCCTCCGCGACGAGACCGTCGCCGCCGCCCGCGCCGCCGGCGCCACCGACACCCACATCCACGACACCGTGCTCATCGCGGCCGCCTTCTGCATGTACAACCGCTACGTCAGCTCCCTGGCCACCGCACAACCCACCGAGCCCGGCTACTACGAGGAGGCGGGCAGGCGGATCACCGCGCACGGCTACGCCGCCGCCGTCTGAGAAAGAAACCGCCTGCCCTGTCCGCCACCCCGCACACTGCGAACAAGGCGCACCGCCGCGCCGTCATTGCCACCGTCGTCGGCAACTTCATCGAATCCTTCGACAGGCTCGGCTACGGCCTCTTCGCGCCCCTGTTCGCCGCCCAGTTCTTCCCCTCCGGCGACTCCCTCACTCCCTCCTCGGCGTCTTCGCCGTCCTCGGTGTCGGTGTCCTGATGCGCCTGCTCGGCGGCGTCCTCCTGTGCCGCTCGCCGGCGGGCGCGGCCGGCGCCCCGCCCTCATGGCGGCCGTCTCCCTCACGGCCGGCGGCTCTCTCCTGATCGGCCTCGTCCCTCGCGCCGTCGCGGGGGCACGGGGCCGGAATTCGAGGCCGGGCGCACACCAGGTGGAAGCGTTTCGCAGGCTCGTGCTCCGCCTCCTGTCGGCCCGTGCGCTGAGGGGGACGGGTCGCAAGAACCCCGTCGTCGCGTGATCCAGGGGCAGCTCGCAGACGTCCGCGCCGCCTGGTGGACACCGCCTCGCCCACCGAAGACACGGCCAAAGCGTGGGCGGAACAGCCAGATACGGCGGCGGTGCGCCCTGGCCGCCTCGCCCCCGCCACAGCGCGCTCTTCGCCGCCGAGCCACCGATCGCCGACAACCGACCTCTGCTGAGCCTCCGCCCGACGGCAGCGCCGAAGACTCCGGCGGAATCCGGCCGCCGGGGCCCCGGGGACATCCGCCCTGCCCGACGTCAGGCGGCGGCCTGCGGCGGACATCCTCGGACCACCAGCGTCGCCCCGATGTGGCCGTACACCGCCAAATCCGCCGGCGTGATCGCCGCCCGCTTCTCCCACCGTGCTGTCATCGAAGCCCGCGTCGACTGCGCCATGTCACACGAATCCACCCGCCGCATGAGGCTGGCACGATGGCCGTATGTCCAGATCACACCGCAGCGGATCCTTCCTCTCCCTCGGGTCGAAGGACTCGATCCTGTCCATCGGCTCCGTGGGATCCGTCCTCTCCGTCGGTTCCGTGGGCAGCGTCCTGTCCGTCGGATCGGTTGGCAGCGTCTTGTCCGCGGGAGCCATCGGCTCCGCCCTCTGCCTGCTCTGCACCGCCTCCTGGTTCAGCACCGGCTCACTGCTCTGCGCCCAGTCCCGCTGGTCCGTCCTCTCCTGGCGCTCCCGGCACGGCTTCAGGGCGGTGGCAGCAGGTGCCGCTCATGTGCCCCGCACCAAGAGGCGACGGTTTCCGGCAGTTTCCCGGTGAGGGTGGCATCTTCTTCCGTCGTCAACTTCTCGCCTCCGGGCGTCGGCGGGGCCGACGGCACTCTGCGCGCCAGGGCCGGTTCCGGATCGCGCTGCCCGTGCCTGGTGCTCGTCGTGCGTCACTCGACACCACTCGATCGGCCGTGGCCGTGGACCTAACGCGTGACTGAGACAGGCCTTGAGGCTCGTCTTCCCGATGCGCAGCATCGTTGTGCGCGGTCGCGGGCGTCGGGCTTGAGGTTTCTTCCCCGAGTGCGGGCCATGGGGGCCGCACCGGCGCACTACCCCTGGGCCGGGGAGTGGCTGTGTACAGCTTCGTTGCATCCTGCCCAGTCCACGGTCGTCGATGGTCTGCCTGTCACCACCGTCAGCGAAGACCGCCGCACCGAAGTCAGCCTCTCCATGAAGACGGCCTGGGCGAAGTCAGCGCCGCCCCGGTACGGACGGCCGTCACCGGGGACGCGCAGCGCGCCGAGAAGGCGTTCCCCAACAGCCGTGGTGAAGCGGGCGTCCTGGTGCTCGACGGTCGAGCCGGGACCGGATCCCTTCAGGTACGCGTCCAGGGCCTCGCCGTCCAGATGTGCCGGCCCGGCCGGTTCGATGGTGCGGCCGGTCCAGCCGGGCGGTCCGGCGGCAGCCGCGCAGTGCACGCTTTCAGAACCGAACGAAACTCGGAGAGGGCCTGGCGCGCGGGCGCCAGCGCGCCGGACGGCTCCTTGGGGCCGCGGGACGGTCTGGCGGGCGGTGCGGTCACACGCGGACGGTTCCGGCACCGTGCGGCGGACGCTCACCCGTGTCTAGTGGGCTGGCGCCCGGTGTCAGGTCGGCTGAGCCAGGAGGGCACCCGGATGAGGACTTCGTGGACGGGGGAGCGTCAGGCGGTGGCGGCGGGCGGCGGGAACGTGGGTGCAGTACAGGTGAGGACCCCGGTCATCACCGGAGACCGAGCAGGGTGCCGATGCAAAGCAAGTGGCCTTTGAAGAGCGGGAGTTCGGTGACCTCGTCCGGGAGATTTCGTTGCTTGTCGGCGAGGTCGGCCGTCGTCTGCACGCCCGCCGCCTCCAGGCCGGCATCGGCGGGGTGATCGACGATGGCATGCAGGGAGGTCGGACCCGGACGCCGTTCGCCGTGATGCTCGGTGGCAGTGGCAGTGGCAGTGGCAGTGGCAGTGGCAGTGGCAGTGGCGGTGGCGGTGGCGGTGGCGGTGGCAGCGCTGCGAGTGCGTCTGAGTGTTGTGCCGCTGCCGCATCTTGCTGCCGGTGACCACCGCGGCAGGTCCGAGCGCGTGCACCCGTTCGGTCAGGGCCTCGAAGTCATCGGTGTGACCGGGGGTTATCTGGTACTGCGCAGGTCGGGGGGCCGCAGCAGGCCGGGCGGCACCTTTGGGGTGCTCTGGTTGCGTACTGCTGCAGGGCCGACTGCGCGGAAAGCGGCTGGGACGTCCCGGGCGGGGGCGTAGGAGTCCACGAGTGGCCACCGGCGCAGCGCTCCGTCTTCATGGCCTGGCAGCGTCCCGGCGCCGAAGGCCACCGCGCGTCGTGTACCCGGTCGGAGCCGGCCGCTCCCACTGTTGCGCGTGGGGTGCCGCGGCGGGCTTGGCCCTCGGTCGGTGTCGATGAGTCCGGGGCTTCTCAGAGGTCTTGGTGTGTATGGAATCCATAGAGTTCTGTCTGGGGCCGCTTCCGTTGGGTGCGGGGGTGTTTTTGACCGATCAGTTGGCTGCGCTGCTGACTGATCGCCCTGACGCGGGGGTCGTCGTCTGTGATGTGTCTGCTGTGGAGCAGCCGCGGGCGGTCGACCTCGACCACCTTGCTCGGTTGCGGCTGACGGCCCAGCGCGCCGGTCGGACTCTCGTTCTGCGGGGTGTGGGGCCACGGCTGCGGCTGCTGCTGGTGTTGGCCGGCCTGGACGAGGTGTTCGGTGCCCAGGCCGGTGGACTGTGGGCTCCTGACGGTGCTGGTGGTCAGCCGCCGGGGAAGTCTTGGTAGCGGCAACGCTTGCCGGGGCCGCTCCTTGTGGAGCCCTCAGGCTCGGACGTGGGTGTGCCGGTGTGCCTTCGGAGTCGGCCGGCCGTCCGGCGCGCGGGGGTGGGGGATTGCGACGGTCGTGGTGGCCGATGCGTGGGTCGTGGTCCCACAGGCGTGGGGGTGTCGGGGTCTTGGCGGCGGGTTTCCGGCGTATCTCCTGCGCAGGCGGAATATCGGGGTGGTCGGAACGGTGTCGTGGATCTCCGTGTCGGTGGCGACGGCGCCGTGGACGGTTCCACGTCTGGCTCTTCGCCCTGCCGTCCACGGTGTTGGACGCGTCGGCGCTGGCGAGGTGCTCTGCGAGTTGTTGCGAGAGGGGGGGACGTGGTGGTGCGGATCTCGCCGGCCCGGGCCGTTTCCCGGGACGGTTGCGGCGGCGCGGGTGTGGCGTGCGTTCGGGGTGGTGGGGCGCAGGGCGCTGTGGTGGCGGGTGAGCTGCTTGTGGCCGGTAGGTGCGGCGCGTGTAGGGCGCTTGGTGCGGGCTGAGGGGCCCGGGGGTTGCGAGGCGGGGCGGGTGTGCCTGGCGGGGGTTGGTTCAGTGAGGCCTGCTGAGGGGGTCTGCAGGGGGCTGGTCTTGCCGGGGCGGGGGGAGGTCGGGAGTATCGCCCAGGCCGTTGGTGGTGACTGTCTGGTAGATCTGGAACAGATGGCCGAGCAGGTCGCGCACGGTCCAGCCCAGGCATGCGGGCACGGGAAGGTCCGCGTCCGCCGGGTGCTGCCGTGTGAGGCTGGCGGTGTCGATTCGGGCAGTGCGGTAGGCGGGTGTGGAGAGGGAGTCGTGTTGCTGGGCCTCGGTCATGGGCAGGGGCCCCTTCAGGGTCGGGAGGAATCGCAAGGGGGAGGGGTCCTTGGTTGCGCAGCCGGTGGATGGTGCCGCCGGTCGGGTCCGCCGGAGGCCGGGCTGGGGTGCCGCCGCCCGTCGGCGCGTTCTGGGCCAGGGGCGTGGCGCAGGTGCAGGTGCAGGTGCAGACCGCGCCGTACTCGGCGGGGATGTGCCGGGGGGCCTGGTGCCCGGGTTCGTGCGCCGCGCGAGTGGCGGCTGCACCGGCCCGGAAAGGGAGACGGTGGGGGTGCGGCCCGTGACGTCGCCGACGGTGGGGAGGTGGCCGGGCGTCGTCGGGGTGTGTTTCGGGCCGGAGTGCCGCCCTGGTGGCCTTGCGGGGGTCGTGATGGGCCGGGTGGGGGGGCTCGGCGGTGTCCTGGACCTCGCCGTTCGGAAAGCCGCCGCGCTGCCGCAGCGGCAGCGGTCTTTGCGGTTCGTGGCGCGGGCGTGTGTTCTGGTCGCCGTCGAGGGGTGTGGAGCCCGGGCGGAGCAGGCGGGCAGTTGATCACCGCCGCAGAGTCCGCCTCCTGAGGGCGTCGCGCGGTCGTCTGTGCGGCTGCTGTGGTGGCCGGGCAGGTCTTGCCGGGGGTGCCGATCGCAGTCGTCTTGGGAGGAGTTCCAGGCCGGAAGCCTGGCGTGCACGGTGGGGGCGTGGACGATGCGGGGGCCTCGAGGACCGGCGCTGTGCCCCGTGTGCCGGTCCTGGGCATCCC
Organism: Streptomyces sp. NPDC086766; assembly: GCF_044746005.1. Classification (NCBI taxonomy): domain Bacteria; kingdom Bacillati; phylum Actinomycetota; class Actinomycetes; order Kitasatosporales; family Streptomycetaceae; genus Streptomyces; species Streptomyces sp. NPDC086766. The sequence goes on along the minus strand of NZ_JBIVBI010000020.1, from coordinate 107,901 downwards.
GCTGCGTCTTCTGGTGCCGGTCGGGCAGGCCGGCGCAGCGGGCAGGACTGCGTCCGTGTCCTTGACGGCCCCGGCCCCGGCGGTCGCGGCGGTGGCGTCAGCCGCCGCTGTCTGCGGGGCATCCGGCTTCACTTTGAGGGGACGCAAAAGGCTTGTTCCGCCCGGCCCGGTTCGCGGACCGGCAGTTCGACGTGTGCCCCGCGCCGGACCGAGTCGGTCACGGGGGTGAGCGCCCGGGAAGGCGGTGCCACCTGTCCCGGTCACGGCCGGGAGGACATCAGCTCCCGGTGGATGTCCTCGAGCCCGCGGGCCCTGGTCTCCGGTCCGACCCGCAGGAAGACCAGTGCCGCCAGGAGCAAGGGCACCGCGCCGATGAGGGCGGTCGTGCCGATCGAGGGCACGGTCGCGGCCGCGACGGTGAGCGAGAGGATCAGTACGCCGCCGGCTTTGGTCATGCCGGCTGCGAACCCTGAGCCGCGTGAGCGCACGAGTGTGGGGTACACCTCGGCGGCGTATCCCGCCATGACGGCGACGACGGAGCTGACTCCGGACAGGGGTACCACGAGGAGCATGGAGAGCAGCAGGTGGTCCTTGGCCAGGGCATCGCCCGCCAGGATGAAGCCGATGAGGGTCAGTCCCGTGACGCCGGACACCGTGACGAGGGTTTTCCGGCTGCCCCAGACGCCGTACATCCACGCGGTGAGCACGGTCAGGGGCAGGCCGATGAGCGCGCTGTTGCGGACGACGTAGTCCGAGTTCACTTCCGAGTAGCCCAGATGCTGCAGGTTGGTGGGCACCCACAATTGGAAGCCGAAGGTCATCAGTCCGGCACCGAGGCCGAGGATGGTGATCGCGACGGTGGGCCAGAGAAGAGGACGGCGCAGCAGTGTCAGGTAGCTGCCGCGTTCGACCGCTTCGCGGACCGCGCTCTCCTGCTCCTCGCGTTCCTCGGCGACCGCGCCGTAGCGTGCGAGCACTTCTTCGGCGTCCTTGCGGCGGCCACGGGCCAGGAGGAACCGCGGCGATTCGGGGATCCACCGGTTCAGGGCGATGAAGAGCAGTCCGGTCGGCAGGCCGAGCAGCCAGAGGATCCGCCAGCTGTAGGTCGGGGTGAGTTGGGCCGCGAGCCAGCTCGTGATGACGTACGCGCCCGCGATGTCGCCGCCGATGAGCACCATCAGCCACCCTCGGTGCCGGGCCGGTACGGTCTCGGCGAGCAGGGTGAACGTGATGGGCAGCATGCCGCCGGCGCCGATGCCCATGAGCATGCACATCACCAGGTTCCAGAAGAACCCCGGCATCGCGCCGCAGATGGAGGTGGTCACGAAGAGCATGCCGGCGAAGAGCAGGGACGCCCGGCGCCCGATTCGGTCTCCCAGCCACCCCCAGAGCAGGGAACCGATCACCGTGCCGGTGATGCCGGCCAGCGGCAGCCAGGACACGGGGATGTGCCCGTGCGGGTTCATGGGCGACTTCAGGCCGTACTCCTGTGCGACCCCGGGTGCGACGAAGGACAGGGTGGTCGGCTTCATCACGTCGATCGTCACGGCGATCGCCAGGACGATCAGGAGGGCCACGTGCTGGCCTCTGATCGGCGCGTCGTCGAGGGTGTGGATCCGGATGCGCGCAGAACTGTGCCGGATCTGATTCGCGTGGCGCGGCACGAGGCCGTACAGCACCGCGAGCAGTCCTGTGCCGATCAGCATCATCCCGACGATCATCGGTGTGTCGGGCCGCATGCCGTTCATGTGGTAGCCCATGCTCCGGGCGCTCACATACATGGGCAGGTGCAGCAGGACACCCGCGGTGCAGGCGAGGGTGCCGGTCCAGAAGGCCAGCGGGTGCTCGAAGCCCCGGTGGGCGGTGCTGCGGTCGCGGGCTCCTCGTCCTGTGCCGGACACGAACACGGGCATCCTCCAGTCGCGTACCGATGGGCTGGTGGAGCCGAGATCGTCGGCGCCGCTGTCATCGTCGGGCAACGCAGGGGGTGATGGCTTCTCACAGATTGCTCCGTGCGCTTCTTTTCGGGGCCCTGTCCGGTCTGCGGGAGCTTCCTGCGCGCGCGGGCGACCACGACGACCCGGTCCCGCCTTGAGCCGCGCGGCCGCGACCTGGTGGGCCGCCGCGGCTCGCGTCGGCCGACGCCCGCGGGCGGTCCCGGCGAGCCGTTCGCCGGTGCGTTGGGGCCGTGGTGTGCCGAACCGGGCGACGGATTCATCCCTGTGGCTGCGGGCGCGGCGCCCCGCCGCTGCGGCCCGGACAGGGGGGAGCCGTGGTTCACCTCGCGTCGACTGGCAACCTCACCGAGCGCGAGGCGGACGGGACGACGCCCACCCGGCGAGAAACACATCGGGATGCAATACGTGATTCGCTCATGTGGAACGCCCGCTCGGAAGCCGTCCGCATTCCGTTCAGCGGTCTTGATCCGTCGAGCGATGAGTTTCTGCGGCCGGCAGGGTCAGTACGGACATGACTGCACTGAACATGCCGCCGGTCGTCTCCCGCACGGAGTGGCTGGCCGCGATCGACACCCTGCGCGGCCGGGAGAAGGCGCACACCAAAGAGGGCGACGCGATCGCCGCCGCGCGGCGACGGCTGCCCATGACCGAGGTGGACCCATCGACTCCGCTCGTCGCAGGCAGCGGTACCGTCCCCCTGCTCGACGTCTTCGAGGGGCGCACCCAGCTGTTCGTGTCGTATCACATGTGGCACGACGGCCGCCCCGCCGCCGACCAGTGTGAGGGCTGTACCTTCTTCACCGGCCAGGTCCGCGAACTGTCCTATCTGCACCAGCGTGACGTCACCTTCGCCGTCTTCTGCCAGGGCCCCTACGAGGAGTCCGACCGGTACCGCCGCTTCATGGGCTGGGACATGCCCTGGTACTCCGTACCCGCAGAGTCTCACGAACGGCTCGTCGCCGGGCGCCCCTTCGGGATGAAGGCGTGCTACCTGCGCGACGGGGACCGCGTCTACGAGACGTACTGGACCATCGGCCGCGGCGTGGAGGCCATGGCGCCCTCCTACGGGATCCTCGACATGACCGTCCACGGGCGGCAGGAGACCTGGGAGGACTCCCCGGCAGGCTGGCCGCAGCCGTACGAGATCCTCGGCCAGCAGTTCCGCAAGGACGGACGGCCGACCGCGCAGTGGGCCCGGATCGCCGCCGGGCACGACGACGACATCCTCGGCGGACGGGTCGGCACGGGCGGTTCGGGCCGTTGCTGCTCCTGAAGCCGCAGCGGACGGCGAAGCGGCTGCCGCGGGCCGCCCCTCGCCGACGAGGTGACCGGCCGTCGCGGCGGTGACACGCACGGTCGGCCGGGCAGGAACGGCGCCAACTCCCGCCACGGCAAGCGGTCCAGGGACGAGCGGCCCGGTCGGGATCGAGGTACCTCGGGAGCGTCAGGGCGGCTTCGAGTGGCAGAGCGCAGGGAAGTGACAGCGTCGTCCCACCGGCGTCGCTTCCCTGCTGCACCGGGACCTGCCCGGCGATCGTGTGGCTCTGGGAGAACTCCTGGGACGGTTCACGCCGTTCCTGCGTCTTCGGCGCCGGGGATCCGCCGGGTCGTCCGCTTTGACGCGACCGGTTCCGGCACCGCCCGCATCTGCCGGGCGGTGCCGGAACCGCGGCCGCTTCCCCTCAAGCAGCCGCGTTGAGATGCGTCTGCCTCACCGTCATGAGCCCGGCCCCGGCCGGCACCGGCCGGCACCGGCCGCGCGCGGCGGACCAGCCGTGGGAAGCGGGACCTCCAGGCCTTCGGCGTCGTTTTCGGCGCAGGCTCTCAGCGGCCCGCATCGGGCTCACCCGCCACCCCGGTCACCTCATTGAGTTGACAGTCCCCGGTTCGGCAGGGCGATCGCTGCCGTCCTGGCCGGGGTTCGGGGCCGGTGGTGACGCGGGCGGCCGGAGTCACCCGTCTCGTTTCCCGCGGCACATGAGGACAAGGGACGTCAGGGGGTGTGATGCCGTTGAGAGCGAGGTTCCAGCTGCGTTGGAAGAGCGCGGTTGTGTTGCTGTTGGCGGTGGCGTGGAGGTGTTGGGTGCCGTTGAGAAGGAGAGTGATGAGGGTGGTGACGTCGTCGGGATGGATGGTGCTGTTGAGATGGCCGCTCCTGTGGGCTTCGAGGGTGAGGCGGGTGGCTGCGGGGAGCCATAGATATGTCCAGTTGGTGCGGGCGCGTTCGCGGGAGAGGCGTACGGCGCAGCGGACAAGTGGGTCGCTTTCGAGTAAGTGACTGAGTGCGGTAACGAGGTCGGTGAGGCTTTGGAGGGGGGATGCGGTTTGCGTGTTGATGCGTTGGACGACGGTGCGGGTGGTGCTCCAGCCGTCTTCTTCGACGGCGTCCGCGAGTGCGGCTTTGCTGGAGAAGTGGAAAGTGAGTGCGCCCATGGAGATGTCGGCCCTCTTGCAGATCTGCGACAGGGAGGCGCCGTGGAAGCCGTCTGCGTTGAACGCGTGGGCGGCGGCTTTAATCAGGAGTGTGCGAGTGCGCAGTGCCCTCGCCTGCTTGACCATCTACTCTCCGCATCTGTCCGGCTTTTGCGTAGGGATCAGACTGGTGGGCCCGGGGGGTCGGGGCAAGTCGGAGTTGGCTGAGTAGTACGGCGGAATCCTTATGGCGGACATGTGTGCTGAACGCGTGGCGAAGTGGACCGGACGGGACATGGAGGGGGGTGAAAAAAAGAGGGCGCCCGCTATTCTTTCTGGGTGTTCGCCCGTCACCCGGCCGACAGGGGAGTTGCGCTGTGCTTACGTCTCGATCGCTAGGGCCGCGGGCCTCGTCCTTTGACTTCGCGGAGCAGGTTTTCGGTCATTTGCCGCGTGCTGACCAGCGCCGTTGGGCCCATGCCTACCTGATGGCACTTCTGCGTACGCCAGGGAAGAAGTCGGTGCGCAGGCTTGCTCAGTCTCTGTCTGATTCGGCCACGGCGGCGCAGTCGTTGCATCAGTTCGTCAATGCCAGTCCCTGGCCGTGGGAGCCGGTGTGCCGGAAGCTGATGCGGTGGGCGGAGCAATGCACGGTTCCTCGTGCGTGGACTGTCGATGTGGCTGTACTGCGTAAGCGGGGGGAGCATTCCTGTGGTGTCCACCGACGTTTCATCCCGGGCACCGGGCGATCGGTCAACTGTCAGATAGGCATTGGGGCCTTTGTGGTCACGGACCATGATGCGCTGCCGGTGGGCTGGCGGCTGTTGCTGCCCAGGATCTGGATCGAGGATTCTCAGCGCCGCACCCGCACGCGTATTCCGCCAGACGCCGCTACGCGGAGTCTTGAGGGGGGCGCCCTGGACCTTATCCGGGCGATGGGGGACCGGACGCAACTGGCCGAGGTGCCTGTGGTCGCTGATCTGAGTACGCATTGCGGGACCAGTACGCTGGCGCGTGGGTTAAGTCTGCAGGGGCGGGATTTCGTCATCGGGGTGCCGGCGAGTCTGCCGGTGGTCGCCGGCCGGCAGCTGCGGGCCCAGCAACAGGACGGCAGTGGATGGCCGGCGGTCATGGATGCGGGCAAGCTCTTCGATCCTGTCCACAGTGAGCGCGCGGGCCTGGATGTGTACACCTCGCGCGAGGGGCAGGCGAACGCCCCGCTCATCCAGTCCAGCATCGTGCATCTTGCGGGGCGGGGAGCGGATCCTGCTGTCCAGCGGAGTTACCGCCTGCTCGGCATCCGTTCCCCCCGGTCGGGCCGGCCGCTGAACCTATGGCTGACCAGTATGGTGAACCGGCGTCTCGATGAGGTCGTGGAGCTGACGCAGTTGCAGGCACGGTCGGTGCAGACCCTTGAGCGGCTCGAACAGGATTACGGACTGCTCGACTTCGAGGGCCGCTCGTATCCGGGCTGGCATCACCACATGGCGCTGATGTCCGCTGCCTACATGCACCGCCGGCTCAACCTGCCGGACTCCTGGACGCCCCAGAGCCACTGACCGCGGGCGGGGACGACGAGGCGGCCCCGCCCTGCCGGCGTGTTCGGCGATCCATGCTCGCCCAGTCCGTGCCCGCACCGCTTCCCGGCCTCACAACGGAAACATGACGCGACGTCGCAGAGGGCAGGCGTCAACCGGCGTGATCCGCTTCATGCCCTGCCCTGACCGAGAAGGACGTGCCGTACTCCGGTCCTCTCCCCGCCCTCAGAACCCGGACCGCTTCCATCAGCGTCCCGTTCGCCATGATCCGCGACGGTCCCCTCTGCGACCCGAGACCCCCACGCATCGCTCGACGAAGGACGCCAAGGCCCCGCAGAGCAGCCGACGGCGCTACGCCGCCGTGCGCCGCGCGGCCTCGCCGCCCGGCAGTGCGAGCAGCACCGGCGGATCCAGCGGATCCACGGCGCGCAGAACGATGTCGACAGGCATCACCCGCATCCCCGCACGCACGGTGACCGGGCCATGGCGGCCGACGGCCAGGCTCTCGGGAGTGTCCCCTGCGCCCCCCGCAGGAGCGGGCGGGGCCCCGTAGGGGACGGAATGAGCCAGCACATGCCAGGTTCCGGGAGGCACATCGTCGAGCTCGAAAGGACCGGGGCCGTCCATCACGACATACCGCACCGGTAGACCCTGGGGTATGGAGCTGGGGAACAGCCCGACAAAGACCTGCCCCAGAGCCCGGTCCCCGGGCAATACGACGCGGCCGCGCAGCGGTGCCAGATGCGGCGAATCCAGGCCCGCACCGGGGTCGGTGGGCAGTTCCCCCACTCTTCCGCCCAACTCTCGAAACTTGCTCGGAGGAACACCTACACAGGCCTTGAAACGTGAACTAAAGGTACCGATACTGCAATAGCCCACATGACTGCTCACATCGGCCACACTCAGATCCGTGCTGACCAGAAGACGCTTGGCCTCCTGCAGACGCAGAGCGGACAGAAACCGGCGCGGAGAAGTGCCTGTGACACTCCGGAACACGCGCGTGAAATGAAATTTGCTGAACATGGCTGTACGCGCCATGTCGTCGATCGTCAGCTCCTGGCCCAGATTGACATGCATTTCCTCGATTACCCGGAGAATGGCATTTTCGACGGAGGAGGAACTCATGGGTTTCCCTTCAGAACTCTCGGGCCGGGACAAGGGCTTTGGGCAGTACATGTTTCTCACTTGTTGCGAGAAGACCGCCGCTCGGAAAGCTCCTCGGCGAATCGACGCCACGTGTCCGAACATTTCATCGCGATGTCCGTGACGGCCTCGACGTCATGGGCGGGTATGGCATTGATCCGCCTGCGCCATGCCTCGTCGGTGAAGAAATGAGCGTGCAGCCAGCGGATGAATTCACGGCCCGACTCGGAGTGCCGCAGGGACGGATCGCCGGCCAGCACACGCAACGTCTCCAGTGCACCCCGCGCCGCGGCCGACCTCGGTCGGCGGGCCGGCAACTGCCCGCCCTCCTTCGACGCCGGCGCCTGCAGACCCCGATCGCCGGCCCGGCCCGCCGCAGCATCACTTTGCTGGGGCGGGCCCGGCGGGGGAACCGGCTCCTCGCCCCGCAGCAACCGCTGCCGCACATCATGGGCGGTCCCCAGCGACAGTCCGGTCTCCTGAGCCACGGCTCGCAGCGGCATGCCCGGCCGGCTGGTCATCAGTTCCGCAGCACGCCGGCGCTCCGCCGTGCGGTCCAGGGGATGCGCCCTGCCGTCGCGGCCCACACGGACGTTCGGCTGCGGATTCTCCACAGCTGAACGGCGCCGCACGTCGGCCACCGTCTTCGCATCCAGGCCGGTGTACACGGCGATACTCCGGTCGGACATGGCAGGGAACGACACCAGAATCCGCTCCGCCGCCGCCCGCCGGTCCGCGATCGACAGCGGCAGGCCATGGGCGATGTTGCGGGCGACCGACTGGATGAAGGCCTCGTCTTCCGGACCATCGAAGAACTGGGCGTCGATGAACTCGACCCCGAGTGACGATGCCGCCCGAAGACGATGCATTCCATCGATCACTCTCATGGTCGGCCGGTGGACCAGTATCGGCGGCAGCGACTCGAATACTTCGGCGAGCCGCTGAGCATGCGCCTCGTCAATTCCATTGAGACGCGGCGTGTCCGCCGGCGCAAGACTGATGATCCGTACAGGCTGCGTGAAATGTGCCGGTAGGTCCATGACTCTTCCGGAAGAGCTGTTCAAGGACGCTCCATACAGAAGTGGCGAATTGGAATCCTGCATGCGGGATATGGCGCTGTGCGAGATCGGCGACTGCGGTGGAAGGGGGTGACGTGAAACCGCCTGGAAGCCTACAGGGCAACTGGTTGGTAATAAGAGTTTCGGTCAGGAGATGCGGAGACTCTGGCTAGTTTCCACCGTAAACTACCTCAACCGCTTGAACAGATACCCGTTGCTTGAACTGGCCGGGCCGACCTAGCGTTCTTATCGTTCGCAGAGTTTCGGCACATACGAGGGAGAAAGAAGTTGAATGGCGAAGCAGCCGGGGACGATCTGGTCGAATACCGCACACTGACTCTCGAGGCTTACGCAGACACCATCGTTCCGGGCGAAAAGCGCGGACCGGGGGACCGGTCGGTCGCAGGCGCCGCCGCCGGAGGCGGCGCCGTCGCAGCCGGCGCCCTGGAACTGCTGCACTGGGACGCCACCGGCATCTCCGGCGATCTGGACACGCTGGCGGACCTGCTCAACGACCACGCCCGGCGCTACGCCGCACACGCAGGCATCGAACCCGACGCCTCCGTACCCCCCTTCGTGGCCCTGGAGTTCACCGACCGCGTCGCCCTGGTACAGCAGCTGACCCGCCCCGGCCACCCGGAGAAGGACCTGTGGGTCCTGCTCGCCCTCTTCTCCAACATGGCCTACGACTCCGCCGCCCACCGCAACACCGCCGAGGCGCTCGCCGACGGCCACCCGGGTTTGACGGCCTTGGGAATCCCGCAGCCCGACACGGACGGACTGTGGCGCTTCAAGGTCCCCGGCTACGGCCGGGAACTCGCTCGCCTCCACCCCGACACCACGCCCTCAGGGAGCCCGGCATGAGCACCAGCACCGAACACACCGACGTCCTGGTGGTCGGAAGCGGCTTCGGCGGGGCGATAACGGCCTACCACATGGCCGCCGGCGGAGCCAAGGTCACCGTCCTGGAACGCGGCCCCTGGCTCAAGAACACCGACTTCGAGCACGACTACAAGCTCGGCTCCTCCTACACCCGGGCCTTCGACTTCGTGGTCGGCGACGGAATGAGCGTGCTCGGCGGCAACTGCGTGGGCGGCGGCAGCGTCGTGTACTTCGCCGCGATGCCCCGCGCCCCGCGCTTCGTCTTCGAACGCCACGGCAGCATCGGACGGCGCATGTGGCCCCAAGCGCTCAACCGGGACACCCTCGACCCCTGGTACGACCGGGTGGCCGAGTCCATCTCGATCAGCAAGCAGGAGTGGAGCGACGTCAGCTACGCCGGCGGTCTGTGGGCCGCCGCCTGCCACCACGCCGGCCGCACCGCCAACCCGCTGCCCACCGCAGTGGACAGCGCCGCCTGCGTCAACTGCAACTGGATGATGGCCGGCTGCCGGTTCGACGCCAAGCAGTCCCTGCTGCTCAACTACCTCCCCGCCGCCCTCGCCCACGGCGCCCAGATCCGGCCCCTGCACGAAGTCCAGCACATCGCGCGGAACCAGGACGGCTCCTACCGGGTCCACTACAACGTCATCGACGAGGAGGACTATCGCCTCCACACAGGCGGCGGCATCATCGACGCGAAGATCGTCGTCCTCGCGGCCGGCGCCGGCGCCACCCCCGTCATCCTCCAGCGCAGCGAGCCCGCGCTCGGCCCGATGCCGCACGCCGTCGGACGCTACTTCTCCGGCAACGGCGAACGCCTCAACACCGCCGTCATCGACGAGAAGAAAGCCGCCGAACTGCTCGGCCTGGATCACACCGGCGCTCCCGCCTACGCCGCCAACCACATCGGCAAGGGCCCCACCGTCGCCAGCTGGGACCGCCTGGACGGATCGCTGCCCGAATACTCCCGATACTCACTGGAGCAGCTGTACTTCCCGCCCGGCCTGGGCACCATCCTCGCCCAGGCACCCGACGCCACCGGGCCGACCTGGTTCGGCCCCGAGAAGAAGCAGCTCCTCCAGCGGTGGACCTCCTGGCTGACGATCTTCACCATGATCGAGGACGACAACGAAGGCGTCTTCGGGCCGCCGCCGGCCACCGGCAACGCCCACCGCATCTCCCAGCAGATGCTCGGCCGGGGAAACCTCCGATACGACCCCACCGCCAACACCCTCGGCGCCTGGGCCCAGTCCGACGCCGAGGTCAAGGAGATCCTGGAGAAGGACGGGCTGGCCAAGGTCATGCCCTGGACGAACGATCTGGTCGGCGCCTACACCGTCCACCCGCTCGCCTCCTGCCGGATGGGAGACGACGCCCGCACCTCAGCCCTGGACGACCGCAACGAACTGCGCGGCCACCCCGGAATCTTCGTCACCGACGGCTCCGCCGTCCCCGGTGCCCTGACCGTCAACCCGGCCATGACCATCGCCGCTCTCGCAGAGCGCGCCGTCCCCGGCATCGTGCAAGCGGCACAGCGCAGAGGAGTTCGAGTCAACTACGGCGCCCCGGCCCCCGACGGATCCCGCAGCGCCCGCGACAACGCCATGACCCAGCTACCCACCCTGCTCGGCGCCGACTCGTAGGCGACCGCGGCAGACCCGCAACACCGGCCACGACCCTCCAGGCCCGCCCCGCACCCCGCCCGGTCGACGACCGCGGAGAGCACTGCCGAGCGGACCAGGCCGGCCAACCCCGGCGAGTTGCTTTACGAGACCAGCCACCACGGCAGCAAGGACAAGGATCACGAGCGACTACTTCGAGTATGGCCCCACGGCCGGCTTCGAGGAGACCGGCCTTGTCGACGTCTCCTGCCTCACCCACCCGTGCCGACAGGGCCGCTGCCGCGGACTGCTCCGCAAACAGACGGCCCTCACCGCACCCGCCGGAACCCAGGACGACCTCAAGCTGTTCACCCTGAAGGTGATCTCGGCGCATTCTTCCCCGGGGTCACCCCCTTCGACGAGCTGTCGATCCGTGCGGCCGGCCGAGCCGCGCCTGGCCCGGCTGGAATTCACCATCGGCCACGTAAAGGCGGCCCAGGACGGCACCGAGACTGTGGGCGCCCGCGGACCGCCCGCATACGCGGACCCGACACCGCCACCGTCCCTTCCCCCGTCCCCGACGCGCCGGCCCTGGCACTCGAACCCTGCGCCGCACAGGTCCGGACGATCGCCGGCCGGGCCGCACCACCTCGCTTCCCGTCATCGCCCGCGCACTCCCGCACACCGGGGGAGGCGCGTCAGCCCGACGCACCGTCCACCCCGGCCCGCCCGGTGGGCCGCAGCCGGCACCACGCCTCGACCCGGCCCACAGCACATCCGACCCCGCCAGCCCAACCGAGGAGAACCAAGCCATGGCCACCCTGCAGGACACCCTCAAGGACCTGTCCGCCGACACCGAGGAGATCGCCCGCCTGGTGGCGAGCCTGGACGCTCCCGCCTGGCAGACTCCCACCCCGGCCCCCGGCTGGACCATCGCCGACCAGATCGCCCATCTGACGTTCATCTTCCGGCTGGCGAAGACCGCCGCCGCCGACCCGCAGACCTTCGCCTCCATCGCCGCGGGAGCCGCCCACGACTTCAACGGCGCCGTCAACGCCGCTCTCCAGCAGTTCAACGACATACCCCCGCAGCAACTGCTGGCCGCCTACCGGGCCGAGGGCGAGGCCTGCGTGCACGCCCTGGCCGCCGTCCCCGAGGGCCAGATGGTGCCGTGGCTGGTCAACCCGCTTCCCCCCGTCGTGCTCGCCTGCGCCGGCATCATGGAGCTCTTCGGCCACGGACAGGACATCGCCGATGCGCTCGGCGCCCGCAGGGAGCCCACCGACCGGCTGCGTCACCTGGCCGAGTTCGCCTTCCTCACCCGCGACTTCGGCTACCAGGCCCGTGGCATGACGGCCCCCTCCGAGCCGTTCCGCTTCGAACTCACCGCACCCTCCGGGGAGATCTGGCGTATCGGCCCGGACGACGCCACGCAGACAGTGAGCGGCCCCGCCCACGACTTCTGCCTGCTGGTCACCCGCCGCCGGCACCGCGACGACCTGGCGCTGTCCGCCACCGGGCGGGACGCGGACCAGTGGCTCGACATCGCGCAGGCCTACCGCGGTCCCGCGGGGGAGGGCAGGATGCCAGGACAGTTCGCAGACCACCGCGCATGAGCCGAGCACGTACCGGCCGCCCGACGCGGCGGCGCAGAAGCCCTCCAGGAGCAGATCATGATCCCTGTCGCACTGCACGGCGTCACCGTGATCGGCTGTGGACTGATCGGCACCTCGATCGCCCTGGCCCTGACCCGCGCAGGAGTGCAGGTCTCGCTCACCGATCACGAGGACGACGTCCTGGACCGAGCCTGGCGCATGGGAGCCGGAACACCCCTGGCCCACGACCAACGGCCCGCCGACCTTGTGGTGATCGCAACCCAGGCGGCCGCAGCCGTCGACACCCTCTACGAAGCCCAGGCCCGCGGCCTCGGCCACGCCTACACCGACATCGCGGGCTGCAAGCGGGAAATCTGGCAGGAGGCCGAACTGCGCGCTTGCGACCTGTGGGGCTACCTGCCGGGACATCCCCTCGTGGGCCCCGACCTCCGCCACCCGGACGCGGCACGGGCGGACCTGTTCACCGAACGGCCCTGGATCCTGTGCCCCTATCCCCTCGTGGAACCGGCCGCGCTGGCCGCGGCGGACGAACTCGTCTCCCTCTGCGGCGGGCGCCGCCGCGACATGACACTCACCGAGCATGATCGGTTCAGCGCAGCACAGCGCCGGCCGACCCACTCCGGCCCGCGTCGCCGGCACCGGCCGCCGGCCGGCGCACCGCGACGCGGGCCCTCACATTGAGTCGACCCACCGGCTCACCACCACGGCTCACCGCCCCCACACGACACACCGAGCCTGCGTCCTGCCCGTCGGCCGCTCCACACCCAAGGGCCCCGGTCATCGACCGGGGCCCTTGGCTGCGGACACACGGCACGTGCGGCCCGCGACCCGGAAGCCGGGCCGACGGGGACCGGCACGGGGAACGCGCGCCCGGGCCCCGGCGGGCCGCCACCGTCAGAACCGGTAGGTGACGCCGGTCAGCTCCTGCGACTCCCGCCACAGACGGCGCTGCATCCGCCCGTCCAGCGCCAACCGCCCCGGCCGGACCACCCCCGGGTACCCCCTGGTCCCGGTCAGCCCGAGCGGGCCGTAGTACTCCCCGCCGCGAACGGCCGGGTCCGTCGCCGCCCGCAGACCGGGCAGCGCGCCCATCCGGGCCGGCTGCAGGAACAGGGGCCCCAACAGCGCACCGAACCTGCGGACCCCGCCCGGGATCTCCCGTCCCAGGCCGGTCGCGGCCAGCCCGGGGTGAGCGGCGACCGCGAGGATGCCGGCACCGGCCTGCTCCAGCCTGCGCTGCAACTCGAGAGTGAACATCAGGTTGGCCAGCTTGGAGCGGCTGTAGGCACCGAATCGGCTGTAGCGGCGGCCGGGCCGGGCCGGCGCGGCACCGATACGGCCCAGCCGGTGCAGATGACTGCTGACCGTCACCACGCGCGCACCAGGAGCCGCCCGCAACGCATCCAGCAGCAGGCCGGTGAAGGCGAAGTGCCCCAGATGATTCACGCCGAACTGCAGCTCATGACCCTCATCGGTGAGCGACTCGGGTGTCCACATCACACCGGCGTTGTTGATCAGCAGATCGATCCGCGGCCACTGGTGCCGCAGCTCCTTCGCAGCCGTGCGCACCGAGACCAGACTGGCCAGGTCGAGCGGCTGCACGGACAGACCGGCCCCCGGCACCTCCGACCTGATCCGCTCCGCCGCGGCGCGCCCCCGGTCCGCATCCCGCACGGCCAGCACGACATGCGCACCCAGCTGCGCCAGCGCGCGCGCCGCCTCGAAGCCGATACCGGACGTGGCACCGGTCACCACCGCTGTGCGGCCACCCTGGTCCGGCGCATCGGCAACCGTCCAGTACGTCCTGGAACCCATCAGATCTCTCCTTTTCCCGCGGCCGCGGTACGCCCGCGCCGCAGCACTTTGGCCGCAGCCGTCTCAGGCGGCCGAGGCCCGCGGGAGATGGCCCTGCGCCACGATCTGCAACGCCGCCGCCGAATCGGCCGGCACCGCCTCCACCACATCGCGGCCGCCGGTCAACCAGGCTGCGGCAAAAGGACTGTGGGAGGCCGGGCAGAACTCCGTGCCGTTCAGCTCCACCCCCTATGTCGCGATCAGGTCACGTTCGCCGCGCCCCAGCGGCGACGGCGCGTGCGCCGACGCGTCGGCGGACCGCCTCGACGGCTCACCGGTGTCGGGGCGGACGGGTCGGAAGAGGAGATCCCCGGGAGGCCGTTGCCGAGTTCGACGTGCGTCATCTCGCATTCCCTTCATCGACGGGACAAGGCGGCCTGCGGCGACAGCAGCTCCTGCACGAGAGCGAGAGGCGGTCTCTCGATCAGATAGAAATGGCCCCCGCCGACCGCACGGCTGCCGTAGGCACCGCGGGTCTGCCGTGACCAGGCGGTGGCGTCGTCCCGGCTGACCAGCGGATCGCTGTCCGCCACGATGGATGTGATCGGACAGTCCAGCGGCGCACCGGGCCGGCAGGTGTACTCCCAGCAGATACGCAAGTCCGCCGCGACATACGGGAAGAACAGCTTCAGCAGGACGGGATGGGCCAGCAGCTCCGGATCCGTACCGCCCAGGCTGACCAGAGCCGCCGCCAGCGCCTCCTCGGACAGATCGCCCCGGACACCGAACGCGTTGCCGGGCGCCATCTGGGTCTGCGGGGCATGAGCGCTGGAGACGATGAGATGGCTCACCGGGACGCCGTCCCGTTCCAGCAGCCGCGCGGTTTCGAAGGCGACCCAGGCGCCCATGCTGTGCCCGAACAGAGTGACCGGCCGGTCCGCAAGAGCACCGATCGCCCGCGCCGCCCCCGCAGCCAGTTCCCGCACACCGGTGGCATACGGCTCCGCCGCGCGCTCGGCGCGCCCCGGATAGCACACGGCATGCACTTCTGTGCCGGTGAACGCAGCGCCCCAGGACCGGAAGACCGACGCCGATCCTCCCGCGTGCGGAAAGCACACCAGGTGCCGTGCCGCGCCGGGCAGCGGCGACATGCAGCTCAGCCAGGTCATTCCTGTTCCCCTCTTCCCCTCACCCACGCCTGCGACCATCGCGTCGTGGCTCTTCGAGGCGGCGGACAGCGCATCACGTTCCTGCCCGCCGAAAGTAGAAGGGCCGCTCGCCTCTGGCCAAGACCCCACTCCACTCAGGCGACTTGTCTAGGTCGACGCGTCCGGCGGCGCACTGCCGGCCGGCCCGGAGCATGGGCGAAGACGTCGGCCCCCTGGGAGGCCCCGCCGTCTCGGAGGTGCGGGCGTGTCACAGCGGTGCCGATCCTCGTGTGTCAAGGCCCGGTGTGGGCGAGCAGAGCTGTATCGGGCAACACCGCCTCCACTGAGGCGACTTGCCGGTATCGGGCCGGGGGCGGCTTCTGGCTGACCGAACGCAGCACGGGCGAAGATGTCCGTCTCCGGCCGGGGTGTCACGGTGGGGGAGCCCGGGCTGCAGGCTGTGGCTGCTGCGACCGGATCCGGAGAACCCCGGGTACGGACACGTCGCCGGAGTGAACCCGAAAGGGAATCGGAATGGACATGCACATCGCCAGGCAGCCGTCACTTCAGAGAACTCAGGATGCGCCCATGGAGCAAGGCTGCCCATTCGCCCTCGATCCCACCGGCCGGGACATACATGGCGAAGCCGCCCTACTGCGTTCCCAGGGCTCCGCCGTCCGGGTGGAGCTGCCCGGGGGCGTCCTCGCCTGGTCGCTGAACAGCCATGAAGTGATCAAGAAGGTGCTTGGTGACCCGCGGGTCACCAAGAGCGCCCGCAGTCACTGGCCCGCCTTCAGCAACGGCGAGATACCGCCTGACTGGGAACTGATCAGCTGGGTTGCGATGGACAACATGGTCACGGCCTACGGCAAGAACCACATCCGCCTGCGCAGGTTGGTGGGGAAGGCCTTCAGCCCGCGCAGGACCGAGGCCTTCAGGCCCCGCGTGGAGGAGCTGACCGACCAGCTCCTGGACGCGCTGGAAGAGGCCGGCCCGGGCGAGGTGGTGGATCTGCGGGCGCGATTCGCCTATCCGCTGCCGGCCCGGTTGGTGGCGGACCTCATCGGTATGCCGGAGGAGGCCCGTGCCCGGACAGCCAAGGTGATCGACGCGATGGTGGACACCACCGTCACCCCCGATCAGGCCCAGGCGATCCTGGCGGGCTGGCGCGGAGCGATGGCCGAACTGATCGCGGACAAGCGCAAGGAACCGGCCGAAGACATCACCAGCGACCTGGTCACTGCCCGGGATGAAGACGGCTCCAGGCTCTCCGAGGAAGAACTGACCGACACGATCTTCGCGATTCTCGGTGCCGGCTCCGAGACCACGATCAACTTCTTCGACAATGCCATCACCGCGCTGCTCAGCGATCCGGCGCAGCTGGAACTGGTCCGCTCGGGCCAGGCGACCTGGGATGATGTGATCGATGAGACCCTGCGGGTGGAGTCACCGCTGGCGCATCTGCCGCTGCGGTATGCCGCACAGGACATCGAGCTCGACGGGGTGACCATTCCCAAGGGAGACCCGATCCTGGTCAACTACAGTGCGGTGGGCCGGGACCCGGAGCTGCACAGCCAGGTGCCCGACGTTTTCGACGTCCGCCGTGCCAGCAAGGAACACCTCTCCTTCGGCTACGGCCCGCACTACTGCCTGGGCGCCGGCATCGCACGTCTGGTGGCGAAGACCGGCCTGTCCCGGCTGTTTAACCGGTTCCCCGGCCTTGCGCTGGCGGTGCCGCGCGATGAGCTGCAGCCGCTGCCGACGTTCATCATGAACGGCCACCGCAGTCTCCCGGTGCGGCTCACCACGCCCGCGCAGAGTGAGCCTGCGGCGGTGGGACAGAAATAGGTCCGTGGCAGGCGGACACAGCAGAGCCCTGGGGGCGGTGCCGGAGCACCCGCCCCCAGGGCTCTGCCCGTACCGGCCTCTACGCGGTGAGGGCGGCCTGTTTCGCTCCGCGCAGCACCCGGTACACCATGCGAGGACTCATGAGGGCCTGAGGCGGTTCGACAAAACCCGCCACCTTCATGAAAGTGCTGGTGACACTGCTGTCCTGCGTCGCGGCGGCCTGCAGCTTCGCCATATACACGCCGCCCATTCGCACCTTGGCCGTTCTGCGCCCCTCGACCTCCGGGTAGCCGAGGTCGCCGCCGGCGGAGAAGTCCCACGCCACGTCAATGACGCCGGCGATGTCCCGGAGGAACCGCAAGGGGACGGGCGTGCCCCGGCGCAGATGGTCGCGCAGGACCAGGGCCTCCAGCGTGGCGACGGTCATTCCCTGCCCGTAGACGGGGTTGAAGCTGCACACCGCGTCACCCAGCACCAGCAGCCGGTCCGGGAAGCGCTCCATGCGTTCGTAACGCCGCCTGATACTCGCGGGATAGCGGAACGTCACGCCCTCACCCACCGGTTCGGCGTCCGCGATGACCTCGTGCACATCCGGGACCGGCAGGGTTCGGGTCCAGGCAAGGAAGCCCTCGAGGTCGGTCGGCGCACGGTCGCCCAGGACCCCGGTGAGGGAGAGCACACACAGGCCATCCTCGATCCGGGAGAAGAAGGCCCCACGTGGATGGGACGGTGAGGAGACCGGGTTGATCGAGAGGTCCCCGCGCAGAATCGACTCGTCCGGCAGCCGGAAGCGCCGGGTGGTGTAGCTGAGGTCGATGTGGATGCGGTCCTCCGTCGGCCGCCCGTACCCGAACTCCTCCAGCCACACCGGGGTGCGCGAGCCGCGGCCCGTGGCGTCGACCACGAGGTCCGCCTCCAGCGTGTACGGCTCACCGCCTTCACCCTGCTGCACCCGCACCCCGGTGACCCGGCTGTGCGCCTCGTCGGTGACCAGCGCGGCGATGTCGTGCCGCTCCAGTATCTTGACCCCGGCCAGCTCCTGGACCCGCGCGCGGACACGACTCTCCAGCAACGGCCGGGAGCCCGATATGCAGATCAGTCCGGTGGTGGCCGGGCGGAGCCGGCGCCCGTTGAAGTACCACCTCAGTTCGCCCAGATCACCGGTGGGTATCCCGGCGTCGATCGCGTCCTGGGTGAATCCCGGGAACAGCTCCTCCAGGATCTGCTGGCCCCGGGCTAGCAGCCCGTGCACGTGCCGCCCCTGCGGGACTCCACGGCGCGGACCGCTTGCGCCCAGCCCGTCACGTTCCACGATCAGGACTTCCTGGTACGCCTCGGCCAGGACCCGCGCAGCGAGCAGCCCGGCCATGCTCGCCCCGAGTACTACCGCACGGTTGCCCACCTGAACGGCCATACTGCTTCCCTCCTCGAGGACGCGGCCGGTCAGGCAGCGTCGCGCGGGCTGTTCTGGTAGGCGGCGAGTGACCACGCGCCCTCGTGCTTGACGGCCACCCAGGAGGCGTTGACCGCCCGTTCGGCGCTGACCTCGCTCTCGCCCGGGGCGAGGACGCCGCCCTCGGTGATGAGGACACCGACCCCCTCGCTCAGGAAGCGGATGCTGACAGGCGTACCGGTGACGCGGGTTCCGCGGTAGGGGCCTTCGAACGCGGCGGCCAGGAAGGACCGGATGGCGTCACGGCCCTTCTCGAAGACACCGGGCAGGATCAGCGTCCCGTCCGGGGTGAACACCGAGGCGAAGGCATCGGCGTCGTGAGCCGCCCAGGCAGCGACGACGCGCTGGGGCAGCTCGGCGACAGCAGCCTTGTCCGCGTCGGTGGGGACGACGGCTGACGGGGAGGAGGTCGATGCAGTCATGAGGATGCGTACTCCTTGGGATGACGGGCCGGCCGAGGACGACGGTCCGGCCGGCCCGGGGGTGAAAGGCCGCGGACTGGTCAGAGGTAGAGGGTGTCGGGCTCCTGACCGCACAGGACCCGGCCGTAGAGCTCGCTGTTGGTGTCCGGGTTCATCAGCGCGTGCAGGTTGACGGCCTGGATGTCCCGTGCAATGCGCTGCATGGGAGCATCGCTGTAGACCGACGAGCCGCCGCTGGCACCTGCGAGGACGGTGACCGCCTCCTTGGCCAGCCGGCAGACCGCGCCCATGTCGGCGCGCGCCCGGGCACGCTCCTCCAGCGTCCACTCCGAGCCCGTTTCGCTCTTGCCGTCCACCAGCGAGGCCAGACGGTGGGCGTGGAACTCCGCCTGGTCCGTCTTGAGGACGGCTTCGGCGACCTGATGGTGCGTCAGAGGTGCCTCGGCCTGCCGGCCGTAGCCGGTGTAGGTGATGCCGCGGTGCGGCATCCGCTCGAAGAAGGCGTCCCTGGCCGCACGTGCCAGCCCGAGCGCAGTGCCGACCGAGGAGGCCGAGGCGACGGGCAGAAGAGGGGCGCGGTAGATCGGGGTGTCCGCGTTCAGCGGGGACGCGTGCTGCCCCTGCAGCACGGCTCCCAGCGGCATCACCCGTTCCTGCGGAACGAACAGGTCCTGGGCGACCGTACTGACGCTGCCGGTGCCGCGCAGGCCGAAGGTGTGCCAGTCGTCGACGATCTGCAGGTCCGAGACCGGAACCAGCGCCATGATCGGCTGCGGCGGCCCGTCGGCCTCCTGGACGACGGCCACGATCTCCTGCCACTGGCTGTGCAGGGCACCGCTGACAAAGCTCCACTTGCCGTTGACCACCACACCGCCGTCAGCCGGGACGGCCAGTGCCGACGGGCTGAGCGTGCCGCAGATGCGGACATCGGGGGTGGAGAACACCTCCTCCTGCACGTGCTCGGGGAACAGGCACGTCATCCAGGTGGGAATCCAGTACACCGAGGCCGTCCACGCCGCCGCCCCGTCCGCCCGGCCCAGCTCGGCCGCGACATCCACCAGGGTGCGAGTGCCGGCCTCGTACCCGCCGTAGCGCGCAGGCACCCGCATCCTGAAGATGCCCGCATCCGCCAGAGCCTCGATCGTCTCCTCATGCAGCCGCCGGTCCTGTTCCGACTGCTCCGCGTGTTTCTTCAGCACCGGCGCCAGATCCTTCGCACGCTGCACCAGCTGCGCGCGGGTCGGGGCCTCGGCAACTCGCATCATGTCCTCCCGGGACGTCACGCCTGAGAAAGGGCTCGCCTCTTCGTCGTCTTCCTGGCTGCCCGACCGTCACATCGACGGCCGCATCCAGGCACCTTCTGGATTGCCGAACTGGAGGCCCGGGAGCCCGTACAGGGGCACTGCGCTGCGCCCGAAGCCCTGCACAGCGGAGCAACCGAGCAACCGACGAGAAATCCCCCAGAACCGTGGGGGCCTGGTGCCGCAGCGCCTGAGCACGTCGGCCGTGGTCGAAGCGCGGCCGTGTGGAAGGGCGCCTTCCCGCGGCCTGGGGCTGCCCGCAGGCCAGCACCGAACGCAGCAACCTGGAGGATGCTCCGCCCCGGTGCGCCTGCCAGGGTCGGGCATCCGAACCGTCAGCCTCCACCGATCATGCGGGAGTTAAAGTCAAATGTCGGAAAGCCGCGCGTTCGCCCCTGTGCACACGGTGGCGGGGCTCCTCGGACGCCATCTGTGGGCAACGGCACTCAGCGTGGTCGCAGCGCTGGCGCTCGTCCTGCTCATCCCGGTTCCCGGGTTCCCGGCCCCGTCCCGCAGCGCCTCCCCCCAAGGGCCGGCTGCTTTCGACCCCTCGTTCACCCACGGAACCGTTCCAGTGGAGGGCGGCACCATCCACTATGTCCGCGGAGGGGACGGCCCGCCCCTCGTTCTTCTCCACGGCTGGGCGGAGACCTGGTGGGAGTGGCGCAAGGTCATGCCCGCACTGGCTGAGGACCGCACCGTGATCGCCGTGGACCTTCCCGGCCTGGGTGACTCCAGTCACCCCTCCGGCGGCTACGACAAGAAGACCACGGCGGCCCGGGTGCGCGAGGCTGTGCACAAGCTGGGATTCGACAAGGTCGAACTCCTCAGCCACGACATCGGCGCTCAGGTCGCATATCGCTATGCACGCGATTTCCCCGGCGAGGTGACCCGCCTCGCCGTGACGGAGACCATGCTCGCTGGTTACGGCGTCGAGGAGTCCTACTCGAAGACCTGGCACTACCGGTTCCTCGCATCGCCGGCCCCCTTCCCCGAGAAGATCGTGGACAACGCCGATGTGAAACCGTTCTTCAACTACTTCTACGACGGTATCGCCTATCACCCCGAAGCCATCGGACGGGAAGAGTACTTCCGGAAGAACGCGGACCCGGCCGACCGCTCGTCCGGCTACGACTACTACCGGGCGATCCCCCAGGACGCGGAGGACAACCGGAGCAACATCAGCGCGGAGCGGCTGTCCATGCCCGTCATGGCGATAGGCGGAGAATACCTTTTCGGAGAACGAGTGGGACAGGAGTTCGCCCGGGTCGCGGACGACGTCCGGACCGTTGTGGCACCGGACGCCGGACACTACGTACCGGAAGAGAACCCGAAGTTCGTGGTCGACTGCGCGCGCCTGTTCTTCAAAATCACCGGACACAAGCCGAGCACGACGAGCTCCCAGCTTGAACACTGCGCCCCGTAGAGGGTGCTCCGGTCTCCGGCCCGGAAAGACATCAGGGCCGGAGACAGGTGCTCTACCGGTCATGCGCTCAACACGCACCGGATCCCCTTCCGTGATTCACCGTGGGGGACCGGCCCGCTGCCGGCGACCGCACCGGATAAAAATCAGGAACAGATCCTCCCGGACGTGGTCGGACACCTTCCAGTTTGCTGCAGAACCGGGAAGTGCTTGCCGCATGGCGAGACGGTCAGAAAAATCAGGCCACGACAGCCGGCCCTATCGCCGGGAACTTCCGCCGCTTTTCCGGAGGTTGTCTCCCTTCCGGCTGGTCCGCGGCATTCTTTCGTCAGGGGCGACCGGTGTCGCCGTACGGACAGTGCAGAGCAGAGAGGTCACCCGTGTCTCAGACCCTGAACACATCCGAACCCGCGGGCCCGGAGTCTCCCGACATCGAATCAGCTCAGCCGAACAGCCGCCGGCGCAACATCTGGACGCTGGTTTTCTCCCTGATAGCACTGTGGTTCATCAACCACTCCCTGCCCGTCTATCTCAGCCTGGACCCCAACCAGGCGCGGATCCCCCACCTGCGGCGGGACATCCCCTGGCACTATCCGCTGCTGGTGGCGCATGTCTTCTCCGGAACCGTGGCCCTGGTGACCGTATGCCTGCAGGTGTGGCCCTGGCTGCGCCGGAATCATCCGGCCGTCCACCGGTGGTCCGGCCGAATCTACGTGTTCGCCGGGGCGCTCCCCTCCGGACTGCTGGCCCTGGCCATCATGCCCTTCTCGGCCGGCCCGGCCGGCAACACGGTGGCCGCGGTCGCCTGGCTGGCCACGACCGTCGCGGGCCTGCGAACGGCCCGTCAGCGCCGATACCGTGAGCACCGGCGCTGGATGGCATACAGCTTCGCGCTGACCATGCAGATCATATGGGGCCGGGTCCTGCTCATCTACGTGCTGCCGCTGTTCGAGTACAACTTCGCCGATCCCGCCAAGCTCAACCTCGCCCTGGAAACAGCAACCTGGATCGGATTCGTGATCAACTTGCTGCTGGCCCAGTGGTGGCTGGAGCGGACGGCCCGGGATACGACGCGGCGGTAAGAGGAAGTACAGGCAGCGCTCCTTTCACAGAACGGACCCCAGCGTATGCGCCCCTTTCGCGTAGAAGTGCCGCAGGAAGACCTCGACGACCTGAAGCGCAGGCTAGCCGAAACCCGCTGGCCCTCCGAGCTCCCGGACACCGGGTGGACCCGGGGAGTTCCCCGTTCCTATCTGCGGGAGCTGGCCGAATACTGGCGTACGGAGTACGACTGGCGAACGGCAGAGAAGCAGCTCAATGCCTTCCCTCAGTACATGACCGTGATCGACGGCGCAGACATCCACTTCCTGCACGTACGGTCCCCGGAACCCGATGCCATGCCACTGATCCTCACACACGGATGGCCGGGTTCCGTCGCGGAGTTCATGGATGTGATCGGCCCGCTGACGGATCCCCGCACTCACGGCGGAGACCCGGGCCAGGCCTTTCACCTGGTCATCCCCTCGCTGCCCGGATTCGGCTTCTCAGGCGCCGTCCGGGAGAGCGGATGGAACGTCCACCGCATCGCCCTGGCCTGGGCAGAACTCATGAACCGCCTGGGCTACGGCCGTTACCTTGCGCAGGGAGGAGACGCGGGCTCACCCATTTCCCTCGAACTTGGACGGGTCGCACCGGACCGCGTGATCGGCGTTCATTTGAACATGCTCATCGCGCCGCCCGCCGGCTCCCCCGAAGAGCTCAACGCCCTGACGGAATCCGATCAGTCCCGGCTTCTCGGCTTCTCCCGCTTCGATGCAGAACTCTCGGGCTACATGAAGATCATGTCCACCCGCCCGCAAACCCTGGCGTATGCCCTGCATGATTCTCCGGTCGGCCAACTCGCCTGGATCGCCGAGAAATTCTACGAATGGACCGACTCTCACAGCGTCCCCGAAGACGCTGTGGACCGTGACCGCCTCCTCACCAACGTCTCCATCTACTGGCTGACGCGCACCGCAGCCTCCTCCGCAGGGTTCTACTACGAAGGTGCAGAGGAACGGCAGACAATGCCAGAACCCGTTCCCGTTCCGGTGGGAGTGGCGGTGTTCCCGCACGACATCTTCCTGCCGGTCCGGCGCTTCGCGGACCGCTTCCTGCCCCACATCTCTCACTGGAGCGAGTTCGACCGCGGCGGTCACTTCGCCGCCATGGAACAGCCCGACCTCCTCGTCCGGGACATCCGCTCCTTCGCCCGTCCGCTCAGGACGTCAGCCGCCACCCTCGAGAGCCGCTGACCACCGGCGCAGGACAGGCTCCCCCAGCGACCTCAGGGGGCCGAGAACCACCTGCCCAGCCCCCGGGCGGCCACCCCGCGAACCGGGCAGGCAGCCCTGCCCGACAGGAATCACCGTGCCAGGGAGACGGCAGTGCGCATCGACGTTCAAGGACAGGCCAGGATCGCACATGCGACCCTGACGGAAGCGCTGGAACGGGACTGGCACGACCCCGCACACGACATCGACATCGTCAGGGTCCGACTGGCCGACCTGGAGCCACGCACGGAACTGGAAGCCGCCGGCTTCCTCGTCAAACCGTCGTGGATCAACTGGATGGCACCCCTCACCGATTCAGCGGCCGCCTTCCAGCAACGCCTGTCGACCAAGGAACGCAAGAGCCACCGCTACGCCGCCCGGACAGCCGAGAAGAGCGGCATCGAACTCCACGTCCTGCCCCGCGTCGGGGACGAGGACGTGCACACCTTCCTCGACCTCTACGACCAACGGATCGCCGCCATGTCCAGCGGCGTGAACTACGCCAGGAGACAAGAACGCCACCTGCTGCGCCACCTGGACACCCTCCTGGGCGTGTTCGCGCACGCCGACGGTGTACTGGTCGGAGGCTGTCTCGGCCGGCTGCGGCCCGACCAGTCCCTCGTCCACCTGCAGTTCTCCGCGGTGACCGACACGGCCCGGCAGAGCATGCTCGCCCGACTCATGTACATGGCGGCGTTCGACGCAGCACGAGAACGCGGCTACACCTGGGCCTCACTCGGCAACGACCCCTCGCTGCTCGGACACACGGCCCAGCCCGGCCTCTTCGGATTCAAGGCTCGCCTGGGCTTCGTGCCGATCCCCACACAGACGTTGCCCCCCAAGGTCACCGGGGACGAGGCGGAACTCGTCGTACGCATGCGGGCACTGGCGCAGCCCTCCCTGTCGATCGCCTATCACGGACACCAGCCCGCCCCGAGCCAGGAGGGACTGCCGGCCTCGCTACCTCTCCGCGCGGTCCTTTATTCGGCCGAGCCGGACCCACCTCGGCCCGTCTGGCTGCCGAGCTCCCCCCTCCCGCTCGAGTACCGCCTCGTCGACGCCCTTCCCCGAACGACAACGGCAGCCGCCGCCGGCCACGACGAGCATGCCCCGTGACCCGCGCTCCGGACATCCCACACGCCCGGCCCGCCCGAGGCCCCGCACTTCGCGAAGAGCCTCCTTCAGGACCGCGCGTGCGGCCCCGGTCCGCCCCCGAACACCGCAACACCCGGGCTCACAGACCCAGGCGGGAACGACACGGGCCCAGGTGCTCCGCCCGGGCTCGCAAAACGGCATCTCGGTCCTCGCGAACCTGATTCTCGTTCGCCGCCGGCTCCCTGCGCCATCACCTCTCGGGAGCGGGCTGACATGCCGTCAGGCGGCCACCGAGGCAGACGGCGGCCGCCAGCGCCGCCCACGAGGTGAGCTCGATCAGGGACTGGTCCGAGGGGTACCGCACCCGCACAGCGGCTACGTCCTCGGCCATCACTTGGTAGGGCGCGAACGCCGTCAGCAGCGCGAGCCGGGCAACAGCCCGATCCGGTACCGGCAGTTCGGACAGCACATCCTCCAGCCACGCGCGGCTCGGCCCCACCGGCAGCCCGTCCCAGACCGCAAGGCGCGCACGTACCAGCCCCCGTACCTGCTCCGGCAGCCACAGGGCCGCACCGTCCACGGCCGCCACGGCCCGGCCGACCGCCTCGGCCACCACCGGATTCGGTTCGGCCCATTCCAGACCGGCGGGCAGCGGCGCCGCCGGCAGCAGCCTCAGGGAGCGACCAGGGACCACAGGCCCCCGATCGCGGGGGCGCATGGCCCGCGCCACCGTCCGCATGATCGGCCCCCGCAGGAAGGAGGGGGTGCGCCGGGGCATCGGCGAGTCCGCAAGATAGATACTCACCATGCGGTTGAGGTAATGGAACGTGACGGCCACACCGAGCAGCTCCGGAGCCTCCTGCGCGGAGAACGGCGCCACAGCGGCATGCGGCCCCTGACCGCTGCCCCCGGCACTCTGCGCCCAGGCGGCCAGCGCAGCATCGTCAGGGGGCGACTGCAGCACGGCGTGGGCCGCCTGGTGGACGTCGACGCAGTAGGGACAGGCGTTGGCCCGTGACACACCGGCAGCGACCGATTCGCGTGCCGCCCGGCGGGTGATCCCGTCGGCCAGCAGGGTCTCCCTCAGCAGCAGCCACGCCGCGGCGAGCGCAGCGGGAGCGGGGGAGTGCAGAGCCAGCGGAGGCGCCAGCACACCGAAGTCCCGTTGGGCCTGGGCGTACACCTCGGCGACCGCCCCGCGCGCCTGTGCAGGCGGCACCACCTGCACATACCTCACCTGCTTGCGCGCACGGCGGAGCACTGTCCGCACAGCCATCCTCATCGCTCAGCCTCCCAGGCAGCGGCCGCCCGCCCGTCGTGGGGCGATCCCGGCTGCATCGCAGCCTGCCAACCACCCCCTTCCCGGGTCATCTTCCGCCGTGCCTCCCCCCTCCCGCCCGGCCGAAGAGGCACGGCGGAAGATGCGCACCGCCCACACCGGTTGAACGCTGGATGGCCGCCACCCCCCTCGCACAGAACCACTTGCAGCTCCGGAGCACGGAGACATGGAGATCCCCATCCGAGGAGGTGCCGTGTCAACTGATCGGTCCGCAGGACACAGGCGAGCGGGACTGACCGCGACACTGCGCAGCACCCTGCGCGAAGCGGCGGAGGAGTCCGCGCTCACCGGACGACCGAACACAGCGGCCCTTTCCGGCCTGCGGGAATCCGGGCTGCTGGCCACGGCCGTCCCAAAGGAATACGGCGGCCTGGGAGGCAGCGCACCCGAGGTGAACCGGGTCGTCGAGCAACTCGCCGTGGTCAACCCGTCCATCGCGATCATCGCCTATCAGCACTGCTCCGTTGCCCTGCGGATCGCCGTCTGGGGCACACCGGCCCAGAAGGCCGGCCTGCTGCCCCGCCTCGCGGACGGCAGCTGGCTCGCCGCCTCAGCATGGAGCGAAGGCGCCTCGAGACCCGGCATCCGCCACGCGGACAGCACCGCCGTCCAGGGCGGCGACGGCC
Source organism: Streptomyces sp. NPDC086766 (assembly GCF_044746005.1). Taxonomy (NCBI): domain Bacteria; kingdom Bacillati; phylum Actinomycetota; class Actinomycetes; order Kitasatosporales; family Streptomycetaceae; genus Streptomyces; species Streptomyces sp. NPDC086766. The sequence continues at coordinate 80,932 of NZ_JBIVBI010000020.1, read as the reverse complement.
ACTGGACGCTGCAGGGCGTGAAAGCCTTCACCACGGCCGCCTGCCTGGCCGACCTGTACCTGGTGCTCGTGCACACCCCACCTCCCACGACTGCGGCCGGGACCGGCCCGCGCGAACCGCGGACCTTCTTCCTCCTGCCCAGCAGCACACCGGGGCTCTACCCGGAGCTGAGTCTGGACCTCGCCGGCATGCGAGGCTCCGCCACCGGCGTCGTCTCGCTGCGCCGCTGCTCCGCGCCGGACGCCTGCCGCCTCGGTCCCCCCGGCGACGCACAGGCGATCATCGCAGAGGGCCGCGCAACCGGGGCGACACTGGGCGCGGTGGCCGTCGGCATCGCGCAGGCCGCGATGGACTATGCCGTACAACACGCCACCCACAGCGGCCTCTTGGCACGCCAACTCGTACGGCACCGGCTGACCGACCTGGCCACCCGGCTGGAGGCCGCCCGAGGAATCGTAGAACGGGCCGGGGCCTGCACCGCGCCACGCCCAGAACTGACGACACTGCACAGCAAACTCTTCGCGTCCACCACAGCAGAGGAGTTGTGCCTCGAGGCGGCCCGTCTGCTGGGCTCGTCGGGCTACCAGTCCGGAGCCGTTCTCCCCCGACTGCTGGCAGACGCCCGCGGAGTGTCCCTGATGGGGCCGTCCAACGAGCTGTGCCGGCAACTGCTCGCCCTGTCCTGGCTGAACAAGGACGGCCCGAAGCCCCCCGCGTGACCCCTCCGGTCGACAGCATTCCGGCCCGCCGGCGCAGCACACCTCTCTCACCAGGCAACGCGCCCCGAAAACGGGGCCGGCCGCGCCTCCTGCCGTTCTCCCGCTCGCCCACGTCGGCCAGGCGGCTTCTTCCGGCGTGCGCAGGCGCCCTGAAGTCGGCCCCGAATCCACAACCCGGAAGGTGCGGCAGCCGTAGGCACGGTGCGACGGTGGGGCACCGTATGAGCGGCTCCGGCCGGGGAGCGCCGCCCGCAGGCACCGCGCCCCGGCCACATCAGCCCGCCCCCGAGGGAGCAGACATGAACCCGCACACCGCCAGTCGCAGCGACCAGATCCCCGACGCGGACAAGGCCGCCGTTGCGGCCCTGCCCCAGCGCATCGTCGACGCCTGGGCGGCCTACGACTCCGACGCCTTCGCCGAGGTGTTCACCGCCGACGGCACACTTGTCCTGCCGGGCGTGTTCGAGAAAGGCCGCGCCGCCATCCGCGCCTTCGCCAAGACCGCGTTCAGCGGCCCCTATCAGGGCACCCGTGTCACAGGAACCCCGATCGACCTCCGCTTCCTGAACTCCGAGGCGGCCATCCTCCTCACCCGCGGAGGCATCCTGGCCCCCGGGGAGACAGAGCCCGCGGCCGAGCGGGCGGTGCACGCCTCTTGGACCGCCGTGAAACTGGACGGCGAATGGCGGCTGGCCGCCTACCAGAATAGCCCGCGTCACGCGACCGCCTGAGGGGCCGCCAGCCACATTCTGCGCCGGCACACGCTTCGTATCGCCGACACGCACGGCAGATCCACAGACCGAACGGTGCGCGCCGATCAGGGCACAGGCGATGCGGAGAGCCGCACGCCGCAACAGGCCCCCCTCCTCTGATCGCGATCACCAGTGCCCTTGCAGGCTTCCTGCTGACGGTGGTGTGGTCGGCCGAAGTCCGTCGACCAGATCATCGGCCGCACCATCGCATCCGGCCTGATGGGGTACGACCCGCAGGGTGCCCCCATCTTCGGGGTGCTCCGCGGGCATCGGCTATGCGCCGGCCACTGGTGTCGCCGGCAGCCTCACCGCCTGCAGCTGGTCTTCGCGGTGACAGGCAACCGGCTGCACCGGTGGATCGCATCCAGGCCAAGCCGGTGGTCCGCCGTCGCGGCGGCGGCGTTCCTCGGGGCCGGCGTGCTCCTGCTTCTGTACTGGGACGTACGCACCCTTGCCCGCTTCGATCTCACCTGGTACCCGATGGCGCCCTGGGCCTGAGGCCGACCAGCGGCCACGCACCGCCCCCACCCGAGCCGACCGCCTGCTCCTGATGCGACCAAGCCGTCAGGACACCGGCCGCCAGGAGCCGTTGTGCCTGCCTGCCGGGCATGGTTGGATCTGCTGATGAAGCTTCTGCTGACGTCGGGCGGCCTGCGCAACGAGACCTTGCGGGACGCGCTGCGGGACATGCTGGGAAAGCCGTTCGGAGCGGCGAACATCGTGTACCTGCCCACCGCGGCCGTCGCCGAGCCCGGAGACCACGGGTGGTTCGTCGCCAACATGAACCAGCTGCACGCCCTGGGCTGGCGGGAGTTCGACATCCTGGAGCTGAACGGCCTGCCGCGGCAGACGGTGCTCGACCGGCTGCTCCACGCCGACGTCGTCTACGCCGAGGGGGGCAACCACTACCACCTCGCGCGCAGCATCACCGGCAAAGGCCTGGCCGCCGGCATCCTGGAAGCGCTTCAGAGCCGTGTCTACGTGGGAGTCAGCGCCGGGTCCATGATCTTCAGCCGGAATCTCACCGAGCACTCAGCCGACGTCATCGGGGATACCGCAGACCTGCATCGGCTCGGCGCGGTGACCGTTCGGCCGCCCTTCGGTCTTTTCGACTGGTATCTGAAGCCGCACCTATATTCGCCAGGTTTCCCGGAGCGGGACGACGCCTGGGCCGATCGCATCGTCTCCCGGGCGGACTTCCCGGTCTACTTCATCGACGACGAGACGGCTGTCCGCGTCAGCGACGACAAGGTGGACGTCGTCTCCGAAGGCCGGTGGCGGTTCCACCCGTGACACCACACGCCAGGCGGCACCTCACCAGCTCTCCCTGAAGGCGGCACCACAACCGCAGCGGCCACACACCGCGGTGACCGGGACATCCGAGGCCACCGCCCACCTCCCAACACCGCGGACTCCTCCGGCACGCCCTCCCCAGCAGGGCCGCCACGACCACGGCACACCGGCCCCCAAGGCGCGCGAGCCCCCGCCGCCCCAGATCGGGACATCACCGACCCCGGCACCCCACCGGTGATCGATCCCGGGCTGCGGACGTCAGGCCACCACGGCCTCCGCGTCGGTCTCAATGGCGAACGTGCGGGCTGCCCGCAGACAGGTCTGGACGAGCTCTGCGGCGGTGTCCGCACCGAGCACCAGGTCGAAATACCACTCGGACGGGCTCGACAGCCGGGCCCGGTCACCGATCTGCCGGTGCCGGTGCCACGTGATTGTCCCGGGGAAGGCCCGGAGCTCGGCGTCGGACGGCGCGCCGGTGATGATCCCGGGCGCGGTCGGCCGAATGTGGATCGCCCCGACGTGCGGCCACGCCCGGTGCAGCGGCGCAGCGTCCTCGCCCAGCACGGTGTCGGCGAGCAGGGACCAGGTGGAACGACCGTGATAGGCGCCGATCATGTGCTGCATCCAGCCGCCGCCGGCACGCGAGGCGATCTCGGAGAAGACCAGGTCCCGGTCCGGCCGCTCGAACACCTCAAGATGCGTCGGCCCGTCGTGGATACCGAGCGCCGCATTGACCCGCGCGTGCATCTCCCGCAGCCGCGCGTACAGGTCCGGATGCTCCTCAGGCGCCACGATCACCGATCCGTCGAGCGCGCCCTCCAGGACCGTCATCCGCCGTCGCAGATAGCGCTGCACCACGAAGGTCAGCGCCTTCCCACCGGACCAGACGGCGTCGACGCACAGATCCTCGCCCGGCACGAACTCCTCGACGATCAGCTGGCGGGACCGCTGCGCCGGGTCGAACGTCAGCCCGCTCGCCGCCGCACCCAGCTCTGCGGCGTCCACCTTCACGGTGGAGCTGGCGCCGAAACCCGCCGCCGGTTTGACGATCAGCGGCGAGGTCAGTTCGCCCGCGACCGAGGCCACGGCGGCCTCGTCCCCGGCGTCCGCCAGCGACCGGAACTGCGTTACGGGCACGCCGGCCTCCCGGACCAGCTGCTTCATCAGCCGCTTGTCCCGGTGCGCGACATGATGCCTCGGGTCGGCCGGAGCGTCGTGGAGCAGCAGGCGCAGGTAGCCGGCGCCGAACTGGCTCAGCTCGTTCTGGTTGCATACCCGGACGACCGGCGGACAGGTCAGCCGCAGGTCGACGGCGACGGCGGACAGTTCGGCCAGCGAGTCGAAGCTGCCGACGGTGTAGACCTTCCGACACCGCGCGAGCAGCTGCTGGTCCGGCGACTCGTACACGATGTCGGCACGTTCCAGGACCACGCAGACATCGACATGCCGGGTGGTGCGTGCGGGGTGGTCCAGCAATGCGGCAAGCAGCTCCGGCTGGTACCTGCACACGACGACGGTGCAGGGGCCGGTGTGGTCAGGACGCCTGACGGTCATCGGCCGTCTCCTCCAGGTGCAGCAGTTCCTTGATCCCTCGACGGTCGGCTTTGCCCCCGGGGAGCAGCGGCAGGGCCGGCAGCGCCAGCACGCGGTCCGGCATGTCCGGGCCGAGGGCGTTGCGCAGCGGCCGGCGCAGTGCGGCGGCGGCGGCCGGATCCGGTCCCTCGACGACCAGGACGACGTCGCCGCTCGTCGTCAGCTGGACGCAGCACGCCGACCGGACCCCGGGCAGGCCGGCCGCGGCCGCCTCGATGGAGGCGATGTCCACGAACACGCCCCTGCGTTTGACGAGCGAGTCCAACCGACCGACGATCACCAGGTTTGCCGTGCCGTCCAGCAGGCCGCGGTCCTGGGTGCGGAAACGAGTCACGCCGCCGGTGCAACGCAGCCGGTTCCGGTCGTCGGCGGAGCAGGTGTCCGGCAGATACCCCAGCGAGCCGTCCGGTGTGGTGATGACAACCTGCTGAGCGTCCGTCGGTGTTCCCGCCGCCCCGACGGGTTCGAGGCCGAGCACGGCGCCGGGCAGCGGGCGGCCGACCGGCTGCAGGCCGGGATCGCAGTCGGCGGGGACGTTGTAGTGGAACTTGGCGAGCGTGGTCTCCGACGGTCCGTAGAGGTTGACGACCGTCGTGGACGGTGCGGCAGACCGCCACCGCTGCACATGCCGCCCGTACAGCGGTTCACCGGCGAACAGTGTGCAGCGCAGCGAATCGACGGTGGTCGACGGGCCGGCGGCGAGCCAACGCGCGCTCAGGCTCGGCACCGCGTGCAGTACCTCGACGGCGCTGCCGGCGAGCCAGGGAAGCACCGCGGCCGGGGTGGCGCGGACGGTCGGTGCGGCGATGTGCAGTTCGCCGCCGCAGCACAGCGGAAGCAGCAGGTCGCGGTAGACCACGTCGAACGACGGGGAGGTCAGCATCGCCACCCGGCTGCCGGGCCCCAGCCCCAGCGTGTTGATCTCCCAGTCGATGAAGGCCAGCAGCCCGGCGGCCCGGCCGATGATGCCCTTCGGGGTTCCCTGGCTGCCGGAGGAGAACACCACGTAGCCGGCGCCGGCCGGCAGGATGCGCCGGTCGGGCCCTGCGATCGGCTCGGCCTCGTCGCTCTCCGGCCGCAGCACGGCCGACGGCCGGGCCGCCGCCAGGACCGCGTCGACCCGAGCCGCCGGCTGCTGTACGTCGACGAGCAGGGGCACCAGCCCGGCGGCCCGGGCGCCGAGGAAGGCCGCAGGCCAGCTCGCCCCGCTGCCGGCGAGGACCGCGATCAGCGCCCCGGGCGGCAGCATGAGCGCTGCGCACCGCTCCTGCCACCGACGCACCTGACACCACAGCTCCTGATAGGTGAACCGCTCGGTCGCGGTGACCACCGCGGTGTGTTCGGGGTACTGCGCGGCGGTGCGCTCGACCCGGTCCACGACCGGGCACTCTGCGGTCCTGTCCACGGCGTTACCGGCCGCCGGCGTCGTTGATGCGCTGGACCAGGAGGGCGGCCAGTTCGGCGAGTGAGGTGGTGTCGAAGATGTCCACGATCGTGCAGTCGACGCCGAGTTCCTCCTCGAGGAGGCTGGCCATCTCCACTGCGGCGATCGAGTCGAAACCGGCGGAGACCGGGTCGAGGGTCTCGTCGACGTCCTCGTGGTGGACGCGCCGGGCGGCGGCGAGTACCGCGGTGAGTACCTGCTGGCTGAGGTCGTTGCCCGTGGCGGTTTCCACTAGTTGTCCTTCCAGGTCTGATCAGGGGTGTGGGTGATGCGCAGGACCAGGTCGCGGAAGTCGGTGATCCAGCGATCGGCGGTTCCGGCCTCGAGTCGATCGGGGGAGTACTCGAGTTGACTGCGCAGCCCGCCGGACGGAAGCTCCCACATACCCCAGACGCACCAGCCGCCCCGTTCGAGTGGCATTTCCTGCCGGAAGGCGACCCGATCGACTCCGTCGGCGAACTGGATTTCCTCATTCGCCGGCTTGTGAGCGGAGTAATTGAAGAAGGTCGGGATGTTCTTCGCCTTCCCGAACGGCTCCATGAAATCGGGCACTTCTTGTCCCAGGATGCAACTCGGCAGCGCGTGACGGTATGCCTCCAGGCACGTGCTCCGCGCGCGGAGCAGGACGTCCCGGAAGGTCCTGCAACCGCCGAGGTCGATCCGCAGCGGCAGCGTGTCGACGAAGATGCCGACCGTGTCCTGGAACGCCGGATTGTCGCGGGGGGCCCTGAGGGTCATCAGCGTCACGTCGGTCTCGCCGGAGATCCGGGCGGCCAGCATCGCGCCGGCCGCGGCCAGAACGTGCCAGGTGGAGCAGCGCTCCCCGCGTGCGCGTGCGCGGACCTCGCTCATCTCCTGCGGACCGAAGTCGAAGGTGGCGCTGCCGTACGGGGCGCCGCTGGCGCCGGCGACGCCGTCGGGGTGGTCGGCCGGCGGCGCGAAGACCTGGGAACCGGCGAGCCGGCCGGCCCAGTACTCCCGGTCCGTCCCGGCCTTCGCACCGCTCAGCCGCTCCTGCTGCCACAGGGCGTACTCGCCGTACTGGCGCACCGGCGGCAGCTCGGGCGCCGTCCCGGCCGTCCGGGCCCGGTAGAAGGCGGCCAGGTCGCGCCGGAGCAGATGCGTGGACCACGCGTCACCGGCGAGGTGGTGGTTCAGGATGGTCAGCACCGCGTCGCGGTCGTCGAACCGGTACAGCGCTGCCCGCACCAGCGGCGTCTCGAACCTCGACATGGTCTCCGCGTAGAGCGTGGTGAGCAGTTCCTCGGCGACCTCGTCGCGCGACTTGCCCGGTCCCGCGCCCAGTTGGTGCTCGGTGAACGGCACCGGGGCCGGTTGCTGCACCGTCTGGTACCCGGCGTCGCCGTCCCCGCAGCCGCACGTCATCACGGTCCGCAGCGATTCGTGCCGGGCCACCAGGTCATCCAGCGCGCCCTGCAGAGCTGCGGAGTCCACGCTGCCCCTGATCCGCAAGGCCATGGGCATGACGAACCTCGCCATGTCCTTTCCGCCCGGTTCGCTGATGCAGCACGATGTCAACTGGGCGGAGAGCGGATACCGGATGGATCCCTCAGTTTCTCGCATCTGGCCAACTACCTTCTTCAGCCCGCGTTCGAACACGACCGGAGCGTGTCAACGCCGTTGAGTAGTAACGTTTACGCGAATACGTCTCATTGAGCTGCACGGTGCATGCGATGCCGAAGTTATGTCCCGGCTGGTGAAGCGGACAACTTTCAGATTGCTGACGGCCCGCGCCGGTGGACCCCGCAGCGTGCCGTCCTGACCTGTGATATCCGCTCGCCGCGACGAAGCGCCCCCACGACCGCGTGATCGGTCCGCGGGAAGGAACGGCCGGCACCTGCCGACAAGGGACAACAAGCGCCGGAGCGGCCACCCGACGCCCCCTCCCGCCCCGGCCCGGCCCGGCGCAGCAGAGCACGTTGGAAGAAGACCCCCTCCTCAACGGGCACTATGGTGTCTGCCTGTATCAACCCGATTCACCATGGCCCGCAGTAACGGGCAGGCGGCCGGCAGGATGTTGTCACGTTCGGATCAGCGCCATGGTGCGGCGTGCTGCCCGCAGATGGTACCGGCGCCATTGATCACAGAAGGCGGACATGTCCACATTAAACCCAATGGCCTTCGTCAAGTCCCTCTTCCCTGAATCGGGCATTGAGCGCACATACGTAACATCGACATTCATCGGCACAATCGGCGCCGGAATCCTCCTGCCGATCAGCATCCTGTACTTCACCCGCATAGTCGGCCTCCCGGCGGCCGAGGTCGGGCTGGCCTTCACCGTCTCCGGCCTGCTGGCCATACCGGCCTCGATCCCCGCCGGCGCACTCGCCGACCGAGTCGGCCCACGCCGCGTGATGACAGCAGCCCTTGCCGCACTGGGCGTTGTCGGCGTCGCCTACCTCTTCGTCCAGAACTTCTGGACCCTGCTCGCCGTCCAGACCCTCATGGGCTTCAGCCTCGCAGCCTATTTCCCGTCCGCCGGCGCACTCCTCCGCCGCGTCGGTGGTGAGCGCACCGTCACCATCCGATCCCAGACCAGGGCTGTGACAAACCTGGGAGTGGCACTCGGCTCCCTGATCGCCGGTATCGGCATCGAGATCGGCACCCCGACCGCTTACCGCATTCTGGCCGTCACCTTCAGCGCCGCCCAGGTGACGGCACTCTTGCTGCTATTCCGACTGCCGAACTACCAGCCCCTGCCCCGCCCCTCTCAGGACGCACCGCACACTGGCGAGACCGGCACCGTCACCACACCGGCACCGAAACGGATCGCGCTGCGGGACAAGGCCTTCGTCGCCTACGCACTCGTCGGCGGCGCCATGGCCGTACAGAACATGATCATGGAAATCATGGTCCCGGTATGGATCGTGGGCCACACCCACGCACCGGCCTGGTCCGTCACCGTGGCCTTCGTCCTCAACACGGCACTCGTCGTACTGCTCCAGGTAAGACTCGGCGACAAGATTCAGACGATCACCGACGGCGGAACGGCACTGCGCCGGGCCGGCATCGCCCTCCTCCTCGGGTGCGCCGCCCTCAGCCTCATGGCCGACCTGCCCGCCTGGGCCGCGCTCCTGCTGCTGATCGTCGGCATGGTCTTGCTCACCCTGGGCGAAATCTGGTACGTGTCCGGCACCTTCGCCTTCGAATACGGACTCCCCCCCGCCTACGCTCAAGGCCAATACCAAGGATTCTCCTCCTCCGCCTCAGCAGCAGCCAAAGCCGTCGCCCCAGCCCTGCTGCTCGGCCTCGCACTGAGCCACGGCCGCATCGGCTGGCTCGCACTCGGCGCACTCCTGCTCCTGCTCGGCCTCACCGGCCCCGCCATCGCCGGCTGGGGGGTACGCACCCGACCGGCCACCACGACCACCGAACCCGTGACAGCCGAAACCTCAACCCCCACCCCTTCGCCCGCCGACGACCCTGTCTGAGCCTGGCTCTGTCGGGGACCTCGGAGTTTTCCGGTACGGCAGCATGATCAGCAGGCCCGCGGGCTGTTGCGAAGACCTGTAGGGCCCTCGAGGTACCCGTCGTCCCTCCGTCCCCGTCCCGGTGAGCAGTCCAAGCTCCGACAGCGCGGGGCGCGCGTGCGAGCGGACCCGGACGACGCGACGGCGAGACGGTACGAGACCGTCTCGCCGGACGGTGGAACGACGAGGACTTCGCCGGGCGGCACCGCGCCACGGGCGCGTGGGCCTCTCGCCTGCCCAGCTTGCCACCTCGAGCGTGCTGCAGTTCCTGGCCCCCTCCGGCGACCGGCAGGCAGCCGAGGCGGTGCGCTGCCGTGTAGACGTCGAATACGCCCCCGCGCCGGCCCGGCACGAGGAGGCCGGGCTCGTGCGCGAACGCACCGCCCGGCGCACCGATTCCACGCATGTCCTGTCCGCGAGACGGTACGGACCGAGCCGGCAGAGATCGCCGGAGCACGGCGGCGTTGCGTACGACGTCCGCGGAGTCGAACTCGGAGTAGCCCAGGCGGGCCGGCTCGGCGGGCACCCACCGCAGGAATCCGCATGTGGTCAGCCCGATGCCGATGCTCCACGGCCGTGACGGCCGGGGCGGAGCAGCAGTTGCCCTATGCCGAACAGTGCACGGATGCCCCGGCGTTGCCCCGGGACGGGGGCTGCGACCGTGTCCGCGTCGCCGGGTACGACGACGGCTCCGTAGCGGGTTGTGATTGCCTGGTCCCGGCGAAGAGCATGGATGCCCGGCGGGCAGCGCGGCCGCCGAGTCGGCCCCACAGCCACGATCCCAGCACCGTGCCGATGGTCCCGGCGAGCGGCAGCCGGGTGATCGACACCGTCCTGCGCTGCCGGGGACCGCAGTCCGCCGTCGTTTATGGAGGGGGGCGTTCTCGACCCACCCGTGCCGATGGCACTGCAGCGGATTCGGTCGGCCGCACCTCGAGGAGGACCTCGTGCCGGCGGCCGGTCGGGGGCGGTGGGAGGAACCCCGTCGCCCCCCGGCACCTCACCGCGCCTTCCGGACCGTCACCTCCAGCCCGCCGCGCATCCCGAGCGACAGCATCGGCTCCGGGACCACCCGAAGGCCGGGCACCTTCTCCAGGCGCAGCTCCCGGCACAGCAGTGCCACGGTGAACACGGCCTCCATCAGCCCCAGACTGCTGCCGACGCACACCCGCGGGCCCGCGCCGAACGGGATGTGGGCGTACCGCGGGCGGTCGCCCCGCTTCCCGGGCGCGAACCGCTCGGGCCGGAACTGCCCCGGCGCGTCCCAGAAATCCGGGTGCCGGTGCAGTGTGTAAGGAGAGATCAGGACGTCCGCGCCGGCCGGGACACCGTAGCCGCCGATCTCGTCGGCGGCCTGCGCCTGCCGGGGCAGAATCCACACCGGCGGATACAGTCGCATGGTCTCCTCGACCACCATGGTCGTGTACGTCAGCAGGCGCAGATCCTCGTAGCGGGGGAGCCGGTCGCCCAGTACCTCCACCGCCTCCTGGTGCAACCGCTCCCGGACCTCGGGGTGACGGTCCATCAGGTAGCAGGCCCAGCCGAGGGTGGAAGCGGTGGTCTCGTGGCCCGCCAGCAGCAAGGTGATCAGCTCGTCCCGCAGTCGCCGCTCACCGGTTCGCGGGTCGGCCTCCGAACGCACCGAGGCGATCAACCGCGAGAGGGCGTCGTCCCCCTCTTCGATCCCGCCGCGCGCGACACGCTGCGCCGCCAACCGCTCGACCACTTGCTGCAGACGGACACGAGCCCGCCGGAAGCGCATCTGGTGGGGCAACGGGATCCACATCGGCACCGCGCCCATGGTGACCATCTCGAACATGGCCTGTTCCTGGACCGCCTCGAAGGCATGGCCGAGGTCGCCGAACTCCTCCAGGCCGGTGTCGAGCAGCGTGCGGCCCAGCACGCCCAGCGTCAGCCCCGTCAGTTCCCGCGTCAGGTTCACCGGCCCGCGCCCCTCGTACCCGCGCAGCCGCTCGACCAGTGCCGCCGCCTCCTCGGCCACGGCTCCCGCCTGCTGGGCGATCCGCCGGTGCTGGAAGGCGGGCTGGATCACCTTGCGCTGCCGGTGCCAGAGTTCGCCCTCGCTGGTCAGCAGGCCGTCCCCCAGAGCGCGCCGGGCCTGGGCCAGGCCGATGCCCTTGTGGTAGTTGGCGGCGTTGTCCGCGAGCACGTGCTTGGCGTGGTCGGGATGGTTGAAGAAGTACAGCGTCTTCGGGCCGAGGGAGAGCCGCACCGCGTCGCCGTAGCCGGCGGCGGCCGTCATCATCGACAGGCGGTCCTTGGCCAGCTGCCGCATCAGGGACGGTACTGCGCGCAGCGGCGGCGACGGGGGAACCCGCCGGGCCGCGCTGGTCACGCCGGTCACCGGCGCTCCGTCACGGCGGCGATCCGCTCGGCGATGGCCTGCCGCCACACTTCGTACGCCGGCAGGGATCCCGTCCCTGTCGCCCGCGGGCGGACCTCCTGGGTGATGCGGGCGGCCTCGTCCGGCTCCAGGCCGCACAGTACCCGGGTGGCCGACGCGGTGTGCGGCACCATCAGCCCGGCGCGCAGCCGGGCCTCCGCGGCGAAGGCGCTGCCCTGTGCCAGCGCGCCCCGATGGGGTCCCGCCTGATCGCGCAGCGCCGTCAGCTCCTCCTCGTCGCAGCCGCCGGCGTACGTCGCGGCGAGGCCCACGCCGCTGTAGAGGTCTGCGTGGCGTGTCTTGGGGAATTTCGCGATCGTCGTGGCGACGACGCCGGGGTCGGTGCCGCACACGAACCACAGGGCACGACCGATGCCCTGGTCGATGGCGCGGCTGGTGTAGTTGGGGAAGTCGTGGGCGGGCCACGGAAACCGCTCGTCCCGGTACTGCTGGTTCACATACCGGTCGGTGTGGAAGTACGCCTGGTGGAAGCCGTACCCGTCGAGCACCAGCCAGCGCAGCAGGGGGTCGAGGGAGTCGACGTTCGGCCAGCGGAACCGCGGCAGTCGGCCCATGGACCAGCCGATGCCGACGTACACCATGTAGATGTGCGCGCCGCCGCGGCCGGCCAGCAGGCGGTCGACGCCGTCCCTTTTCCAGCCGGGCATCCCGTCGAGGACGCCGTACGCCATGCCCGCGCCCTCGTAGGCGAAGCCGCGGAACCGCTCCGGTATCGCCTCCAGGTGCGCTTCGGCCTCGTCCGTGGTGCGGGCGGCCATGGCGTGGCCGTACCCCTCCAGGAACCGGCTGCCTATCGTCTCGAGCAGTTGTCCGGCTTCGGGCGTCTTCCGGTGGAAGCCGCGGGTCTCCAGCAGGGTCTCACTCACGCTGGGCGTCAGGATCCGGCGACGCAGCCTGCCCATGGTGCTCGGCATGGATTTCCCTTTCCTATCGGCTGTTTTCCTGGCGTGGGGGCCGAAGTGTCATCGGGGGACGGCCCCTTCGGGCAGGAAGTGGGCTTGGATCGCACGCCGCCATTGCTCGTAGGCCGGGACCGGGCCCGCCTGCCCCTCCGCGACGGCGCTGTCGTCGGCGAGGGCGACCGCGGCCTCGACCGAAAGGCCTGTCAGCACCCGTGCGGCGACGGCCGTGTGCTCGGGCACGTAGCCCGCCAGGTCGCGGGCGCGGATCGCGAATACCGCCCCCTGGGCCAGCGCCGGCAGATGCTGATCGGCCAGACGCCGCAGCGTGTCGAACGTGTCCGTCCCGCAGCCGCCGGCGAAGGCGGAGGCGAGCCCGGCACCGCTCCACAGGTCCGGCCGCCGGTGCTCGGCGAAGCCGCGAATGGCCGCGTCGACCCGCTCGGGCCGGGCGCCGTGGATGAACCACAGGGCACGGCCGATGCCCTGGTCGACGGCACGAGGAAAGTAGGCGGGCGCGCCCTGCCACGGATAACTCGCGGGAACCCGCTGCTCGTCCACCCAGCGGCGGGTATGGAAATAGGCAAGGTCGAAGCCGTAGCCGTCCACCGCGAGCCAGCTCATCACCGGGTGGAAGGGCTGTCCGGTGAGGTCGGGCAGCACCTTCCTCCACAGGACGCGCGGCAGCCGTGCCATGGCGAAGCCGATGCCGATGTAGGCGAGGAGGACGTGGGGGCGGCCCGGGCCGTTGAGCAGCTCGCGGGTCCGGTGGCCGCGGCCCATCACGTCCAGGATGGTGAACGCCATGGTGGCGCCCTCGTAGCCGAAGCCGCGTTGTTCGGGATCCAGAAGATCCAGGCGATGCGCGATGCCGGGGGTGTCGTGTGCCTCCATGGCCCACTCGAAGCCGCACACGACGGCGCGCGGGACGTCCTCCAGCCGGGTGGCGGGATCGTTTGCGGGCAGCGGTGCGAAGCCGCGCCGGGCGAACGACACTTCGGTCAGGTCGGGGGCCAGCAGCACGCGCCGCAGCGCTCTCAACGTCCTCGCCACGTTCCCCTCCACGAATGACTCGACGGCCAGACCATCATCGCCACGGCGGGGCAGTCGGTGCTTCTCTGCGGTTGCCCCTGCCGGTGGGTGGTGCATCGACAGCACGGCCGGAGAAGTGGCCGACCCCTGCCTCCCCCCAGACTGGGCCTCGCGACAAAGCCGCCCGCAGAGAGGAACGAGGCATGACCCAGCACAGCGACGTCCTCAGCGATCTGGTGGCCGAGGGCGACGCCCTCGAGGCCTTGCTCGCCGATGCCGGCGAGACCGAGTGGGCACGGCCCACTCCGGCCGAGGGATGGTCGGTCCGGCACCAGGTCGCCCACCTGATCATGGTGTTCGGCCTGGCCGAGAAGGCGGCGGAGGATCCCGCCGGGTTCAAGGCGTTCCTCGCCGGAATCACGACCTTCGGCGAGGCCGTCCAGAACGGGCTGAAGCCGTATCTGCCCCTCGAAGGCGCGCAGTTGATCGAGACCTGGCGGACCCAGCGGGCGGCGACCGAGCGGGCGCTGAATCGTGTGCCCCAGGAGCGGCTGGTGCCGTGGCTGGTCCGGCCGATTCCGGCGGCGGTGCTGGCGGCTGCCGGGATCATGGAGATGTTCGCGCACGGCCAGGACATCGCCGACGCGCTCGAAGTCGAGCGCCAGTACACCGACCGAGTTCGGCATGTCGCCGAATACACCTGCCTCACCTGGGAGTTCGGCTACGAGTCACATGGTCTGCCGCGGCCCCGCAACGGATTGCGCTTCGAACTGACGGCGCCCTCGGGCCAGACGTGGACGCTCGGCGCTCTCGACGCGGAGCAGCAGATCACCGGCCCCGCCGTCGATCTCTGTCTGCTGGCCACCCGGCGCCGGCACCGCGACGACCTCGCGCTCACCGCCTCCGGTCCGGACGCCGACCAGTGGCTCGACATCGCCCAGGCCTACCGCGGCCCTACCGGACCCGGGCGCAGGCCGGGCCAGTTCGCGCGGGCCGGGCGCTGATCAGCGCCCGCGTGCCGCCCGGTTCGTGGCACCCGAGCCCGGATGCCACGAACGGCCGCCCTCCAGGTCACAGCGCACCTCAGGCAAACCCGCCGAGCGGCGCCGATACCGGCCCTGCGGTCGCCGGACGATTCATCACCAGCCTGGAATGACCGCCGTTCCAAAGCCCTGATCCGGAACGGCCGAACTCAGTCGACCGCAGCGAGTTCCATGCTCCCCTCACATTCCGGCGCATCTCGAAAATCCATCTCCCGCCGACACCTCCAGGGCATCTCATCGGACGTGGCCGGCAAGTGAACAAGAAATTTCACGACGCGTGCCGAGTCACCGTCGAGAATTCTCGCGATGACGCGTCCCGTGACGCTTCTTCGAGCTTGCCGACTGCCCTGAAGTGCGAATACATCGGCTAGCAAGTCGGGAGATGCCGGTTGCGCGGTGATCCCGGATCGTATCTGAAGAATGCAATCCCATGATTCACACGCCGATCCTGACCACCACAAGAGAGAGAGGAGCACCGTGGCATATAGCCAGCGGATTCGCAGACTGGTGCCGGGGCTGGTGACGGTTCTCATCGTGGCGTCACTGTTCTTCGCAACCCGGGCAGCAGTCGCCGCTCCTGACGGTACAAAGGTGGCCGCCGCCTACCGGTTCAAGGAAATGCCCATCGCCATGCCGCCGGGCTACGACGGGCTGCCCAAGCGCACCGTGCGTACCGTCAACCCCGCCTACGAGAAGATCCGCTCCTGGATCTCGTCGGTGGGCGCGAGCATCGCCATCAACGACGTCACCGGCCACGGCCGGGCGTCCGGCATGTGCATCGTGGACACCCGCACCGACCAGGTGACGGTGACGTACACGCCCACGGCCCGTCAGGCCGACCGCTTCACGCCGTTCCTCCTCGACGCCGCGCCGCTCCCCGTGGACCGCACCATGGCGCCCACCGGGTGCACCTTCGGCGACTTCAACGGGGACGGGCGCATGGACATCCTGGTCAGTTACTGGGGCCGCACCCCGGTGCTCTTCCTGGCCCGCTCCGATGCGCGTACGCCCTCACCCCGTGCCTACGTGCCACGCGAGCTGGTGCCCTCGCAGTCGCAGGACGGCCGGTACCACGGCCCGCGCTGGAACACGGACACCGTGCACGTGAGCGATCTGGACGGCGACGGTCATCCGGACATCGTCGTCGGCAACTACTTCCCGGACTCCGACGTCCTCGACCCGAACGGCCTGAACAACGTGGTCATGAACGACTCGTTGTCCCGTGCCCAGAACGCCGGCGGCGACCATGTGCTGCGCTGGACGTCCGCCACGTCCGGCCCCCGGCCCACCGCCGCCTATATAGAGGAGCCGAAGGCGATCCCGTACGACGCGGCCACGGGCTGGACGCTTGCTGCCGCCGGCGCCGACCTGACCGGTGACGGCCTGCCGGAGCTCTACATCGCCAACGACTTCGGCCACGACCACCTGTTGTACAACCGCTCCAGGGCCGGCCACATCCGCTTCACCGAGGCCATCGGCGAACGCACCGGCACCACACCCAAGTCGTTCCTGCTCGGCAAGGACTCCTTCAAGGGCATGGGCGTCGACTTCGGCGACCTCGACAACACCGGCCGTTTCGACATGATGGTCAGCAACATCACCGTGGCATGGGGCCTGGAGGAGTCCAACTTCGTTTGGAAGAACCGGGCCGCCAGCGAGGCGGAGATGAACCGGCAACTCGCCGACGGCACTGCCCCGTTCAGCCAGGAGGCCCGTGCGAAGGGCTTGGCGTGGACAGGCTGGAACTGGGACGTCAAGATGGGCGACTTCCTCAACTCCGGCCACCAGGACGTGGTCCAGACCGACGGCTTCGTCAAGGGCAAGATCGACCGCTGGCCGTGGCTTCAGGAAATGGCCATGGCCAACGACCTTCTGCTGTCCAACCCCTCCATGTGGCCCCACGAGGGGCCGGGCGACGACATCGCCGGCCACAACGAGCTGGCGTTCTACGCCCGCACCCCCGACGGATCCTTCGCCAACATCAGCAAGCAGCTCGGCCTCGCGGTACCCCATCCCACCCGCGCCGTGGCCACCGGCGACACCACCGGCACCGGGGCGCTGGACTTCGCCGTCGCCCGGCAGTGGGGGCCGCCCGCCTTCTACGCCAACACCACCGCGCACCGCGGCAATCACCTCACCCTGAACCTGCTGCGTCCCTCGGCAGGGCCGGCCGCGGGAGGATCCCGCAGCGGTCTGGCCGCCGCCGGCAGCCCCGCATACGGCGCCACCGTGCGCGCCACGACGCCCCACGGCACGCAGATCGCACAGCTCGACGGCGGCGGCGGCCACAGCGGTTTCCGCAGCTTCGACGTCCGCTTCGGGCTCGGCTCCTACGACGGTCCGGTGACCGTGCACCTGCGATGGCGCGACGCCCACGGCGAGCTCCACCAGCAGGTCCGCCGCCTCACACCCGGCACCCACACTCTCATGCTCACCAGCGACGCCCAGGAGGTGTCGGGCTCATGACCGCGACGGTCACGCAACCCTCCACGGAACAGGCCCCGCACGCCACAGCGGCGCCGCCCGCCGCCAAACCGGACCCGCGCTACCTCGCACTGCGCAACTTCGCCATCTCCATCAGCGTGTTCAACATCTTCGGCTACACCCTGCTCGGCTTCGAGCAGCCGTGGCTCTGGCCGATCCTGGCGGTCCTGTGCGGATACGCCACCGAGACCGGACTCGAACTGGTCAGCGCCTGGGCGTACAGGCGGGCCCCGCGCTTCCGCGGCCGGGGCGTCCGCGGGGTGTACGAGTTCCTGCTGCCCGCCCACATCACCTCGCTGGCCGTGTCGATGCTCACCTACGGCAACGACCTCTTCCTTCCGGTCCTGTTCGGCGTGGTCGTCGGCGTCGGCGGCAAGCACGTGTTCCAGGCGCCGATCGGCGGCCGGATGCGGCACTTCATGAACCCGTCGAACTTCGGCATCACCGTCTCGCTGCTCTGCTTCGGCACCTGGTTCAGCATCGCGCCGCCGTACCAGTTCACGGAGAACGCCAACAACTTCTTCCGGGTCGCCATCCCGCTGATCATCGCCACCGCGGGAACCGTCATCAACGCCATCTTGACCAAGCGCGTGGCGCTGATCGTCGGCTGGCTGGGCGGCTTCGCGATCCAGGGCGTCATCCGCCATTTCGTCTGGGACGTCGCGGTGTTCTCGGCCGTCGGTGTGATGAGCGGCGTGGCCTTCGTGCTCTTCACCAACTACATGATCAGCGATCCGGGGACGACGCCGGCCAAGGCTCGCAACCAGTTCATGTTCGGCTCATCGGTCGCGATGGTCTATGGGGTGCTCATGGTCTTCAACGTCGTCTACACGCTGTTCTTCGCCGTGACGCTGGTGTGCGGGCTGCGCGGCGCCGGCTGGTGGGCGGCCCACCTGCTGCAGCGCCGGCGCGAGCGGGCCGCCGCCGCGGTGCCGTCCGCGACCGCCGCCACCGGATCCGAGGCAGAGGCGGTGGCGGCATGACCGGCCCGCGGCCGCGCATCGCGGTCGTCGGGATGGCCTGCCGCTACCCCGACGCAGACACGCCCGAGCAGCTGTGGCAGAACGTCCTGGCCGGACGGCGCGCCTTTCGCCGCCTCCCCGACGAGCGGATGCGCCACGAGGACTACTACTCGCCCGACCCCGCCGCCCCCGATCGCCACTACGCTCGCAAGGCGGCGGTCCTGGAGGGCTTCGAGTTCGACCGCGTCAAACACCGCATCGCCGGCAGCACCTTCCGCGCCACGGACATGACGCACTGGCTGGCGCTCGACACCGTCTCACAGGCCCTTCAGGACGCGGGGTTCCCCGACGGCGGGGGCTTGCCGGCGTCCACCACCGGCGCCGTCATCGGCAACAGCCTCACCGGCGAGTTCAGCCGCGCCAACCTGATGCGGCTGCGCTGGCCGTACGTACGCCGCACCGTCGCCGCCGCGCTGCGGGAGCAGGGCTGGCCGGATGCGGAGCTGGCGGAGTTCCTGCGCACTCTGGAACAGCGGTACAAGCAGCCGTTCCCGCCGATCGACGAGGACACTCTGGCCGGCGGCCTGGCCAACACCATCGCCGGACGGATCTGCAACCACTTCGACCTCGGCGGCGGCGGGTTCACGGTCGACGGTGCCTGCTCCTCGTCGCTGCTGTCCGTCGCCACGGCGTGCAACGCGCTGGCCTCCGGGCAGTGGGACGTGGCCATCGCCGGCGGCGTGGACCTGAGCATCGACCCGTTCGAGGTGATCGGCTTCGCCAAGACCGGAGCCCTGGCCACCGGTGAGATGCGCGTCTACGACCGCCACTCCAACGGCTTCTGGCCCGGCGAGGGCTGCGGCGCCGTGGTGCTGATGCGGGACGAGGACGCCGTCGCCCAGGGACGCCTGCGCCATGCGGTCATCGCCGGCTGGGGCTGGTCCTCGGATGGCCGCGGCGGCATCACCCGCCCTGAGGCGAGCGGTCACCGCCTCGCCCTCGACCGCGCCTACCGCTCCGCCGGTTTCGGCCTGGAAACCGTGTCCTACCTGGAAGGCCACGGCACCGGCACCGCCGTCGGCGACGCCACCGAACTGCGTGCCCTGTCCGAGGCGCGCCGGGCCGCCGACCCGGACGCGCCGCCCGCCGCCCTCGGCACCGTCAAGGGCAACATGGGACACACCAAGGCCGCGGCCGGGATCGCCGGACTCCTCAAGGCCGTGCAGGTGGTGCGCCACCAGGTCATTCCGCCGGCCACCGGCCACCACGACCCCCACCCGGAACTTCTCGGCGAGCGGCCCGCGCTGCGGGTGCCCCGGGATGCGGAGGTGCGGCCCGAGGGCGCCCCGATGCGGGCCGGCGTCTCCTCGATGGGCTTCGGCGGCATCAACGCCCACATCGTCGTCGAGCATGCCGACGGGGGGAGCCCCACCGCTCTGCCCCAGTCCACCGTCCGCCTGGTCCGGTCCCGGCAGGACTGCGAGCTGCTCCTGGTCGACGCGGACGACACCGCAGACCTGCGCGGCCGGCTGACCCGGCTCGCCGCTCTCGCCGGGCACCTGTCCTATGCCGAACTCGGTGACCTGGCGGCCACGTTGGAGGCCGACCTCGCGGGCCGTACCGTCCGTGCCGCCGTCGTCGCCTCCTCTCCGGAGCAGGCCGAGGAGCGTTTCACCGAGCTGCTGGCGCGTGTCGACGGCGGCGCCCGCAACCTCCTCGATACGGCCGCCGGCCTGTTTCTCGGCCGGCGTACCGACGCACCGCCACGGATCGGCTTCCTCTTCCCCGGGCAGGGCGCGGGCCGCCGCGGCGACGGGGGCGCGCTGCGCGCCCGCTTCGCCGCCGTGGACGAGCTCTACCGGGCGCAGGATCTCCCGGCCCGGGGCGACCAGGTGGCGACCGAAGTGGCCCAGCCCCGGATCGTCACCGCCTCGGCGGCCGGACTGCGCGTACTGGACGCGCTCGGCATCGAGGGCACGTGCGCCGCGGGCCACAGTCTCGGCGAGCTGACGGCATTGCACTGGGCCGGAGCCATGGACGAGGCCGGGCTGCTGCGCACGGCGGCCGCGCGAGGCCGGGTGATGGCGGCGGCCAGCGACGGCGGCGGGGCGATGGCGAGCATCGCAGCGGGGCCGGCGGCGGTGGAGCCGCTGCTGAGCGGCGAGCCGGTGGTGATCGCCGGTTACAACGGCTCCCGCCAGACCGTGGTCTCCGGGCCTGCCGACGCCGTAGACCGGGTGAGCACGCGGGCGGTCGCGCAGGGCCTCGCCGCGCAGCGCATCAATGTCTCCCACGCCTTCCACTCGCCCGCGGTCGCCCCCGCGGCGCACGCGTTCGCCGAGCATCTGGCGGGGGAGCGGCTGCGGCCGCTCTCGCGGCGGGTGGTCTCGACGGTCACCGGCGGGCCGCTCGACCGGGACACGGACGTGGCGGAGCTGATGACCCGTCAGGTCCTCGCCCCCGTGCGGTTCACGCAGGCCGTCGAGGGCCTCGCCGCCGAGAGCGACCTGCTGCTGGAGGTCGGCCCGGGACGCGTCCTGAGCGGGCTCGCCGGACAGACGGTGGACGTTCCGGCGATCGCCCTCGACACGGACAGCACGTCCCTCGCGGGGCTCTTCCTGGGTGTGGCGGCGGCGTGGGTGCTCGGCGCCCCGGTGCGCCACGGGGAGCTGTTCCGGGACCGCTTCACCCGGCCCCTGCCGCTGGACAAGGAGTTCCGCTTCCTCGCCAACCCGTGCGAGTCGGCACCGGACGGCGACCTGCCGCTCGCGCTGGACGCGGGCACCGGCGCGGATGCCGTCCGCGACGAGATGGCACCGGCGGGCGCGTCCACCGGTGCACCGTCGGCCTCCGCCGGGGACGGCCCGAGCAGCCTCGACGTCCTGCTGCGGCTTGCCGCGGCCCGCGCCGAGCTGCCGCCCTCGGCCCTCTCGCCGGACACCAACCCGCTGGACGAGCTGCACCTCAGCTCGATCACGGTCGGCCAGATCATGAACGACGCGGCCCGTGAGCTGGGGGTCAACCCCATGGCCACGACGTCGGCGTTCGCCACCTCCACGCTGGCCGAACTGGCGGTCCTGCTGGACGAGCTGGCCGGCACGGCCCTGCCCTCCGACGCGGACCGCCCAATCGCTGCGGCCGGCGTGGCGCCGTGGGTCCGGGCGTTCTCGGTCGACCTGGTGGAGGCGGAAACCGGGAAGGCGCCCGGGCCAAAGGCGTCCGCCGAGGGCGACGGCGCGCACTGGACCGTGTTCGCTCCCGACCGGCATCCGCTGGCCGAGCCGCTCGCGGCGGCGCTGCGCGAGGCCGGGCTCGGCGGGGGCGTGCTGCTGTGCCTGCCCGCCGACTGCGACGACGAGCATGCCGCGCTGATGCTCTCAGCCGCTCGCGCCGCCCTGCACCCCACCAAGCCAGCCGCCCGCTTTGTCGCCGTCGGCGACCGGCGCGGGGCCGCCGGGCTGGCCAAGACGCTCCACCTGGAGGCGCCCGACACCGCCACCACCGTCGTCACGCTCCCGCTCAACAGCCTGCCCGACCTCGGGCGGCTGACGCACCGCATCGTCGCGGACGTCGCGGCGACCAGCGGCTTCAGCGAAGTGCACTACGACGCCGCGGGCGTCCGCCGGGTCCCCGTGCTGCGGGCCCTGCCGCCCGTCGCGGACGATCCCGGCACCACCGCCCAGTTCCCGCTGACCGGCGACGACGTCCTCCTGGTCACCGGCGGAGGCAAGGGCATCACCGCCGAGTGCGCCCTGTCCCTGGCCCGCGAGTCCGGATGCGCCATCGGACTGCTCGGCCGTTCCGACCCCGAGACCGACCGTGAACTCGCCGCCAACCTGGGCCGGATGGCCGCCGCGGGCGTTCGCTTCCACTACGTCCGCGCCGACGTCACCTCACCGGGCGACACCAAGGCCGCCGTCAACGAGATACGCGAACGTCTCGGCCCCGTCACCACCGTGCTGCACGGCGCGGGACGCAACGAACCGCGCGCACTCGCCGACCTCGACGAGGCGTCGTTCCGCCGCACCCTGGCCGTCAAGATCGCCGGACTGGAGGCGGTCCTGGCCGCCGTCGACCCGGCCGACCTGCGGCTGGTCGTCGCGTTCGGCAGCATCATCGGCCGCGCCGGACTGCGCGGCGAGGCCGACTACGCCACCGCCAACGACTGGCTGACCGAACGGATCGCGCGGCTGCGCGAGGACCTTCCGGGCTGCCGGTGCATCGCGCTGGAGTGGTCGGTGTGGTCCGGTGCGGGGATGGGCGAACGGCTCGGCGTGCTCGAGTCGCTCATCCGCGAGGGCATCGAGCCGATCCCTGCCGACGAGGGCGTCGCCATGCTCCGCCATGTGCTGGCCCATCCGGACGTGCCCGACACCCTGGTCGTCATGGGCCGCGCCGGCGGCCTGCCGACCATCGCCCTGGAGGAGCGGGAACTGCCGCTGCTCCGGTTCGTGGAGCGCGTACAGACTTATTACCCCGGCGTCGAACTCGTCGTCGACTCCGAACTGTCCGCCGCCACCGACCCCTACCTCGCCGACCACCTCCTCGACGACACCCTCCTGCTCCCGGCCGTGCTCGGCATGGAGGCCATGGCCCAGGCCGCCGCGGCCCTCACCGGCCGCACGGGAAGCGAGGCGGTGCCCATCCTGGAGGATGCCGAGTTCCTGCGTCCGGTGGCGGTGCCGCCGGACGGCACGACCACCGTGCGGGTGGCCGTGCTGGCCACCGGTCCCGACACCGTCCGCGCGGTGATCCGCAGCAGCGAGACGGACTTCCGCGCCGACCACTTCCGCGCCGTCCTGCGCTACGGGCCGCACCAGCAGCTCCCGGCCGGGCCGCCCCCGCCCGAGGGCGTGCGTCCGGCCCTGGAACCGGCACGGGACATGTACGGGCCGGTGCTGTTCCAGGGCGCCCGCTTCCAGCGCCTGACGGGCTATCGGCACCTCGCCGCCAAGGAGTGCGTCGCGGACATCTCCACGTCCGCCACCGCGCCCTGGTTCGCAGGCTTCCTGCCGCCCGACCTGGTGCTGGCCGACCCGGGCACCCGGGACGCGCTGATGCACTCCATTCAGGCCTGTGTGCCGGACGCGACGCTGCTGCCCGTGGGCGTCGAACGGCTGCACCTGGCCGACCCGGCCGCGGCGGCCGGCGCCGGCGGTGTCGTCCTGCACGCCGTCGAGCGCTCCCGGGACGGTGACACCTACGTCTACGACCTCGACGTCCGTGACGAGCACGGCGCGTTCGTCGAGCGCTGGACGGGCCTGACCCTGCGTGCCGTCCGCAAGTTGGACGGCTCCGGCCCCTGGGAGCCTGCGCTGCTCGGCCCCTACCTGGAGCGACGCGCCGAAGCGGTGCTGGCCGCGCCGGTGCGGATCGCCGTCCACCCGGACGGCGACGGCAGCCACGGCACCCCGGACGGCCGTCGCGGTCGCACCGCCCACGCCCTCGGCCAGGCCCTCGGACATCCCGTGACGCTGCGTCATCGCCCCGACGGGCGCCCCGAGGTGGACGGCGGCCCGCAGGTCTCCGCCTCGCACGGCGCCGGGGTGACCCTCGCCGTGGCGGGGGAGCGGCCGGTCGCGTGCGACGTACAGCACGTCGAGGAGCGCAGCACGGACGAGTGGGAGGGCCTGCTGGGCGCCGGCGGGCTCGCGCTGGCCCGGCTGATCGCGGCCGAGCACCGCGAGGAGCTCTCGCTCGCCGCGGGTCGGGTGTGGGGCGCGGTCGAGTGCCTGCGCAAGAGCGGCCGTGCGCACATCGAACTGACGGTGGACGACGGCGCCGGGGCTCCGGACCGGTGGGTGGTACTGCGGTGCGGCGCGGCCGGTATCGCCACCGTCCCGGCCGTACTGCGCACCGCGCCGGAAACGGCGGTGTTCGCCGTGCTGACAGAGAGGGAGGGGTGAGGCACCGATGGGCGACGAACGCCCGTATTACGAACTGCGCCACCTGGTCGGCTTCGAGGAGACCAACCTCGTGGGCAACGTCTACTACGTCAACTACGTTCGCTGGCAAGGCCGGTGCCGGGAGATGTTCCTGCGCGACAGGGCTCCCGAGGTCCTCGACGACATCCGCGACGACCTGAAGCTGTTCACCCTCTCGGTGGGCTGCGACTTCTTCGCCGAGATCACCGCGTTCGACCAGCTGTCGATCCGGATGCGGCTGGAGGACCTGACGCAGACCCAGATCGGGTTCACCTTCGACTACGTGCGGCTGCGCGGCGCAGAAGGCGGTGGTGACGCAGCGCCTGTCGCTGGGGACCTGGTCGCCCGGGGCCGCCAGCGAGTGGCCTGTATGCGCGGACCCAACACCGACACGCGGCCGACCCGGGTGCCCGACGCGCTGCGCCGCGCGCTGGAGCCGTACGCGCTCCCAGCGCCCGGCTCCGCTCCCCGCGGGCCGCTCGCAACGGCGACGGGCAGGGGGTGAGGGCATGACCGAGACCCGCACGGACGGCCTGCCCGCCCCGGACAGGGCGCCCGCACTGCTGGAGCACGACCGCTTCGCACTGCGCGGCGTGCTCGGGTCCTTCGCCACCGGTATCACCGTCCTGACCGCCGGCCGCGAGCTGCCGAGGGGCATGACGGCGAACTCGTTCACCTCCGTCTCGCTGGACCCGCCGCTGGTACTGGTATGCGTGCTGCGCACGGCGGCGCTGCACGACGTGGTGCTGGAGGAGAAGGCGTTCGCGGTCTCCGTCCTGTCCGCGGAGCAGGAGCCGATCGCACGCCGGTTCGCCGACCGCGGGCGACCGCGCGGCGCCCGGGAGTTCGAAGCGGTGGACACCCGGCCGGGCCGCCGTACCGGCGCCCCGATCCTGTCGGGCGCTCTGGCCTGGCTGGAGTGCGGGCTGGAAGCCGTGTACGACGGCGGGGACCACTCGATCCTGCTCGGCGCCGTGCTCGACGCGGACCGCGGGCCGGGCGCCGACTCTCTGCTGTTCTACCGGGGCGGTTTCCACCGCCTGGCCCCCTCCGCCGTCTGAGCGGCGCGGGGAGATACCCGCTGGGCCGCGGTAGCCGTTCGCGGCGACCGCGGCCCAGCGGCACTTTTCTTTCCCGGTCCTGCGGCAGACCGGGAGGGAAGTCCACCCGGTCCTGATTCCGCGCTCGGTGGTCCTCGGCGTGCGCCCCCTGGTGCGGCATACCGCCCCGCTCGTCGCCGCCCTGGCCGAACGCTGCTGCCGAGAGCCCGTACGGGCGCCGCCGGCGACGTGTGCGCGACGCGCCCCTGGGATCAGCCGGCCCCCACGGGCAGGCCGAGGCATTCCAGTGAGCGCCGGGCCGCCGACGGATCGTCCCCCGCCCCCACCAGCAGCCCGTGCACCTGGGCGGCGAAGCAGCGCGCCGCGTCGTAGGGCGGGACGAGGAAGCCACCCAGCTCCAGAGTGACCAGCCCGTGCAGCGCGATCCACATCTGATGGGCCACCAGCCGGGCATCGCCCTCATGGAAGCGGCCCGCCGCCATGGCCGCCGCCACCGCCCGGGTCACCGGTTCGAGGGTGTAGCGGCCGTGCTGACGGTCCTCCTCGGTGAGGCTGAACCCGCCGAACCCCACGCCACCGAACATCACCCCGTACAGGTGCCGGTGCTCCAGGGCGTTGCTGTGGTAGGCGAGCCCCAGCGCCGCGATGTCGGCCACCGCGTCACCGCTGGGAGTGACCTCGCTCATCCGCCGGTCGAGCCGGGCGAACCCTTCGTGGACCATCGCCCGCACCAGGTCGTCCATACCGCCGAAGTGGGTGTAGACGGCGGTGGTCGAGGCGCCCACCGCCGAGGCGAGCCGACGTGTCGTCAGCGCCTGCGGCCCCTCTTGCGCCAGCAGTCGCGCGGCGGCCTCCACGAGATCGGCCCTGAGTCTGGGATTTGCCTGGCGTGGACTCACCCTTGACGTCCCTTCGGTTGTCCTCCACCCTATAAAAAACGACGTTACGTAACGACGATACGTTATGTAGGGCGGAATGATGATCGCATCGAAAGCCGAATCGGCCAACCACTCCGCCATTCCCCACGTCACGCGCGAGGTGCTCGTCTCCGCGCCCCCCGTCCACGGCACGCTCCCCGCAGAACTGGACGGCACCTTCCTCACCATCGGCCCCAGCCCGCTCCAACGACCCCACGACGAGCACCTCTTCGCCGGCGACGGCATGGTGCACGGCGTCCGGCTGCGGGGCGGCCGCGCCGAGTGGTACCGCAACCGCTGGCTGCGCACCGACCGCGCAGCACGCATCCTCGGCGAACTACCCGCTCCCGGCCCCCGATACGGCCCGAACGACAACGCCAACGGCAACATCATCCGCCACGCGGGCCGCACCCTGGCCCTCGGCGACGGCGGCCCACGCCCCCTCCAGATCGACGCCGCCCTCGACACCGTCGCCCGCATCGACTTCGACGGCACGCTGCGCGGCGGATTCGCCGCACACCCGCAGCACGACCCCCTCACCGGCGAACTCCACGCGGTCACCATGTCCTGCGAACCGCCCTACGCCACCTACCTCGTCATCGACGTGCACGGCCGGGTGCGCCGCTCGGTCCCCGTGCCGTTGAAGCGGCCAGTGATGATGCACGCGTTCTCCCTGACGGAGCGCTACGCGCTCATCTACGACCTCCCCGTGGTCTTCAGCCCGGCCGCCGCGGCGGCGGGCTCACGCATCCCCTACGTCTGGAACGACGGCCACGGCGCCCGCCTGGGACTGCTCCCACGCGACGGCGGCCCCGACGACATCCTCTGGGTCGAACTGTCACCGTGCTTCGTCTTCCACCCCGTCAACGCCTACGAGTCCGGCCGCCACATCGTCCTCGACGTGATCAGCCATCCGCGTGTCTTCGACCGCGACCCGAACGGCCCCGGCGAGACACCCCCCGCGCTGGTCCGCTGGACCGTGGACACAGCAGGCGGGACGGTCGTCGAGGAACAGCTCTCCGGCCTCGTCCAGGAGTCCCCGGTCATCGACGACCGGGTGCGCGGCACCCGGCACCGCTACGTCTTCGCCACGGCCCTCGACCCCTCCGGGCGGGAACTGCTGGGCGGCCCGGCGCTGCTCCGCCACGACCTGGCCACCGGACGGACCGACACCCACGAGCTGCCCCCCGGCTGCACGACCGGCGAGGCGGTCTTCGTCCCGCGCGAGCCCCGTGCCCCCGAAGGCGACGGCTGGCTGCTGAGCATGGTCACCGACGGCCGGTCCGGACGGGGCGAGTTGACGGTCCTCGACACCGCCGACTTCACGGACCGCCCTGCTGCCGTGGTGCCGCTGCCGGTCCCCGTGCCGCACGGCTTCCACGCCGCCTGGGTGGACGGCGGCTGAGGGCAGCAGCGCAGGCGGGCCCTGCGGTATGGCGTGGTCATGAAGTACGCGACGGGCGGCGGGCTGACCGCTCGGCGCTGCTCCCCCTGACCTCCCGATGTGAGACCGCGGCTCGAAGGTCTCGTCCAAGGCCCGAGTCAGGCTGCTCACCTTCAGCTGTGCGAACGAGCAGGCCAGTGGTCACACAGGAGGACGGCCGTCGAGGGTTTGCAAGGTGGCCTTCACCGTCGCACCGAGCGCGCCGGCGTCTGCTCCGGCTCGGGAGCGCAGGTTCACGCCGTAGGCGAGCAGGGCCAGCAGCTCGGCACTCGAACGCAGGTCTATCTCGGCAGCGAGTTGTCCCTGGTCGTGTGCCGTGACGAGTGCCGTCTGCAGAGCGTCCCGCAGCTCCACGTGATGCCGGTCCAGGAGGGCGCGGACCTCTGGGTCGCCGGTCTCGGCTCCGGCGTGCGCGTTGGAGATGAGACATCCCCAGCGGGCGAATTCGCCGGCGCACCGCGCCTCGACGAGCCCTTGGAAGAACTCGGCGACGGCCGGCAGGCCCCGATCGTCTTCGGCAAGGCGGCGAAACGCCGGCCGGGAACGCTGATCCAGGTAGCGCACCAGTGCGGCGCGGTAGAGCTCCTGCTTGCCGCCGAAGGTGGCGTACAGGCTGGAGCGGTTGAGACCGGTCGCGGTGACGATGTCCTGGATGGCGGTCGCGGCAAAGCCCTGGCGCCAGAACAGCCGCAGCACGGTCTCGAGGGCGGTGTCCGGGGCGAAGTGTTTGATGTCCGGCATGCTCTACCCGTCATCTCGAAACGTCAGTTCCAAGATATACCCGACACCCTCTGGCGCCGGACAGCCTCCCTCACTATGTTGAAACGGTCATTCCAAGTTAGGTGCATGCCGACCGGAAAGGCCCCAGAGACCATGACCACCCTCAACGCAGAGCTGCGCGCCTTCTACGAGGCCCGCCAACAGCAAATCCCGGCGGATGTACGGGAGATCATGCGCAAGGCCGGGCAAGCACTCGAGGCCTCCGGACAGGCCGATCGCGCCTTGCGAGCCGGCGATCAGGCTCCACAGTTCCAGCTACCGTCCGCCACCGGCCGGCACGTGGCGCTGGCTGATGTGCTCTCCCGCAGCCCGCTCGTGTTGACCTTCTACCGTGGCGCCTGGTGCCCGTACTGCAATATCACTCTGCGCGCTCTTCAGCGGCGTCACGCCGACATCGCCGCGCGCGGAGCTCGAATGGTCGCCGTCTCGCCTCAGATTCCCGACGAGTCACTCACGCTCACCGAAAAGCACTCCCTCGCCTTCGAGGTCCTCAGCGACATCGGCTCCGGCACCGCCAAACAGTACGGTCTCGCCTTCGATCTCCCCGATGAACTCGCCGCTGTCTACGACAAGCTCGGCTTCGACCTCCAGCGCGTCAATGGCGGTCGTCCGCGTACGCTCCCGATGCCTGCCGCCTACGTCATCGACCAGGCTGGAATCATCCGCTGGTCCTTCGTCAGCGCCGACTACACCACGCGTGCCGAACCCGCAGACATCCTGGCCGCATTGGATGCTCTCGGACACGAGTAGTCCCGTGCCCGCACACGATCACCGGGCAGAATCGGTCAGCCAGCGACCCGCTCCCGACCACTGCGCCTGACGAGCAACTGACCGCCCGCGCACGTCGGATTCATCACCGCGTCAGCAATGCCGCACCGCGCTCATCCATCCGTGAGCAAGGCGCGGCCGGCCTGATCGGACACCCAGAGGGACGAGCGGCTGCTGATGGCGGGAGAGATGTTGAGCCCGGGCTGTCAGGGGTTCGTCCGAAGGAGGATCTGCTGAAGTTCTGCCGTGCACATCATGTAGCCGTCGGGGGTCGGCAGATGCTCCAGGTAGTAGGCCAGGTCCAGGCCCAGCGAGAACACCCTGACAGGGGTGCCCGCAGCACGTGCGGAGTCCACCACCTGCCCAAGCGCGTCCATGACGGCCGGGTGCCGGGTCCGATAGGTATCGGCCACCAGATGGTTGCTCCGGTCGGCCGCGAGATAGAACTGCACCAGGTCCTTCACCCCGATGAACAACTCACTGGCGCCCGCGGCGCAGATCGCCGTCGTGGCGTGTACGGCTGCGGGCGTTTCGATGAACGCGGACAGACGGATGCCGTCCGGCAACTCCAGGTGCTTTCTGAGCTGGACAAACTCCTCATCGTCTGTGAGGAAGGGAGCGGAGAGGCATACCCGGCCCGCAGCGTCGCCGAGACGGTCGCGCAGGAAGCCCAGCACAGCGTGGAGCGCATCGCGGTACGCGTCGGATCGACGCAGCCAACGCGCGCCGTGCAGACCCAGCTCGGGATTCGGTTCGACCGCGACCGTGACCAGCTCGGTGACCTCCGCGGCGTGGTCGGAGCGGAGGTCGAGAAGCCTCAACACGAGCCGTTGGCCGGGCAGGAGTGCCTCGACGAAGGTGCACAGCCGGTCCGCGACGGCCCGGGCGTAGACCTTGATGTCGTCCGGGCCGCCCGCCAGGGCGTCGAGCGGTCGCAGCCCTGCCGCCAGGCAAAGGAACTCCTCCCGGATGAAGAAGGAGTCGACGCGCTCCGCGTCGGGCCCGCACGCGTTGAGCGTGCGGATGTCCTGCAGGTCGGCGATGACGGCACAGGCTGAACCGAGATCTTCCGGTGACGGGCTCCAGGCATTCACCCGGCGCCCGACGACAATCGATTGGCTGTCGAGATCCAGCGTCACTTCGCCGACCAGTTCGGCGAGATCGGCCTTGTCCACGCGGAGCACGGGTATCCCCCTGCCGCGGCAGATGGACTGCATGTGGCCGGTCAGCCCCCCTGAACCGCAGACGACTGCCCGCGCTGCCACGATCGCTTCATACAGACCCGCTTCAAGGGATGGCGCGACCAGGATCGATCCCTCGAGCGGATCTCTCGTGCGGTTACAGACACCTCGTAGGACACGTTGCGTACCGCTGGTCAAGAGGGATCCCTGAATCCGGTGCCCGTTCAACTAGCCCTCCAGATCGTCGGTGTTCGCAATCCCGAACTGCCTGCGTAGCTGCCGCGGCGTCACGCTGACGTCGGTGAGCCGGCCGACCGCGGTCCAGCGGACGAGGGCCCTGGTCAGTCCGTCGTGCCGAAACGCGCCCGAGGAAAGGGCGGGAGGTTCATCCATGGCTCGGATGCGGACGGCCAGCCGCGTGGCCAGCAGTTCCCGCTCTTTGCGTGATTTCGCGACCAGCCTCCTCACCTCTAGGTTCACAGCATCCTCGAATTGAGCCCGGACTGCTTCCTTCATATTGCGCACACAGTGCTGGAATCGATCATGAAATTGAGTCAAATCCTCTTTTGACTCCAAAACTTCGATCACATGCGAAGCAACCACAATTGACTGGTTCTTGATGGCGGCGAGATTGAAAGTGAACGCTCCCATGCGCCCGTTGCGCACCATCTCGTCGCCCTCGCGCAGGGGGCCGACCGTTGAGATCGGCCGGACACGCCTTCCGTGGAGGTCCAGGAGCGTCCCGCGGTCGTCGACCTCCAGGCCGCGTCCGGTGCGCTCATGGGGCACCGCGGTTCCCCTCCGCAGGAGATTCCTCCAGAGCGGCTGGCCGGCCCTCCTGTAGTCCCATTCCCGGCTGAAATTGGACACCACCAGATCGGCAGCAAGGGCGCGTTCACCGTCCGAGGTCCCGACCCGAAGAGTCAGCTTCCCGGAGCCCGCCGGCGTGATCCTCTCCACCTTGCCGACGATCAACTGCACCCGTCCGTCGTCCGGGCGCATTGCCTGCTCGATGATCGCCATCGTGTGCTCCACGGCGCCGACCCGGAAGGAGGCCAGCGCGGTACTGAAGTCATCCAGCAGGGAACGCAGTTCGGCGGAGGGAATCCGTGCGATGGCTTCGGGCAGATACGGCTCCCAGGCCTTTGCCACCCGCTCCGCGACCACGGCCGGGTCAATGTCCGGGTGCTCCCGTCCGACCGTTGCACACGCCGCCTCCCACTCCGTGCGGACCCGGGCCAGGAACTCCTCGCGATCCCGGTACGGCTCCAGCAATGACCTCGGACAGGCCAGATGCACCACCCCGTGCTCGTGACCGCGGGGATACGTCCGAAAGATCGTCCCGGTCCTCGAGAGTAGGTAGATCGGCCCGAGGTGGCCCTGGCGCAGCAGCAGGCCCGCCGAGTCGTACGCGCTGAGCGCGGAGCCGACGATCGCAACGGTCGCCTCCGGGGAAAGCGCACTGAGCTTGCGGACGCCTGCCTCCGAGTACGGGTTGCGGACGAAGGCGGGGTGCGCGAGTGCCTCAGCGGCAAAGGGCGGCTCTCGAAGCTCGAGCCCGGTCGCGAGAATCACGTGATCGGCGAGGATCACGGTTGGTTCCGAGCCCTGCCGGGCCGGCAGGCCACTCCCTCGCGGCGCGGACCACTGCCGCACTGTCACCTCGACTCCCGAAGAGCTCAGCTCCAAGTCGATCGCCTCGCCGTCCGCTTCGACGAGCACGACACCGGGACAGGCTTCTCTGCTGGCCTTGGCCAGCCGGTCGATCAGATAGT
Organism: Streptomyces sp. NPDC086766; assembly: GCF_044746005.1. Taxonomy (NCBI): domain Bacteria; kingdom Bacillati; phylum Actinomycetota; class Actinomycetes; order Kitasatosporales; family Streptomycetaceae; genus Streptomyces; species Streptomyces sp. NPDC086766. Next base: position 48,945 of record NZ_JBIVBI010000020.1, on the reverse strand, counting down.
GCTGGAAGATGCGCCGGGGTGCCGGGCCCTGCTCCACGAACTTGAACTCGGCCCAGGGCGCCGGCCAGTGCGTGCGGTCGGCTTCGTGATTGGCCCAGCGGATGAAGTCGAGGACGTCCTCCCGGAAAACCGACATCCGGCCGGCCTGGATGTTGAACACATGTCCCCAGGGATTGCCGTCCTGGTGGTAAGCGACGCCCGCAGAACGGTAGTTGGGGTGCCGTTCGAGCAGGATGATCTCCAACGGCCGGCGCGCAAAGCAGAGCAGACGGATCGCCGTGGCAGTGCCGGCCAGACCGGCACCGACGATGAGCACTCTGGGTCGTAAGCGTGTGCTGCTCACAGTGAGTCCTTTCCAACTTGACGCGCGCGCATGGCGGTTGGGCTGACAACGCGGTAAAGCCCCTGGTAGATGGGTTTTCGACCAAAAGAACCGTCTCCACCAGAGGCTTCACGTGCTTGTTTACCCGTCGAGTGTCGACGTGTCCAACTCCGCCCTCCGCCTCCTCACGCAGCAGTTGCGACGGCACCGCCGATCGGCTCCTGGTGGCGCCTGAGCGTCGGCCGCCAGGCTTGCTCACACTCGCCGATTGGGGTACGGCAGTGGTGGTTGCGCTACGCGCGCGCCGACCGGCCCGAGCGGATGCTCCGCGTCCCCAAGTACCGTGCCGGCCTCGTCGACCCCTACCGCGAGCACCTGCGCAAACGCCGGGCCGAGGACCCCGCCGTCCCCGTCCACCACCTCTTCGAAGAGATCAAAACCCTCGGCTTCACCGGCTGCCTCAACCTCCTGCACCAATACATCAGCCAGGGCCGCGCGGACGCCGACCGCAGCCACATCTCCCCGCGCCGACTCTCCCGGATGATCCTCACCAGGCCCGACCACCTCAAGACCGAGCACCACGACCTCCTGGCCCGGCTCACCGCAGCATGCTCCGAGATGACCCAACTGGATGCCACCATCCAAAACTTCGCTCAGCTCCTGACGCCGTGCGCAGGAAACGCCGACGGGCTCTTGCGCTGGATCGTCCAGGTCCGCGCGCAGCCGATCTGCCCCATCTGCACGCCTTCACCCGGGGCCTGGAACGAGACCGCGACGCCGTGACCGCCGCGCTCACGCTTCCGTACAGCAACGGTCCCACCGAGGGCGTCAACACCAAGACCAAGCGGATCGCGCGTCAGATGCACGGACGCGCAGGCTTCACCCTTCTTCGCCACCGCATCCTCCTCGGATAGGGGCACGCTCCGTCACCACCGAGTGTGAGACAGGGCCGCTCGATGGACAGACTCCCGGGCGCCCCCCGTTCTGGCCGATACGACCTGGGGATCGCGCTGGGGTCGCATCGCTGGCGGTCATCGAGCGCGTAGTGGGAGGCCGCCTCCGCATCAGGAGTCGTTGAGTGCATGCCAGCGTCGTTCGTAGTCGTGCTGGTGTCGGTTGAGGTCGGTCGCTTCTATAGGTCTGTTGTACTGGCTGGTGATGCCGTGGTCGGCGAGGTCTTGAAGGACCAGGCGCGGGTCGGGGGCTGTGGCGTGCGCTCGGTGTGTGGCCCAGACCGTGTAGATGCGGAAGTTGAGTAAGTAGCGGGCGAGTGTTTTGGGTTTGGGTGGCCGCCCGTTCCTGCCGAGTGTCTTTTGATGGGTGAGGTGGGTGGCGAGTTCGGCTGCGGTAGGTTCGCGGCTGTTTTGTTGAAGGAAGTCGTGCCAGCCCTGGTAGTAGCGGTCCACCGTCGTCTGCCGTGCTTGTCGGGGTGGTCTCTTCGCAGGTGTGTGTGGGGTGTCGGGCAGGCTGGGGCGGGGATGGGCGTGACGGGTTGGCTGGGGGGAGCCCGCGGCGGTTGGGGCTGTGGCCTGGTGGCTGCTGTGGCTGGCCTTGCCGGCGGCGTAGTGGTTCGGCTTGTCCTGGGTTACGTGGGGTGGGGTGTCTTCGGCTGGCCCGGGTCGACGGCGGTTCGCAGGGGCCGCGCCAGTGGGACTGCTGATGGTGTGAGCGAGGTCTGGAAGCCTGGAAAAGTTGGACTGCTGTGGGGGAGGTTGTTTGTCCCTTTGCGCTGGGTGGTCGTGGTGCGCGAGTTGTTGGTCGTGTTGCAGGCCGACTGCGGGGCGTTGGTTGGGGGGTTGTTGGAGGGCGTGGGGCAGGCGGTCCGGTGGCGTCAAGGGCTTGGGCTGTGGGGTGTTCGGGGCGCTGGTGTTGGTGCTGGGGTCGGCGGTGGCTGCCGGTGTCTGGTCGCGGTCTGTACGGGGGGTGTTCGCGGCGCGGTTGGGTGCGTGTGCCGCCCTCGTGGGAGCGCTGTGGCTGGTGGTGGTGTGGGTTTCGTGCGCGGGCGGGACGAGGGTCGGTTCGAGTCCTGCTGCTGTGAGGCCCGCTGGCACGGTGTGGCTGAGGGGTATGCCGTAGCGGGCGAGTTTGAGGGGCGTGAGGGACGTGGCTGGCGCTGTTCTGCGCCAGGTGCGGCCGTAGTGGGTGCGTAGGCGGGCCTGGTAGAGGAGGCGTTCCTGTTCCGTTTGGATTGCTTGGTGGTAGGAGCGCAGTTCCCAGAGTTTCATCCGGCGCCAGAGCAGGAAGGTCGGCACGGGGGAGAGCAACCACCGGGTGGGGCGAATGCCTTGCCCGTGCGTGTCGGCGGTGATGTCGGCGATGCGGCCGATGGCGTGGCGTGCGGCTTCTACGCAGGTGATGAACAGGATGGGAATGACGGCGTGCATACCGGTACCGACTGGGTCGGGCCAGGCGGCGGCGGCGTTGAACGCGATCGTGGCCGCGGTGAGCAGCCAGGCTGTGGGGCGTAGCAGGGGGAAGGGGATGCGGATCCAAGTGAGGAGCAGGTCCAGGGCGAGTGTGATGCAGATGCCGGTGTCGATGCCGAGGGGGAAGAGGTAGGCGAAGGTTCCGAAGCCTTTTCGGGTGGCGAGGTTGCGGACGGCCGCGTAGGAGCCGGTGAAGCCGATACCGGCGAGTGCGAGGGCACCTGTGACGGCCGTCGCGGCCAGCAGGCGCTGGCTGCGGCTGAGGGATGTTGTGGCCGGTGGGGGTTCGGGGGCTTGCGGGATCGTGGGTGTCGGGTGGGTGCTGCGTGTGGGGTGGGGGGTGGTCATCGGCTTGGTGGTTGGGCGGGTCCGGCGTGGGGTGCCAGGAGGTGGGCGATGAGTTGTTCGGTTTCCTTCTCCAGGGGAGTGTCGAGGGTTCGGTTGAGGTGTTGCAGGCGGGTGAGGGCGGTGTGGAGGCCTGGCCGGTTGCCTGCCGTGGCCTCGATGGTGAGCCAGTCGCGGTAGAGGAGTTCGGAGGTGTCGTCGGTGTCGAGTCCGACGGTGATGGCGTGGCGGGCTTTGTTGAGGTCCTGGTGGGGGCTTGGTGGTGTGCGGTGGGCTGCGATGGTGTGGGCGACGTCCACGATGGCTGTGATCATCTGTTGTTGGTGGGGTTCGGCCCAGACGGGTGGCTGAGGGGCGAAGGGCCGGCCCCGTACCAGGGTGAGCGCCTTTTCCAGGCTGGTTAGGGCTGAGGGTCCTTGGAGCAGTGCGTCGTGGGTGAGGTGAAGGAAGTGGGTCCAGTCGCAGCGCACGTCGCCGTGGAGCCGGTAGGGGTCGTCGCCGGTGTGGCGGCGTGGGACGTAGGGCTTGCCGGTCGGATCGTTGCCCAGGGCACGGCGCAGGCCTTGGATTCGGGCGTTGAGGGTGGTCGTGGTCCAGGGGGTGATGGGGTCCATGGCGGTGCACAGGGCGTCGGCGGTGCGGTCGGGGCGGAAGTAGAGCAGGGCGGCGAGTTGGGCGGTGCGGGGTCCGTGGCCGGTGTGGCCGAGGCCGTCGACTTCGATGGGGCCCAGGACCCGGATTTCCGGTGCCCGCGGGTCCTGCGCGGTGGAGGGTCCGGCGGCGGGCTTGTCGTCGGCCGGGCGGGCATCGGCTGGGGCCGGGTAGGTGGGGGCGGTGCCTGCTTGCGCCGCTGAGGACGGTTGCGGGTGTGGCAGCTGGTGGGTGCGGCGGTGTGCGTCCTTGAGGGCGGGGAAGGCGTCGATGCCTGTCGTGCTGGGGGTGGCTATGGCGGGGCGGGTGGTGTGCTCCTGGCCTGGTTCGGGATGGCGGACGTTGTCGGCTGTGTCGCCTGGAGCGGCTGCGGGCTGGCCGGCCGGGTCGGTGTAATCGATTGCGGTGGAACAGCCCTGGTCGGTGTCAGTGCTGAGACGCGGGAGGGTGACGCGTTCGTCCAGGCCGGGCAGGGGCTGTGGCCCGGGTGTGGAGGCGTCGAGGACAGGGGCGTGGGGGAAGTGCGGGGCTGCTGTGTCGGCGGGCGCGATGAGCGTGGCGGATGCCGCGTCGGTCTGGGCGAGGAGTCGGGCGAGCTGGCTGGCGATGCTGTCTTGGAGGGGCGTTGCGGCCAGAAGCAGGCGGTACGGGCTGGTCGGGCTGGGCTGTTGGTGGTCTTCCAGGAGTCGTTGGGTGAGGTGGTGCAGGGCCTGGGCGGCGTGGTGCACAGGGGTGTGGTGTCGGCTCGCCGGCAGTGTGGGGAGGTTTTTTGCCAGGCCGACGGTGATGAGCTCGAGGTGGTCGGCCCATGGGCTAGTCGTCGCTTTGAGGGCCAGTGCGGTCGCCACCTCGGTGATGGACGCGGGGTCTCCGTCCAGTAGGAGTGCCCGGTGATGGGCGAGGTTGAGGACGAGCAGCGCCTCGTCCCTGTCGTTGTCGGTGGTGCCGAGGGGGAGAAGGCCCGGGTAGGGCGGGGCGGTGGCGTGGGCCTGTTCCGTTTCGGGCAGTGGGGTGCGGGCGGGCAGTTGCCACCAGTCGGAGGCTGCGGTGGTGAAGGGCGGCTGCGGGGTGTGGCCGGGGGTGTCGGGGAGGATCTGGACAGCGTGGGCGTCAAGACGTGCGGCCCGCAGTCTGGGGAGTGCTCTGCCCTTCTGCACTGCGGTCTGCGCCAGGGTGCGTAGTGCCGTGTCCAGCCTGAGGATCGGGTCGTGGTCGCCAGTGGCGGCCGCTGTCTCGGGTTGAGGCTGGCCTTGTGCGGGTGCGGTGGGGGTGTGGCCGTCGGCGCCCGTTCGGTGGCGCAACCGGCGGCGCCAGGCCGTCACGGCGATGAGGGCTGCTGCGAGAAGCGCTGCGCAGCCAGCGGCGGTCCGCAGCGGCGCGAGGCGGTGCCGTGGTGGTGCGGCGGGGGTCTGGCCGGTGGGTGAGGGTGTGCTGGAGGGGTGCATTGAGGGTGGCGCGGAGGCGGAGGGGCTGGAGTGCCCTGTTCCTGTCGGGGAGGCGCCGTGGCTCCGGCCGGGCTGTGGATCGGCCGGTGGTCGGGGGACGAAGGGCTGGGGGTGGGGTGGTGCGGAACTGGTGGCCATGGCCTTGTTGAGGCTGAGGCTGAGGCGAGGGCGGATAAGGGTCAGGACTTTGACGGGGGCGAGCGTCTGGCCGGTCGGTAGTAGCAGGCCGGGGGCACTGACGTCGATGGTGGTGCTGGCCGGTTTCGGGTGGGGCGTGTTGGCAGGTAAAGGGCCGGGTACGGCGTGGGCGGTGGAGGCGGGGGCGAGGAGGAGGGCTGCGGTGAGGCCGGTGAGGAGGTGGCCGCCGGCGCGCCGAGCACGGGGTTGGGGGGAGGTCATGGGGTTCACCCGGTGATGACGATGGTCGCGGTGTCGAACTGCGGTAGTTGGAAGTCGACCTTGGTCGTTGTCGCGGGTGGGGCGGGGAACTGCATGTAGACGGGGGCGCTTTCATGGGGGGCGAGGGTGGACAGGCCGGTGGTGGTCAGGGGGCGCCCGTCGGTGTCGCGGAGTACGTAGTAGCGCCGCCCGCCGCGGAAGTCGACGAGGGTGGCGCCGCCGAGGGAGGGCCCGTTTTTGACGATGTCGGTCTCGTTGCCCTCTAGCTGGGCGGAGACGACGGTCGTCCTGCTCGCCTCGTTGGTGAGCGTGCCGTGGACGGTGAGGAATCCGCCCGGATCGCGACGGGCGGAGGTGAGGGTGAGCAGTAGACGGTGCTGGCCCTTGAGCGTGGCCAGTGGCCCCTGAGCGGCCTTGGCGGGGGTGGATGGGGTGGGCGCGGTACGGGTGGCTCCGACCGCGGCCGCGTGCTCCTGGTAGGTGCAGCCGGCCATGCCGGCCAGGAAGACGGCGCTGGCCAGGAGTATGGGGAGGGTGTGGGCCGTCCGGCCGGCAGCGGAGGGATGTTGCGTGGGCTTGGGCTCTGCTGGCCGGGTGGGTGCGGGGGGAGCGGTGGGTCGGAGGGGTCGGGCGCCTGGGGTCGTCACTGCTCCCCCTTGGTGCGCGGCCATACGGTGATCACGTTGCCGTCGAGGGTGACGAGCCGGTGGGGGAACTGGCGCCGGATCAGGTTCAGGTCCTGGGGGGTGAAGTCTTCGGCGGAGGTGAGTACGCAGGCGTCTCCCGTGCACGACAGCGTCTGTGTGCTGGGGGGTAGCACCATCCGGGGTAAGTCTTCGATTATGCGAATGTCGGCAACATGGTTGCGCATCTGCTGACTCCTCGATTTGGTCTTTGGGCTTCTGTGTAAGCGTCCCCTGTTGAACGCTACAGTGCGAACCTAAATGTTCGCGGCAGCAAATTTCAAGGGGTGGTTGGGGTGTGTGGGCGTCCTGTGACAATCCTCGCCAGCCGGCGCAGCGGTCGCGGGAATGCAGCATGTCGCAGTGGGCCGGAAGCCCGGTCGTTGCGGTCAGCGTTCGAGGTGTCCTGGGCGGGCAGGGGAGCGGTCGGGGCAGGGGTCTCGTGCCGGGCTCACTCGGTATGCCTCGCATCGGCTTCGCGGGTGCTGTGGCCCGCGGCTTCGGACAAACCCCGGACCGGGGGGTGTGCTCCGTGCGGTGCCCGACATCGGTGGTTGCGCGTCCCCCGGCCGACCTGCCGGAGCCGCCCCCCGCCTGCGCCGCCGAATGTGTGGGAGGTAGGCCGTTGGAGCGTCGGCAGTGTGACGGTGCGTTCGGACTGGAATGCTGAGATCTGGTCGCCTGTCAGCCGTGGGCCGAGGCGGAATCGATGGTGGGGCTCCTCTCCGGGGTCTGCCACGGTTCCTTGGCTTCCCTCGTCGAGTGCGGGCTGGCGGTTGTCGTGTTCAGCGGGCTGGCTAGTGAAGCTTGCGCAGCAGCTCGAAGCCGGCACGGCAAGAGGCCGGCGCTGGAGCATCGTGACCTAGTTGACGTGGTTTGCGACGGCGCCTGTCTTCGAGGGCTGGGACGGGCCGGTGATGACAGCGGGCGGGCCCGGCCGAGGCGTGCAGCGACCGTTCGAACCTGTGTCGATGTGTTGTTTTGTCTTCAGAGTTCGGTCCATGGGCGGGGGGCTCCGCCTGCCAGGGGTGTCCATATGGGCTGGGTGGGGCCGTGGTCTTCGAGGTCTTCGAGGAGGGCTGCTGCCAGGGGTACGTCGCGGGCGAGCGCGCTGACGTGGGGGTGCTGGGCAGTCATGGCGGCCAGGTCGTCGATGCGGTGCTCAAGGGTGCGCCTGCCCGCGCCGGTGAGGACGAACAGGATGCGGGGGAAGATCGGGTACCAGCGCAGCCAGGGCAGTCCGCCGCCGGCGGGCGGGGCGGGAGTGGGGCGGCGGCCTGTGGTGGGTGGCTGGTAGGTCCACAGGCGGGCATAGTCGATGAGTTTGATGGCGAGGCGTTCGCTGCTCATGGTGGCGCGGTCGACTTCGACGAAGGCGCGCAGTTTGCGGCGCTGTTGGGGGCCGGTGACGGTGTAGTGCATGAGGGCATCGGCGGTCAGGCGTTGGCCGTCGCCGATGGCGTGGGAGACCTCCGGGGTCCAGTCGAGGTGGCCGTGTTCGTGGCCCAGGCGGCGGGCGTCGGTGACGAAGGCCAGGTGGGTGCGCAGGACGGTGAGGGTGTGGGGGGTCTTCAGGGATGCGGCGGTGGTGGAGGTGATCGGATATGGAGGGCGTGAGCGCAGGGCGGGGTGGTCGCGGGTGAGGCGGGCTCCGGCCGCAGTGAGGTACCAGGCGCGGGTGCGGTGGGATTGGGGCAGCACGGTGTAGTGCACCAGGTGGTGGCGGCTCAGCTGGTTGAGGGGGTGGGAGAGGGCCTGCCGGCTGGCGTGGGGGCGCAGCAGGGTCTGGAGTTGGCGGGTGGTGGCCATGCGGTGCTGGGCCAGGGCCAGCAGGATCTGGTGGGGAAGCGGTTCGCTCACGCGGGGGCCGGATGCTGCCGGTTGGAGGGGGGAGGGGTGTGTGGGGGTCATTGGTATCCCTTCTGCTGGTGGCGTTCGGCGGCGGCGTTGCCGGCGGGCGTGGGGCGGGTGAGGAAGCCGTGGACGCGGTCGTGTTGGCCGGCGGCGCGGCGGGTTAGGTCGGCCAGGGGCCGGGCGTGGGCGGTGGCGTGGGCGGCGTCGTGCAGGGCGGGCACCTGGCGGGGGCGGGCGCAGGGGGCGAAGACGTCGTCGAGGTGCGGGCCGGTGATCTTCACTGGGCCGATGCGGCGGCCGTGGACGGTCAGGGATATGTAGTGCTCGAACCGGTGGAGGGCGGCGACTTGGTCGGGGCCGCACCGGTCGCCCCATTCGGCGGTGACGTGGGTGATCGCGGCGGTGGAGCCTGTGGTGGTGGCGAGGGTGGAGGCGTTTTGCAGCAGGGACATCCGCACGGGCGCGGGTAGGCGGGCCAGAAGTTGGGTCATGCCGTGGACGGTGACCTTGTATTTGCGGAAGTCTTCGAACATGGCGGCGATGGTGTCCGGTGCCGCGCCGGTGAGGGTGATCAGTTCGTCGAAGTACAGGCGGAAGGGCCGCCTTTGGTGTTCGGGGGTGTCGCGGCGGGAGCGTACGGCGCGCAGCAGGTCGCGGGCGATGAGCGCGGTGATGAGGCGGTCGGTGGGGCCGGTGCCGGCCGGGCACAGCCAGACGATGAGTCCGTCGTCCATGGCGGTGCGGCTGTGGAAGGCGCCTTGGCCCTGGCCGAGGAAGGCGCGGGTGACGGGGTGGGCGGCCAGCCGGGCGAGGGGGTTGAGGACGACGGCGAAGGCGTCGGCCGTCAGGGTGGGGAAGACTGTCTGCCACCAGCCGGCCGTCTCCTGGTTGAGGCGGTCGGCGACGGTGTTCAGGGCGGCGTGCCGGAAGGCGGGGTCGGCCAGTAGGGACCGCACTTGGAAGACGGTGGCCTGGTCCTGAGGGCGCCGGGCGGCGCAGGCAGCTTCGTTGACGGCCGTGAGCACGGTCAGGCAGCAGGTGAGGATGGTGATGGCCCGCGGCGCGCCGGCGTCGTCCCAGTCCAGGGCGGAGGCGAAGGCGTCGGTGGCTGCCTCGACGACTTCGTGGGCGGCCGGGGCCTGCTGCATGTCCAGCGGGTTCCATGCGCTCAGTTGAGGGTGGGGGCCGTGTGCGTTGAGGTCGATCAGCGCGATGCGCCGCATCAGGGGTTCGTGGGCCAAGAAGGGCGCGGCGCGGGGCCATGAGTCGCGGTGGGGGTCGATGAACATCAGTCCGCCGCCGGCGTGGGCCCAGCCGATCGCCTGGGCGAGGGCGCGTTCGGTTTTGCCGCCGCCGGCCTTGCCGACACCGACTTCGAACAGCGTCTCTGCCGCATGGGTGGCCACCAGCCGTCGCCGGCCGTCGGGGGTGTGGTGGATACCCTGCAGCAGCAGCCCGGGATGGCCGAAGCGGAAGGTCGGCAGATCGCCGGCGAGCAGCGGCAGCCGGCAGTGCACGGTGGGCGGTTTGAGGAGCCCGGTCAGCTCCTCCAGGCGCACCCAGTTCGCGCGTGGCGGCCGGCACCACCCCAGTCGCCAGCGCCGCTCGAAGGAGCGACGGCTGGGCCAGCGGTCCGCTCCCAGCCGCAGCGGCCCCACCCGCACGCCGCGCATGGCCCAGCGTGAGCGGCCGCCGAACACATCGAGTGCGGCCTGCAGTTGCGCCAGACGGGCCTGGGAGCGGCCCTCCTTGTCGGAAGCGCACATCACCAGCAGCTGCGCGCGCACCAGGTGGTCGCCCTCGGCGAGTTTGCCCAGTGCCTGTTCGGGATCTACGCGCCGCGGCACCGGCGGCATGATCAGTCGCCGTCCGCCGGCTGAACCGCCGCGGGCCAGCAGCTGCTGCAGCAGGAAGGGGAGCGTGTCATGGTCGCCGGCCGCGTCGCGCCCGAGGAAGCGGACGGTTCGCGCGGCCTCGCGTTGCTCTCTTTGGCGTGCCTGCCGCAGCAGCTGCGCGCGGTGCCGGCGTAGGGCCCACTGGGGGGCGCGCTGGAGGTCCAGGTGAACTTCTGCGAGATCGCCCAGTTCGGCGCGGACGTCCACGACGGCGTCGATGAGCGGCTGCAGCGGGTCTGGTTCCAGCGGCACCTCGCGCAGCGGCGCCGTGGGCCGGCCGCGTAGGACGAACTCCGCCCGTATGCGGTGGCTGCGCGGCTTGTCGGTGATCGGCCGCGCCTTGGCCACCTCGACACCGGGGCCGAAAGGGGTGATCGACAGCAGGCGTTCGCCGCCGGCTGGTCCTTCGACGCGGTACTGCAGCGGGCTTGAGCCGTCCGCGCGCAGCCGTATCTGCACGGTCTTCGTGCGCCGGGGGGCCCACCACGGCATGGAGGTGGAGGCGCGGGCCAGTTGTACACCGCGCCGGAAGATCTCCTCCAGGCTGGGGTCGAAGTGCGGGGTGGGGGTGAGTTCGAGGGCCATCCGCTGCGCGGACGCCTTCAGCGCCAGTCGGCGTATGACCATTTCGCCCAGCGCCCACACTGCCCCGGCTGCGGCGGTGGGCAGGTACCAGTGGCCATACAGCCAGCCGGCCGCTTCCAGCAGCCGAGCCGCCCCCTGCAGCAGTAACGCGAGCGGCCCGTGCTGGCTGGGCTGCGTCAGATCAGGGGCCGCGCTATCCACGGGGGTTCTCCTTTGCGGGTGCGGGTGAAGTGCAGGTCGGTGACGCGGCCGTCGGTGGGGGTGCCGCCGTGGTCCACAGCGGCCCACACCAGGTGCACCACCGCGCGGTTCGGGCTGCCGTCCTGGCGGGCGACGGCGGCCTGGATCCGCAGGCCGGAGGGCTTGAACGCGGGCGCCGCCGCGCGGCGCCGGCCGCCGAAGACGGTCGGCCACCGGTCGCGGCCGACGCCGGTGGCGTCCGCGCGCAGCAGCGCACATCCGGCGGCCAGCAGCCACCGCTCGTCGGTGGCGGGAAGGTCTGCGGGCCAGGCGGTGTCCAGGCTTCGCTGGATGGCCTCGTCGCCGGCGGGGCCTTCACCGTGCGGCACCGGCACCGTCGTGGGCGGTCTGGCCGGGGGCGGTGGCGCGCCGGTGGTGTGCGCTGCCCGGGGCGCGGGCGGCGGTTGCGGCGTCCTATGGCCGGTGTGGCCTGGCTGCGGCTGCGGCTGCGGCTGCGTTGGTCGGGTCGACCGGTTGGCTTTTTCGGGCTGGTGGATTGGGTCCTGCGGTACGGCCAGCAGACTGGTCCCGCCGGCGGCTAGGAGGACGGCGAGGGCGAGCAGCCGCCGCGGCGACCGCCGCGCCGGTGGTCGGGGAGTGTGGGGTGAGGTGGGCCGGGCAGTCACAGCGGTCGGGCTCCTCCCGCATATCCGGGCATGGTGTCGACGCCGTCCACGCGGACGACGGTGCCGGGCCGGGGCGCGTCGATCATCTGGCCGCCGCCCAGGTAGATGCCGACGTGGTAGATCGTGGCGTCGCGGCCGGGCGCGTAGGCGTAGAAGACGAGGTCCCCTGGCTGCAGGGCACCGGTGCCCAGGCGTGCGGGGATGCGCCGGCCCACGCCGGCTTGGGCGGCAGCGGTGCGCGGCAGACCGATGCCGGCCTGGGCGTAGGCGTAGAGGGTGAGACCGGAGCAGTCGAACCCTCGCACTGCGGCACCGCTCTTGCCGCTCGGAGAGCAGCAGATGCCGTATCCGGCGCCGTGGATGGTGCCGCCGCCCCAGGAGTAGGGGATGCCGCGCTGGGACAGGGCCGCTTCGATGACCGTGCGGACGGGCCCCGTCACCCGCTGCAGGTTCGGGGGGCCGTGGGCGGCCGCGGTGTACTGGTCGATCCAGCCCAGCACGTCGGCGACGTACGCCGTCGAGTGGTTGTACTGGAAGACGGCCGCCTTCAGCTGGTCCCGGTCGGCCAGGTTGCGGCCGCCTCCGCACAGGTAGACGGCGGCGCTCAGGGCGGCGTCGTCGGCGTTGTGCGGGTCGGCGACCTGATCGCCATTGCCGTCTTGGCCGATGCTGTCCCAGGTGGCGGGCATGAACTGGAAGGGGCCGACGGCACGCTCCCCGCGGGCGGTGCCGTCCCATCGGCCGCCGTCGGTGTCGGGGAAGACGGTGGCGTTCCCGCCGGCGCCCGAGCCGTCCAGCAGCGCCCCGTAGATCTTGGGCCGGATGTCGCCGCCTGCGGTGATGCGGTGGCCGGCTGCGTGGTGGGACTCCACCTGCGCGATCCCGGCGAGGACGGGCCAGCGCATGCCGCGGCACTTGGGTGCGTACCGGCCGATGGTGCGGGCGGCGTGCTGGTAAGCGGTGAGCATGCGCGGTGGGATGTCCGCCGCCGTGCCCCCCTCGGCGATGCCGTTGTCGTCTTGTGCATTGTTCAAGGCCGCCAGGGCGCTGATCGCCCCGGTGAGGGGGGCCGTGCAGCACACCGCGGTGAACATCAGCAGCGCCAGGGCACATCCCCACCGTCCGGCGCGGCGGCGTGCGGGCCTCACGCGTCCTCACCGTCCTCGTGAGGCCGGGCATCGTCCCGGGGCGGCTGTTCGGCCTCGGGCGCGGTCCTGCGCAGCAGTTCCTCGAACCGGGCCCGTGCCTGCTCGCGTGCACCACCGCCCGCGCCGCCGCTGGGGGCGGCGGCAGGAGGCTGCGGCGGCCTGCCCTCTCGCCTGCGAAGCCCCCGAGCCGTGCCGCCTGCGGCGCCCCTGTCCGTTGCCCCCGATGCGGATTCCTCCGGGGCGGGCAGGCGGGAGGGCCGGCTGCCGGGCGGCGCGGACGTGCCGGCGCCGCGACCAGCGAGGCCACCGGGGCGGCTCGAGCCACCGGCGCCGCCTGTGCCGTCGGGCGGCTGGGTTCGGGGCCGAAGGGGGACGCGCCGAGGGGGGTCGGGTGGGCGGCGGAGGAACGGGCCGGTGCCGCCCCGGTCGTCGTTGTTCTCCCGCAGGACGCGGGAGATGTGGCGTGCGGTGTCCGTCCAGACGCGGCCGTCTTCACGTACCGTGTGGCCCCATACCCGCACCTGCCGGCGGGCGTCTTGGCTGAAGTCGGTGGCCTGTGTCCGGGCGCGGCGGAGGGTGGCGGGCAGCCCGTAGGTGGCCGCGTAGGCGGCACGGGAGCCTCGGTGCAGGATGCGGTAGCCGCGCAAGCGCACCAGACGGTTGTGTACGCGGGTGGCGGGCAGGGGCCGGTCGCTGGTGGCGTCGTGGAGGATCTCGCCGGAGTCGCGGTCGATGATCTGGCCGCGCTGGTTGCGGTAGCGGTCTGATGGGCCCCGGCCGCCGCTGTACTGGCCGTCCATCGCTCCCGGCCCGCTGCTGCCGTCGCCGCGGTGGCCGGGCTGTCCGCGCCCGATGGCCGGCGGTTCTGTCTCGGGCCGGCGGCCGATCAGCAGCCAGTGCCCGCCCTTGAGGGCGAGCCGGGCGCCGAGGCCGGCGCCGGCCGCTGCGGCGGTGAGGGGTGCCAGGCCGCGCGCGGCTTCGGCGTGTGCGTCGGCGAGGATCCGGCCGGTGTCGGCGGGCATGCCCGCCGGGTCCGTCAGGGAGGTCAGGGCGCGCAGAAGGCGCCTGCGGGTGCCCAGGACCCCGAACCGGCCGCTGCTGTAGGCGCGCAGGCCCCCGACCGGGCCGCCGGCCCCGGTGGGGGAGTTGAGGGCGAGGGCGGCGCCGAGTTCGGAGGTGTCGCCGGGCAGGTGGGTGCCGCCGATTTTCGTGTAGCGCATCCGGAGGGCCATGCGTCGGCCGAAGGAGGCGATGCCGGTGAGGAGTCTGCGGTGTCCAGCCGTGCCGGCGATGGCGAGGACGTCGATGAGCAGGATTCGTTCGACCATCAGGTCCGGGCCGTGGGTGACGGTGGCGTCCACCGCGATGCCGAAGAAGGGGACGAACGCGGCGACGGCGACGACGGCCACGAGGGAGACGCCCCACAGCGACAGCCACTTCCATACCGACTGGCGGGCCGGGCCGGGCAGCATGCCCGCGATGAACGTGATCCCGCCCGCGGCCGCGGCGCCGGCGCAGACGGCCTGGGTGCCGAGCAGGACGATCGCGCTGGACAGCAGCATGCCGCAGAGGTAGAGGGCGGCGATCAGGAGCAGGGCGGCGCCGCCGACGCGCCACCAGGTGGGCTGGGCGGCGTAGGCGGCGCACGAGGCGCCGACCGGCCCGGCCCGTTGGAGGTCCTGCAGGAACGTGGAGAACTGCCGGCCCTCGGGGGTGGTGGTGTCGCTGCTGATGTCGTCCCATGATTGCCCCGGTGTCAGCGCGATGTCCGGGCCGGTGCCGGTGTCGGGGGGCTGGCCGGTGGTGCCGCGGATGCAGTACTTCTTCGCCGCGCCGTGGATCTTGTTGCAGGGCTCGCCCTGGTGGGGCGTGCTGTGGCTGCCGGGCGGGGCGGGCCGATAGCCGCCGGTGACCCATCGCAGGTGGACGGCGTAGGCCTTGCGGTCCTCCGGCTTGGCGGGGTCGAGGATGCGCCCGTACTGCAGCAGCATGTACGGCTTGACGATCAGCGCGTTGGTGAGCGAGTCCTGCAGCGGGCGGGCCACCTGACCGGCGGCCACCGGTTGCTCGCCCTGCTGGGTGCGGCAGTGGGCCTCCTGCCGTCCGGCCATGCCGTCGCACGGACCGGCACTGGCGATCTTGCCGCCCCAGTCGTAGGAGTCCACCGACTCCTTCGACACCGTGGCGGCTACCTGCCGGGCTTGGGCCAGCGGGCCGTCGGCGGCCAGGAGGTAGTCGGGGCGGACGAACGCGGACGCGGCGAGCGCCGCGATCAGCAGCGTCAGGGCCATTTCTCCCAGTCCGCGGCCCACCCGGCCGCGGACCAGCATGAATCCGGTGAACACGAACGCCCACGCCAGGAGCAGCCCCTTCAATCCCAGGGTGTCGACGACCAGGCGGTCGTAGACGTCGGCGACGTGCTGCGCGGGTTGGGCCAGGACCTTCAGCAGGGGGAACCGGTAGGCCACCTCGATCACCCACCCGGCCAGCCCGACCAGCAGCCGGACCAGCGTGAACAGCCCGGAGAGGACGAACGCCAGCGCCTGCGTCTTGAACGAGAGGATCGACCCGCTCTGCGCGGACAGTTCGTACCCGTCGATGGGCACCCCCTCGGAGGAGGTCAGATTCAGCGGGGCGAGCAGGCCTGAGGCCTCGCCGCTACTGCTGCCGGCCGCGTACACGACCTGCGTGTTGACCAGCACGAAGAAAGCGGCGAGCGCGGCGGTGACACCGGCCTGGCGCAGCGTTGCGCGGTCCGGGCGCCGCATCAGCGCCCGCCCCCCTTGGCGGGGCGGCGGCGCCGGACGGCCAGGGCCCCGGCCGCTGCGGCCACCGGCAGCACGGGCCACGCCTGCCGCCACCGGCTATCCCGCGTCACCGGCTGGGCGGTGCCGCGCCGGCAGTAGGCCTTGGCCGGGCCGACGATGGGCCCGCACCGCTCGTCCTGGCCGCGCGGCCGGGGGTGGTGGCCGGCGGGGCGGGGGGTGAAGGCGTGCCCGGTGTGGGGCCACCACCCTGACGGCACGCCTGCGCCTGCGGTGGTGAGGGTGAGGACGGCGGCCGTGACGGCGGCGACGGTGGCCAGGAGCGCCGCCGCGGCGAGAAGCCGGGGGCGGCGGGTGGGGGAGGAGGTCATGAGAGGGGGTCCTTGGCGCGGCCCGCCTGAACGGTGGGGTGCGGGGATGAGGAGCTGGATGCGGTGCGCCGACCGGGGGTGGTGGTGATGGACGCGGCGATGCGGTCGATGCGGGGGATGACGGCCTTGATACGGCCGGTGTTCTGCCGCGGCCCGGTCAACAGGAACTCGCCCTCCCGGCCCGCCTGGCCGACAGGGGACAGGCTGCAGGTCACCAGCCGCACCAGATCGCCGTCGTGGGGGTCGAGGCCGACGAACTCCAGCCCCCGGCGGGCGCGTTCGCGGTCGGTGGTGCGGGCCAGGGCCCGGTAGGCCATCAGGCCGCGGTCCGGGCCGAGTTCGGCAGCGTCGTGGGAGCCGGCGATCAGGCCGGCGCCGTGCTTGCGGCCGTCGTGGAGGATCTCGTGGACCAGGGCGGTGCCTTCGGCCGACGAGGTCAGCCAGTACAGCTCGTCCAACACCACCGCGGTGAAGCGGCCGGGGTCGGTGAAGGCGGTCTGCCGGGCCAAGGCGGCGATCAGGTACAGCACCGCCCGGCCGATCAGGGCCTCCAGCGGCTGCTGGTGCAGTACCTCCGGCTTGTCGTAGGCGGCCTTCGGGGGCAGGGTCAGCCCGGCGGTGGTGATCACGATCAGGTCGCAGGCGTGGGAGGCGTCCAGCCGCAGTGGCGGCAGTGCGGGATCGAACACCATGGCCGCAAGGGGATTGCCGGCCACGACCCGGATCAGGCCGGCCAGCGTGGCGGCCGCGTCGGCCCGCCGTCCCGCCCCGGAGCCGGCCGTCTCCTCCAGGGCCTCCACCACGCGCTGCATGGACGGCGCACGGTCGGCGGCGGCCTGCTCGACGGCGTGGTGCAGGACCTCGCCGCCGGTGCTCATGGGGCCGATGCCCAACTGGAGGGTGAGGTAGGACAGGGCATAGTGGCGGCCCTGAGAGCCGTCGAAGATGCGCAGGGGGTCGATGGAGACCTCGGCCCGGGCGGCGTCGACGATCTGGCAGCGCCCCCTGGCGGCGGTACGGGCGAAGGCGGCCCACTCCCGCACGGGCGTGCGGTCGATGCAGATCGCGCGGCCGCCGCGCGCCCACACCGCCTCCGCGACCAGTTTCTGCATCACGCTCTTGCCGGCGCCGAGGTCTCCGACGATGCCCATGGAAGCGGACGCGTCCTGCTTCGGCGCGTCCGCCACGTTGACCATCACGGGGCGGGTGGTGCCGCAGTCCAGATCGATGCCGAGGAACATGCCGGCCGGGTCGCCGACCTCGCTGACGGTGAAAGCTCCGGACAGGGCCCAGTCTTCGGAGAGCTGATGCTGGGTGAACTCCCGCACCGCACCCGTCCGGGCGGTGCCGGGCAGGGTGAGGGTGAACAGGGCGTGTTGCAGGCCGGCGGGGCGCACGGCGCGGTAGTCGGCAGCCGACAGCAGTGCGGCCAGCGCGCGGGCGCGGGCCTCGCAGACGTCCGCGGTCGGCCCCCACACGGTCAGGACGGTCACCGACTGCACCTCGACCTCGACCGAGGTCCGTGCCAGACGGGCGTCCAGCTCGCCCAGATCACGGGCCGCCTCGGTCAGGGAGGCGGGCATGCCGGTGGGGCGGGCGTCGTACTGGTCGGCCTGGTCGATCAGTTCGTTCTTCTTGCGCCGCACCTGCCCGCGGGCCTTCTCTGCGGGGACCAGGTGCAGGTCGACGGTGTAGTCGACGGGAAAGTCCAGGGCTTCGAGCTGGGCGAACAGGTCGGCGGCGTCCTGACGGACCGCGGGCGGGCACTCGGCCAGCGCAAGCTGCGCCTGGTAGCCCATCCCGTTTTCGGACTCCACCTGCAGCCAGCGCCGCCCGAGCGGGGAGGAGCCCTTGCCGCGCCACCACCCCGTATGGTCCGGCCGCCCGGTGCGGGGTGCACCGCCCACCTCGTCCGGGTTGTCGTCGGCTGCGGGTCCGGTGCCGCCTTCCTGCAGGCGGACCTGGCCCAGGTCGGCGTAGCTGGGGGAGCGCAGCACCCCCGCCCTCACCTGCCCGCCGTACAGGTCGCTGTCCTCGGCCTCGGCCAGCAGCGGCTCCGCCAGACCGCGGTGCAGGGCGTGCTGGACCATCCAGACGATCTCCGCCGGGCGGGCCGGCCGGAACGGCACCCCGCCGGCCAACGCAGCCTCCACCCGAAGCGCGCGCTGGCGACAGGCGCGCACCTCACGCCAGGCCACCGGCCCGGCCCGCATCCCCAGCAGCCCGGCCAGCTCCGCCCACACCGCACCCATCTGCGCCGCCACCTGCACGCCGCCCGTCTCGGCCTGCAGCGGCACCGCCAGCCACAGCGTGCGCTGGTGCATCTCTTGCCCGTCGAGGAGATCCAGGGTGGCCTCGACGTTCTCCACCCACGGATGCGGCCCCTCCTCGGGGGCGGCTGCGGCGGCAGGTTCGATCCCGTCGATCATGCGCAGGGCGATCTCGCCCGGATCGGTCTGCGCACACAGCCCGAACAGGCGCGGCGAGCCGGACAGGGAGCGGATGAGATGCGCGGTCTTCGCCAGTTGTTCGTCGCGGACCGCAGCCGGCACGTAGGTGCCCTGGACGGTGTCCTGCCGGCGGCCCTCCTGGTCCGGCCCGGGGTGGAGCCGGTAGACGGCCCACACACTGCCCTGCACCGACCACACCAGATGCCCGGCGATATGACGGATCGGCACCCTCATCGCCCCTCCTCCGCTCGCCCGTCTGCCGCCGGCCACCGCACACCCGCCCCCGGCTCCGGCGGCGTGACGGCGGTGCTCACCGCCTGGCGGCGCGCGCCGCCATGTCGCGCAGGGCCGGCGGAGAACCGCCCGGCGCCGGCCGGTCCGGCTGCGGCGGTGGGAGCAGGCGCAGCCCCACCGGCCGGGGCGGGCGCGGCTTCCAGGGTGAAACCGCCGGTCAGGGTGCGCGGCGCCCGGTCGCGGGCGGCACGCCCGCCGATGCGTCCTCCGACCGGCTGGCAGGCCAGCAGGATCCAGCCCAGCGCCGCCGGCAGCACCGCACGGCCCGCGATGGTCGGCCTGCGGACCGTCCAGATCGCCAGGATCCAGGCGGCGAGGGGGAGAGGCCCCAGCCACGACCACCAGCCGATCGTCTTGACCAGCAGGAAGCCGCCGCCGACGGCGAGAACGATCTGGGCGGGGGTGTAGGGGCCCAGCGGGATGCGCCAGTCGCCCACCTTCCCCAGGACCCAGGGATGACGGCGCGCGGCCGTGTAGAACCGGCCCACCCGCACAGAAGAGGGGCCCGCGCTCACACCACACCCCCCGCACCGGCCCCGCCGGCCCCGAGGCCGGCGGTGTCCGCGGGGTGGAGGCGGGAGATCGCGGGCGCGCCGTGGGCGGGGTTGTTCACCTCGTCGGTGAACCTCTGCGCCAGGTCCTCGCGGGAGTTGTACAGCCCGAGCGCGACGACCATCAGCAGCAGCGCGCCGATTCCGGCCTTCAGGCTGAACTTCTGGACCATGATGATGACCACCAGGCAGACCAGACCGGCCTGCAGCCCCTTGGTCGCCCACTCCCGGAGCATGGTGATCCACGCGTCGCCGAGGTCGTTGAGCTGCCCGGCGAGCATCAGACTGTGCATCGCCCTCACGGCCGGCCCCCTTCTCCCGCAGTGCCGTTTTCGAGGGAGGCGACGTCCCACCGGCCCGAGCGGGCGGTCAGCGTCAGCTCGTACGCCAGCGGCCACCGCCCCTCCTCGTCGCGCGCCTCGATGACGGCGCGCACGTGTACGTGGCTGCCGTCGCCCGGAGCGGCACCGCTCGCGGCGGCCTCTTCGACGGCCTGGAGCCCGTGCACGGTGACCGCGGTGTAGGGGGCGGGAGTGACCGGCGGCAGCGACACCCCGGGCGCGAGATAGCGGTCCACCTCACCGGCCCCGGTCAGGTAGGCGGCGAGGAACTGCCCGATAGCGGAGGACAGATCGCTGCCGGAGGCCACGGTCACCGCGTACGCCGACTTCACCGTCCCGGCCCGCTTCGGGCCGGCCACCACGCCGGGCACGCCGGTCACCGTGTACGCGCCACTGGTGCTGTCGGCGTCCAGGGGGACGACGTAATAGCGCACCTGCCCATCGGCGTACTGCGCAGCCACTGTCACGGCCCACGCCCCGCTGTCGCGCCGCGCACTGCGCACTGCGGTGACCGACTCAAGCCGTGGCTGCGCATCGGCGGCCGGAGCGGGCAGATCGACGTCCGGCGCGAGCGAGTGCGCAAGCCGTGCCTGCGCACTCGTGGGGTCGTCGGCGTCGCTGCGCAGCCAGGCGTCGACGAACATCTGCGCATAGCCCGACGGGTCGGCCGCGGCGGCCGCGGTGTGCACAGCGGCCGGCGTGGTCGAGGAGGTGGCCGCGACGGTGGCGGGGCCGGACATCACAGCGACGCCGAGGGCGACGGGCCCTGCCGCAATCGCGGTGAACAGAGCCAGGCGCGACAGGCGCACGCGCCGCCGCATCCGCTCCAGCCGGGCGCCTGCGGCCATCGCAGGGGCAGCTTTGCTCTCCGCGGCCTGTTTGCCAGGAGACATAGTCGAACTCCCAAGTCAGAAGGTGTACTTGCTGACCTTGAGGAAATCCGCAGGCCCCGACCCGACCACCGACCGTGAAGACCCGACCATGGTCACGATGGGGGCACAAAACCCGCGGTCGCAGGCATGGTCGGGCCGACCAGCCCCGACCACGGGTCGGGCCAGGAGCCGAAAGCGGCGAAGACGGCACGGGCTGCCACAGACGCAACCGTGCGCGGCGATCCTGGGACAGCACAGGCGTGAGGCCGCCGGATCGGTCGGCCGGACCACCCCCTTCTACGGGGGGCAGGCCGGTTGCGCTGACTCCGCCGCGTGCGCAGTCCACGGCCGAAGCGCGCCTTCGCTGTGCACTGCCGGCCGCACAGGCTCCCTGGGACCCCGCGCCAGTGGCGCAGCCGCCTGAGCAAGCCGCCGCCGAAGTCGCATCTCCGACCGGAACGCCCGTCGGGGTGGCACCTCATGGTCGGCCCGACCATGCGACCGACCACGGCGGCCCAACACACGTGTTGTCCGATCGTGACCCGTGGCCGGGCGGTATGGACGTCAGCCTGGTCGGGGGTGCCGGATGAGCTGACGGCATGGATGTCGCGCACGTCGTGTCAGCAGGCACCCTCATGCCAACCCCATGCCTGCCCGGTCACCGCAACAGTCTCAGCGCCGCCCGGGACGTTCATGGTGCGCGGGGATCGCCATGGGCCGCTTCGGGGCGGGCACGTGCTGCCCAGGCCTCCCGCTACCCGCGCCGCCCCCGGCTTTCACCGACGCACGCCCTGGCAGAACAAGCCCTCCGCAGGGTCTCGTGGCCGGGGGACGTTCACCGCCCGCACCGTGTCTCCGGCCTTGCCCTACCGAGACCGCACCGCGTGCGTCGGCTGCGGCGCTTCCTCAACCGCTGCCAGGTGAAGAGCTCTTCCTGGCCTGCCCGGACTTGACTGCCCCGGCATGCCTGCCCGGCCCACCGCCGCAGACGCCCCCGACGGCAGCTTGCACCTCCTGCACCACCGCATCGCCCCGACCTACGGAAGGAACCAACCGTGAACGGGCCGAAGAACCCACCAATCCGGGAAGAACATGCACGCGTGCTCGATGGCCAGGCTGCCCGCCGCAGCGCGGGCATGTCCCTGTACCTGCTGTTCGCGCATGAGCCGTACTATCCGCTGCCCGCCCGGGAAATCAACACCTCTGTCGTTGCCGCAGCCTGCCTGCTCCATCCCCACGTGAAGCAGCCTGACGGGATAGGCATCTACGAGCACTTGACCCGCGGCCGACGACCGGGCGAAATTGTTCCGCTGGCCACCCTCACCCAGGAACTGGGCGGCGGCGCCCATTGGCCCGAGGTCGGCGACTGGGAGCTGGTGGTGGCCGACCTCGTCCGGCTCATCCGCACCGAAGGCTGCGACGCGCTCAGCCTGGGCCTGCCTTCCCTTGCGCGCGCCCTGCTGTGCAGCGGCCCCGACAGCACAGTTCGCGTCGTTGACCCCGTCACCCAGAAGTCCACGTCTTACGGCCCCCGGGATCGCCAAGCAGTCTTGGCTCAGATACGCGGGCACCTCGCGCGGGCTGAGATGGGCGGTGCCCTCAGCCCCGGTGACGATCTGCTCAACCCGCCCAGGACCAGGCCGTGAAACGGTGAACCTACTGCGCGGGCCCAGCGTGTCCGTGTACAGCACCTGTGCGGCAGTCCGGCTGCCGCTCACCAGACCAATCAGAGGGCGCGTCGAACATGCTGCTCTTTGGGCCAATACTGCTGAGGCGACCGAGGAGAGTGAGGACTCAGCGGCGTCGACGTATGGCCTTTGCACCTGCCTGTGGTGGCGCAGCCGACTGCCTCAGTCCCGGGGAGATGATAAGCGCAGGTGAAGAGGCCGACGACCGGTGGATTCGAACACCGCGCCCACAAGGCGGGGCGTGCGGCGCGATACTGCTGTTCCTCCGGGCGCACCTGTGATCACTTCAGCGGTTTTGTCAGTGTCCGCTGCTACATCAATTCCGAGTGTGCAGGCCGCAGTCGGCGGCCCGCCGCGATGCGGCTAGGAGTTTATGGTGGCGAAGGTGCCTGAGGGATATCACGTGGTGCGCCGGCACATCCGACGCAATCCGCGCCCCGGCGGGAAGAAGCTCAGCGGCTGGATGATCGCCGGGTTGATTGCGGGGGTGTGGTTATGGAGCCAGCTGTTCGGCCTCGGCGAAGCGGCCACCCCTCAGACGCCGCAGACTCCCCGCCCTTCGGCGTCGGTAGGTCGCTGATGGGCCGCGCGCGGCTCCGACTGCGTGCCCCGCGGGGCCGGGGCGAACAGTTGGCGGCGGCCGTGGTGGGGGCGGCCGTGGGGTGGATGCTGTTGAGGACGGCTGCCGTGGCGGGTCAGGTAGCGCTGCGCGCGTGGCCGTTGACGGTGACCGTCCTGGCTGCCGTTGTGGGCTACGGGGTGTGGCGGATGGCGCAGGCCGCCGGTGAGCGGCGGACGAGGGCGCTGATGCGCGCCCGACTGCGGATCACCCTGGAGGAGTTCGATGCCATGGACGATCGGCAGTTCGAGTACGCCCTGCGGGACCTGCTGATCCGAGACGGTTTCCACGCGCGGCAAGTCGGCCGCGCCGGCGACCAGGGCGCCGACGTCATCGCCCAACACCGGCGCCTGGGCCGCATGGTGATCCAAGCAAAACACACCACGGTCGCAGCCCGCGTCGGCTCCCATGTGATGTACCAGGTGAAAGGAACCGCCGGTCCCGTGCACCGCGCCGACATCGCCGTCGTTGTCACCAACGGCCGCATCACGCGCGATGCCAGAACCTGGGGTGATCGGCACCAGGTTTACTGGGTCGACCGGGACCGGCTCGGGCAGTGGGCTCAAGACGGCATCCCGCTGCCCCAACTGCTGCGGCTGCCTGCCGGGCGGGGGCGCAGGAGGGGTGCCCGCCTGGCTCGAGGCACTGCGACCTCCACATCCGCAGCGGGCTGAGCGCGCAAAGGGCAGCCTCCGATGCCTTCGGCGCTCGGCGCGCTTGCCGACCCCCGCGGGGGTGGGTGAAGACATGCAGGGCTCAAGGCATCCCGCTCACGCTGTGCCGGCGTGCTTGAACACCTGGTCGTGATGCCAGCGGACGTACTCCCGGCCGGGGGCGGGGTGGCCGGGGCGAGGCGCAGTGAGGGGGTGCTGATGCAGAGCGTCAACGGTGCCTCCAGCGTGGCTGCGGGCGACGTACAGTCGCGAGACGCTGATGCGCAGGTCGTCGGTCAGGCCCAGGACGCCGAGGTCGAAAAGGGTGTGGTGCAGGGCGCACAGGGCGAGCGCGTTGGTGAGGGCGTCGGGTCCGTCTTGGCTGTGCCAGCGGATGTGCGCGGCTTCCAGGCCGACCGGGTTGCGGCCGAGCATGCCGTCGTACCCGCAGAACGCGCACGCGTAGGCGTAGGCGCGCAAGACCTCCTCGGCGAAACCCGCTCGCCGGGCACGGCGCGCCGGGGTGACCGGCTCGCGTGCCGCGCTGTCGAGCAGGGTCGGCTCCAAGCCGAGGGCAGCACATAGAGATGGCTGCAGGTTGGGCGTGAAGTGCTGATCCAGCAGCAGCCGCACGGCTGCGGCCAGCGTGGCGGGATCCGTCAGCAGCCCCTCTATGTCGGACTGCAACCTGCCGTGGGCGCCTGCCGCGCGGAGCCGGGCACCACGCTCGGGCACATCCGGGCCCAGCTTGTTGCCGGCACTGTCGTGCAGTTCCCACAGGGTGCGCTCGAGATGCACGAAGGGCATTGCAGCACGTTCGCGGGCCCGGGACGGGCTGGCGAGGGCGGGCCCGAAGTCGTTGATGAGCCGGCTGACCGGCTCTTCGGCCTCCTCATACGACACCGCACTCGTGCCGCAGATGTGGAAGCGGGCGAGCAGCCACAGCAGCAGCAAGGGCTTGTGCGGGGCCCTGCGCAGGCCTATCTGCGCGCGCCGAAGCCGCGTCAGATGCGACATCAGATCTTCCGGACTCACGCCCCACACCCTGTCACGGCTCCCAGAATGCCCGGCCGCCTGGCCGGCATTGCGGTGGAGGAGTGGGGCGTGGAAGGTTCCTGGTCTGCCTGGTTCGGACTCGCAGTTCCCGCAGACGACCCTGTGGTGAGTCTCAGACCGCTTGGTGCTGTGGTGTTGTGGCGGCAGGCGCGCCACGGTGCACCACTGACTCCGCGGGTCTCGCAGACCCTCGGAGTCTGTTGGGCCAGTGAAGCTGCGCCATCTTGAAGTGGCCGGTCAGCAGGGGTGGTGTGACCCCGTTTCGGGCTGCCCGTACTGGTCGCGGGCGGCAGTCTGGGGTGTAGATCGTCTGGCAGGGCGGTTTTGCCGATGAGTTCACCGTCCTCGAACGGTCTACCCAGCGACACGACCGTTCTCGACAGGAGTGCTATGTCCCGTGCCGAAGGGGTGCGGTCTGTGCGGGCGGGTCGGGTCGGGGAGGGTGGTGGGGCTTGGGGCTCCTCTATGGGAGGCGGGTGTCGGCTGCGGCCAGCAGTTCGTGGGCGGCTGCGTTGACCGGCTCGATGGCGCCCTGGTAGTCGAAGCGGAACAGGAGTGTCCCGCTGGTCTGGGCCCAAGTGCGTGCTTGGGGGGTGTAGCCGGCGAGGGAGAAGAAGACGCCGGTTTTGCCTTCGTGGACGGCAACGCCGTGCAGCTGCTGCACTATGGGCCGGCCTGTGGGCTTGCCTTCCATTTTGACCTGGGCCACGGCGCGGGCGCTGACGACGTCGATACCACCGTCCGCGCCGACAGGCGTAGCTGCCGCGTCGTCGAAGCCGAAATAGCGCATCCATTCCACGGCGATCAGCTCGGCGTCCCGGGCTTCACGGATCAGCCGCTCCGTTGGCCGCCTCTCCGGCACGGTGGCCTTGCGGCGTGACGAAGCGGCGAGCCTGCGGGCCTCCACAGCGACGCGCAGCACATGGTTGTTACTGAAGGTGAAGTAGCGCGCGCCGGAGGCGAGATAGCCGTGCTCGCCGGTGTGCACCTCGGGGTCGTCATCGCGATAGACGATGCCCTTGTCCTTCACCACCAGTGCTTTGTCGGTGATGATGGCCAGCAGCGGGGCCCCGCGAAGAGTGTCCGCCTCCTGGACCGTCAGTGCGAGGATCCGCTCGTCGGCGGCGACGTGGGCTCGTGCCAGCTTGGTGAACTGCACCGTGAGCGGTAGCGGGTCCCAGGGGCGGAGTCGTTTCATGCAGGCAGCAACCGCATCCTCGACTGTCGACCCCAGCGGCGGCAGTTCCTGCAGCAGTTGCTTGGCATCCTGTTCGATGTCCCGAACGGGCGGCTTTGCCACACCCCTGGTGGTGGCATCCCGCTCGACGGCAGCGATGGCACGCCGGTCCGCAGCCGCCAGCCGGGCGGCCGGGGTATTGGCCATGACCACGACCACGGCCAGCGCTATGAGCGAAAACACCCCGAACACAGTCCACGAGGTGAAGATCACTCCCGCCACGATGGCGACCACCACGGCGGAGCAGCCGACGGCGGGGATGCTCACCCCGGTGCGACCGTCCGGCAGGCACTGCCCGCCGCCCGCCCGCTGATGCCGAGGCAGCCCCTGGCGCGTCGCCACCACCTGCTGACCACACAAAGGACACACCAACCTGGCCATCCGCCCACCCCCCCCGGTGCACCGCGTGCTCGTTGATCATCTCTCCCCGGCCTGGAGATTAACAGCGCTCCCCACAGCGCCATAGCCTTCGCCGCTCAGAGACTTCCTGCTCCGCACCAGGAGGGTTGATCACCGTCCTGGCAGGATGGCTCTCGAGGCGAACCAGCAGAGCGCACAAAAAGCCGTGTCGCATCCGCTGGCCGGCTGCCGGTGGCAGTACGCCACGAAGTGTCTCCCGACGCGGAGTCGCAGAGCGCGATCTTCACCGGCGACGTGAAGTAGGCGGCGGGAGGCCCCGTCCTGCTTGTGCTGCTTGAGGTTGAGTTGCTGTCAGCTCTAATCCTTCCGTTGACGGTCCGCTGCGGGCCCGCTCGCGAGTGGGCCGGCAGTTGGGGCTGGTGGCGCCATGTGCTGTCTGACAGGTCGTAGTTGGGTGCCCGGCTCGCTCAGCTTCTTTGCCTGGACCACGCCCCCGCCCGTCCTGCACCGGTGTGCCGGCTTCGGGTCGGGTGGGGTTGGTCTGCGGTGGTGGGGGATAGGTCTGTGTCGTTGTCGCGGTGGGCGGTGCGGCCAACGGGGAGGAATGCGGGTGCAGTTCGAGGTGCGGGTGGGGTCCACTGTGGGGGAGCTGCGGTCGTTGCAGGGCTGGTTGCGGTCGGACCCGGACATCCGCCAGTCGGTCGGGGTTGAGGTGCGGGGGAGTGTGCCGGGGCCGGGGGAGATGGGTTCGGCGTTGGATGTGCTGGAATTCGTGACGGGGAACGGGTGGAGCGCGGCGTCGTTCGTGCTGGCGGTGGTGTCGTGGCGGCAGACCCGCTCGCAGCGTCCGCGGGTGGAAATCCGCCGCGGGGACACGGTGATCGCTCTGACGGACTGTTCGCAGGAAGAAATCGAGCGGGCGACACGTGCACTGGGCTCCGCCGAGCGGGATGGACAGGTGGGGCGGTGAGTGCGCTTCCTGATCCGGGAGCCTCTCGGGCGGTCCTGGTGGGTACGAGCCGCTACCACCATCTCGAGCAGTTGCCGGCCGTCGCGAACAACCTCCACGCGCTTGCTGCGCTCCTGCGTGGACCGCTGTTGCTGCAGCTGCCTGACCAGCATGTGACCGTGCTGGAGGAGCCGGAGACGGCGCATGCCGTGGTGGGCGCGGTGCGGCGGGCGGCTGGCGAGGCCACGGACACGCTGATCCTGTATTTCGCCGGTCACGGACTGGTCGACGACCAGGACGAGCTCTCTTTGGGCCTGCCGCAAAGCGAGGCCGGCTGTATCGAGACAGCCCTGCCGTACAACTGGCTGCGCCAGGCGCTGCTAAGGGACTCCCGGGCAGAACGGCATGTGGTGATCCTGGACTGCTGTTACAGCGGTCGGGCGCTCGGCCGGATGAGCGGGGAGACGGGGCTGGCGGATCATGCCGTGGTCGAGGGCAGCTTCCTGCTGGCCGCCGCAGCCGAGACCCGCACGGCCAGTGCTCCGGTCGGGTCCACCTACACGGCTTTCACCGGCGCGCTGCTGGAAACGCTGCGCGAAGGCATTCCGGGCGGTCCCGCCCTCCTGGAGCTCGGAGCTGTCTACCGGCATCTGCGCGTGACACTGGAGGCACGTGGACGTCCGGTGCCACAAGCCCGGGACCGTAACAGCGGGGCCGGGCTCGCGCTCGGACGCAACCACGCATATCTGCCCGCCGTCCCAGCGGCTGCGGCCGCCCCACGCGACGTGGGTGGGGGTGCGGGGGAGCGGTTGTGGCCGGACCCGGGGGCGATCCGCACCGGCACCGGGTTCGTCACTGCTCTCGCTCAGGTCCGTGTCGTCAGTGGGCTGACGCAGCAGGCCGTCAGCGTCCGTTCCGGCGGACGCATCTCAGCCAGTACGGTCAGCCGTCTGCTCAACCGCGACACGCTGCCCGCCCGATGGCAGACAACCGGCGTATACCTTGCAACCTGTGGTGTTCCTGACGAGCAGGTGACGCGGTGGCGGGCCGTGTGGGAGCGCCTGCGTACCGAGACGGCGTCAGCGGAGCCGGCCGTTGGCAGACCGGTCCGAGCCGAGCCAGGTAAGCGGACATTGCGGGAGCGTGCGTTCCCCCTCGCGCGCCGGGGGCGGGGTCACTGACCAGCCGCGGCGGGGGCTGAGCTGCTCGACGGGTGGGGCTGGGGGGTGTTCCCCGTAGCGTCGGACTTGTCGCCGAACAGAGTGTTCCATCCGGCGATGGCCAGCAGAACAGCTACGAGGACCACCCCCATGGAGGGCTTCTTCCACTGGCTGGATGCCGTTGACGGCTTCACGTAGTGCCCTGCCCGGTAGTAGCCCTTGCGCATCTTCGCCACGCTGCAACCCCCGCCTCGTGTGACTACTGTTGGGCAGGAGTCTCGCACCGAACGGACAATGTTGTTTCGTGAACGGTTGAGCACGACTGATTCTGCATGATTGCCACATGTGGGCTCCCACGATCAGGGACGGTCGGTAACAAGCCTGCAAAATCGGGCTGTTACCCCTCCTGGTGGTTTGCTGCCCGGTACCTCTACTCGGCTGCCTGCCCGTCGCGGAGCCAACAACGTTCCGGACATGTATCGGGGCCGCGAGACGGAGAACAGCAGCAACGTGGGCGGGGGTTTGCGGCCCGTCACCCGCGTGCGCGTTGAGACTGTCGTGCGTGAGTGTGTTCCGGCAGTTCCTGTGTCACTGGGGCGTTGTGGTGGGCGAGGCCCAGGCGGATCCCGGTCGGCGCCGGCTGGCTGGCGGGTTCGGCGTTCGTCGTTAGGGTTCGCATCGCGTGCGTATGCGGTGTGGACGGGGGTTGGGGGCGTGTCGGTGGTTGCTGGTCGTTGTGCTTCGGATCCGGGGCGGATCGGGCGTTACCGGGTGGTCGGGGTGCTGGGTGCGGGTGGGATGGGCACGGTGTACGCCGGCGTGGGGGAGCGAGGTGAGCGGGTTGCGGTGAAGGTCGTGCATGCCGCGCAGGCGGCGGATGTGCAGTTCCGGGCCCGGTTCCGCCGCGAGGTGCAGGCGTTGGGGCGGGTTTCGGGCCCGTGCCTGGTGCCGCTGCTGGAAGCCGATCCCGAGGCGGAGACCCCGTGGCTGGCCACCGCCTACGTACCCGGCCCCACCCTCTCCCAGCACACCGCGGTGCATGGGCCGCTGGCCGGGATCCAGCTGCACCTGTTCGCCGCAGGCACCGCCGGAGCACTGGCGGCTGTACACGCCGCCGGGGTGGTCCACCGCGACCTGAAGCCCGCGAATGTAATCCTGGCCCCGGACGGGCCGCGGGTGCTGGACTTCGGCATCGCCCACGTCGCCGACGGCACTGCGGTCACCCGCACCGGCGTACTGACCGGGACCCCGGGCTGGCTCAGCCCCGAGTACTACCGGGACGGGACCGCCGGACCGCCCGGTGATGTCTTCACCTGGGGGGCGCTGCTCGCCTTCGCGGCCACCGGACGCCACCCCTTCGGTACCGGCAACGCTGAGGCCGTCGCCTTCCGTGTTCTCAACGGCGAGCCCGACCTCGCCGGCGTTCCCGACGAGCTGGTCAGTGTGGTGGAGGCTTGCCTCGCTAAAGACCCGGCCCACCGGCCCTCCTGCGCCGCCGTCGCGGAGCAGACCGCCGAACTGCTCGGCGAGCAGGCAACCCAGGTCCTCGGCGCGTTCCACGACCTGCCCACCGAAGTGTCGAACCTGCTCGCCGAGCAGTGGCACCCCCCGACCGTCGAAGACGCCCCCTGGCCCACTCCCATAACTCGCCGTCCCAGCAGGCGTGCCTGGATCACCGTCGCCGCGGTCGCCGTGTTCGCCGCGTCCGCAACGGGCACCTGGCTGGCCCTGGTTTCGGGGCATGCCCAAGCACGCGGCGACCACCCCTCGCAGGCGGCCGCGGCCCACTCCATCCCCACCGTCGAACCGGCCGCCTCCAGCTCACCCACCGGCCGCCCCTCCACCTCCGTCCCGTCGCAGGCCCCGAGTGCTGCGGTCTCGTCTGTGGAGGTGAGGCAGACGCAAGTTGTCACCCTCAGCCCCTGGTCCCTGGACGGCACCCCGGCGAGCGGCATCACTATCACCGGCCGTGCCACCGGCTCCTGCTTCGGGACCGCCGAATCCACCATGCGCACGGACGCCTGGCGGTGCACCGCCGGCGACCGGCTCTTCGACCCGTGCTTCTCCCCAGACGCGAATCCCGAGGACACCAGTGCACTGTGCTGGGACGGATCCCCCAACCGCATGGTCGAACTCTCGGTCCCGCAGGGCTTTCCCGGCAACAACAACCACATGCCCGGCGGTCCCGACATCGAACCGATCTCCCTGGTCCTGGCCAACGGAGCCCGCTGCTCCTTCATGAGCGGCGGCACCTCCAGCTTGGCGGGGCAGCGGCAGAACTACGGCTGCGACGACGGCGGCTCTCTGTATGGCTCTCCGAACAAGACGACAGCGTTGTGGACCATCTCCTATGCCGCTCCCGACAGTGGCATGAGCGTCTCCACACCGATCACTACGGTCTACCAGTAGTCCGTTGGCGGGGCGTTGGGCTGGCGCGGCGGTGAGCGGTCGAAGCCGTCTCCGATGGCTCTGTCCGGGAGAAATGGGCAGCAGTCGTGGACCGGTTGGGGTAGTAGTCAACGCCTGCCCTGCGGCCACCCCGCCCGATCCGAGGTCACGCACCCCGCCCTCGCCCACACGACACCGCAGCCCGAGCCTGCGAGCGGGCACCCCGCATCCTCATCCACCCACCCCCAGTGGTGGCGTTGAATGATGCGCCTGCCCGGCGGGGTGTGCTTGGTCGTCGACTCGCTGTCGCGGACCGCTGCGGGAGACCCTCGATCCGGACGTACGGGGCGAGTGTCTCTTCCTCCAGGAGCCGCCGCAGGCTGCGCCGGGCCCTGACCGGCAGCGTCCCCCGGTCCAGCGCCCGCTCCAGCTCCCGCGCATCATGTACAGCTGACGCCGACGGGTCGCTCCGGCTCCCAGGCCGTCGAGGAACTGGTCGAGCGCGCGGACCGAGGGAATCTTCGACGTCTGCACGCCGCGATTGTCGCGCACGGGAGCGGGCCGGCCTGGGAGACGGCCGAGTTTCTGGACCCCCGATGCACGCACGCGTACAGGCACGAGGAGGCACCGCCGATCAGTGCCCCGCCGTGGGCGGTGATGCTGGCGCCGACGGGGCGATCCCGCTCCCGTTCGGTGCCGAAGTCGGAGGAGGTGTGTGGTCCCCGCCGAAGATGAGCACCAGCGCGGTCAACACCGAGGCGGCAGCCACGATGGCGCCGACGATGTCACCCTTGCCCGCGCTGTCCTGTCGGGTCGTGTGCTTATGGACGAAGTAACCCACGACACAAGCGCCCACCAGCAGGACGCCGCCGAGAGGGTCGATGTTCACAGTCAAGAGTCGGTCTCTCGCTCGCGGGTCCATTCGGACCCTGGCCGAGGAGTCCGCGGGCGCGGCTCCAACCTTCCGGCGGGGAAAGCAGGAGTCCGACAGCAACGATGCCCAACTCTTTTCGAGTTGGGCATCAGGCCAGCATGCGTGGTGTCCCGGGTGCCCTGCCGAAGGACCCGGCGACGTGCCGGGTTCGTTCGGGCAGGCAGGTCCTCGGACTTCTCCGGCCAGGGAGGTTCACCGTTGTGAAGTTCCGGATTTTCACCGGTATTATCCTGCGACTGCTCAACTCCATTGTACCGCTGGGCCGGTAGGTGGCGGGACCACACCGGGCCGTCCGGTGCGCTGTGGTCTCCAGCGGGTTCTCGGCCCCGGGCCGTCTCCGCTACATATGGGGGCGGCGGGGTCAGTCAGACGGCGGCCCGCCGCTGCCCGGTCCCAGCAGCATGTAGAGGAGTGTCACCACACCCACGCCCACCAGCAGGGCGGCGCCGGCAGCCGGGTGAAGGTACGCGATGTATACGACAAATGCTCCGACGAGGAGAAGGACAAGGACGCGCAGGTCGAGGGGGCCGTTCACCGGGTCACCGCCGTGCTGACCGAGGGGACAACGATGAGGCCGGCTGCCGCGAGCTTCCGGGCACGGCCCCGGACCCGGCTCAGGCGCCGCTCGACCGTCTTTCGTGTGGTTCCGAGCGTCTGCGCGATCTCTTCCTGGGTGCCCCCGCTGGTGAGCATCGCTTCGCAGACCGCCCGCTCCTCCATCGACGCCTTCGCCAGAATGATGCTCAGGCTTTCCCGCAGTACGGTCCGTTCTTCGGGACCGGGCGGGGGGATGAGGTCCCACATGTCCCAGTCGGCGTTGTACACCGCGATCGATTCGCCCAGGACCTCGCGCAGGCGTCGCCGGTGGCCGGTTGCCCACTGGCGGTAGGCGCTCCGGAAGAAGGGCAGAGTGATGTGCATGAAGAAACTGGTCAGATTTCTGCCGCCCTCGGGGTCCCACTGGGGCAGGCAGCGCTCCAGGTAGAAGGGGATCGCCTTGGCCAGGCAGTCGATCGCGATGTCCTCGCGTACGTCCGCCCGACGCATGATCTCCTCGACCTCGGTGTACGGCGCCGGGAAGCGGACGTGGCGCTCCCGGCACCGGGCGATGATCGAGCCGTCCTTCATCCAGGCCCGTAGCACGTTCCATCCGTACCGCCAGAGCCGATCCCGGAGCATGGTGAGGTGAGGGCTCTCCCTGAACTCGTCGGCCTTGAGCCGCGCGAACAGTTCCCGGTCGGCGGCTCGCTGCTCGGCGGCCCGGTCGGTGAGGAGGGGCCCGGGCGGGGTGGCTGTCGGGACGGCTTCGGTGGACACAGTGAACACTCCATCTCGTACTAAGGGGTTGTAGCGCACGGAGTAGTGAAAAAAAGAGGGGGTCCTCCCCCGCGAAATCACGGACCAAATTCGGAGGGGACCGCCGGGCAGCCCATGGACCACGGATACATGCTCGGGTCCGTGAAAGTGCTTAAATCCGGTAAAAGGGCTTTCTCATGCCAGATGGGCAGAACACGGTTGAATCGGTCGTCACTCCGGCAGCGCCAGCCCGACCGGAGGAGTACGACACCGCGACCCGGGCCGCGCTCGACCACATCGACCGCCAGGCTGTGCGCACGGTCGCTGACGGCCGCCCGTCAAGCACCCGCCGAAGCTACGCGCAGGATTGGGTGAGCTGGACGAAGTTCTGCGCCGACTCTGGGGTGCCGGAGCTCGCCGTCACCCCGGGCACGCTGGTGATGTTCGTCGAGTGGCTGGGGACCCAGCCCGGCGGGAGGAAGGGGACGTGCTGCACCGCGCCGTCGACCATCGACCGCCGGATCTCCGGCACCGTGGTGACCGCGCGCGCGGAGCATGGCGTGCGGCTGGAGGACGGCGTCGCCCGGCTCGCCCGCAACCGGCTCAAGCAGTTGTGAAGGAGATGGAGGATAACGGGGAGACCCGCGGTCGGGGCCAGGCCCCGCCGCTGCTCGTCGAGCACCTGGTGAAGATCAGCGCCGCCTGCCCGGACAACCTCACCGGCATCCGCGACCGCGCCCTGGTCCTCGCCGAGCACCTGCCCGCTGCCGTCATCGCCGCGCCGGACAACCGGCTGGGCATCCGCGACCGCTCCATCGGGCTGACCGCGTTCGCCATCGCCGGGCGCGAGCACGAGGTCGCCTTCCTGCGGGTGCGCGACTTCGTTGTCACCGAGCACGGCACGGAGGTCGACGTCTGGGTATCGAAGATCAAGCCGCGCAAGGTGAAGGTGCCGTTCGGCTCCCGGCCGAGCAGCTGCCCGGTGCGCGCGTGGCGGGCCTGGAAGGAGTCGGCCGGCCTGACCGACCCCGACGACTTCGCCTACAAGCCGTTGCATAACCGCTGGCACACCGTCATGGGCGGCGGGCTCGACCCGGAGACCATCGGCGACGTCATCACCCGGCTGGGCAGGTGGGCCGAGCTGGACTTCCGGCCGACCGGGCACTCCCCGAGCCGCGGGCTGGCCACCAGCTCCAAGCGCGACGGCAACGACCGGAAGGTCATCGCCAAGCAGGGCGGATGGGTCGAGAACAGCGCCGCCATGGAGGGGCTACTTCGAGGAGGGCGACGGCTGGGAGGAGAACGCCCTGGTCAAGGTGCTGTAGGACAGGCGCTCCGGCCCGCCGGTCATCCCCATGGTTGAGTATCCAGACCACTTGGGGAGGGGAAAGCGATGAACGAGGCCGGTCCAGAGTTTCCCGCAACGTTCGACCAGGAGTTCGTCCGGCAGGACGGACACCACGGCTACTTCGGCAGGAACGTGCTGAAGGGGCTGGTGGACGGGATGGAAGGCTTCCTGGACGAGAAGCGGCGCACGCCGGGGTTCCGGAGCATGGGGCCGGTGGCGCTGGGCGCGTTTCTCTGGCTCGACGATCCGGAGCTGGCCGCCTGTCTCGCGCGCTTCTCCCACACCTGCGTGGTCGTCTCCAAGCAGGGGCGCAGCAAACGCGACCTGGAGAAGCTGGGCAAGCTCAAGCCGTTTGCCGACGGCGACAACGGAATACTGGCCAGTGCCTTCGCCGAGTTGACCGGCCTGGACTGGCGGGAGAACGACCGCGCCAAGGTGCTGGGGCCGGGCTCACCGATGCCCGGCCCGGTGATCCCGCCACTGCGGACCATCGGGTTCCGCCGCCAGCCCAAGGGGGACATGGTGCCCTTCCTCCACACAAAGATCATGTTGCTCGGCGAGATGTGGTGGCACGACGAGGATGCCCTGGGCGGCGTCGCCGATGTCTTCGGCTTCCGCCCGGAACGGCTCTGGGTGGGCAGCGCGAATGCAACTCACCGGTCCAGGAGCAGTCTGGAGTTCGGGATGTGGCTCGACGACCCGCAGGCCCTGGAGGCCGCGCAGACTTTCCTGGTCCAGCTGATGGCGCACTCCGAAGCCCTCGACCCGGACAGCGACCTCTTTCAGCCAGAGCTGCTGCCCGTGGATTTCGACGACGAGGCGTTCGCCGAGTACGTCGCGGAGTACGGGTGGGGCGGCCCCGACGCCTGAACAGCGGGCACCTTCCCGTGGAGTCGGCCACCAGCACGGCGCCGGGCGATCGACTGCCCGGCGCCGTGTGCCAGCCATCACGCGCGTTGGTCGGGGGTCGGGGGCTGGTCGTTGGGCCCGCCGCCGGTGAATCACAGGGTGCGGACCATGTCCGCCGCCGCCCGGCGCCGAGCGGGCTTCTTCCCGTACACCGCGGTGAGCGACAGCAGAACGATCAGCAGTTGTCGGACCTCTCATCAGCGTCACACGCTGACCCGGCTGGGCGACACTCTCGCCGGCAGCACCTCCTGGGTGGGATGCCACGCCCCGCCTTGAGCAGGGCCTGTGTTGTCCCCGCGGCCGTTGGGCCGAGTCCGCCCCGCTCACCCCGCAATCAGCCCAGCAATGATCTTGGTATCTCACGCACTCGATCCCTCCTGACCTGGAGAAAAACGCCAGTGCGTGATCGACACCACAACGATCCCACCATGGTCCCCGCCGTGGGAGGGGACCGACAGCACCAGGACTCATGCGACGCGGACCGGTACCTGGTGGCTGGCCAGCAGCCGGGCCAGCGCATCGGTCTCCTGTTCGGGCACGGCGACGGCGGCCAGGCGGCGGGCGCGGGTGACGGCGACGTACCAGACGCGCAGCACCTCGTCGGTGGCCGGGTCCGCGGTGGCCCAGCGCTGGACGCTTCCGGCATCGGGCAGCAACAGCAGGACGCCGTCCGCTTCGTCGCCCTTGAGCTGGTGGACGATATTGGTGCGCATGCCGGTGGCTGGTTGGGGGCGGGACAGGGTGGGTTTTCCAGCAGGCCGGCCCTTTCCGTTCTGCGGAGCGGCCCCGGGCAGAGCAGGCCAGGCCTTCATGGCCTGCCACACCTGCGGACCCCATTCCTTGTGGGGCGCGGGCAGGCTGTGCAGGAACGCGAAGGCCGTGCGGTTGACCTGGCCGGCCGCGAGGCGGTGGGCAGCCACGATGCGGTCGGGGCCGCCAGCTTGGCCCGGGTACCAGTAGCCGAATAGGACACGCACGGCGATCGCGCAGGCGCGGGCGAGGTCGTCGCCGGAGGCGCCCGGGGTGTGGGCGACGGTGCGGGCCCAGGCCAGGCTGGTGATCATGTTGGTGTTGGGCTTCTCTCGGGTGACTCCTGGCAAGGTGGCGTACTTGTATGCGGTCACCAGGCAGTTCTCTGCCGGAACGGCGTACTCCTCGGTCAGCGCCCGGAAGGCGTCGACGATGCCGGTGCTGGTCGGGGAGTGCAGGTGGCGGCTGCCAGCAGCGGCGAACTGGGTGGGCAGCAGCAGGACGGGGACGTCGTCGTCGCGCACTACGGACGTGTCCGGAGGGCGCTGCCCCGTGCGCAGGGTGGCCGCCAGTTGGCAGATGACAGGGGAGCTGCGCCAGTTGCCGGTCAGGCGGTGCGGGGTGGGGGACAGGCGGGCCGCGAAGGCCCCAAGCGCCTGGGGCTCGGCGCCCCGCCAGGCATAGATGGCCTGGTCCGGGTCACCGACGAGGACCAGCGGCAGTCCGGCATCGTGCAGCAGTTGAAGGATCGCCAGGTCGGCGGCGGAGCAATCCTGCGCCTCGTCGACGATGATTTCCGCGAACCGGGACCGCAGCGGGGGCAACAGCCCTGCGGCGACCTCGGCGTTGCGCAGGTTCCACAGGGCCACTGCCCGCACTTCGTGGCCGGTGAAGTACCCCTGCTCGCACCACGACTTGCGGGTGGCGAGGATCTTCTCCTCCCACACCGTGCGGTGGTAGGAGCTGCCGTCGATGAGCTGGCGGGTGTCGTAGTCGAGCTTGTCCCAGGCAACCAACCCGTGCGCCGAGTTGTGCGAGGGGTCCAGAGTCATGGGGAAGCGGTGCAGGGGGATCTCCCGGTCCATGCCTTCCACCAGGGCCTTAATGTTCGCCCATGACTCCAGCAGGCGGGGTACTGGATCGGGCTTTCGCCGCGGCTTGACCAGGAACTCCCACAAGAACGAGTCGAGCGTGCCGATGAAGTGCGGCGCCTGGACCAGGTCGGCGCGGCCCGCCTGGCGGCAGCGGCGGGCCATCTGATCCCGCGCCACCCGCGTGAACGAGATCAGGGCCCGGCCCTTGCGCAGCAGCCGCCTGGACGACTGCAGATGCCGGCTGGTGATCACATACGTCTTGCCCGCGCCTGGGCAGGCGGGCACGAAGGCAGGTGCAGCTACGGCCACGGCGTCCTGCTGCTGCGTCTCGGCGGCCGCACGCACCGCAGTCTTCTGCTCCGGAATGGTCATGGCGTGCCCACCGCAGGGGTCTCGGCGTCGGGAGCGGTGATGAAGCCGATGGCGTTCGCGAGATAGGTGGGCACGGTGAACGGCACCGTTCGATCGGCGAGTACGTCGGCGAGCTGTTGTGCGAACTCCCCCTTGGAGATCGGTGTCCCCTTCGCGAGCTCTCCGTCCGCTCCGGTAACCGTCCGGCTGGTCTTCGGGACGAACAGCTCCCCGAATGCCAGAGCGGGATTGTCCGCCTGGGCGACCTGCTCCCAGCGCGCTTCCGAGCGCGGCGCGCAGCGGATGAACGCCGCCCGCAGGGCGGTGATGTTGTCGTCCGACCACAGGGCAGGCTCCAGCGTCCGGGGCGCCGCGGCCAGGTGCAGTGCGCCGGGAGAATGCCAGCGACGCGGCAGCTCCCGCAGGGACTGAAGCCGTGCCGGTTCCGGTTCCCCGGGGGCCACGTCCGTGTCGGTGATCAGTGCCACCCGCCGTCCCAGACAGATGCCGTCGACGGGTGCCAGCAGCACCCGCAGATAGACCTCGAACCCGACACCGTCCACGATCACCCGCGTGGTGCCGAAGAACCGTTCCACCGCCTCGAACGCCTCCCGCTTCGCTGGCGCGTCGGCGTCCTCGTCGGCGGCGAGGACGCGCTCGGCCAGGGCTGGAAGCAGCAGAAGCTCGGAAATGCCCTCCACCAGGATCGCACGTGAGGAGAACAGCAGGGCACTCTTTGTGGCGTCCAGGTAGCGGTCCAGATGCCGCACCCGGTCCGGGTTCAACTGCAGCCGAGGGATGGGCAGCGGCCGCGCCTGCCAGCCGTCCGACAGCTCGCCCGGACAGCGCGCCATGACTACCAGGTCTTCCACGCTGGCCGCGGCCGACAGGATGGGGGAGTGGGTGGTGACCACCACCTGCAGATGCCCGGCCGGCTGAGCCGGGTCGTCGACAGGCCGGCGTCGCGAGGCCCGCGCCCGCTGCTGCAGATACCGCAGCAGCAAGGTCTGCAGTTGCGGATGCAGGTGTGCCTCGGGCTCCTCGACCAGCAGCACGGTCAGGTCGGCCTCGGCCGCCGCATCTAGCTCCGCCATCACCGTGGCGATGAAC
This sequence comes from Streptomyces sp. NPDC086766, assembly GCF_044746005.1. NCBI lineage: Bacteria > Bacillati > Actinomycetota > Actinomycetes > Kitasatosporales > Streptomycetaceae > Streptomyces > Streptomyces sp. NPDC086766. The sequence continues at coordinate 10,780 of NZ_JBIVBI010000020.1, read as the reverse complement.
AGGGTGTTGGCGTAGCCCAGCCCCGACGCCGACAGCGGAAACGGCTGCGCGGAGACATCGCCCAACAGCACACGCAGGGACCGTGCGATCGACGCGAACGTGGGTTCGGCCAGGGCCAGTTCACTCATTTGGGGATGCGCACCGACCGTCAGGTCCCGCAGCGGCTCATTGATCTTCTCGCTGACTCGGACCACGTCTGGATCCGCGGCCACCTTCTTCAGTTCGGTGCCAATCCGTTCCACGAAGGCATCAACCTGCTCGTCGTCCCCCAGCAGCCCGCGAAGGATCATCCGCACCCGGTCCCCGCCGGCCGAGGCCAACTCCCGCTCCGCGTCGCGCAATGCTGGCAGGTAGACATGCCGCACACCACCGCGCGCGGGAGGCTCGCCCGTGACCGGAAGGCCGGCGCCCTGCGCCCAGACGGTGCTCCCGCGTCGCCCGCCCGTCTGCGGTGGTGTCCAGGAAACCTGCCATCGCGCGGTACGGCTCTCGGGAGACCCCTCAGGCAGCAGCGCCTCCAGATACGCACCGCTCTGCTGTGGGCCGATGCTGGCCACCTCCATCTGCAGGCTGGGGCAGCCCAGTTCGGCAGCGGACTTGAGGACGTCGGCTTCTTCGAAATAGCGCACCCGGCGTCCGTCCAGAGGATCCGTGAGCAGACGCATCACATCGATCACGCTGGACTTGCCCGCGTTGTTCTCCCCCACGAGGATGGTCACTTCCGGCCGCAGCGGAATCCGTACCCGCTCGCACGACCGGAACCTCTCCACCAATACTTCGGACACGTACACCGCTCGTCCCCCATTTCTGCCATGTCACCTCGAGCGATGATGATCAGCAGATGATGATAAGCGGTGTAGGACCAGGTCTGGATGCTGGTTCAATATTCGTCGTCGGCGAGATCGGTGAGCAGCCCCAATCAGGGCTCGTAGCGCAGCGGAGATTCCACGCGAGGAACACGATCGGCTGGCCCTTGAGGTGTGGGCACTGCTCTGCGGCTGTCCGCGCGTGTGCGGGGCAGGGGGTGGTTGCGCGGTGCGCACCGCCGCGTCCCGCCGAGTGCACTTCCCTCGGGTCGGCTAAAAAAGGGAAAAACGCCGTGGCGGGTGCGGGCCGGCTGTGCGCAGGTGCGCGGGATCGCAGCAGATCAGCTCATGCGTGGATGTCGCACGGCAGTAGCCCCTTCTGGAGCTCCCGTATCAGGCTGACACCCAGCATTAGGACCAGAAGCGCGTTCACCGGCGCGCAGCTACTGGGGCAACTAAACGATGGAGTCGGTAGTGAGGGGCTCGGGGAAGATGATGCCGACGCCGATGACGTGTTCTTCGGCGTTCAGGGGGGCCCGCTGCGCCCGTCCTGGTCCGGGTGCGGAGGTTTTGTCGATGGGATACAGGGCGAGCAGGCCGGTGTCGGGTAGCTGCGCACGTCGCGCCTCTGCTATGGCCTGTTGGTGGGGGTAACCGGTGTCGCCGGCAAGGTCGACGGCGGCGTCCCGCGGGCCCATCAGCGTCTTGATATCGGCGAAGTCAGCCTGCGGCGAAGCAACGTTGAGTTGGGAGCGGATGATTCGACCGACCGTGATGTGGTCGGCGAAGGTCAGGGTATCGTCGCCGGTTCCGGCTGGCTTCCCGAGGATGGCTACGTTCCACTGCCGCAGCGAGTGGGCTCTGGCGTTGCGCTTGCGGATGTAGTCGATCAGGAGACCGGGGTCGGTTTCGGGTGACTTTTCGTGGAAGTGGTAGGTGGCGAGAAAGTCGATGATCAGGTCGCTAGGCAGGTTGAAAAAGACGTAGCGGCCAAGATCGGGGCATGCCTGGATGTGGGCAGCTTGGAAGGTTGAGGCAGTAATGAGGGTGCGTGCCGCCTCGAGGTTGGCGTTCAGCCAGTCGGCGTTGGTGTGAAAGTAGCGGGTTTGCACTCGTCGGCCGCCGTAGGAGATGGACGGCAGCGGCTGGCCCTGCTTCGCTGCCTTGATGATGCGCAACTTGGGATGAGAGCGCACGCGCGTGGCGAGGCTGAGCGGAGTGATATCGTCCCCGATCGCACGCTCCAGTTGGAGTCGTAGTTCCGTCTCGGCATCAACGATTTCGCTCCACCAAGCGGCCAGTTCTTCGGTCATCCAGATCCGTGGCAGGTCGGCGTAGCCGGTGCGGATACCGAACCATCGTTCCATCTGTTGCAGGGTGTCGTAAGCGGAGACGGCAGTGACGTAATACCCCACCGACATTCCCTCAAGTGCCAAACCCCCGCGGGTTAGTGGTGTGCCGCCTACCACGATGGCGGTGAGGGGACCGGATTCGCCGAGGTGATCATTGCTGCTGGTGTCGGTGATGATACGGCAGTCCTGCAGCACCGTGGGCAGGTGCGCGAGCAGTTGGTCAAAGCTGACTGTCTCCTCACCGAAGTCTTCGGCCGCGACCCGCTGCGTTTCCTGCTGCCATATCTGACGCAGGTGGGCGAGGTAGGACGGGGTCGACAGCAGCTGGGCCGTGCGTGTGCGCAGCGCTCGCAAAGGGGCCAGGAAGCTACTGTGCACGGTGGTGTTGACACTGGTGTGGATCAGCATCGTGTTCTGCGGGCTGCCGCTGCCGCGGACTGTGCGAGCAGCCGCGACCATCCAGAAGTACTCCACAGCCTGATACAAGCTGGCCGGCAGCTGGGGAGCGAAGTCCTGCACTTCCGCCCGGGACATGGGCCGTAGCTGCGGTACCTCCGATTCAGGGATCGACCGGATCATGTCGTAGCCGTCATCGGCCAGTTCTGAGTCGTCCTCCTCACGCGCATAGCGACCGAAGAGGACCTCGGGGCCCGTGTAGTGGCCAGGCCGCGGCAGAGCGACGATGAAGTCCTTGGGGAAGAGATCTGCAGCGCCCGGCTCAAGCAGGAGTCCATTGAGGGGAGTGCTGACGTATCCCACGTATGCGACTCGCGGAAGAGTCCGCAGAATGCCGCGGACACGCGGGGTGATGCTGGTTGACGTCACAGAAGGCTGATTGGCCTCCGTATCGATGACCAGCGCAGGAAATTCGTGCAGAAGGTCTGACGTGCAAGTAAGCCAGTCGACCAGCCTGCGCAACACCGTTGCGTTCTTTTTCACTACACACAACACCGGGGCGCTGTGGGCGTTTAGTATGCTGGCTGGATTTCCCGGCAGTGGTTGGAAATCCTGCTCGGTAGTGGTCAGTTCCAGCCAACGTGAGGGATGAGGCTGAATGAGCTGTTGTTTCAGCCGCTGCTGGATCTGTTGGCGCAGCGCATTGTGAAGGCCGGACAAGACGATGAATAGCCGGTAACCCCGGTCGGCTGCCTTAGCGATCACTGCCGCGATGTTCGTCGTCGTCCCGGACTGCGGGTAGGTCAGGACCATGCCGCGTGTGGAGAAGGACGGCTCCTTCGGGTGGGACAGGTGGGCTACGACACGCGAGGAGCCAGCATCGAGGTCAGCAAACGCTGAACTGTGGGTTGTGCCTGGATTCAGCTGGGTGACGAGCGCCGGCCAGTAGGTGTCGGTGGCGTGTGGTCCGGCGTACCAGGTGGTGTGTGGGGAGAAGGCGTGCACCTGCATCCGTGCCAGCTGCGCGTCCACCTCCTTTTGGTGGGTGTGGCGGAAACGAAGCTCGTCAATGTCAGCCGGGTCAAGACCGAACTGTTCAAGGCGTGCCACGGGCTGGGAAAGGTCCAGTACGAGCCGGAATGTCTCATACAGGGCATCGATGTTTTTGGTCATGCGCTTCGGCCGTGCCCCCTTCGCATCCCCTGCGGTTGGCGTCGTTTCTGCCAGTGGGCTACTGCTCGCTGTGCCTGGCACTCTGTGTCGGCACTGCCGCCGCTCGTTTCTACCGATTCGCGCCATGCCTCGCGTTGCGGGACCTGCCGGACCTTGGGCGCTGCGACCCTACGGGTACGTGCCCTCAGGCCGCTTCCGCTTTCCATAACACCATGGCGGGCCAACGGTGTTGTCGCGGATCTGCGGCATTGCCTCGGAATGGTCCACGCTCTCACGCGTGCTGGCACGACAGGCACCTCACTCAAGAGAAAGGGCCAGAAGGCCATCGGTGAGTCCTACCACGACGAGATCACCACAGTCCGCGATGGCCCCTGCGGGAGAGTGCACCGCTACCGTCATCACCGCGCGCTGCCCTTGCGGGTCCCATACGCGCACGGTGCGATCGTCGCTGGCTGAGGCGAGCTGGGTCCGCTGGCCCAGGGTTACTGTGACCAAGGTGGTGATCTTGTCGGTGTGTCCGTTGAAGCGGTGGATTGGCTCACCCGTGCGGGGGTCCCACAGCTGGATGGTGCGGTCGTCGCCGGCGCTGGCGAGCAGTGTCTGTCCCTGCGCATGTACGGCAGTCAGGGCCGTTACGGCTTCGGCATGCCCCTCCCACACGTTCCGCCGGTGCTGGCGGTGGGCATCCCACAGGCCGATGCTGCCGTCCTCCAAACCGACGGCCAGGAGCTGTTGGCCGTTGACCATGATGGTGTCCATAGCCAGGACAGGGCTCTCCCAGGGGACTTGTGTCTCATAGCGCCCCTGGGTGGCGGGATCCCACAACCGGATGGTGTGGTCGTTGCTGGCGCTGGCCAGCAGCGTGCGTCCGAGTACCGTCACGGGGCACAGCGCTGTGACGGTGTCGTCGTGGCCGGTCAGGGTCCGCAAGAGTTTTCCGCTTGCTGGGTTCCATACGCGGATGCGGAAGTCGTCACTGCCGGTAGCGAGATGGGGCTGGCTGCCTATGTCCAGCGCACACATTGAGCGCACCCGGTCTTCCAGCACTGTGACGACGGCACCGGTGGTGACGTCGCGCACGCGTACGAGATCGTTGTTTTCTGCCGAGGCCAGCAAGGGATGGGCGTCGTTGGGGATGGCGCATACGGCGGTGACCGCTCCCACCTGGTCGACGGCGGGCATTGGGGGGCCGGCTTGGGCATCCCACAGGCGGATTGCGCTGTCGTTGCCCGCGCTGGCCAGCAGGGTGTGTTCCGCCCCTGCAAGCACGCATATGCTGGTGACCCAGTCGGTGTGGCCGTCGAATCCGTGCACAATCTGGCAGCTGCGGCTGTCCCACAAGCGCACCGCAGTGTCGTGACCGCCGCTGGCCACCAGAGTGCGCCCACCCACAGGAAACGAGGTCAGCGCACGCACCCAGTCCGTGTGCTGCGCGATCGTGTGCACGATGGAGCCCTTCTGCGGGTCCCACAGGCGGATCACTTGGTCATTGCCCGCAGTAGCCAGCAGCGTCTGCTGGCCCACAGCCACGGGGCACAGGGCGTTAATCCAAGCGGTGCCTGTGTCAAGGATCTGCACACCGCGCCCGGAAGCGGGGTCCCACAGGCGGATGGTGCGGTCGGTGCCGGCGCTGGCCAGGAGCGTTTGGTCGCTATCGGTGAGGCAGGCCAGCGCCCGGACGGGCCCAGTATGTCCCGTCAGTACATGCAGGGGCTCTCCGGCGTCGACGTCCCATAGACGGATGGTGTGGTCGTTGCTGGCGCTGGCTAGCAGCGTCCGATCACCCACCGGAACCGGACATAGGGCGTTGATATAAGCGGCATGCACACCAAAGGCGCGCATACTGTGCCCGGTAGTGACGTCCCATAGGCGGATGGTGTGGTCGGTGTCGGCGCTGGCCAGGAGCGTTTGGTCGCTATCGGTGAGGCAGGCCAGCGCCCGGACGGGCCCGGTGTGGCCGGCCAGTACGCGCAGGGGCTCTCCGGTATCGACGTCCCATAGGCGGATGGTGTGGTCGTTGCTGGCGCTGGCTAGCAGCGTCCGATCACCCACCGGAACCGGACACAGCGCATTGATCCAGGCCGTGTGTCCTTCCAGCACGATGTCCTCCGCATGCGGCGCACCGACCGCCCACACCGCTCGATACGGAGCAGGGCCGTGCCGGTCCCTGTAGGACCGTCCCAGCTGCTCCCGTGCTTCAGTGACGGTGAACAACGCGATCCGCTCCCTGGGGCCTGCCTCCAGTGCCTGCGGCGTCTTGCGCAACAGTCGAGCCCGAGCCCGCCCCGTAGTCGACAGGGATGCCTTCGCAGCCGGCACCAACCGACGTAAATCGGCGTGGAGGGGATAGGCATCGTCGTTGAGGAGTTCGTCGATGATGCCGCCGCGCGCCGCATGGCCCGGCAGCGAGCGCAGCAGGTAGCTCGGTGCAGTAGCCCACTGGGAGCCGGCCGCACGCATCAACGCGCGCGCAATGACCCGCTCATCGTGCACCGACGTCGCTGACGTGGCTCGATGGCTGAGGAGGGCCTCGTTCAAGGCCTGATGGAACAGGCGGAAACTGCCTGCCAGGGACGTTGCTCCGCTCGATTCGACCAAGAAGTTGGCAGCCGCCGACCGCGCGAAGCCATACAGCTGGTGCTCATCCACCCATCGCCCGGTCATGGCGTGTACCACCCACCGCCACAACACGAGGGTGAGCCCGGGGGACTCCGCATACGCTAAAGCGGTCAGCAAATCTTCGGCCGACACCCCTTGGAGGCTGGGTAGGCGGGAGAGATAGTCCCGCAGTGCCGCCTCCACGGTGGCGGTGTATCGCAGCTGCTCCACCGCAACGGCGTCACGGTCATGCATGCCGTGGGAGCGGGCGACCAGACCAGCAATGAGGAAGTTGCCCTGGGCCATGCCAGCGATGCGCTCCGCCACGGTCGTGGCGATCTGCGCGTCGTTGTAGGGGCTGTCGGCCCGCTCGTCACCGACCAGCTGCAAAGTCGCCAGTGCGTAGGCAACGAGGTCCTCCTGGGCAAAGAACTCCGGCCGGTCGAGATCAATGACGTGCAGGGCGCTCTCGAAGGGCGCCAGAAGATCCCCGGCATCGTCGACGCGGCGACTGCCCACCACCACCCGCACGTCCAAGTCCGCGCACGTCTCCGCCAGGGCTATCGCCATTTGCAGGATCTGGCGTGCCTGCTCCGGTGCGGTCGCCTCATCCAAGGCGTCGATGACCACGCAAAAGCTGCCTCGCGCATCCGCTGCCAACGTCTCACGCAGCAGGTCCGGCAACCCCTTGGCCACTTCAGGCAACGGGGCAGAGGCAGCAGTGGCGATCTCACGTGCCACTTCCACCGCCGTCTTGTCGCGGGCGTGGACGGCGCAAGCCACCGACCCCACCGGCGCCCGCACCGCTCTATCCTCCGCAGGCAACGCTGCGGCGATCTGCGCATCAGCGGTAGTCACCACGCGGCCCAACACTGCGGACTTGCCCACCCCGGGAGATCCCGTCACGAGCAGAACTTGGCGTCGGTCCGGTACCTGTGCGGTCATCCAGTCGACCACCGCGCTGAGCGCGGCGCTGCGGCCACGAAAGCGGAATCCGCGCTCGGCATCCGTACTCACCCCCCGCGCACGCGGGCGCCAATGCCGCCCCGACTCCGCATCCCCCGCAAGCGTCCACCCCCACGAGGACAATGCCGCATCCCCGGCCGCCTCCACCGACCAGTCGGTCAACAGGCGGAGTTTCTCGTGCGGCAGCACCGAGTCAATCGCCCTCAGCGTCAACGCCCGGGCATCCCCCGAACCACTGCGGGCCTGTCCCACCAAGCCCACCACGGCCTCGTAATCGGCCGACCACAGCGCCGCACCGCTGTAGCCAGGTTGAACCGGATAGCGCGACTCGGTATCCAGCCGCACCCACCCATAACCGAGCGCCTCACCCACACTCCCGGCCGCCGAGTTACCCAACACCCCATCAGGAAAGCCGAACGACCACCACGAGCTGTCAACCAGGTCACCTGCAGCCGGACGCCGTAGCCGCGCCGCATACTCCAGCGCGACCTCCTCCTCCAAAACCAAGACCGCCACGTCCTGGACTTCTTGTAGCGCAACCGGAGGCGCCACGACCTGCTCGACCCGCAGCCGCAGGTGCATCAGCTCCTCAGCCTTAGGAAAGGCTATCCAGAGATCACCCCGCACCTGCCCGCTGGAATGGACTACATGAGCGCAAGTCAGCACTCGGCGGGCATCGATGAGAACCCCCGAACCCAATGGCCGCGCGGCATCCGCAGCCTGGTGAATGGCCGTCACCCACGTATCCGACAGTGGGCGCTCACCCGGCCGGTGCCGCTCCGTCATGCCGACGTATCGCCCTCGTCCCCGTCCCGACCCGCGCCCGGACGCCAGATGAGCTTCACACCGAAGTTCGCCTCCGACGCAGCCTTGGCCACCAGCCAGTTAGCCGTGCCGTTGACCTTGATACCGAACGTCACTTCCACCTCGGCCGGCCGCAGCGAAGCGATCTGCGCCAACACCCTCTGTGCCGCCTCCACCGCCGGTCGCGCAGCCTCATCAACCCTGCTCACTACCTGGTCAGTACTGACCTGCCGCCATTCGTCCGTCGGCTCAATCTCGAACTGGACTACCGTGTCCGCATCGAGCTCATACGACACCACATGGGATGCCACGTATCCCCCTCGTCCCCTGCATCTGGACACAGACGGTACCTGCTCCCCGACGCTCGCGCTGACCGGCGTCCGTTCTTCCGCCACATGCGCCACAGCAGCCGCTGCGTACGCCCGGGAACGCTGTTGAGGAGCCCCGTTGCCCATGGGATGGGCGGCTCTGGCTTTTAGGCGCTGCCCGACCGCAGGACGGGCCCAAACGCCCTCCAAACGGTGCCGCAACGAGCTGGTGCACGTCGCCTCCCCTTCTTCTGGAAGCAGGTGAGGCCCGGGGCCGGAGGCGGGGTGAGGGGCGGCCGGAAGCCGCGCTGCCCGATCGCGCTCCGGTCGTGCCTGGGCCGGGGAGTTGGTGCTGCCTGGTCGCCGGGGCTTAAACCCGCTCCCGGCGACCAGGCAGGCTCAAATTGCGGCCCGCCGCGGCAAGGGCCTCGGCTGGGCCGTCGGCGCCGGTGTGGTGGGCGGTTCAGGGGGAACGGGCCCGTACCGGAAGGCCGGTTGTGGGGAGGCCTGGTCCCGGTGCCGGGCCGGGTGGGGGTGGGGTGGGGTGGTGGCCCGGCACCGGGGGGCCCGCTCCTCCCCGTACGCCGGGGGACGCATCGCGGGGAGGTGCGGGCGGCCTGGGGGTGGCCGGCCGCCGGCGGGTCTACGGGCTGGGGAGGTCGTCGAGGGTGAGGACGCTGTAGGCGCGGAGGCGGCGGATCATCTGGGATGCGAGGAACCAGCGCAGTCCGGGGTGCCCGTAAGGCAGTGCGTCGTCGGAGACTGGGAGTGCGCACAGTCCGCTCTCGCCCCACTGATACGGCGTACCGATCACCCCGAACAGCGGTGCGCTCTGCGCGAGGAACACGGTCGGCCGGCCGGCGAGGTGGGGGCACTGCTCGGCGGCCGTCCGGGCATGGGCGGGGCAGACGGGTGGCTGCGCGGTGCGTACCACCGCATCCGCCGAGTGCACTTCATTCGGACCGGCGAGGAAGAGGACTCCGTGGCGGGTGCGGGCCGGCCGTGCGCAGACCTGGCAACGAAGCTGCTCCATGCATTCGCGCTGGCGGGAGGGGTGCACCATCCGCCACCGCGGCGGCCCGGTAGGCCACCCGTCGACGCCGATCTGCTGGGAGCACCGTCCCCACAGCACCCCGCGCAGGTCACGGTCCCTGGGCACTTCGTCCCAGTAGCCCAGCCTCAGCTGCCCTTCCGGGCCGAGACTGCCACGCAGGGATACGAGCAGGTCGGCCTGTTCGCCTTCGCGGCTGGTGATGTAGGGCACCAGCCGCGCGGTGGCACTCGTGGCACTCGTGGCGCGGGTGGGGACGGTGGTCATCGGATGGGGTCCCGTCAGGTTGGGGGAGTGGATGGAGAGGGGGTGGGGTGCCCGCCTCAGGTTCGACCTGTCCAGGGTGGGGGCCTGGGGCGGGCAGCTAGCGAGCCCTGACCAGGTCCCAGCCGGGCAGCGCCAGGCAGCGCCCCGGGGCCGCCGGGGGCGGTGCGTTGCGGCCGGGGCGACGGCGGGTCGGGGCTTGCGGCCCTGAGTCGAAGGGCCACCACGGCACCCCCCGGTGTTCTGCCCGACTGGTCAGTGGCGGCGGATGGTGTGGGCGCAGCGGGTGTGGAGGGTTCCGGAGAGGGCTGTGCCGCCGGAGGGGCTGATGTGGTCATACGGCATCGATGCCTCGCTGTCGCGGATGGGTTGGTCGCAGGCCAGGCACATGACCACTCCCGCGAGGGTCTCCCAGTGGTCGCACAGGGCGGCGAGTGAGCGGGCCAGCCTCCGGGCGTAGGCCACCGCTGCGGACGGGCCGGGGCTGGCGGTGGTGGTGAGTTTCCTGCGGGCTTCGCCGACGCAGGCGAGTGCGCAGTACCGGGGCACGTCGTCGGCGGGCAGTTTCAGGGCAGCCTGCTCGATCCTCGGCGTGATCGATTCGATGTGGCCGCGCAGCACGCCGGTTAGCACAGCCAACTCCTGCGTCTCCGGGATCCCGGCATGGGGCCCGAGAAGCCGGCGGATGCTGTCCCGCATCCCGTCGACGTCCACCGCCTGCGCGCTGGCAGCCGTATCCGGGCTGCCGTTCACTGTGCGGGGCCTGTCGGGCGGTGGAGGGGGCAGGCGCAGGGCGGCAGCCGGGGGCTGAGTAACTCGCCTGCGGGCTCGTATCCGTGGGGGACGGTCACGGTGGCACGCGAAGGGGTCATGGTGCCGTTGCGGGTGACGGTGTAGACGCGCATCCACATCTTGGCGCCTGCTGGGCGTTGCGACGGCCGATGGCTAGGGGTGGTCACCTGGGTGCTCCCTTAGACGTCGTCTCATTTGGTGAGCCTGCGGTAACAGATGAGGCTGCAGGCGATGGCGGTGAAGGCCAGGAAGTGTTCGGCCTTGCGTTCG